>CAZYSK010000068.1:0-31133 GCA_964649415.1 uncultured Anaerolineales bacterium
CGCTTCGGCTACCGGCTGGGCGACGGCAAGCTGGTGGACGCCATGGTCCACGACGGGCTGTGGTGTGCGTTTCAGGATCAGCACATGGGCAACGCCGCCGAGTGGATCGCCCGCGAGTACAAGCTGGAGCGGGAGGAACTGGACGAGTACGCCTATAACAGCCAGATGAAGGCCATCGCCGCCATTGACGAGGGCCGCTTCAAAGATGAAATCACCCCCGTCGATGTGCCGCAGCGGAAGGGCCCACCGGTTCTCTTCGACACCGACGAGGTCCCACGACGTGAAACCAGCCTGGAGAAACTGGCCCGCCTACGGCCTGCCTTTCAGGCTGACGGCATCGTCACCGCCGGCAATTCCCCGGGGATCACCGATGGGGCCGCCGCCACAGTGGTGATGAGCCGGGCCAAGGCGGAGGAACTGGGCATCCAGCCGCTGGCCCGCGTGCTGGCCTACGACCAGGCAGCGGTCGAGCCGATCAAGATATTCACGGCTCCGATCTTCGCCGTTCGGAAGGTGCTGGCCAAGACGGGTACCGGCGTGGATGACTACGATCTGGTCGAGATGAACGAGGCCTTCGCTGCCCAATGCCTGGCCGATGGCCGGGGGCTCGGGCTGGACTGGGAGAAAGTCAACGTCAACGGGGGAGCGATCGCCCTGGGCCACCCCATCGGGTGCTCTGGCGCTCGTGTCTTGGTCACGCTCATCTATGCACTGCGCCACCGTGGTCTGTCGCGGGGCATCGCTACCCTGTGCCTGGGCGGGGGCGAGGCTGTGGCCATGGCTATCGAACTGGAGTGACACGTTACAGGTACCACGCACCACGAAACACCTGGCACTTCTCACGTGATCCGTGTTGCGTATTCCGTAAGGAGGATATCAGATGGACATCAACCACATCGCTGTGATCGGCGCCGGCACCATGGGCAACGGCATCGCCCAGGTCTGTGCCACGTCTGGCTATCGGGTCACCCTCGTCGACGTTGTCCCGGAGCAGTTGGAACGGGCGATGGCCGCGATCGAGAGGTCTGTGGGGAAGCTGCACAGCAAGGGGCGCCTGACGGAAGAGCAGCTAGAGGCAGCCCGGACGAACATCACGACCGCTGGTGAGATCGCTGCCGCTGCCGGTGCGGATCTCGTCGTGGAGGCCGTGGTCGAGGATCTGGTGGTGAAGAAGCAGGTCTTCATCGAACTGGACGCGTGCATCCGCCCTGAGGTCATCCTGGCGAGCAACACGTCGTCTATCTCGGTCACTGAACTTGGGGCCGTGACAGGCCGCCCGGATCGGGCCATCGGCATGCATTTCATGAACCCGGTGCCGCTGATGAAGCTGGTCGAGGTCATCCGCGGGCTTGCCACCTCCGACGAGACGACTGCTACCGTGGTGGCCCTGGCGGAGGGACTGGGCAAGACACCGGTCGAGGCCCAGGACTACCCCGGTTTCATCTCCAACCGCATCCTGTGTCCCATGATCAACGAGGCGGTCTACGTGCTGATGGAGGGAGTGGGCACGCGCAAGGCGATTGACACGGTGATGAAGTTGGGGATGAACCACCCAATGGGGCCATTGACGCTGGCCGACTTGATCGGCCTGGATATCGTGCTCAACGTGATGGAGGTGTTGCACGCCGGCTTGGGGGACGACAAATACCGCCCCTGTCCGCTGTTGAAGCGCATGGTCGCCGCCGGTCACCTGGGACGCAAGACCGGAAGGGGATTCTACACCTACGATTGAGGGGGAGTGTATGAGCGAGAATATATGCCCACACTGCCGGACTCCGAACCGGCCAGGAAGCCGCTTCTGCATCAAGTGCGGCCAAGCACTGGCCGGCAGCCCGGGCGGTGGCACGACCGTTTTCTGCCCGCAGTGCCGGGTGCCGGTGCGTATGGGGGCGCGATTCTGCCCCACCTGCGGGTATCCATTGAAAGGCATACCCGCGGCCGCCAAGAAAGCCCCATCGGCCGCCGTGGCGACGCTCGTTGTCCGCTGGCCCGGCGGCCAAACCGAGGAACACGCGCTCTCGAAACAGGTTGTCTATGTGGGACGCGCTTCCAGCAACGACCTCGTGCTCAACTTCCCTACGGTCTCTTCCCAGCACCTGAAGCTGGACGTGTCGGCGGGCGGGGTGCGCGTCACAGACTTGAACAGCACCAACGGCACCCAGTTGAACGGCCGGCGAGTCCCTCCCAACGTCGCGCAGCCCTGGCGACCGGCGGACGTGATCCGTGTAGGCGACCTGCGAGGAAACTCGGTGAGCATGACGCTCAAGGGGCGCGCCGGGGAGGCCCTGCGCACACGCGCGCTAGGCATGCAAGATCTGGCACAGTTCTCCCGGGTGCTCGTCGGGCGCGACCCGTCCAGCGAACTGCACCTGGACCACCCGGTGATCTCGTGGCATCACGCGGAGATATTGCGCCAGAACGGGGGGTTTGCGATCCGCGACCTTGGAAGCACCAACGGCACGTTCGTCAACGGCCAGCGAGTGTCCGGCATGGTCCGGCTGGGCGTCAGCGACGTCATCCAGATCGGCCCGTTCAAACTGGTCTATGACGGCAAAGCACAGGGCCTGGCGAAGTCGATCAGCCAGGGCCACCGCCTGGACGCGATAAACCTGGGCCGGCAGGTATCCGGCGGGCGCATGATTCTGACCGATATCTCGCTCTCGGTACAGGCGGGCGAGTTCGTGGCCCTGGTCGGGGGTAGCGGGGCCGGCAAGAGCACGCTCATGAAGGCTATGAACGGCTTCAATCCGGCCACGCACGGTCAGATGCTGATAGACGGAGAACCCCTGTACCCGAATCTGGGTGCCTACCGCACGTTGATGGGATACGTGCCGCAGGACGACATCATCCACAAGGAACTGCCAGTGCGCCTGGCGCTGTGGTACGCGGCCAAATTGCGCTTGCCGGACGCGAGTGCCGGCGAGATCGAACGGCGGATTCAGGACGTGCTGAGCATGGTGGAGATGACCGAGCACGCCGAAAAGCCCGTCAAGGTGCTCAGCGGCGGTCAGCGCAAGCGGGTGAGCATCGCGGTCGAACTGCTGGCCCAGCCGGATCTGCTCTTCCTGGACGAACCCACGTCAGGCCTCGATCCGGGCCTGGAGAAGAAAATGATGTACGACTTGAATCTCCTGGCGGATCAAGGGCGGACGGTGATGTTGATCACGCACGCAACGGCTAACATCGAGCAGTGCAACCACGTCGCCTTCCTGGTCAATGGATACATGGCATACTACGGCCCACCGCGTGATGCCATCTCCTTCTTCCAGGCCCGCGACTTCGCTGATATCTACCTGAAGCTATCCGAGGAGGTTAACCCGGCCGCGGGCAAGATGCCGTCCCCCGAGTTGCAACCTTACTACCAGACTGTCCAGGCTCAACAGGCCTCTTCCGACGGCGGCTCGTCCAGCATGCCGGCGGGCCTGCTCTGGACCGAGCACTTCCGTCACTCACCGCTCTACCAGCAGTTCGTGGCCAGCCGCCTGCCTCAGGCGGACCAGGTCGCGCAGCCTGGCGCAAGCGCCGCCGCTGGACGGCCCAAACGTGCCCGCGATTCTGTACTGCGCCAGTTGTTGATTCTGGCCCGCCGCCAGTTTGACTTGATCCGGCACGACCTGCGTACCCTGTTCATCCTGCTGCTCATGATGCCCATCATCGCGTCGCTGTTCATGTTGGTCAGCCATAAGGATGACCTGACGGGCAAGCAACTGACGCCCGCTCAGATTGAGGCGGAGCTCAAGGAAGAACTGACCGATGCAGAGGTGGACGAGAAGGCGAACTACATGCCCGAGCCCACCGCGTCACAGCTCCTTACTATGCTGGGCCTGGCCATCACCCAGGCAGGCACGTTTGGTGCGGCCTATGAAATCGTGAAAGAGCGGGCGATCTTCAGGCGAGAACGCGCGGTCAATTTGCGCGTTGGGGCCTACGTCGTCTCCAAGGTGTTAGTCCTGGGCTGTTTTGCGGTGATTCAGGTCATCAGTGTGCTGCTCATTATCGGTCTGAAAGTGGACCTTAGCTTGGATCCGGTTTTCGAGTTCTTCCCATCGGGCACTGCGGAACTGTTTGTGACGTTGCTGCTTGCCGTCCTCGCCAGTATCATGCTAGGGCTCTTCGTCTCGGCGGTGGTGCCCACCCAAGACGTTGTGCTCTACGTGATTCTGGTCCAGCTATTTGTCCAGATCATCTTGTCGGGGACCTTGTTCCCCCTGCCCGACAACCCGGCCCAGAAGCTCGTCATATCCTACTGGACGATGGATGCAATGGGCTCGACAGTGGACGTGCGGAAGTTAAATGATGAGAGCATCGGGTGCACGGTGGTCGAGGTGCCGCTCCCCGACGGCTCGGGTGTGCAGCGAGAAGTCGTCTGTGACTCGGCTGCGAGGGCGGAGGAAGACCTGGGGTTGGACTACGAGCACTCAGAGGAGCATCTGCTCTTGGACTGGGCAGCTCTACTGGCACAGACGGTCGTATGGGGCGGGCTGACGATGGTGGTGCAGGCGCGCAAGAAGTCCGAATGAACTGACGAGGGCAATCAGGAGTCTTGTATTTCTGCAAGCGCAACCACCGCCGGTGGCCAGCCTGCGTGGTAGCGGAGCGCGGCTTCGAGGTCGGCTCGCGCTCCGCTGCCGTCGCCCTGCGCCAGCCGCGCCATCCCACGCCAGTAGTAGGACTCCTCCAGGTTATTGGTCGTCACCAGTGTCGCGTCGGCCAGCGCGATGACGTCATCGGTGCGCCCCGTGGCGTGATAGCTCTCGTAGGGGCCGAACTGGTACCACAGCATGCGGTAGGGCAGCCCCAACTGCCGCGCCTGATCGTAGGCGGCTGCGGCCTCGGCGTGCCGTCTCAACGAGGTCAGGTTGGAGCCGACGTTGAACCAGGAGAAGGTCACCCAATCGGCGCTTGTGGCGTAGGCTACGCAGGATTCCGGCGGGTTGGCTGCCTCGCTGCGGGCCACTTCCAGTGCCTGTTCGTACACCGTCGCGGCGTCTAGATCGGGGCCCAGGACAGATGCGAGTTCTTCCCACCGCTCCGGCGCGTAGACGATCAGGTAGACCCGGTTGAAGACGCGCCACAGCTCGTCCAACTCCTGGTAGCCGATGGTCACGTCGGGACCGTGGAGCGAGTCGTACGTGATGAACTGCTGGGCCGAGTCGTCGTAGCCGACGATGAGTCGATAGTGGCCCAGTTGGTCACTGGCATCCCGGACATACCAGGTTTCCACGATGGGGGGAAAACCCGCACGAACAAGCGCTTTGAGCTGTTCTACCGTACCGCCAACGCGGACGAGCGCGCCCAAGCCCAGCCCGCGCGTGTAGCTCTCCATCTCCCACGGGCTGACGTTCTTGTCCTCCGGGTCGGGTTTGAGGGCGGGTGCGACGTCGTACTGAGTCTCGGTCCGCCCCCAATAGGACAATGCCATCGCCAGCGTGGTCGGCCCGCAGTTGTTCCAACCCTGATGCTCGTGACGTAAGCCTGTCAGCACAAGGCTCACTGGCGGCGTGGGGGATGGCGTCGCTGTGGGGGCGGGGGAAGCAGTAGGTGGGAGGGGCGAGGACGTGGAGGTGGGAGCAGGTGTGGCCGTGGGGGAGGGAGTGGGGGGATGTGCAGGTGTGGGGGTGTGGGTGTGTGGAGGTATGGGAGTAAGAACGGGGCTGGGAAGGGTGTCCGGGTGGGGGTTGTGGCGTAAGTCCTGCAGTGGCTCCGGCAGGTAGTAGGCATAGCGGCCTGGCAACGCTCGGATGAGCTCTGGGGAGACCAGCAGGCCGATCCCCAACAGCACCAACGCCGCGACCAGCGGAAGGACGTAGCGTGACTTTGACATAGGCTCATCATACCAGAGGTTGGTGTGGGGTACAAGGCGGACGGGGTCCGTGCGGGTTGGCCCTGTGCGTGGATGTGTGGCATACGGTGGGGAGTGGGGGAATGGAGACTGGAGGATGAAGATTGGAGAATAGAGAGCGGAGAATCGAGGGCAGTGGGGGGAGATCGGAGCGCGTGGGATGGATACTGGCTTGAAACGTGATACGAGGGGCTCGAGGCGCGCGCTCGTATTGGGTGCCGCGTGGTGGCTTCTCTTGTCTGCGGCCGCGCTGGGCGTGGCCGGATGCCAGCCTGCGCCACGGCGCCTCACGTCTACCTCGACGCCTGCGCCGACTCCGGTGCCAACCGCCCGCCCAACACCTGTACCAACCGTCGGGATGGACCTCGCGCCGCAGAATCCCACGGCCCAGTCCGCCTGCGAGATTGAGCGCTTCGCCCGGGTTGCCGAGGAGCCAGGCGAAGCACATCAGGACGATCCGGGTGCCGCTGCTGCGACCGTCCCCGTCTCAATGCCTACGCCCACGTCGCCACCTGCCGCGACCCTTGCCCCGCCTTCCCCCTCCCCCGAGATCGCCCTCGCGCGCGGGCCGTATGTCCAGTCGGTCACGCCCCACACGGCCATCGTCGTCTGGGAGACCGACCGGCCCAGCCAGGGAGGGCTGGTCTACGGCGAGACGGCGGCGTTCGGCTCGCGTGTGGTCAGCCCGGCGATGGGCACACGCCACGCCGTACGCCTCATGGGGCTCGTGCCATACACGGCCTACCACTACCGCGTCGAAAGCGGCGGCGCGGCCTTGAGCGAGGGCGCGACCTTTCGGACTGCCGCCGGACCGGATCAGACCGAGTTCACATTCGCCGTCCTCGGTGATACGCGCACGCAGCACCAGTTCCACGAGGCGGTGGCGGCGCAGATCACCGCACACAAGCCTGACTTCGTGCTGCACACAGGCGACCTGGTGGCGCACGGCAGCGACGGCGGTGAGTGGGATGCCTTCTTCGAGATAGAGAGGGCGTTCCTGGCTCAAGCGCCCCTTTTTCCTGCGTTGGGCAACCACGAGGAGAACGCCCAGGAGTATTTCGACCTGTTCGACCTGCCGGGCAACGAGCGCTGGTATGCCTTCGACTACGGCAACGCCCGCTTCGTGTGCTTGCAGGTGGACGGCATCGCGGCTTTCCACCCCGGCAGTGAGCAGTATGCCTGGCTCGAGGAGACGTTGGCGGCCAACACGCAGCCCTGGCTCTTCGTCTACTTCCACGTCCCGCCCTACAGCTCGGTGCAGGACGACCTGGAGGACGACGTGCGCCGGGCGCTCACGCCCCTATTCGCCACATACGGGGTAGACGTCGTCTTCAACGGCCACAAGCACAACTACGAACGCAACGAGGTGAACGGCGTAACCTATGTCGTCACAGCCGGGGGCGGCGCGCCGTTGTACGCGATGGAGGAGCGGGAGCCGACGCAAGTTGTGTTCGCGTTGGCGCACCATTTCGTGCGGGTAGCGATCCACGGCGACCGTCTCCAGGCGACGGCCATTTCTGTCGAGGGGGAGGTGCTCGACGAGTTCGAGCGCAGCGCCGACTGATGGCAAAAAGCGCGTGTAGCTATCTCACTTGTGGGATCTTGGGGACTTGTGCGGGACAGTTCCGGCATCAGTTCAAGGGGATCGTGCGGCCGGAATCGAGGATACATGGAGCTCTGGGCGCACTGCCCAGGCATCAGGAGGAGGAAAATGCCTCTCGATCTTGACCAAGAACTGCTCGGATATCGCGTCACGCGCGTCCTGGGCCAGGGCGGATTCGGCACCGTCTACCTGGCCCACGACACCTCTCTCGACCGCTCAGTCGCACTCAAAGAACTGAGCGTCACCCCTCAAACCGACGAGGCGGCCTTCAAGCGTTTCCTCCAGGAGGCCCGAACCGCCGGAGGTCTTGATCATCCTCATATTGTTCCCATCTACGCCATCAGGGTCGTGGCGGCTGATGTCTATCTAGTGATGGAGTACCTGGCGGGCGGCAGCCTGCGGGCCTTGTTGGATAGGCATGCTCCTCTGGCAGTGAAGGCGGCAATGCGCATTGCAGAGGACGTGTGCCAGGGATTAACGGCTGCGCATGCTAAAGGCATCGTCCATCGTGATGTGAGGCCTGAGAACGTGTTCCTGACGGAGGATGGACGGTCGAAGGTGGGCGATTTCGGGGTCGCGTATCTACCCCGTGGCACGGCTGGAACGGCTCTCAGCGCAGCAAGGGCGGGCGAGTTCCGCCCGGAGGTGCTGCTGTACAGATCGCCGGAGCAGATCCAGAAGCAAGAGGTGGACGAACGGAGCGACGTCTATCAGGTGGGCGTGCTGCTCTATGAGATGCTGACGGGGCGGCACTACGTGGATCTGGACCTGTTGGAGCAGCGAGCGCGGGAGATGGCAGGCTCCGAGTCGGTGTCGTTCCGGAAGCAGTTGCACGAGCTGCTGGCGGAGGCAGTCTGCGAGCGGGAGCCTGAGGGTGTTGGCGTCCTGCGGCCCGGCGTGCCGGCGTGGGTTGAGGAGGCGGTGGCGGCGGCGCTGGCGAAGCGGGCGGAAGAGCGGCCGACGGCGGAAGAGCTGGCACGGGCGCTGCGAAGCGCGACAGGGATTCAGACCGCGCCATCGGTGCCCTCGGATGCAGCGGAGGTGACATCCGCCGAGGCGCCAGAGGACGTGAGAGCAGTTCGCGCCCGGCAAGCTCAGCAGGACCGCTCCTCCTCCGTGGCGAAACCCAGCCAGCGGCTACGCATTAGGCCCGGCTGGGTGGTGCTGGGAATTGCGCTCCTGGCCGTGTCGATTCTCATTATCGGTCTGGGCCTGGTACGTGCGCAGCAGGGCGGTGGTGGCGGACTCTTCGGCATAATGGGGTTGGCAATGGCGTTCAGTGCCCAGGCGGCTCCCATCCTGCCATTGGTTATCGTTCTGCTGCTCCTGGTCTTTCTGGTCATTGCCTTCCTGTGGCTCCGTTCGGCCAGGCGGAAGGGGGCACCCGAGAGCCACGTCAGGCGAGGCATGGCACATCTGAAGCGGTATCGCTTGGATGAGGCCACGGACGAGTTCCAGACCGCCTTGCGCATCGATCCCAACTGCGCCCGCGCACACTATGGCCTGGCCAGGGTCCACGTGCAACGGGAATGCCCTGGCGATGCGATCCGTGAGGCAGAAATCGCCCTCCGGTTAGGCTTTGAACCAGCCCGCCAGTTATTGGACAAATGGGATGAAATCCTCCACAGATTCCAGGTCGCGGTACAGGCCAACCCAGACGACGCTCAAGCACACTACGATCTGGGCCAGGCTTATGCAGACATGGGGCGATGGGATAAAGCGCTCCCGGAGTACCAGGCCACGGTGCGCCTCAACCCTGACCACGACGACGCGCATACCAATGTGGGCCTATGCTATGCGGAACAGGAACGGTGGGACGATGCTATCCGCGAACACGAAACGGCGACGCGCATCAACCCAGACAATGCCCGGGCGCACAACAACCTGGGCGGCACCTACGAGCGGCAGGGCCTGTGGGACGAGGCGATCCGAGCATACCGGGCCGCGCTGCGTATCAAGCCGAACTATGCCAGGCCACACTTTGGCCTGGCTGCATGCTACGCTGAACAGGGCCAACTGGACGAGGCCATGCGCGAGGCGAAAACCTCCCTGCGCCTGGGTTTTCGGCCGGCCCGCGACCTGCTGGACGAACTGCAGCAGCTATCCTCGTCACGCGAGGCGGGGCCACGATCCCAAGCAGCGGGGTTGGCCTTGGGCAACCTGGACATCACTTCCGATCAGTCAGAGGAGATGATCCGCGAACTCCAGGCCGCGCTGCGCGCCGACCCGAGCGATGCCGAAGCACACCGCCGGCTGGGCTTGCTCTACGAGTACCAGGGGCGACTGGATGAAGCGGTCCGCGAGTACCAAGCCGGGCTGCGCATCAAGCCAGACAGCGCTGCGATACACGCTGACTTGGGCGTGGCCTATGTCGAGCAGGGCCGGACGGATGAGGCTGTCCGCGAGTGTCAGGCCGCGCTACGGATTGACCCGAATCTCGCTGCACCGCACTACAACCTGGGTATGGCCTACCAAGAGCAAGGCCAGTTGGACAGGGCCATCCGTGAGTACCGGGCTGCGCTGCGCGTTAACCCTGAATACTCAGAGGCACGCTGCAGGTTGGCTGATGTGTACGAGCAGCAGGGCCGCTGGGACAAGGCCATCCGCGCCTACCGGGCTGCGCTGCGCATCCAGCCGGACGACGCCGAGGTGCACTGCAATCTGGCGTTGGCCTACGGGCAGCAGGGCCGACTGGACGATGCTATCCGCGCTTACCGGGCCGCTTTGCGTCTCAATCCGGACGACGTCAAGGCCCGCGTCAACCTGGGCAGTGTCTACCAGCGGCAGGGCCGTTCGGGCAAGGCTATCCGCCAATACCAGGCCGCGCTGCGTATCAGCCCGGACGACGCTCTGGCGCGTTCCAACCTGGGCGCGGTCTACCTGGCGCAGAATCGCTGGGACGAGGCTATCCGCGAATGCCAGGCCGCGCTGCGCTGTGATCCTAACCTGGCCCAGGCACACTACAACCTGGGCATGGCCTACGGCGCGCGGGGCCGTCTGGATGATGAAATCCACGAGTACCAGGCCGCGGTGCGTATCGACCCCGACTACAACCTGGCACGTGCCAACCTGGGTATGGCCTACGGGCAGCAGGGCCGGTGGGACGAGGCTACCCGCGAGATCGAAGCTGCATTGCCCTCTGGAGAGCAGGCCCAGGGTTTGCTGGACCTGTTCCGGGGCATGGCTGCGTCACCTAAGGCAAGAGGCCTGCGACTCCGGGTCACTCTGTCCGACGGAGAACTCTCGCTTTATGCGGCTCCGTCACCTGATGCGAGACCATAGGTGCGCGCCATCGGAATGGCGCGTTGTCAGAAGCGTAGGTGCGCCATCGGAATGGCGCGTTATGAATCAGCGTAGGTGCGCCATCGGAATGGCGCGTTATCGGTAAGCATAGGAGTGCCATCGGCAGGTTGACCACATGTCCAGACTGGACTACAATCGGGCGCGTGCTCGCGGGATGAAAGGTATCCGCATCGCGATGTATCTGGGTGATGAATCATGCCGGTGGCTAAAGCCTGATGATCGAGAAAGACTTTGACATTCCCTTCGTGGCCCGGCTGGCCCAGCGGGAAAAGCAGATTCAGCAGCATTACCGTCCTGTTATTGGCGTGCACAAGTGGTTCGCCCGCCGACCGGGTGCACTCTTCCGCGCCTTGCTGCTGGCGGAATTTGCCAATGGGCAGCCACTGGCAAGCCGTTTCTTCGATGGCCATGATTTGCGCTCTCTGACCGTCGGAGACCCCTTCATGGGCGGTGGCACGCCGCTGCTGGAAGCGAACCGGGTGGGATGCCACGTCGTCGGTGCCGACATCAACCCGATGGCGTACTGGATCGTGCGCCAGGAGATGGCGGATCTGGACCGTGAGGCCTTTCGCGCTGCTGCCCAACAAGTGGTAAGCTCTGTCGAAATGGAGGTAGGGCCCCTCTACGAAACGACTTGCCCGCACTGCGGCAATCCCCATGCCCAGGTTAAGTACTTCCTGTGGGTCAAGCAACAGCCATGTGTCTCGTGCGGCGAGACGATAAATCTGTTCCCCAGGTACCTGGTGGCCAAGAACCAACGCCACCCTAAGTACGTGCTGCTGTGTTCGCGCTGTGGGGCGCTCAACGAAGTGGAGGAGCTGGACGAATCCCCCGGCGCTATGCGTTGCGCCGCGTGTCAGGCCCATCTGGTGGTTAAGGGACCAGCCCGCCGCAACCGCTCCACCTGCCCACACTGCGGCCACACGAACCCGTATCCGCAGACCCACCACGGGCCGCCCACTCACCACCTGTTTGCGCTGGAGTATCACTGCCCGGACTGCAAGCCCACCCATCAGGGGCGCTTTTTCAAGGCTCCTGACGCGGCGGATCTCTCACGCCTGTCCGAGGCGGAAGGCCGCCTGCAATCATCTTCCCAGCAGTTTGTCCCAGATGACAGCATCCCGCCAGGCGATGAGACGGCTCGCCTGCACCGCTGGGGCTATCATGCTTACAGAGAGCTCTTCACTCCTCGACAACTGCTGGGGCTCAACACGCTGGCAACAGCCATCTCCGATGTCCAGAACGATGCGGCGCGCCATGCCTTGCTGACCGTCTTCTCCGATACGTTGCGCTACCAGAACCTGCTATGCCGATACGATTCGTACGCCCTCAAGATCGTTGACATCTTCTCCGTCCACGGCTTCCCCGTCAGCCTCGTTCAGTGCGAAAATTCGCTGCTGGGCACTCCCAAGGTTGGCAGCGGAGGCTTCCGCCACTTCGTGGAGAAGTATGACAAGGCGAAGGCCTACTGCGAGAAGCCTTTTGAGATCACCTTGGGGCAGCCCAGGCGGAAGATCGTCGTTCCGGAGGAACACATCGGTGCCCGTCTGGTATCCGGTTTCCCCAATATCCAGGCCTCCAAGTCTGCTTATCTACAGGCGGCTTCGGCGGACGGGTTGGCGTTGCCCCCCGATTCACTGGATGCTGTCTTGACCGATCCTCCTTACTTCGCCAACGTGCAATACGCCGAGCTGATGGATTTCTGCTACGTCTGGCTCAGGAAACACCTGGCGAGCGATTTCCCGGCTTTTCGGCTTCCTTCCACTCGCACCGAAGACGAGCTGACAGTCAATCTGACCGAAGGGCGGGATATCAGCCATTTCACCGAAGGTTTGAGCCGGGTATTCGTCGCTTTTGCACGTGCACTCAAGCCGGGAGGCCCGTTTGCCTTCACCTACCACCACAACGACATCGAGGCATATCTTCCTATTGCCGTCGCCCTGCTCGACGCCGGTCTGGTGTGCACGACGACACTGCCGTGCCCGGCCGAAATGGGAGCCTCTATTCACATCAACGGCACCAAGTCATCGGTGACAGACACTATCTTCGTCTGCCGGACGACCGGTGCGATTCGGGCCGGCCGGTTCAGGACTGGCCATGACGCCCTGGAAGGGATGCTGCGGAGTGACCTGGAAAGCTTGCAACTGGCCGGGATGACGCCAACGTCTGGCGATGCTCGCTGCCTGTTGTTTGGACACCTGACCCGCCTGGCCCTGTGGCAACTGCGTCCCACCTGGCACTGCGATACGCCTGTTGCCGACAAGCTGGAGTTGGTCGAATCTGCCTTGCAGCGGATCTACCCGTTGGATCTGCTGCAGCGATTGGCGACGCGAGTCCTGTCCAACCTATTGGACATAGACTTGTTGGCCTCTATGCGCGTAGGGGAGGAACGTAACACCTATGACGAAGACGACGAGATACCCTTTTGAGGTCCCGTATGCAGACATCGAGGCAGAGGTTGACGAGTTTGTTAACGCCGTGTTCGACACGCTGCAGTCCTCCTTCATAGCTCTGCCACGGGGGCCGGATTTTGTCACTTACCCAGAATTCCAGCAAGCCTACGAAGTGCTGAAGCAGTACACCGGTGGTTTCAAGGCGGTCAAGACGGAGAGGGTGATGCTTGCTCTCCAAGAAGATGCCCTGACCTTCGTCGTCTTGCGGTCAATCTTGGGCTTCACTCCATCCGAACTTGCGTACGTTGCCAATCAGCGGGCAGAGAGAGGGTTAGGGCAATCCGTGAGTGTTTCCCAGAGTTTCGCACGTCGCTTCGACCGCCAGGTCCGCATCGAGCGAGGGAAAGTGCTTTCTCTGACGGCCCGGAGCCAGAAGCGCATCATTGCAATGGTATCTGCTGCTTGTCAGTTGCTTGAGGATGGGGTGCGGGAAACTGATCCAGAAATGATCCATCGGCTGGACAAGGCAGACACTAGCTCCGGCCTCGTCAGCATCAGACACCTGGCTAACGATGGGGTTCCTTACGCAATGCTATTGTATGAGCGGTTCCTGGGCCGCCCTTTCGCCGGACATCGTGACTCTGTATCAGAATTGGTGGGAAACGTGATGGAAAGCGCTGTGGAACAGCGGTTGCGTCGGGCAGGAATCAGCTTTCGCAAGACGAAGCGGGCGGAGCGTGTAGATGGATTTGACCAGGCCCCTGACTTCATCATCCCCGACGAGTGGAGTCCTCGTATTGTCATCGAGGCCAAGATCACAGAGGACGACGGCACGGCCAGGGACAAAGTGACCCGTATCCAGCACCTGGCAGAGATCAGTCGTCAGCGTCGCTTGCGGGGTCAATTTGGCTTCGAGGTTATCGCTTGCATAGACGGACGCGGTTTCGGTGTGCGCCGTGAGGACATGCGCAAGTTGCTCAAGGCAACACAGGGGAAAGTGTTCACTCTGACGACACTGGATGGCCTGATTGACAACACCGCATTAAGGGCATTCAGGAGTGAACTATGAGCGCGCCGCCTGCAGGAGGAATTCGCTTTGTGAAATGCATTCTTCATCCCCGCGGACGCGTTCCTGCTTCTTGCATCTTGCTTCTTGCTGCCTGCTTCCTGCTTCTTGCACCCTGCCTACTCCTCCCTCCTGCCCACGCCGCGCTCACCACGCCGGTGGCGTCCTACGCTATCGACGTCGCGCTTGACGTCGAGGCCAGGATGCTGACCGCGCACGAGACTGTCACCTACGTCAACACCACCGCTGGCCCCATTCCCGATCTAGTCTTCCACCTGTACCTGAACGCGTTCCGCGATCAGAACAGCGTTTTCCTGCAGGAGTCGGGGCCAGCTCATCGAGGCCACCGTTGGGACCCAGAGCACCCTGGCTGGATAGAGGTCACCGACGTGCGGCTGGCCGACGGTACTCCTCTGGCACTGGAGGAGATCGAGGACGGCACATTGGCCCGCGCCGATCTGCCCGCGCCCGTCGCACCGGGTGAGATGGTGGAAATTGAGCTGGAGTTTCGGGCCCAACTGCCCCGCGTCTTCGCCCGCACCGGCTACAGCGCTGACGACGGCGACTATTTTTTCATGGTCGGGCAGTGGTTCCCCAAGCTGGGCGTCTGGGAAGATGGCGACTGGAACGCGCACCCTTTCCACGCCAACGCCGAGTTCTACGCCGATTTCGGCACCTACGACGTGAGCATCACCCTGCCTGCTGCTTACGTGACCGGCGGGACGGGACTGCCCGTCTCCACGGTGGACAACGGGGACGGCACTCAGACGGTGCACTACCACGCCGGGGACGTGATTGACTTCGCCTGGACCGCGTCGCCTCGCTTTCAACAGGCCACCCGCCAGGTTGATGCGTTCGAGATCGTGTACCTGTATCTGCCCGAGCACGCGTGGACGGTCGAGCGGGTACTGGATGCAGCCGAGGCGACCATGCGCCACTATGGCAGTTGGTATGGCCCTTATCCCTACGCGCGCATCACGATCGTAGACGTGCCCGACGATGCGCCAGGGGCGGGGGGCATGGAATACCCTACCCTGATCGTGGCCGGCACCATGAGCATGCTCGGGCTGGGCCCGGGCTTGTCACGGACGGGGATGGATCGTTCGCTCGAACTGCTCGTGGCGCACGAACTCGGCCACCAGTGGTGGCAGTCCATGGTCGGCTTCAACGAGGCCGAGGAGCCGTGGCTGGACGAGGGATTCACCGACTACTCGGCGCTGCGGTTGGTGGAGACGCTTTACGGGCCAGATGCGTCCCTCCTGGACGTGGGCAGGTTCGAGATGGGCTACCTGGATAGCCGGCGGATGGAATACCTGATGACACCCGGATTGCCGATGTACGGCCGGGCGTGGGACTTCGACATGCTGGAGTATGGCATCGCGGCCTATTCCAAGCCCGTCGTCTCGCTGCGCACGCTGGAGCGCGTCCTGGGGGAGGAGATGATGGTGGATGTCATGGGGACCCTCTTCCAGCGTTACCAGTTTGCCCACCCTACAACCGAGGATGTCCGCGGCGTGGCTGAGGAAGTCTCCGGGCGGGATCTCTCGTGGTTCTTCGACGGTCTCGTCTATAGCGACGCCGTGCTGAACTATGCGGTCGGCCGCGTGGATGAGCACAGTGTGACCCTGGTGCGCCAGGGCGAACTTGTCATCCCGACCGAGGTCCTGGTTGCCTTCTCCGACGGCAGCACGGTGCTGGAAACGTGGGATGGGACGGCGGACGAGCTGACGCTCACGTACCTCGATCGCCCGCCTATACAGAGCGCCAGGATTGACCCGCAGGGCAGGTTGGCGGTGGACCTTCGCTGGGCCGACAACGGGCTCTCTCGGCAGGTGGACGGGTACGCCTCGCTGGCGCTGGTCACCCGGATGATGTATGGTCTCCAGAGCGCGCTGCTGGCGCTGGGAGGACTGTAAGAATGGGAAGAGGTTGGAACGCCTTCCGCTCTGGTCTCTCCCAGGCTTCCCGCTATAGAGGCATGCTGTTGATCCTGCTGCTCGTCAACCTTGCCAGCGCGCTGCCCCTGGTTGCGCTCCCCGCCCTGGGGCTGGGCGACGTATTCGGCCAGCGCCCTGCGATACGGCAGGCCGCCGACGGCGTGGATCCCTGGCTGGTCGTCGAGACACTGATGGCACCGTTAAGCGGCACGGTGTTGGGGAAGGACCCCTGGCCGCACCTGACACGCCGGTTGCAGCAGGCGTCATTGCTCGGGCTGCTTACTCTCCTGATCGTGCCCGTGATGGCCTGGCTGCTGGCCTCGTTTCTAAACGGTGGCGTGCTGCTTACTGTGGCGGAAGCTGCCCGGTCGGATACTCCTGAGGGGATCACGCGACCCTTCCGCTGGCGCCGTTTCCTGTGGGGCTGCTGGCATTGGTTCGGCGCTTTCCTGCTCTTGGGTGCGGCGCGTGGGGTGGCGTTCCTGCTGGTGTTTGTTCCGCTCACCGGCCTGGCACTGGTGGCCGTTGCGCTCGTTGGCGGATGGCTGGCGTGGGTGCTCGCCCCGTTGCTGGTGCTCCTGGCTGTGCTCTGGCTGGCGTGGATCGAGTTCACGCGCATCGTTGCCGTCGTTGAGGGCACCCGCAACGTCGCCCGCGCTTTCGGCAGGGCTGCGCGCTACCTCTTCCGACACGTGCCAGCGGTGGCCGGGCTGTATGCACCGGCACTCGTATTGCTGGGCCTGCTGCACGCGCTCTATCACTGGGGCATACGTCCCTGTCTACCATTGAACTGGTGGCTGCTCGTTCTCGTTGTGCAACAGGCGTTCATTCTGGCCCGGCTGTGGGCGCGGCTGGCGCGCTTGGCGGGAGGCGTTGCGCTGTACCGGGGGTAGGATTGGTCGTCTTTCCCTCGTGCCGTCCCTTCCTTGACAAAGTGTGGCTGTCGTGGTAGACTGCTACCAGTTATGAATCAGGTTGACATGATGGTAGATTGCTTTATTGGTATAGCGTACACAGCCTCCGGGAATATCAAGCGACCAGCCTACGAAGGGCCAGACACTTGTCTGGGTTGGTTCGTTTGACCTGCGTGGTTGAAGGGAAATCCAGAGCCAGCCTCCAGACAGGGGCTGGCTCTTCTCTTGCGCGATGGACACTCGCCCATCGCGCTTCGCTTTTCTGGCCGGCTGTCGAAGGCGGCAGATGTGGAAGGACGGCGTGGGGCGACACCGCGCACCAGTGGAAGCAGCACTCGATCATCTCTGCACGTGTTGGCTGTGATTCATACCAATCAGTGCAGGCGGGCGCAGCGAATATGGGTCGTGTGTCTAGATCAGCCTCTGCGCCGTCCGGCGAATCCATTGCAAGTTTGAGATACACGCTGCGGTCAGATTGGCTCTTGACTTCGCGTGCTAGCCGTGATAAACTCGAAGCAGGTCGGGGTATTTCACCTGATTTCACGGCGCCACGAAAGGAGGTGATGGGCAAACGCGATATCTGTCCACTCTGAGGGAGTCACACACTGTGCACAGGGCAAGAGGTAGCTGATACACGAGCGGAAAAGGAGAGAAGAAAATGAGCAAGGCAACGAGAGTACTGCCCCTAATGACGATCCTAGCGATCATTGTAGCGATGTTGGCTGCGTGCGGTCCCCAGCCAACAGAGGTTCCTACGGAAGCTCCCGTGGAAGCGCCGACCGAGGCTCCCGAGGAGGCTCCTGAGGAGGAGCCGGCCGCCGAAATGGGCAAGGTGATCATCGGTACGAACGCCGAGTATCCACCCTTCGAGTTCGTGGACGAGGCAGGCGACATCGCCGGCTTCGACCCCGACCTGATGACCGCCATCGCGGAGGCGGCGGGCTTCGAGTTCGAGTTCGTCAACACGCGCTGGGACGGCATCTTCGTCGCGCTGGCGTCGGGCGAGTTCGACGCCGTGATCTCCGCCGCGACCATCACGCCCGAGCGGGCAGAGACGGTCGACTTCAGCGACCCCTACTTCAACGCCGGGCAGATGATCGCCGTGCGGGCCGACGAGACCGAGATCACCGGTGCGGATGACCTGGATGGCAAGAAGGTGGGGGTGCAGTTGGGCACGACGGGCGACATCTGGCTCTCGGACAACACCGGTGCCGAGGTGGTGCGCTTCGACGAGAACACGCTCGCCTTCCAGGCCCTGGCCAACGGCGACGTGGACGCGGCGATGGCGGACGGCCCGACGGCCATCGACATCATCCAGGCCAACCCCGAGATGGGTCTCACGGTCCTCCCAGAGGTCTACACCGATGAGGAGTACGGCATCGCCGTCAACAAGGACCGGCAGGACGTCCTGGCGGCGATCAACGAGGGCCTGGCGGCAGTCAAGGCCAGCGGCGAGTACGACGAGATCTACGACAAGTACTTCGGCACCGAAGCACCGGCTGCTGACCTGGGTGAGGTCGTCATCGGCACGAACGCTGAGTATCCACCCTTCGAGTTCGTGGACGAGTCGGGCAACATCGCCGGCTTCGACCCCGACCTGATGACCACCATCGCGGAGGCGGCGGGCTTCGAGTTCGAGTTCGTCAACACGCGCTGGGACGGCATCTTCGTCGCGCTGGCGTCGGGCGAGTTCGACGCCGTGATCTCCGCCGCGACCATCACGCCCGAGCGGGCAGAGACGGTCGACTTCAGCGACCCCTACTTCAACGCCGGGCAGATGATCGCCGTGCGGGCCGACGAGACCGAGATCACCGGTGCGGATGACCTGGATGGCAAGAAGGTGGGGGTGCAGTTGGGCACGACGGGCGACATCTGGCTCTCGGACAACACCGGTGCCGAGGTGGTGCGCTTCGACGAGAACACGCTCGCCTTCCAGGCCCTGGCCAACGGCGACGTGGACGCGGCGATGGCGGACGGCCCGACGGCCATCGACATCATCCAGGCCAACCCCGAGATGGGTCTCACGGTCCTCCCAGAGGTCTACACCGATGAGGAGTACGGCATCGCCGTCAACAAGGACCGGCAGGACGTCCTGGCGGCGATCAACGCGGGTCTGGCGGCGGTCAAGGCCAGTGGCGAGTACGACGAGATCTACGAAAAGTACTTCGGCACTGAGTGAGGGGTGAGGCTTATCCCACTGACTCGATAGGGTCCATCCCTATCTGAGCTGGAGTCGGTTGATGAGGCGGACATTGGTCGTGCGTCCGCGGACGTTGTGGACATTGACTGTGTGTCCGATGTGAATCTGCCATCGGTGGGGACCTGAGTGTCTCCACCGATGGCTCCCTGGGTTCGCGGCGCACGCGAGTCACCGAAGCGTCTCCGAACCTGCAAACCGGCGCTATTCAAGACCGGGCAGGTTCGGGATACCGGTTCTTGCGGACATTGACCGTGCGTCCGTGGACATTGACCGTGCGTCCGTGGACATTGATCGTGCGTCCGCGGACATTGACCCCGACCGTCTGCGGTCGGCTGCGTCCGGCGTAGGAGTTTTCCATTTGGGGAGTGACTATGACTGCTGAAGTGCAAAAGGCAAGAAGGGGCAGGGCGCTGCCCATTCCATGGGAGCGCATCCCCTGGTGGCTAGTCATCCTGGCCATCGTAGGCATCACCGTCGGCTGGTCCGTCCTGACCTCGGAAGCGTATACCAAAGTCATTAAGTTCGTAGCGGCTGGCCTCAAGCTCACCCTGCAGGTGACACTCATATCCTTTGGCATTTCGTTGATCGTGGGCTTGATATTCGGCTTGATGCGGGTGTCAAAGAACCCTGTTTTATATGCCGTGTCCACTCTCTACGTGGAGGTCATGCGCGGCGTTCCCTTGCTGGTGATCATTCTGTACATGGGGTACGTCATCACGCCTGTGATACGTGATGCCACTGGGGGCAGAGTAGACCTACAAGGCATCCCGGCTGCGGTTTCCGGTATAGCGATATGCTACGGCGCGTACCTGGCCGAGGTCTACCGGAGCGGGATCCAGTCCATCGAGCGCGGTCAGATGGAGGCAGCCCGATCTCTGGGTATGAGCTACATCCAGGCGATGCGCCACGTGATTCTGCCCCAGGCCATCCGTCGCATATTGCCCCCCCTGGGCAACGACTTCATCTCTATGCTCAAGGACTCTTCGTTGATCGCGGTCATTGCCCTGCCAGATCTCTTGCAGATGGGGCGTCTATACGTCTCCCGCACGTTCCGCGCCTTCGAGGGGTACAACACCGTCGCGCTGCTATACCTGGTGCTGACCCTGTTCCTATCTCTGATGGTGCGTATCGTTGAAAGGAGGACGGCCATTGAGTGAGCCAATCATCAAGATAGAGCACGTCCACAAGCATTTTGGTCATCTGAAAGCCGTCGTTGACGTCAGCACCGAGGTTCAACAGGGCGAGGTGGTGGTCATTATCGGTCCGTCAGGGGCAGGCAAGTCCACGCTCCTGCGTTGCATCAACAACCTGGAGACAATTGACGGTGGGCGCATTGTCGTAGACGGCGTCTCTATCACCGAGACGCCGGACATCAACGAAGTGCGGGCCGAGATCGGAATGGTCTTCCAGCTCTTCAACCTCTTCCCGCACCTGACGGCTTTGGAGAACATCACGCTCGCCCAACGCGTGGTGCGCAAGCGCGGCCGCGAAGAGGCAGAGGCGACCGCCCGGGAGCAGTTGGCCAAGGTAGGCATCTCTGAGAAGTGGAACTCCTATCCCTCGCAGCTTTCGGGCGGCCAACAGCAGCGCGTCGCCATCGCCCGCGCGCTGGCGATGGACCCGAAGATCATGCTTTTCGACGAGCCCACCTCTGCTCTGGACCCCGAGATGATCAAAGGGGTGCTGGACGTAATGCTGGACCTGGCGCGAGACGGGATGACGATGGTGGTCGTCTCGCATGAGATGGGCTTTGTCAGAGCGGCCGCGGATCGGATCATCTTCATGGACAATGGGTCCATCGTCGAGGAAACGTCGCCGCATGGCCTGTTCACTGCGCCTAAGGAAGACCGTACGAAGCTGTTCCTGAGCCAAATCCTGCGTCACGAATAGGGCTACGCCGGGCATACCGGTGTGACAATCTGGTGCGGGGTCAATGGACCGCGAGCATTCCTGCTCGCTTTACTGAGCACGGTTTCCGCGGACGTTGATCGTGCGTCCGGGTAGCGGATGAGAAACCAGGTCTTGCGGAGAAAACCTGGTTTCGTCGTGGGTCCGTGCCCCTACGGCGGACTCAGCCACCTGTCTGCCAGCGCGTCCATGCTCCCATCCGCCTCCATCTTTGCCAGCGCATCGTTGATCGCCCGTAGGAGATGCCGGCTTTCTTGATGCACGGCCACGGCATAAGGCTCCTCGACGACCGGCTCCCCTGCGATGAATAGCCCGATGGCCTCGGGGGAGGGCATCGCCTCGTAGTGTTGGACGCCCACCAGGGCCGAGACGTGATCCACCAACGCGTAGTCGGCCTCGCCCGTGGCGACCTGGGCCAGGGCATCGGTTGCCGTCTGGCAGGGCACCACAGTCAAGCTCTCTAGCCGGCGGGCCCATTGTCGCGCCTCCAGGTCTCCCCGGCTGCCGAATTCCACCGCCAGTGTGCATCCATCCAGCGCCTGCCCGCCACCACCCCCTTGCTCGTCACGGCGACCGGCGCGGTCGGCGGCCACGAGCACCTGCCCCGCATCGAAGTACGGCGTCGAGTAGGCGAAATCAGCCATGCGGGCAGGGTTGATGACGAGCGCGGAGATCACGGCGTCCACGTGACCGACCACCAGCGCGTCATAGAGGCCATCGTAGGGCAGATTGGCCACGAATTGCACCTCGAGCCCCAATCTCTCGCCCAATTCCCGCGCCACATCCACGTCAAACCCGACCAGCGTCCCGTCGGCGGCGATGGACTCAAAGGGCGGGAAGCTGGCATCCATCCCCACGCGTAGGATGCTGGTCTGCTGTACGTGATCCCAGACATCATCAGGGCGCGCGCAAGCGCTCAGGAGAGCACACACGGCGCAGCAGAATGCGAGCACCGCCCGGTTTCGTGTCCCCCATGCCTTGAGTGTAGTCAGAGGTGTGGTCAGCGCGATCATCTCTCTGCAATTGTACTCTACCGCCTTGAGAGTGGCAACCGCCGTTTTGACAAGGTGCTTCCGTGAAGAAGGCGCGGACATTGACCCCGACCGTCTGCGGTCGGCAACATCCGGGCGGTCCATTTTGCCGTGCGTCCGTGGACTTGACATTCTATGTCATCCCTGCGATACTTGGCCCCAGTCTTCGAAGCGCTTCCCGTTCTATCCTCAGGACACGTCCGTTCTTTTCAGGTCGTTCCTTGCTAGGTAATGGCGTGGGTTCATTCCAAGACGATCTCCGCTCACGTCTCCATTAACAAAGGACTTGGTGAATATGAGAATCCGAAGTGTTGGGCCAACCCTAATCCTGTTGACCGTTCTTTCAGCTTGGAGTCTGCAGTCACCGCACCTTCTACCTTGTCCTGCCTGCTGTTCCTCTGACCGTTCACAGTCGGCCCTGGTGCCGGCATCGTCATCGGGGTCTCCATTGGCGGTTTCCAACGACGACTGGCTCGTCTACCTGCCGCTGCTCATCAGCCCTCGACCGTCTCCCCAGGTAGCGGGGTGCGCCGTGTTCCCGCCCGACAACGTGTGGAACACGCCGGTGGACACGTTGCCCTTGGACCCCAACTCAGACGCGTACGTCGCCACCATCGGGGCCGACGGTCACATCTACATCGACTTCGGCTCCGGCGACTGGCCGCCGGGCTCCGGGGCCCTGATCGGTATGCCGTACGTAGACGTGCCCGCCAGCCAACCCAAAGTACCAGTGTCCTTCTACTACGCTGCCGAAAGCGACCCTGGCCCCTACCCCATCCCCCCTGACGCGCCCATCGAGGGTGGGCCGGACAGCGACGGCGACCGGCACGTGCTGGTGGTGGATCGCGACAACTGCGTGCTCTACGAAATGTTCTACGCCTTTCCACAGGACGGCGGGAGTAGCTGGAGCGCCGGATCGGGCGCGGTCTTTGACCTGGGCTCCCATGCGCTCAGGGAGGAGACCTGGACCTCGGCTGACGCGGCCGGCCTGCCGATTCTGCCCGGGCTCGTGCGCTACGACGAGGTGGCCGCGGGTGAAATCCGGCACGCGCTGCGCTTCACCGCGCCGCGCACTCGCAGGGCCTACGTGTGGCCCGCGCGCCACTACGCCTCGAGCCTTACCGGAACGCAGTATCCGCCCATGGGCCAGCGCTTCCGCCTGCGGGCCGACTTCGACGTGTCTGGGTTCTCGCCTGAGAACCAGGTCATCCTGCAGGCGCTCAAGGTATACGGCATGATGCTGGCGGACAACGGCTCGGGCTGGTGCCTCTTCGGCTTCCCTGACGAGCGATGGGATAACGACGATCTTCGCGAGCTGCGCCAGGTCAAGGGATCGGAATTCGAAGCTGTGGATGTTTCGTCGCTGATGGTGGATCCGGACTCGGGGCAGGCCCGTAGCCCGTAACTGGGCCTGATTGACCTTCCACCCTGGGTAGGAAGGACGAAAGACGGCGGGAGGTGTAGGACCGCAAAGCTAGGCAACCCGACTGAGAAGTGAACAGAATCCAACCGTGATGCGAGAACGCACTTGGGAGAGGCAGGAATGGCCAGATAGGCACGAAGCACAATCCGAAGGAGGAGGCGGAGGATGAATCGCGATCAGCAGCACGTGACAGTCTGGTTGGTTCTGGCATGCTCACTGATTCTGCTCTCAGCTTGCGGTGCAGAGGAGTCCGAATGGGAAAGCGAAGCCCCAACCGCAACCCGTCCCCCCGCTGTGACCACGGTGGCGACAGCGCCCCCCGCTCCACAGCCGCCTCCGACAAGCGGCGAGGTTGACAAGTGGGCACTGTGGACCACGGGCACTCAACTGCGCGGGGCGAATATCTACCAGCGCCGCGTGTATCCCGAGCTGGATGGTTCGGAGTTCATGGGGCCCGGTCCGGTCGGACCGCCCTACATTCAGGCGGACTTTGACCGTCTGGCTGCGATGGGCGCTAACACCGTCAACATCTCCCACCCTGGTCTGTTCAGCGAGACCCCACCCTATGCCTTGGACGAGGACATCCAACACAACCTGGACGGCCTCTTGGCGATGATCGCCCAGGCCGACATGTTTGCCGTGATCAGCTTCCGCACCGGTCCAGGCCGGGCGGAGTTCAGCGTCTGCTGCTTCGAAGAAGCCGGCGACTGGTTCGACGAGAGCTACCTCAACGACCAGGTGTGGAGGGAACAGGCGGCGCAAGACTCCTGGGTGGAGATGTGGCGTTACACCGCCGAACGGTACCGCGATGCCCCCATCGTCGTCGGCTACGATCTGATGGTCGAACCGAACGCCAACGAGGTGTGGATGGACGTCTGGGAGCCTGAGGATTTCCACGCCGAGTACGGGGGCACGCTGTACGATTGGAACGGGCTTCACCCCCGCATCTCGGCCGCCATCCGCGAGGTGGACCCTGACACGCCCATCCTGACCGGCGGGATGGGGTACAGTGCCATCGAGTGGCTGCCCTATCTCCAGCCGACCGGCGATCCACGCACGGTCTACGTGGCACATCAGTATGCGCCCTACCAATACACGCACCAGTGGTGGGAGGATCTGGCGTTTGCCTACCCCGGCGCGCTCGACACGGACTGGGACGGGACGCAAGACGTGTTCGACAAAGCCTGGCTAGATGACTTGCTTGCGACGATGGATAGCTTCGCGGTCACGCACGGCGTACCGGTAGCGGTGAACGAGTTCGGCGTGATCCGCTGGGTGCCGGCCGCGGCTGAGTTCATGGACGACCAGATGGGCCTTTTCGAGCAACGCGGGATGAATTACGTGCTGTGGTCGTGGGAAAGCTCGTGGCCGCCGATCCAGGATGAGATAGATGCCTTTAACTTCCGGCACGGTCCAGACCCCGACACCCACGCCGACGTCGAGTCGAGCCCGCTGCAGGACGTCATCACCCGGTATTGGGGGCGCAACATCGTGCGTCCATCGAACGCGGTTCCCGGAGGAGCTACCGGTGCGGACGTCGCCCCCGGCGATCCTCAGCTGGCGGCGTCCGGCGGGCACTCTCCGGCCGGTGTGCGTCTGGCGGACGTTTCCCACTGGCTGTACCTGATCGACGTCAACCTGGAGATGGAGACCGTCGAGCAGATCGCTGCCTCCGAGTATGACATGGTCGTGCTTGATTTCATCCCCTCCGAGGAGAACAACACCGAATATCCGATGGCCGACGTGGTGGCGCGACTGCACGCTGCCCCCCACCCCAAGCTGGCGATCGCCTACGTGGACATCGGCGAGGCCGAGGAGTATCGCACCTACTGGCAAGAGGACTGGGGAGTCGGCAACCCCGAGTGGATCGCAGGCGACGACCCCGATGGCTGGGAGGGTAACTTCCCGGTGGCCTACTGGCACGATGAGTGGCGCGAGATCTGGCTGGGCGAAGGCGGCTACCTGCAGGCCATCATCGACGCCGGATTTGACGGGGTGTACCTGGACTGGGTCGAGGCATACTCCGACGAGAACGTGATCTCCGTCGCCGGGAGGGATGGCGTGGAGCCGACGCAGGAGATGATCAAGTGGGTGGCGGACATCGCGGGCTTCACTCGCGCCCGGCGGCCGGGTTTCATCGTCATCGGCCAGAACGCGGCTGAGCTGGCCGAGGACGACGACTACCTGGCGGTCATCGACGCCATCGCCCAGGAGCAGGTCTGGTTCGACGGCGGGGCCGACAACGACCCGCCGGGCGACTGCCCGCTACCTCGCACCGACGACGAAGTGGACACCGATGCTTACCGCGGCTCCCTCTCCCGAGCCTGCCGCCACTACCTCGATCGGGATCCAAACAGCACGCTTCACGTCAGCAGCGAAGAGTACCTGCGCTACCTGGCCCTCGCGCAGCGCAGAGGCGTGCTTATCTTCACCGTGGACTACGCCCTGGAGCCGGAGAACGCGGCCTGGGTCTACGAAACGTCCCGCGCGCTGGGCTTCGTGCCCTTCGTCAGCAACCGGGCCCTTGACCGGTACGTCGAGCCCGTGCCCTAACAGTCTGTCAAGCGGCATCCTCTGGGTTCGTAGTGGGCGCTTCAGCGCTACCAATAGGGATGCAAGAGAATACAAGCGCAGACCTCGTCCCGAGGACATCTTGCGGCAAGCGCACCTTGCAAAGGACGCCATGCCCTGACGAGACAGAGAGTTGCCCATCTGTCTGTTGGTACTATAATTGGCGGCAAAAGTGAATAAGGCATCGCCTCTCTTTGCCCCTCTTCTGGCACGCCGTCCGCCAAAGAGGGAGGGTCTGGCTTCGCCTGAAGTGGGCAGGAGCCGCCCTACGGTTTCAACATGCTGTTGGCTCCACGTTGTCGATGCAAGCACACATGAACCAAAGGAGAGACCGATGAACACACGACGAACGGCGATGGCACTCGCGCTGGCCGCAGGGCTGGCACTGCTGACCGCGTTGCTCTTGGGTCTGCGGGGCGGCGCGGCACTGGCTCAGGAGGCGGAGGCGCGGAACCTGGCCCCACCGGTCCCGAATTCCCCGGCTTCTCCGGGGATGGCCGCCGAGGGCGCGGCGGTGCAGTCGGGCATCCCCACGCGCGTGGATGCCCCCAGGTACTTCGCCGACATGACCGACCGCAGTCTGGCGCTGGACGGGGATGGCCACCCGCACATCGCCTACGGGGCGGATCACCTGTACCACGCCTGGTACGACGGCTCGACCTGGCACAGCGAGGTGGTGGACGAGGATTGGACGGCCGGTGTGGGGCGGTACGCCGCCATCGCGCTGGAGCCCACCGCCCCCTACACGCCGCACATCAGCTACTACGATGAAACCAACAGAGACCTCAGGTACGCCTGGTATAGCGGCACCACATGGATGACCCAGACCGTGGACAGCAGCAGTTGGGACGTGGGTGAGTACACCTCGCTG
This sequence comes from uncultured Anaerolineales bacterium, assembly GCA_964649415.1. Taxonomy (GTDB): domain Bacteria; phylum Chloroflexota; class Anaerolineae; order B4-G1; family B4-G1; genus CAZYSK01. The sequence goes on from CAZYSK010000068.1 coordinate 27,063, forward strand.
GCGCTGGACGGGAGCGGCAACCCGCACATCAGCTACTTCGATAGTGACAACGACGTCCTCAAGTACGCCTGGTACGACGGCACCACCTGGCTGAGCCAGACCGTGGATAGCGACCTGGGGGGATGGGACTGCGACACCTCGCTGGCGCTGGATGGGAGCGGCAACCCGCGCATCAGCTACTACGACTTCGACAACTGCGTCCTCAAGTACGCCTGGTACAGCGGCACCACCTGGCTGAGCCAGACCGTGGATAGTAACGTGGGACCCTGTGAGGGAGGGCAGACCTCGCTGGCGCTGGACGGGAGCGGCAACCCGCGCATCAGCTACTTCGACTGGGACAGCTACGCCCTCAAGTATGCCTGGTACAGCGGCACCACCTGGCTGACCCGGACCGTGGATAGCAGCGCGCGGGTGGGCGAATACACCTCGCTAGCGCTGGACGGGAGTGGCAACCCGCACATCAGCTACTACGACGGTAGCTACTCCGCCCTCAAGTACGCCTGGTACAGCGGCACCACCTGGCTGAGCCAGACTGTGGACGGTGATCGGTACAATCGGGTGGGCAAGTACACCTCGCTGGCGCTGGACGGGAGCGGCCGCCCGCGCATCAGCTACTTCGACGACGCCAACGACACCCTCAGGTACGCCTGGTACAGCGGCGCCACCTGGCTGAGCCAGACCGTGGACAGCAGCGCGCGGGCGGGCCAGTACACCTCGCTGGCGCTGGACGGGAGCGGCCACCCGCGCATCAGCTATCACGACGATGCCAACGGCACCCTCAAGTACGCCTGGTACAGCGGCACCACCTGGCTGAGCCAGACCGCGGACAGCAGCGGCACGTGTGTAGGCCGCGACACCTCGCTGGCGCTGGACGGGGGCGGCGCCCCACACATCAGCTACTACGATAGTTACAACCAGGCTCTCAAGTACGCCTGGTACAGCGGCACCACCTGGCTGAGCCAGACCGTGGACGGTGGCCTGGGGTACTACCATGGCGGGCACACCTCGCTGGCGCTGGACGGGAGCGGCGCTCCACACATCAGCTACTACGACGACTCCAACGACGCCCTCAAGTACGCCTGGTACAGCGGCACCACCTGGCTGAGCCAGACCGTGGACAGCGGTTTGGGGTACCGGGGCAGCCACACCTCGCTGGCGCTGGACGGGAGCGGCGCCCCACACATCAGCTACTACGACGACTCCAACCAGGCACTCAAATACGCCTGGCACAGCGGCACCACCTGGCTGAGCCAGACCGTGGACAGCGGCCTGGGGGACTATGGCGGGCGCAGCTCGCTGGCGCTGGACGGGAGCGGCAACCCGCGCATCAGCTACTTCGACGACGCCAACGACACCCTCAAGTACGCCTGGTACAGCGGCACCACCTGGCTGAGCCAGACCGTGGACGGTGGTCGGTACAATCGAGTGGGCACGTTCACCTCGTTGGCACTGGACGGGAGCGGCGACCCGCGCATCGCCTACTACGACGACTCCAACCGCGCTCTCAAGTACGCCTGGTACAATGGCACCAGCTGGCTCATCTACACCCTGGATAGTACCGGTCAGGTGGGCTCTTACTCCTCGCTGGCGTTGGATGAGGACGGCGACGCCCACATCAGCTACTACGACGCCGCCAACGGTGACCTGAAGTACAAGTACGTCCGTATCTCTCGGGTGTTCCTATCGCTCGCACTGCACAACTATCCGTACTAGCCGGTATTCATGCCGGTCGTCGGGTGGCACTGAGCGCTGTGATTATGTGCGTGTGCCACGCGCCTGGCAGGCGCGTGGCACATGGTCTCCACTGCGTCACACCAGCGCTGCCAAACCGGCCAGCCCGACGAGCGCCACGGCCACGCAGGTCTGCGGGATGCCGAGCACCGGCACGAGGAACGCAGCGCTCAGCATGCTCCACAAACTGCACCAGATGGGGTCGGTCTGGATCGGATCGAGCCCTACTCCGACGAGAACGTGATTGTCATCACTGCCGCGTCGGCCCCCGACTCGCTTGCAGTCCTAGTCCCGAGGACGCCTTGCGGCAAGCGTGCCCTGGACAGGGCGCTATGCCCTGACGAGACAGAGAGTTGCCCATCTGTCTGTTGGTACTATAATTGGCGGCAAAAGTGAATAAGGCATCGCCTCTCTTTGCCCCTCTTCTGGCACGCCGTCCGCCAAAGAGGGAGGGTCTGGCTTCGCCTGAAGTGGGCAGGAGCCGCCCTACGGTTTCAACATGCTGTTGGCTCCACGTTGTCGATGCAAGCACACATGAACCAAAGGAGAGACCGATGAACACACGACGAACGGCGATGGCACTCGCGCTGGCCGCAGGGCTGGCACTGCTGACCGCGTTGCTCTTGGGTCTGCGGGGCGGCGCGGCACTGGCTCAGGAGGCGGAGGCGCGGAACCTGGCCCCACCGGTCCCGAATTCCCCGGCTTCTCCGGGGATGGCCGCCGAGGGCGCGGCGGTGCAGTCGGGCATCCCCACGCGCGTGGATGCCCCCAGGTACTTCGCCGACATGACCGACCGCAGTCTGGCGCTGGACGGGGATGGCCACCCGCACATCGCCTACGGGGCGGATCACCTGTACCACGCCTGGTACGACGGCTCGACCTGGCACAGCGAGGTGGTGGACGAGGATTGGACGGCCGGTGTGGGGCGGTACGCCGCCATCGCGCTGGAGCCCACCGCCCCCTACACGCCGCACATCAGCTACTACGATGAAACCAACCAGGCCCTCAAGTACGCCTGGTACGACGGCACCACCTGGATGATCCACACTGTGGACGGCAGTGGTCGGTACGATCGGGTGGGTGAGTACACCTCGCTGGCGCTGGACGCGAGTGCCCACCCGCACATCAGCTACTGGGACGGCGATTCCTGGGCCCTCAAGTACGCCTGGTACGACGGCACCACCTGGCTGAGCCAGACCGTGGATAGCGACCTGGGGATCTTTGGCGGCGACACCTCGCTGGCGCTGGACGGGAGCGGCAACCCGCGCATCAGCTACTTCGCCTACACCAACGAGGCCCTCAAGTACGCCTGGTACAGCGGCACCACCTGGCTGAGCCAGACCGTGGATAGCGACCTGGGGCCCTTTGGCGGGCAGACCTCGCTGGCGCTGGATGGGAGCGGCAATCCCCGCATCAGCTACCACGACTGGAGCAGCAGCGACCTGAAGTACGCCTGGTACAGTGGCACCACATGGCTGAGCCAGACTGTGGACAGCAGCGGGTACGTGGGCCGGTACACCTCACTGGCGCTGGACGCGAGCGGCAACCCCCGCATCAGTTACGACGGCGACGACGCCCTCACGTACGCCTGGTACAGCGGCACCACGTGGCTCAAACAGACCGTGGATGGCAACGGGGGCTACTACACCTCGCTGGCGCTGGATGGCAGCGGCAATCCGCGCATCAGCTACTTCGACAGCACCAACCACGTCCTCAAGTACGCCTGGTACAGCGGCACTACATGGTTCAACCAGACCGCGGACGGCAGCGCGCGGGTGGGCCAGCATGCCTCGCTGGCATTGGCCCCCACCGCCGCCTACACCCTGCACACCAGCTACTATGACGACGTCAACCGCGTCCTCAAATACGCCTGGTACAGCGGCACCACATGGGTGACCCAGACCGTGGACGGCAGCAGTTGGGACGTGGGCCAGTACACCTCGCTGGCGCTGGATGGAAGCGGCAACCCGCACATCAGCTACTACGACGGGGACAACTACGCCCTCAAGTACGCCTGGTACAGCGGCACCACCTGGCTCAAACAGACCGTGGACGGCGGTTGGCCCAATCGGGCGGGCGAGTACACCTCGCTGGCGCTGGACGGGAGCGGCAACCCGCACATCAGCTACTACGACGGCCGCAACGACGCTCTCAAGTACGCCTGGTACAGCGGCACCACATGGCTCAAACAGACCGTGGACAGCAGCCTGGGGAGCTGGGGCAGCTACACCTCGCTGGCGCTGGATGGGAGCGGCCACCCGCGCATCAGCTACTTCGATAGTGACAAGGGTGCATCTCTGAAACTGTGAGCACGAACGTTCATCTCTATGCTACCAAAGG
>CAZYSK010000069.1:0-30806 GCA_964649415.1 uncultured Anaerolineales bacterium
CCCCGTCGAACTCGCTCACCCCGCCACCGTCGGTGCCGAACCACTTGTGCCCCGCACCATCAACGGCGATGGCGCAGACACCGTTGCTCGCCAGGCCATCGGCGGTGGTGTAGGTGGTCCAGGTGGCACCGTCGAACTCACTCACCCCGCCGTCGGTACCGAACCACCTGTGACCCGCCCCGTCCACGGCGATGGCGAAGACATTGTCGGATGCCAGGCCGTCGGCTTCGGTGTAGGTGGCCCAGGTAGCCCCATCAAACTCGCTCACCCCGCCGCCCCAGGTGCCGAACCACTTGTGTCCCGCACCGTCTATGGCGATGGCGCGGATATGGTCATCCGCTAATCCATCGGCAGTCGTGTAGGTGGCCCAGGTAACCCCGTCGAACTCACTCACGCCGCCGCCCCAGGTGCCGAACCACTTGTGTCCCGCACCGTCTATGGCGATGGCGCGGACCTCGTCACCCGCCAGGCCGTCGGCGGTGGTATACGTGGCCCAGGTAACCCCGTCGAACTCGCTCACCCCGCCGCCATCGGTGCCAAACCACTTGTGCCCCGCACCGTCTATGGCGGTGGCCCAAACCGAGTTGTGCACCAAGCCATCAGCAGTCGTGTAGGTGGTCCAGGTAACCCCGTCGAACCTGCTCACCCCGCCGTCGGTGCCGAACCACTTGTGTCCCGCACCGCCCACCGCGATAGTCCAGACTCGGTTGTTCGTCAAGCCGTCGGCGGTGATGTGGGTGGTCCACGTGACCCCATTGAACTCGCTCACCCCGCCGCCATCGGTGCCGAACCACTTTTGTCCTGCACCGTCTACGGCGATGGCGCGGATATGGCCATCCGGCAATCCATCGGCGGTAGTATATGTAGTCCAGGTGGCGCCGTCGAACTCACTCACCCCGCCGCCATCGGTGCCAAACCACTTGTGCCCCGCACCATCTATGGCGATAGCCCAAATATCGTTGCTCGCCAGGCCGTCGGCTTCGGTATAGGTGGTCCAGGTCCCACCGTCGAACGTGCTCACCCCGCCATCCCAGGTGCCGAACCACTTGTGCCCTGCCCCATCTATGGCGATGGCGCGCACGCCGTTGCTCGCCAAGCCATCAGCGGTGGTGTAGGTAGTCCAGGTAACCCCGTCGAACGTGCTCACCCCGCCATCCCAGGTGCCGAACCACTTGTGCCCCGCACCGTCTATGGCGATGGCACAGACACTGTTGCTCACCAAGCCATCGGCGGTCGTATATGTGGTCCAGGTGACCCCGTCGAACTCGCTCACCCCGCCGTCGGTGCCGAACCACTTATGATCCGCGCCGTCCACGGCTATAGCCCACACCTTGTCGTCCGCCAGGCCGTCGGCGGTGGTGTAGGTCGTCCACGTGACCCCGTCGAACTCGCTCACCCCGTCGCCGTACGTCCCGAACCACTTGTGCCCCGCACCGTCTATAGCGGTGGCCTCGACGTCGTTGCCCGCCAGGCCATGGGCGGTGGTGTACTTCACGTAGTTGCCGTCGGTCCGGTTCCAGCGCACTACGCCACCATCTGTCGCGGCCCACACGTAATCGCCTTCCACGGCCAGGTCGTTCACGTAGTTCCCGTTGGTGTAATTGCGCCATATACCGCCGCTCTGGGCAGCCAGCATCTCTGTCCCACCCGGTGGCACCTCATCCTCGGCGAAGTAGAACGAGGGCCGCCCCGCCGCCCAGGTCCGTACCTCGGGGGCCGCTGGGGCCACCTGGACGTGGAGCGACAGCAAAGCCAGCAACAAACCAACTGCCACAAGCACGCACATATTGGACCGTCTGATACTCATCTTCTCTGCTCCTCCCACACCCTCAACGGTGTTCTGACTCCTAGGCAGCAGTTGCACCCGCTGCAGCGAGCGGCGCAGCACTAATAGCAGGTGCACGCATCGCTCTCTGATCGTGATAGCCCGTGCAAGTAACAGGTTCCCACCGCTGTCCCGCGCGTACGCCACCGCACAGCACATGCCCTCCCGCATACCGACCTTCCAGCATAGCTGTGATCTCTCCCTCACCCGCAGAACTATCGCGTGCCCACGTTGCGCACGACAAGCGGCAAATAGACCCGCAGCGATCCCTCCACCCTCACCATTGTTGTCAATCGCGCCGACCAGACGCCCTCGTCATCCTGCACCTGCAGCCCGATAGAATGGACGCCGGAGGTGAAAAGATCGTACGGCAGCGCACAAGTGGCGGAAGTGCATACCGGTCCATCCAGGGACGACGACCAGTCCCAGGCCACGATCCTGTCGCCGCCCTCGTCCCCGTCCACGCCCCCTCCGCTCAGCGTGAGCGTCGTCCCCGAGGTCAGCGTCAGCGGCGAGACAGCGTCAATCTGCGCCACAGGCCGCGCGCCGGGCGTGGCGGCCAGGTCCATCCGGTCAAGGCCCGCCGGCGCAGCGGCCACTGCTGCCTCATTCTCCGCGACGAGCGCGTGTATCGCTCCCGGCCTCAGCCCATGCGTCGTCGTGTACGCGCCCCACCAATCCCCGTCGGCCAGGAAGCGCACGCCATCGGCCGTCCCCGCCCAGGGTGCGCTCTCCTCCCCCATCGTCAGGGCGTACACAGACGCCGGAGACTGGGGCAGCATGGCATCGACCGGCAGGCCGTGGGCGGTGGTATAGGTTCGCCAGGTCCCTGTCGCCAGATCGTAGCGCGCAACGCCGCCGCGTGGCCCCAGTCCACTCAAGTACGGGGCAGTCCCGAACCAGACCTCCCCATTACCCGCTGCGGCCGCCAGCACGTTGTCGGAAGCCAGCCCGTCCACGGCCCGATGGCGGGTCCAGCCGCCGCCCCAATCCTGCCGGTGGACACCATCCCCCCACGTACCGGCCCAGACTCGCCCCTCCTCATCCACTGCCAGCGCCGTCACCGGACCACCAAACGAGCCCGCCGTGGTCCAGGTGCCGGTGAAGACCGCCACCTCCCCCGCCACCCCATCCCCGCCACCCAGCCAGACCGCACCGCTATCGGGCTCCACCGCCAACGCGCGCAGCGTGTGGGCCAGGGGAACGGCGTGGGCATGCCAGGCCCCGCCGTCGAACTCGGCTACGCCTCCCCCACCGGCAGCCCAGACGTGGCCGTCGGTACCCACGGCCAGCGCCCGCACCGATTGATCGGCCCCGGGCAGGGTATGAGCCACGCTGATCCCACTGGTCAGCCCGATGGAGATGACGCCCCCCGGCCCACCGGCCCAGACCACGTCCCCGGCCAACGCCAGGGCACGGGTATAGCCACCCGTCACCCATGGGCTCCAAACGCCGCGCTCTGGGAACGCCAGCACGATGCGCTGTTCGCCATCGGCGCCAGGCCAGGCCCGGAACGACCGGCTGACCGTCCCCCCGGCAAATTGGGCGGTCAGCGTTACCACGTCCCCCCGGCGGGCGCCCAGGTCGTGGGCCGTCAGGTCAAAGTACGGCTCCGGCTCCAGCGCCGTGCGCCGGGTCGCGCCGGCCACAGCACCATTGTCGTAGGTGAGCGTGATTGCGACACCGGACACGGGCTGCCCGCGGAAGAGCACCTCTCCCCAGGTACACCCACAGAAATCCGGGGCGCTCAGTGGCAGGGGGCCGGCGCTGCCGCAGTGACGTCCCAGGGGAGCCACCGGCGCAGCCCAGACGTGCAACGACAATGCCAGCGCAAGCAGGAGTCCAACTGCTAACCCAATAGATATCGCCATCCTACGCATAATCCACCCTCCTCAAATGACAGGGGCAGAGAGCTGATCCGACAGGTCGGCGAGTCTGCCCCATGCACCAACTAGCATAAAGGGTGCCCAGTAGGCCGGGTGGCGATAGACACCGTACTCCACCGGACACTCGCGCCCCAGGGAAAGAAGTTCCAGTTGCGCCCCGCGCAGCGCCGCCGCCCGTCCCACCCCACCCTGCAACGCCCGATAGAAACTGTGCATCAGGCGCGCCGTGCTCGCATCATCCACTCGCCACAAACTGACGAGGAGCGACCGGGCACCAGCCCCCAGGAAAGCGCACGCCAGGCTCACCAGGTCCGCGCCCCGCAGTCGGCCCCGCCCGGTCTCACAGCCGCTCAACGTCACCAGGTCGGCGTCCAGGCGGAGGCGGGCGATCTCACCCAACGTCAACCTCCGATCCGCGAGTGAAAGCGAGGAGAGCATTGCCTTGTCGGACCGGAAGCGAGCGTGCGCCGCCAAGTGCAAGATGCGGTGACGAGGTGCGTCGGCCAACAGCCGGTCGGCCCGTGCCTGGGGCCCACTCAGTACGCGCACCCCCGGAAAAAACGAACGCAGCGCCTCAACTTCGGCACTCACCTCCGCCAGCCCGCCGCCTCCATAGCCCACCATCAACACGCCCTGGTTCCTCGCGGTCCGCCGGGCACACAGACCCAACACGGTCGCGCTGGGTGCGTAGCCGACGGCGTGACGCTCAATCAGATAGCCCGCGTCGCCGCGCAAGGCGTGGAAAGGCACATAATGCAGCGGGCCGTCAGGCGAGATGATCAGTAGCCTCCCCGAGGAGAGATAGACTTCGAGCGGGCGGACTAGCAAGTCGTACAACGTGGCCAGTTGATCATCGGCATCCGCCAGGAGGGACGGCAAGTAACGCTTGAGCAACTCTCGGCCATATCGGGCGGCCAACCCCAGTACACGCTCCACGGCGGCCGAGAAGCGCCGCCGGGCCGCCTCCATCTGGGCCAGGGATGCCAACCGCCTATGGTCCCTAATCCCCGTTTCGCCTACCACGAAGGCCCACACGCTGCCGCGAGCGATGTAGTATTGGAGCAAGAGCCCGTCCTGCAACTGTGATTGAATGGCCTGCAAGGAACTGGCACGCCCCATCGTCAGAGGGGAAAACAGAGGCTTGTCGCGCTCCATCCTCCGTGCTACCTTCACGACTTCGTCCTCGAGTTCCCCCACTGCCGCCAGGGTCTGTGGCGAGGGGATGTCCGAACCGGACTCGCCGCGTCCCTCTGCATCGTCCAGGCGCGCCTGCCGGTAGAATCGCTCCAGTCGCACCAACAGCCCTCGTAAGCGCCGGGCCAGCGCCCGCGTTTGCGGGTCATCGGACTCAGTCAGCACAGCGAGCTCGTCGCTCAGACGACCTGCAAGTTGCTCGGCCAAGAGACGCGACTTGGCCCCCTCGACAGCGGCGAACGCCTCCTCCAACCGACCGGACCGAGCGAAGAGCAGGGCCAGATCCCGGTAGACGACCAGCTTATCGGCCAGAAATCCGGCGCGGAATGAACCGACGTAAAGGTCACGCCGCATGGCCTCGATTTCAGCGACGGCTCGTTGATAGAATATGGAGGCGGCGTCTGGGTTGCCACGTCGTTCCGCCAGGTTCCCCAAGAAACGAAGAGCCTCCCACGCGAGAGGGCGCCCCCCGCCGTTCTCGCCAATCTCCAACGCTCGCTTGAAGGCATCCTGAGCAGCCGACGCACTGCCCATCTCCATCCAACAGCGCCCCACTCCCAGCCAGGCTAGTCCCTCCTCGAAGAGCGGGCCATCGGTCGCCAGCCGAGCTTGAGCATCAATCAACGCGCTGACCAACCTCTCGTCCGGCGCACGTTCGCTTTCCAGCCGCGCCAGCGCGCGATATACCACGAGGGATGCCCGGGCTTGCGCCACGCCCTCAAGCGTGCTCAACCAGCCATCCGCGGCGGCGAACTCAGCCTCGGCCTCTTCATACCGTCCCCAGCGAGCGTATAGCGTGCCCCGGTTGTGCGCCAGCCTGGCCAGGTCGGCCGTCGCATCAGCGCCCTGAAAACCTATCTCCGCATCTTGGAAAGCGGCCAGCGCTTCGTCAAACGCGTTGAGGTACGTGAGGGCACAGGCCCGGTTGTGCCACACGTGGGCGAGTTCCAGTTCGTCCCCCAGCTCACGCGCTATGGCTACCTGGCGTTCGTACGCCTCCAGCGCTTCCTCGTACCGCCCCATCAGGTCGTTGGTGATACCCACGTTGTTGAACAGCCCTCCCAGCCGCCTGAGGTCGTCTCGATTCTGGCGGGCGGAGGACTCCAGCAGTGGCTCGATCTCCGCCGCCCGCGCCAGGGCCTCCTCGAACTGGCCGGTGTAGGCCAGCGCCCAGACGTGCCCCACCCCCATGCGGGCAGCCTCCAGGGGCAAATCAGCCGCCCGGTAGAGTTTTCCCGCTTCCTCAAAGAGCTCAACTGCATCACTGTAGCGGTCGGAGAAAAGCAAAGCGTTGGCCAGCGTCCATCGACCGAGAGCCGAGGCCGGGTCGGGCAGCAGGTCTCCCAGCCGGCGGGCCAACTCGGCCACGCGCACGGCCTGGGCAGGTTGGTCGAAGTAGAGATGAGATGAACGAGCCTTGAGCGCCTGGACCGTCTTGATGTCCATGGCTTGCGCTGCAATCAACGCACGCAGATCCTCATCGTCGCGAGCGGACAGCAATTTGCCTAACAGTTCATCGTCCATCGGTCACGGTTCAGTCCCCAGCGTCAACGTAGGAACCACGATGCGCTGCTCTAGCAAGGAGACAACGAGTTGATAGGTGCCCGGGCATAGACTACAAAGGGCGAATCCACCGTTAGCGTCCAGCTCAGCCTCAACAGGGGCGATCTTCTCCTCGCGAGCCGTCAATCGGGCGTATCCATCGGTGGCAGCGATCGGCTGAGGCGACAACACCTGTCCGAAGAGCGTGTACGCCCCGTTCTCCTCTTGCTCCAGGTTAACACTCAAGGCCATGTCGCCGGCCTCGAAGAGCAATACTTCCCGCGTCTCACCCCGCAGGGCGAGCACCGGTCGCGGGGCCGGTGAGATCAGACGCGCCACGATCAAACCCATCCGCGCAGCCGCTCGCTCCGCTCGGGCCACCAGTTCACTTGACCGAGATATGAATTCCACCTCCACAGACTCGGCCAAATCGGCCAGTTCTGCTGCACAGTGTGGACAGGTTTCCAGGTGCGCCTCCAGCCGACGCTGTTCGTCAGCCGCTGCGTAGCCGCATTCGTAGTCACGCAGCAAGTCCGGTGGGGGGCAATCGAAACGGTACAGAGTCCGACGGAGCTGATGCTCTAGTACCACCCGCTTCCTCAGCCGTGCGAGACAGGCCGGACAGCGCTTCACGTGCTCCAGGAAACGCGGCGACGCCTCACCACTCACGTAGGCCTCCAGTTCCCAATCTTGGACCGCTCCAGGTTCTATACACTTCAATTCCTTCATCACTGTACCCTTCTACGGCATCAAACGCTCCTCGTGTCCGTTTTTGCACATACCTTGTAGGACTGCGTCGCGACCCAGACGGGCAAAGAGATTCTGCTTGACGCGATACACCTCGGACACGTTGAGGAAAAGATCAGGAAACCGCTCGGCAATGTGGCGCGGCTTGAGGCCAGCCACGAAAGTGAGACGGGCCACGAGATAATCGCGCTCATCGTTGCAGCATGCTTTCACGGCAGTCCACACTCGCCGCGCCGTCATATGCTGCAGAGCAGTCGACTCAGCGGAGCTCACAGAGACCTGGACACCCAGAAGGTATTCATCCCACTCCGCCTCGACGACTCTCCTATCGGCCTTGCGCCGTGCCTGCGCGACAACAGAAGCAGCGCAGGCCTTGAGATAGGACAGCACATTCCCTAACCCACTGGCACACGCCAGCTTGTCGGGGGTATAGAAACGCCAAAAGGACTCAAAGGCATCTTGGGTCAGATCGTCAACCGTATCGGGATCCGTAGATATGCGTTGGGACACCCAGTATCGAACGAGACAATAGTACTGGTTATGCAGATAGTGCCAACAGAGTGAGCAGTTCTCGATGATCGCACGGCGGAAGAGCTCGAAACAGAAGGGCTCGTGAGAACCGTCTGGGCGGGTATTGCGGCAACGGGCCGCCAGCTTTGCGGGAGGACTGTCAATCATCAGTTGTATGAAAACACTATGAAGACGATCAAGCCAGAAACTACGCGGGGTACAAAGCAAGAGTCAGACTACGACTCAGTAAACTCCCGACCGCTCAGGCTGCCGCTCCCCTGCCTGAACCATTCATCAATCAGATCCTTCCGGAATCGCCACACCCTGCCCACCTTCATCGCCGGGATCTCGCCAGCCTGCGCCAGCCTGTATATCGTTGCCTCAGCCAACCGAAGGTACTGGGCAACCTCTGACGTGGTCATGATTTCGACCTCCACCCTCTCTGTCTTTTCCACTTCGCCCATCTCAACACCCCCAGTCCGCTCCCCCCTGATGGATATGCATAAGGAGACATCAGGCAGCAGCATACTGATCGTTGATCAAGTGATTCAGGCTATCATACCGTTTCTCGTCATATGACGACGTCAATGCCCCTGTTCGCAACACTAGAGGCCAACGCTGATATCTTTGACACTCACAGCTAGTATGAGACACTCTGTCCTATCCTATTCCATCCTACCACAAATCACATCGTTTGTCTGTCGGGAAAGTCAGTAATTTCTTGTAGGAAATATCCCTACATTTTGTGTAGGGGTACCCTCACAAGGGCATTATGTGCAAGCTTGTGACACCAACACACCACATGGACGTGAAAACGCACAAACAGCGAGGACAATGGCACACACCGGTGGCTGAAGTAGATGCCTGCAGGCAAGGCAAGAGGTCAGTTACATGAGCCTCGCAGCAGCCAGGAGCTGCACAGGCAATGGTGTGGATCAGCAAGAATCAGGGAATGGGAACACGCGCGGATGGAGGGGCAGAGCGATAAGTGCTGGTCGGAACCGTAGCTCTTCTGGCAATGCCGCCAGCAGCGGGCAAGGCACCCGAATACCACACAAGCGAACACAGGGCAGGTGTCCGATCAAACCGGCCAGCTATGAATTGTACACGCCGCTGATAGCCTGGCTATTCTGCAGGTTTGCCCGCTGTTGCTCCGGGGCCGCCTTTCAAGATCTCAACCAATGCCCGACGCCCCCCACCCCTCCCAGGCCCCGCAGCCACCCCTGCCACAGCACAGGCCGAGCCCGCTCCCACGCCGCCATGGCCGCCAGCGCATACCGGTCGCCGCGGGCGAAACAGGCGCGCACGTACAGATCCACGATGCACGTGATAGGCTCCTGCGCCTCCGGCACAAGCTCGCCGAACGCGCGCGCCCACTCGAGAGGCGTATCGGACGTGCCGATCGGCCGGCCCATCCAGCGCCCGAAGCGCACCAGGCGGGCGTATGCCCGCTCGACCGGGGACAGGCCACGGAATCCCCAGTTCTCGACCGCCCATCGCCCTCCGGCAGCCACGGCCAGGATGGCAAGCCCCACGGTCAAGGGCCAAAACAGGGCGTCCCACGTCCGGCGCAAGGGACTGATCCTCCCCTCCAGCGCCCAGTCCATATCCGACGCGGGCAGCCTGTCACCTTCGTCCATACCCCACCGGGAGTCCGGCCCCTGCGCCCCCGGCGGCACGCCCTCACCCGCGCCTTGCCCGGCGGCACGATCGGGCCGGATGAGGGGCGGCTGGCCGGCCGTGGGCTCGAACTCGATCCAACCGTAGCCGGGGAAGTAGACCTCGACCCAACTGTGGGCATCCAGGTCCCGCACCCGATAGACGGCGCGCTCAACGTCGTACTCGCCCTGGGCGTAGCCGGAGGCCAGCCGTGCCGGGATCGACAGGCTACGCGCCATGACGACCATTGCCGTGGCGTAGCCGTTGCAGTAATCCCGCCGGCTGTCGAACAGCAGAAAGTCCACGTAATCCCGGCCCTCCGGCAGTTCAGGCGGGTCCAGGTCGTAGGTGATCTGCACGCGCAGGTACTGCTGCAGCGCGATCGCCTTGTCGTAGGAGTTGTCGGCGCCGGCAGTGAGATCCTCGGCCAGCAAGCGCACCCGCTCGGGCAGCGAGCCCGGAAGCTGCAGGTAGCGCCGGCGCACCCACTCCGGATAGTCCGCGTCTGCCTCCCGCAGGCTCGTCGCGTCGGCGACCGACACGCTGGACATCACGACGTACTCATCGCCGGCATCCAGCGGCAACAGGCTGAAGACGCGGATGAATTCGAGGGGCGCGTCGCCCGTGAGATTGATGGAGGCCTCCGCGTCCCGGGCCAGCGCGACCGGCTGCGAGGCCCCGATCAGGAGATGCAGGCCCGGCACGTAGCTGGTCACGGTCTGCGTGATCGCGCTGCGCAGCGCGTAGTCCACCATGCCCGGCGGCTGCCGCCCGCGGGCGAGCAAGAGGCGCTCCCGCTCCGCAGCGTCCCACTGATCGCCGTCGTAGTAGGTGTATGCCGCGCCACGCCAGTAGTAGCGTCCTTCGCGCGGGGCGGCGATATCCATGACGACCGCATCCCGGCGATTGCCCGGCCCGCCCAGCGTCAGCGAGTCGCCGAACGGCTCGACGATGGGCCTCGCCGGGCTGCCGTACAGGCCGGAGAACAGCCGTTGCCACTCCTCCTGCACCGTACGCCAGGGATCGTTCACCCGGTGCCACACCGCGGTCAGGCTGGGCCAGGCCTCGGCGCCCGGGAGCGCCCAGGCGAGCACGATGACGATCAGTACCATCACCGCGCCCACCTGGAGCACGCTGAAGTGCAGGTCCGGGTCGTACGCCATGCGCCTCCGCCGCCACACGCCCTCCTGTTCCAGGGAGTGGGAGCGGGCAATGTAGAGCAAGGCACAGAAGAGATAGAACACCAGATAGCGCGTCTGCCCGTGGAAGCCGCCGTAGTAGTAGACGTTGAACAGCGCCACCACCCCAGGGGGCAGAATCGCACGCCACACCCGCACGCGGCGATAGGTGTTCCAGGCCGCGTTGTAGCCCAGGATCCAGTACAGCCCGCTCATCAGCATGACGAAGATGAGCGTGTCGTAGCCCTTGCCGCCGCTGACGGCCTGGTTGAGCCAATCGGAGAGGCGGCCCACCAGCTCAGCGATGCGCTGGGCCCAGGTGAGATCCCCCGGCAAGTCCCGTCCCAGGATGTAGCCCATCCACGTCAGGCCGTAGACGAGCCCGGCGACGTGGCACATCCATCCCCGGAAGACGCTCCACCCCAGCAGCAGCCCGGCCACCAGGCCACCGACGCCGGCCACGGGCACGACTCCCAGTCCCTCCGCCCACCCGGTGGTGACCAGCGTCAACGCGGCGGCGACGACCGCGCCGAACAGCAGCAGCGCCGTGCTCCAGCCTTCCTCGAACTTGGGCAGTTTCATCAGTCCTCAAGTTTAGATCAACATGAAAGCGGTCGTAGAAACCAGGTTTTTTCGCCCCATCTCGCAGGAAAAACCACGATAAACGTTGCGAGATATGCCGCACCCAACGATCCGGCAGCCAAAAACCTGGTTTCTTGATTCCTGTCTTAGCCTCACCCCACGACCTGTAGCCACAAACGCCTAGTTGTCATTATATCTGACAATGCCTGCCGAGGCAAAGGCACACTAGTTTGACAATATCGTCAAGTTGGGCTACACTATTCAGGGCTTGTATCTGTCGTATCTGCAATGCTGATAGTCGAGGATGAACAAGGAGGAATCGGTGAAAGCGACAGACCTGGGCAGACTACGCAAGAACCTCACTCAGTACTTCAGCGATGGCGAACTGCGCGATCTGGCTTTCGACCTGGGGGTAGACTACGAGAGCCTGCCAGGCCAGGGGAAAGCAGACAAGGCCAGGGAGTTGGTCGCGCATCTGGAACGTCGCGGCCGCCTCGATGAGCTCCGAGAGCAATTACAGCGCTTGCGCCCGGGCATGTCGCGGAATGGTCCCCGGCCACGGCGTAGCTCCACGTGGGCGGTGGTCATCATCGCGACACTCGCCGTGGCCGCTGTGATCGTCGCGATAGTCCTCGCGACTCGCGGGGCTGGCTTCAGCTACGCAGTGCACGTGCAGGACAAGGACACGGGTCTGGATGTGCCCAATGCGCAGATCACGATATACCTGGGTGAAGGGGAAGCACCTGCAACCGGCACCACAGACACGCACGGCTACGCCAGAATCGCCATTGACACTTCTCATGAGGGACAGCCCGCGACACTCGTTGTCGAGGCCGCCCGGTACAAAAGGTTCACGCAAGCGGTCACACTGGGCAAAGATGACCTGCCACTGACTGTCCCACTGGAGCCAGCGCAATAGGCCATACACGCCCCGGCGCACGATGGGGCCGACTCGCCACAACACAGCCCAGAGCAATCACAGCAAGGTTCGGCTCACGCAAGGAGGGGACTGATGAGGAACCAGCGTCAAAGGCTACGCGTCGCCGCTCTCACGGCATTGATGTTGCTTCTCTCTGGAATTGGTTCAGCATGTAGATCAAGCACGTTCCGATACTCAGTGCACGTGACGGACAATGACACGGGTTTAGACGTGCAAGGCGCGAAGATCACAATACACCCGGACAAGGGGGAGGTACCTGTAACCGGCATCACGGACCACAACGGCTACGCCAGAATCGAAATTGACGCTTCTTATGTGGGACAGCCCGCGAATCTTTTCGTCGATGCCACAGGGTACAAACGGTATCCGCAAGCAGTCACTCTGGGCACGGACAATCTACCACTGCGTGTCCCACTGGAGCCAGAAAACGCCCCTGATCCAGAACCGCCGGACACGCCTGAACCAGCACCGACTACTGCCATACCGCCGGACACACCCGCGCCGGGCGCAACGACCGCCGTGCCGACGCCCTCTCCCGAACCGAAGCCCACCGATACCCCTCCACCCACACCGACCCCAGTACCAGAGGGCCTGGCCATCGCCATCGAATCCGCCGGCATCTTCGCCGCGCCCGACGCAAGCTCACAAGTCATGGGAGGAGTCAGCGTCGGAGAACTGGTAAGCGTGCTGGGACGGTCTGCTGCCGGGCAATGGTTCTACGTCCGCGACGGGCAGGGCGCGGAAGGCTTCGTCTACGCTCCCCGATTCCAGTGGTCAGGAGACTTCGCGTCTCTGCCGGTGCGGGATCCCCTGATCGTGCCGCCAACTGCCACAGACACGCCCGGGGCCCCGCCTGCTCCCCTGGACCTGGACCTGTGGCATCTGCCCGACACCGGGTGGTGCAAGGGGGGATGGTGGTACATGTCCGTCTGGATTCAGGGGTACGGCGGCGATGGCGTCTATACCTACTACTGGAACGAGGAGAAACTGGCCGGCCCGCTGGCCGACGAGGGTCTCACGTTCGAGCTGAGCACGACCGAAGGCGCGATCGTCGGCAACGGCCGGGTGGTCTCGGGAGACGGGCAAGTGGTAGAAAAAGGGCTCTTCATTCCGGCACCCGATTGCGCCCAGTAGTCGGACTGGCGACGTCCTGCGAGCCTCCTTCGTGAACCTGCTGCATCTGCAAGCGTCAAACGTCAGTTGAGCCCCCGCGACAAGTCGCGGGGGCATACCTTTCCCCACCGCGCCGAGCCCTCTGCCTTGCCCCAACCGCCACCTGGCGGTATACTCAGGTGTCTGTGATTCGCTACCGGCGACGCCCGCATGATCCGCGTCACACGGAATTCGATCTCTCTAGCAACCAACAATGCCCCAAGTCTTGGACTCCCCCTGCCTGTCCCTGTGCGCACTCTGGGCCGTGCTGCTCGCCGCGCTGTCGGTCTACGCCTTCGTGATCGAGCCCGGCCGCATCGTCGTGCGCCAGGTCGAAGCGCCCATCTCCGGCCTGCCGCCGGCGCTCGACGGGCTGCGAATCGGCCAGATCAGCGACCTCCATCGGGGGCCACTGATGCCCCGCTCGCGCGTCGACAGGGCGATCGCGCGGATGGCGGCGCAGGCACCCGACCTGATCGCGCTGACCGGCGATTTCGTCTCCGGCGATCCGGGCCCCGCCGCCGAGTACCGCGACATCCTGTCCCCGCTGCGCCCCAGGTTGGGGCTCTTCGCCTGCCTGGGCAACAACGACCACTGGGCCGGCGCCGGCGCGGTGGCCGCGGCCCTAGAGAACGCAGGCGTCACGGTGCTGCGCAACCAACATCACCTGCTGACCGTCGGTGATGCGCGCCTGTGCGTCGTGGGCATCGACGACATGGGATCTGCCGGATTGAGCGCCCACCACGCCGCGCCGCACGACGACCTGCCCGCAGCCCTGGTCGGCAGCCCCCTCTCCGGGCCCGTGCGCGTCCTGTTGGCCCACAACCCGGACTTCGCCATGGGACCAGTGTTCGCCAGAGAGACAGCCCGCCGGCCGATCCACCTGGTGCTCTCAGGCCACACCCACGGCGGCCAGGTCAGGCTGCCGCTCGTGGGCGCCCCGCGTCTCCCGTCCCGCTACAGGCTGCTGTTCGGCGGAGGACTCGTGCGCGTAGCGGGGACCTGGGTGCACGTCAGCCGAGGCGCTGGCACGGCGTGGTCCGTGCGCTTCAACTGCCCGCCCGAGGTGAACGTCATCACGCTGCGGGCGGGGTGAGAATCAGGTGACCGGCACTTAACACTGCGCTCAAGTGCCGGTCACCTGAGAGGAAGGCCGGGCGGCCACTTGCCTCGGTGAGAGTCCGCGATATACTAGCGACGGCGCGATGCCACAGCGCACGCCACGGACGCCAGACAAGAGACGACAGGCAAAGGAGGAACAGACGTGACACAGGAGAAGATCGACTATTTCGTCCACCTGCCGGATGCCCCGAAGCTCACCCAGATGCCGGGGCTCGAGACGTCGATTCTCACGGGACTTCACGGCGAGAAGATGATGATGGTCTTGAACGCCACGCTGCCGGGCCACAGCGTGCCCACGCACTCACACCCGCACGAGCAGATCGGCATGGTCTACGCAGGCAAGGCCCTGCTGCGCATCGGGGACGAAGAGCGCGTGGTCGAGAAGGGAGATTTCTACTGCATCCCGGCGGACGTCCCCCACAGCGACACGTGCATCGGCGATGAACCGTTCGTCATGTTGGACGTCTTCTACCCCGTGAGGGAGGACTTCATCGAGCAGTTGCGACGAGAGGCCGAGGGAGAACGCTGAAGCATGCTGCCCATCAGGAGGACAACCCACCCCAAGGTGGGACGCACTTGGTTTTCCTTCGAGAATTCGACTTCCAGGACTTACAAACGCTTCAATAGCCATCAAAGGCGGACGTCAGCGTCCGCGTTTTCGGGGCAGGAAGTGCGTCCCACCTGAGTAGTAAAGAAAGGCCTTGCTATGTCCGACGTCTTCGAGATAGCCCAGATACTGGTATCCCACGCCGTGCAGGCGCACAAGGACGAGATCGCCATCATCGCCTACTACGGCTCCTATGCCAAGGGGTGCGCGTCGCCCACCTCTGACCTGGACATATTCTACATACCGGATGAGGGAAAGGCCAGGACGCTGTGCAGCCAGTTCATCATCGACGACCTGCCCTATGATTTCTGGCCCGTGTCGTGGGCTATGGCGGAGGGCATCGCGAATGCAGAGGGGAAACGCCCCTGGGCGGTGTCCGCTTCGCTCATCGCCGATGCCAGGGTGCTGCATCACCGCTCCCAGCAGGACCTGGAGCGCTTCAACGCGCTCCAGACCCGCATCGCCGCGCTCACCAGGCCAGAGAGTCGCAAGGTGATGGTGGAGAAAGGACTAAGCGCGTTCAAGGATGTCCTCTTCCAACTCGGACAGATGCGGTTGGCCGTCGCCGCCGACGACCAGGCCGGCATGCATCTGGCCGGCCAGCGCTTTGTCAACAGCGCCGCCAACTGCCTGGCTTTGGTGAACCAGACCTATTTCTCAAAAGGATGGGGGGCCAACCTATCCGAAATCCTGGATTTGCCGCAAAGGCCCGGCGATCTCGAGGGGACGATCGAGGCCATCATCCTGCCGCAAGACACGGACAGCATGCTTGAGGCGGCCGGCAGGCTGGCCAGGGAGGTGAGGGTCATACTGCTCGCGGCGCAGGCGTCGCTTGCCACACCCGAGGATGCCCATCAGGTGTTCAAGGACTTCTACTTCTTCGTCTTCGAGTACGTGAACAAGGTGCTCTCGGCCTGCGACCGTAAGGACGTGGTCAAGGCGCGATTCGCCGCGTTTCAACTGCAGGAAGAGATATGCCAGTGCATCAACAAGGTGAAGAACGGCTTCTACGGCGCTGACTTCAACCTGTTCGGTGAATACAGCACCGCGTACCTGGAAGCGGGCTTCCCAGATCTGCTCGGGCCTGCCTCGCGGGGCGACCTGGTGGCGCTTGCCGGGCAGGTGCGCCGCCTGGATGAATACGCACGCGAATGGCTCGAAGACCATTCCGTCGCGCTCAACGTCCTCGGCAGCCAGGAGGAACTGCGCCGGTTCCTGGAGCACAGAGACCCTGTCCAGACATGACCTGTAGGGGCGCGGTTTCCGCGCCCATCCGACGGCAGGCCCAAAGATGCCGCCACTCACCTGTCCCGCCGGCGTAGCAGCTTCACCACCTCGCGGGTTTCCACGCTCCCCAGCAGCAGTGCCGCCAGCGCGTAGGTCACGCCTCCCACCGCCAGCCCTCCCGCGGAGGCGCCGAGCAACCCCACGCCCGGAAACCACGCGCGCCAGGCAATCAGCGCCCCGCCCATCAACGCCGATGCAACCGTCGTCCGCGCCAGGGACGCGCCCCAACCCGCCTCCCCCACCCCGCCCAGCCGTCGCCGCGCCACCAGGAGCAGGATAGCCACCTGCAAGCAAACCCCCAGCGAGTTGGACAGGGCAAAGGCACCCTGGGCCAGGCCTGGCAGCAGCAGCCACCCCAGCCCCGCGTTCGCCGCCAGCCCGCCCAACGCCGCCCAAAGCGGCGTCCACATGTCGCGCCGGGCGTAGAACTGCCGGCTGGCGACCTCCAGCGCGCAGTGGCCCACCAGGCCCACAGACAGAAACTGCAGCGCCCAGTACGTGCGCTCTGTCGCGAGGGCGTCGAACTGGCCGCGTTGGAAGAGAAGCACGATCAGCGGGCGGCCGAGCACCAGCATCCCCACGGCGGCCGGCACGGCCAGCGCGAGCACCAGCCGCAGTGCCCGGGACGCCATGCGCCGCAGCCCGCGCAGGTCGCCCGCGTTGGCCCGTTCGGCCAGCGTTGGGAAGACGCCCAGTCCCACCGCCGTGCCGATGATCGTCTCCGGGAACTGCATCAGCCGCCAGGCGAACTCGTAGGCCGAGATGGCGCCCCCGGTCAGCCGGGAGCCCAGAAAGGTGGGCAACACGAAGTTCAGGTACGTGACCCCCAGCCCTAACGCCCTCGGCCCCATCAGCGCCAGCAGCGGCCCCAGGTCAGGATGGCGCAGCGTCGGCCACCAGCGGGCACGGTAGCGGACCAGGCCCGGCGTCTGCACCAGGAAGTGGCCCACCGTGCCCGCCAGCCCGCCCCACGCCAGTCCGAAGATGCCCCAGCGCGGGGCCAGGACCAGCGCTCCCGCGATGCGGCCCAGCGTGTAGCACATCGGGGCGGCCGCCGGGAGCAGGAAATGCTGGTGCGCCTGCAACACGCTCATCACGACGCCGCTGGCGCTGGAGACGAGCGTCTGCAGCAGCACCAGTCGCATCAGGCGCGCCGCAAGCACCACCTGGTCCGCGCCGAAGCCCGGGGCCACGACGTGGATGATCTGGGGGGCGACGAGCGCCGCCGCCGCGCTGGCGCACGCCACGACGATGAGCACCAGGTTGATCACCGTCGAGACCAGCCGCCACACCGCCTCCCGGTCGCCCCGCGCGATGCGGGCAGAGAGCACCGGGATGAGTGTGGTCGCCATCGCGCTACCCGCGACGATGGTGAACAGGCCATCGGGAAGCTCAAAGGCGGCGTAGTAGGCGTCGAGCGCGGCAGAGGCACCGAAGGCGTGGCTGATAGCGCCGTCGCGCACCACCCCCAGCAGCTTGTCCGCGACGAAGAACGTCGCGATCAGCAGCACGGACCGCGTGACGTGGGAACTGGAAGCCGAATGCTCGAGGTTGGCTGTTGGCATGGTGAGTACCATATGGACGTTGCAGCAAAGTGTAACCGGACTTGGCGCGCCTGTCAAACAGTTGCCGCCGCCTCGAATCCTGGTATAATCCGCGTGGTTCTGAACGTTACGTCAGCCACCAGCCACAGGAGAAAACGATGTCCGAGTCCAGGATGAAAACATCCACGGGCGAAGCGGCAGGGGCGGCCGAGGGAGAAACGCCGGCGTCAGAACGACGCAGCCCGCTCCGCCTGCTGGGGGGCATGATCGTCCGGCCGCGGGCCACCATGGTGGACCTTCGCGACCACGGGGCTCGCACGTGGTGGCTCCCGGCCCTGCTGGCCGCGGTCTTCGTCGTCCTGCCCGTCTTGGTCGCCGCTCCCATCACCGCGCGCATGACGCGCGAGGCCGTGGTTACCGCCCAGGAGCAGTTCGGGGAGCAACAAGACGAGGATATGTCCGAGGAGCAACGGGCACAGATGGAGCAGGCGATGTCCATTGCCGCCTCGCCGCTCATCACGACTGTGTTCCCCGCAGTCGGCGGTGTGGTGAGCGTGGCGGCGGGCTGGGCAATATGGGCCGGTGCGCTCTACCTGGCCGGCATGGCGCTCGGTGGCCGCAGCACCTTCGGCCAGCTCTTCCGCATGGTCGCGTGGGCGTGGCTTCCCTTCACGCTGCGGGGGCTGATCCAGACCATCTACATCGCCATCAGTGGCGAGATCATCGCCAACCCAGGGCTTTCCGGCCTGATGAGAGACAACCCCGTTTCCGGCGGTGAAATGATCGTCGCCCCGCCCAGCCTGGACCAGACGCTTCTCGCGGCCTTCCTCTCCAAGATCGATCTGTTCCTGATCTGGAACCTGATCCTGCTGGTGATCGGCATGACGGCGATCACGCGTCTGCCCCGGCGCAAGGCCCTGCTGGGCACGCTCGGCGTGTGGATCCTGCTGATGGCGCTGAGCCTGGTGCCGGCGCTCGTCGGCGGGCTGTTCACCCAGCAGGCTGGCGGTTTCTGACGGAGGTCACGGGTTGCAGGCCCCAGGCCATGGCGGCGCGGGGCCTACGTGAAACCCGGGACAGTCTGCCATGTCTGAGCGAGAATCCCTCATTCGTATCCAGGATCTGCACCGCGACTTCCCCATGGGACTGGAGGTGGTGCACGCGCTGGATGGCGTAAGCCTGACGGTGGAGAGGGGGGAGTTCCTGGGCGTGATGGGTCCCTCTGGATCGGGCAAATCCACGCTGCTTTACCTGATGGGCGGGCTGGATCGCCCCACCACCGGCCACATCTGGGTGCGCGATCAGGATATCACCGCGCTGGACGAGAACGGGTTGGCCGCCTACCGGCGCCGGGAAGTGGGCTTCGTTTTCCAGACCTTCAACTTGATCTCCACGATGTCAGCGCTGGAGAACGTGGAATTCCCCATGCTCTTCGCCCGCGTCCCTCCCGCACAGCGCCGGGAACGCGCGCGCAGCTTGCTGAGCCTGTTGGGGTTGGGCGACCGCATGGAGCACAAACCCACAGAACTCTCGGGCGGGCAGCAGCAGCGGGTGGCCATCGCCCGCGCGCTGGTGAACGATCCCGACATCATCCTGGCCGACGAGCCGACGGGCAACCTGGACAGTCACACAGGGGCCGAGATCATGGAAGTCTTGGCCAGACTCAACCAGGAGCAGGGGCGCACGATCATCGTCGTCTCGCACGACCCGAGTATCACCGACCATACCAGCCGTTGCATCCACCTGCTGGATGGACAGGTTGCCCAAGACGATGGGAAATGAACGGTGGCAAATGATGAATCACAAATGACAAGGCAAATGACAAACGGCGGGAACGGGACACACTCACGCGTGCTTCCTGGCGGCACACAAGGAGGGGTATGCGCAAGGTCGTTTTTCCTTTTACATTCCTGGCAGTCGCGGCGATAGCGGCGCTGTCACTGACGGGCCCCGCCGCTGCGGGACCGCTGCCCCAAATGGGGCTGAGCGGGATCGAGCCCAACACACTGGTCAGCCAGAGCGGAGGTGCGCTGAGCATATACGGGAGCGGTTTCACCACCACAACCGTCGCCCGCCTGGTCGGCCTTGGGCTGCTAAACACCACCTACATCAACAGCGAGGCGCTGAAGGCGGTGGTCCCTCCCGGCGTTCCACCCGGCACCTACGACCTGGAGGTGAGCGAGAACGGCACGTCGGCGACCCTGCCGGCCGCATTGTCCATCGTCTCCGCCACACCGACGCCCGGGCCCACCCCCTACCCCACCGCAGAGCCCACGACCGTACCCGGCCGCCCGATCCTCACCATCCGCAACTACTCCGTCGAGCCCGCTCGCGTCGTGGTGGGGCGTGAGTTCGTCGTCACCGTCGAGATCTACAACAACGGCAGCCGCGCCGGGGAGAACACGATGGTCACTTTTCCCGGCGGCACCTTCCTGCCGGTGGGGGATACAGGCCACCTGCTGTGGCAGTTGCACATCAACCACACCGCCGTCGTCACCCAGCGCATGCGCGCCCCCAGCGGCCTGAGCTCCGGCAGCTACGACCTGCAGGTCAACCTGAGCGCCAACGACTGGGAGGGCAACCACTACGACTACCCGCAGACCGTCGCCGTCGAGGTCGCCGGCGTTGGCCATGGGCGGCCGCAGTTGGTCATCGAGGGCGCGCAGACGAGCCCCACCGTCCTGGGGCCTGGAGATGCCTTCAGCCTGACGCTGCGCCTGGCCAACCGGGGCAGCCGCACGGCGACCCAAGTAGTGGCCGGTGCCGCATCCTCCGACCTGGCCGTGCCAGCGGAGGGGAGCAACGTGGTCGCCATAGAGCGCATCGGGTTGGAGCAAGTCGTGACGGCCACGCTGCCGCTGGTGCTGGGTGAAGTGACCCAGGCCGGTCGCCTCAGCCTCGACATCGCGCTGGAGTACTCCGATTATCAAGGTGGTTCCTACACCGCCCGCCAAAGCGTCGGGCTGGAGGCCAGCACCGCGCTGGCGGACCGCCCGCAGTTAGTCGTCGCCGGCTACCACACGACGCCCGGCGAATTGGCCCCCGGCGACATGCTCACCCTGACGCTGGAGGTGCACAACGTCGGCGGCGGCGAGGCAGAGCGGCTGACCCTGACGCTGGGCGGCGAGGCAGGGGACGGGCTCGGCCCTTTTGCCCCCCTGGGCTCCAGCAACGTCAAGTTCGTGCCGCGCCTGGCGGCCGGGGACACCGTCGAGGTAGCTCAGCAGTTGGTCGTGGACGGCGGAGCGGACGCCGGGGCCTACAGCCTGCCGGTGACGCTGGCCTTCGACGATGACCGGGGCACCCGCCACACCGACGCCCAACTCATCAGTCTGCTGGTTCGCCACCGCCCCCATTTCGAGATCGGTTTCTACCGCACCGTGCCGACGACCACGGTCGGCGTCCCGTTCGACCTGCCGGTCGAGGTGACCAACATCGGGCGCACGCTGGTCAACGTCAGCACGCTGGAGCTGTCCAGCGCACAGTTGGACATCAGTGACGGCACTCTCTACCTGGGGCCGCTGGACGGCGGCACGTCGGGGTCGCTGGAGGCGACGGCTGTGGCTCAGGAGGGCGGGACGGCAGAAGTGCTGGTCACGATCCACTACCTGGACAACTTCGAGCAGCCGCAGGTGGTGACGAAGACGCTGACGATAGACGTAGAGACGCCGGTTGAGGTGTCGGCGGAGACCGAGGAGGAAACCGAGGAGCAGGAGAAAGGGTTCTGGGGCAAGGTATGGCGCGTGATCCGAGGGCTGCTGGGCCTGGGGAGCTGAGGAAGTGGCCGCACGTGACCTCCTGCGCCTGGTGTTGAACAACCTGCGGCGCATGAAGGCCCGCGTGGCGATGACGGCCATCGGCGTGGTCATCGGCACAGCCGCCGTCGTCGTCCTCGTCTCCCTGGCGGCCGGGCTCCAGCGGAGCGCGACCGAGAGCCTGGGGTCTATTGGCGAGCTGACCAAGATCACCGTCTACTCCCCCCAGCTCATCCGCTCCTTCGGCGGGTCGTCAAGCTCCGGTGCCGATGAGACCGTACTGAACGACCGCGCGTTGGACAAGTTCCGCGACCTGCCCGGCGTGGTGGCAGTCACGCCCCGCGAGCCCCTGCGAGGAAGCGCCATGCTCCGGCTCAATCGGCTGACCGGCGGCGCGAACATCGAAGGCATCGACCCCGCGGAAGCGGGACGGCTGGGCTTCTCCCTGGCGAGCGGGACGGATCGCCTGGGGCGCTGGCAAGCGCTGGTCGGCCCCCGCGTGGCAGAGAGCTTCTACGATCCCCAGACCCAAAGCTCGGTGAAGGAGCCCCCCGATCTGCAGAGCCAGATGCTGCAACTGGTCCTGAGCCGCACAGGAGAAGACGGAAAACAGGTCGAGCGCGTCGCGCGCCTGCGGGTGACGGGCGTGCTGGAGGAATCGGGAGGAGAAGACGACTACGCCATCTACATCTCGCTGAACGACGTGTTGGAACTGAACGGCTGGCTCGCCGGCCAGCGCCCCAATCCAGACCGCGACGGCTACAACCGGGCGCTGGTCAAGGTCACCTCCTCAGAACAGGTGCTGGCCGTAGAGAGAGAAATCCGGCTCCAGGGTTTCTATGCCTACTCACCCCGTAGCACGCTCCAGGAGATCAACACGATCTTTCTGGTCATCCAGGGCATCTTTGGTGGCATCGGGGCCATCGCGCTCATCGTGGCCGCTTTCGGCATCGCCAACACGATGACGATGGCCATCTACGAACGCACGCGGGAGATCGGGCTGATGAAGGCCGTGGGAGCGACCAACCGGGACGTGATGGCCGTCTTCCTGGCCGAGGCAGGAAGCATCGGGCTGTTGGGGGGACTCGGAGGCGTCCTTCTTGGGGCAGGGATCGGGAAACTGATTGACCTGATCGCCGGGACGTACCTGGCGGCACAGGCGGTTCAGAGTGGGGCAGACGCGTCGGAACTGAGCATATCCCTGATTCACACCCCGTTCTGGCTGCCCGCGTTCGCGCTCGTTTTCTCCGCGCTGGTAGGGGTGGCCTCCGGCATCTACCCGGCGATGCGAGCGGCCTCCCTCAGCCCTGTCGCCGCGCTGAAGTACGAGTGAGCAGGCCACCCTCCAAGCGCCTGTCCCGCCAACGAATCGCTCGCACGTCTACGTCGTCCTCCACGCGGTGAAGCAAGCGCCCGAGCGTCGCGCCAAAGGCCACCTCGTCACCCGACGTGCAGAACACGCACCGGCCCACGCGCTCCCCACGCCCTTCCCGGCACGACGCAGCAGTGGCCGCCATCCCCCGCCGGGCCAGCACGCGCCCCGCCTGGCGGGCAACGGCGGGGGCAGGATCTATCACCACCACATCCGCTCCCACCACGCGCTCAATCGTCGGGCGGAGGAAGGGGTAGTGAGTGCAGCCCAGGACCAGCCGATCCACCCCGGCTTCGATCAAGGGCGCTAGGCACGCCCGCACCAGCGCCTCGGTCTCGGGTGTGTCCAACGCGCCTGCTTCCACAGCCTCCACCAGCCCCGGGCAAACCCGGGTCAGCACCCGCACGCCCGTGGCATAGCGCTGCAGCAAGCTAGCAAAGAGCTCGCCCTGGAACGTGGCCTGCGTGGCGATCACGCCCACGGCACCGTTGCGCGTCTGTTCGACGGCGGGCTTCACAGCCGGCTCCATGCCGACAAAGGGAACGCCGGGGAATCTGTCTCTCAGGTAGTGCAGCGCGGCTGCAGAAGCGGTGTTGCAGGCGATGACGATTATCTTCGCCCCCTGGGCCAGCAGGAAGCGTACGATCCCCTCGGAGAACTCCCGTACCTCGACCATCCGTCGGGAGCCATAGGGTACGTGGGCCTGGTCGGCCAGGTAGAGCGTGTCCTCGCAGGGAAGTCGACGGGCAATCTCGCGCCACACGCTCAGGCCGCCCACACCGGAGTCGAAGACCCCGATCAAACCCGAGCTATCCATAGCGCGCCATTCCGATGGCGCGCCATCCGCGTTTAGACGGCGCCATTCCGATGGCGCGCCATCCACGTCTAGACGGCGCCATTCCGATGGCGCGCTATCGCTCATTGTCGCCGTCTCAGCGCCGTCGTTCACGGTGCAGTACGAGGTACAGGCCAAAGATGAGAACCAGCCCTTGCAGCCCCAGGAGCAAGCCCAAGGGAGCATCGGGGGCACTGGGCTCCTCCGGAGGCGTGTCCGTTGGGAGCGGCGTCCAGGTAGGGAAAGGCGTCACGCCGATAGCGGGGGGCGCAGGTTGCAGCGCGTGGGGAGTGGGCGTCAACGCCAAGGTCAGGGACGGCTCGGGCGTCGGGGTAGCGACCGCAGGAATCGTGGCGGTGGGCACGATGACGGGCGTCGCCTCGACATCCTGAGGCACCGCGGTCGGGCTGGGTGGGACAGGCGTGGCAGTGGGCGGAACGGGCGTGGCGCTCGGCTCGGGCGTTGGGCTGGGTGGAATCAGGGTGGGTTCGACAGGCGCTCCCTCACCAAGCACAATCGTGTCTGTAGAAGCGGCCGTGCGACCGGCGGCGTCGCGAAGCTGGACGTAGACCGTGTGCTGTCCAGGTGTGCCGGTCAAGGTCCAGGGGACAAGCGGCGCCCAGGCTTGCCAGGGCAGATCGTCGAACTCCGGCTCCGCGCTGATACGGATCTCAATCGCCTGCCCCATGAAAACCGCACCTTCCCCACCCGGGCGAGCCTCTTCGTTCGTCAATCGGATCGCGACTTGCACGTCATCGGCGTTGGCGGCGCCATCGTTGATGAAGATAGGAAGCACATTAGGACGCGCCCCAAAGTCAAGCACGTAGTAGCTGCGACCATCGCCGTCAACGGCAACACCAATGCCGATCTCCCGGTAAGACGCGCTTAGGAGATTGTCGCGGTGGGCTGGATCTTCCAGGAAGAACTTCATCGCCTCATCGATCCCGCTGTACCCGGTCCAGAAGTTCTCACCGGCGACCGTACTCCCGCCGTTCCACGTCCAGGCGGCGTAGCCAGCATCGGCGATCCGTTGTCTGGCTGTGGAACCGTCGGAGCCGATGTGCGACGTGATCTGGTTGTCGGCCAGGTCGTCGGCGTGACGTTGCGCCGCAGCAGCCAACAGCGTCGAGAAACCGTAGGGGGCCAGCCCCTCGTCTAGACGGGCTTCTCTCACCAGAGTCTGCCAGGTCGCGACCGGATCAGGCTCTTGGGCACTGGCAGGAAACGCGATCAGGATAGCGCCGGCGATGAACGCGACAGGGATGAAGGCACGCCATGAGTTCCGCATGGGGGGGATTCTAGCACACCGCACCGAGGACGCAAGTGCACGCGCAAGCCACGTGGCCAAGAGAAACCAGGCCCCTATAGGGTTCGTAGTAACGACTTCAGTCGTTCTGGCCGCGTAACCAGCGACTAAAGTCGCCACTACGAACCTATACCACGCGACAGTAACGCTAAAACGGGAATCGCTGCTATGGGATGCAGAGCACATCCCCAGCCCGGACATAGTTCAGGTTGAAGATGTGGTTTGCTTCAGCAATCGCCCACATGCTGACGCCGTAGCGCAGCGAGATCCGATACAGGTTCTCATAAGGGGCAACCGTGTGATGCCAGCGGCAAGCAGGGGACGGTGTGTCACCATTGAACTGACGCGGGCAAACCCGACCCGGTGGCAATAAACCCGGGACGTTGGGAATCGCCAGTACGTGCCCTGGGTGGATGATGTTGGGATTCAGGATGCCGTTCTGCGCGGCAATGGCGTAGGGATCCACGCCATAGGCCCGCCCTATGCAGAACAAAGTCTCTCTCGGCTGAACCGTGTGGTAGCCCAAGATGTCGCCGGTCGGAGTGGGGGTCACCGTCGGCGTTGCGCTGGGCACCGCTGTGGGCCCCGGGGTGGGCGTGGGGGTGAACGTAGGTGTAGGGCCGGGCGTTGAGGTAGGAGTGGGCGTAGGCGTATCGCCGGGCACGGGCGTTTCCGTTGGTGTAGGCGTAGGCGTATCGCTGGGCACAGGCGTTTCCGTTGGCGTCGGCGTATCCCCTGAAGGCACCGCGACACTCCCACCTTGTGGGGCGTTGCTGATGGGCATGCCATTGCGGTCGGACAGGATGACGCTGGTGAAGTTGACGGGCGAAGTCCCGGCCGTCTTCCCCCTGAACGTGACCTTGACCAGGACGCCGGTGCCGCTCACCGGCTCATTGGGCGGCATCTGGGCGATGGCATAATGGATCATCCCGCTTCCCTGGTCCACCGTGTTCTGTGCCACGAAGTCTGGACTGAGGAAGCTGCCGTGCTCCACCTGCACGCCCGCGGTACCTGCATCGGCATCCACAACCTCCAGCACTGCGGAGTTGAAATTCAGGTGTACTTCAGCCCCGTACATATCCGCCACGTTCTCAATGCGAACCTCCACGGTCACCGTGGCTCCGATCGCCACCTCGCTGGTCGGCGGATTGATGACGACCGCTGTGCCCTGTGCCAGCCCGTGGCCGACAGGTGTGCAGAAGAGCAGAGCTAACACCAGAGCCACGCCGATCCAGCACCGCGCCCACGTCAAAGACTGCCTTTTCATTGTCCATCTCCTCTCTGATCCTGCACCAAGTGGCGCATCCTAATGGAGCTCCAAATAACCGCAACAAATCCGGCCGCGACAGCGATCGCAACCAGTCCGATCAGAATCAAGACCACCGGGGATGGGCCAGGGCGGCGAACAACGACCACCCCCGACTCCGTTTCGACCGAGATGGGCTGCCCGTCGCTATCCGCCAGGAGGACGCCATTGAGCGAGACCAACGTCTCGCCTTCGGCCAGGGCGCGGACCGTGATGTGGGCCAGCACGCCGCTGCCGCTGACCTCCTGGTCCGCCGGCAGACAGGCAATGGCGTAATCCACGGTACCGACCCGCTGATCGGCGTCGTTCTGCGCGATGAAGTCAGGGCTCAGCAAATCACCGTGGGCAATCTGCGTACCCGCCGCTGATGGATCCGCGTCCACTGCCTCCAGCAGCACAGGGTCGAACGCCAGGTGGACCTCGGCCCCGGCCAGATGCGCGACGTTCTCGACGCGGACGTCCAGCGTGCCCACGTCACCGGGGGCCAAATCCAGCGTCGCCGGATCCAGCCACACCAAGGTCCCCTGGGCAGTCGCAGAGCTCACACCCCAGAGAACAAGCCCCCAGCAGCCGAACAGCATCAGTGCCCAGCGGCGGATTCTCGTGAATAGTTGCTGCATAGATCGAAATCCCCGGCAGCTCAAGTCAGATCCAGGATACTGGAGGCACGCCCCCACCCGTAGAGGCACGGTTCCCCCGCCCGGAGAAAAACGACGAAAACACCAAGGGTTACTACTCAGGTGGGACGCACTTCCTGCCCCGAAAACGCGGACGCGGACGTCCGCCTTTGATGGCTATTGAAGCGTTTGCAAGTCCTGGAAGTCGAATTCTCGAACGAAAACCAAGTGCGTCCCACCTTGGCTGAGTAATACCCACCAAGGATTATCGGACACAGCCTGATGGACATACGTGCAACGATCGTTGTTGTAGTACGCCCCTTCTGGCAGTTGTGCATATTGTAGCCTGTCAATGAGTGCTTGTCAAGTGAGTGCAACCTGCTATCAGCCCAGTGGGCGAGACATCCAGGAGCAAGCCCAGGTGGCCGGCTCAGTTGAGCCCATACGGCTGTGGCGGTGGTTGACCGGTCTCAACCACCGCCACAGGAAAATGCCACGTCAAGCCGGCGCTACAGGCACGACTAAGGGACCCAGGCCGTGGGACCGCAGAGCGAGAAATTGCCGGCGGCGATGGTCAGATCGAGGATGTTGACCGTGCCATCCTCGTTGATGTCCTCGGGATCAGAGGGGTCCAATCCATCCTCCCCAAAATCGGCGATGATGGATACAATGTCCAGGATGTTGATGCAATTGTCGGCGTTGACGTCGCCCCCCAGAAGCCGCGTCGAGCCGATATCCACGTCCTCGCTCCCGACTTCGACCGAATCCCTGTGCACGTTCAGATAGCCCGGATAGCTCGCATTGACGGTGTAGGTGCCTCCCAGCGGAACCTGGAGCTCAAAGCTGCCGTCGCTCTCGGTCGTCGCCTCCGTCGCCATCCCACCCCCCACCGCAACGGCGACGACCTCCACGCCTGAATGATCCGTGCCCGTGCCCTGCCGCAGCACAACGCCGCCGATTGCTCCCACGTCTGTCACAGCGACGTCAGGCACAGAGACACTGTCGATGGGGATAAACTGGCCATCACCGTCAGATAGGACCGAACCGGGAGGGCTGCCGGTTCCCACTACCGGGATTCCAATATCCGGCGAACCGGTCGCCAGACCGACCCAAGTGATGGCCGCCACCGATCCCGTCTTGTCGGTGACCGGCCCGCTCCCGCCGACGTGACTGACGGCAACGTGGATACACGCCTGCGTGTCGCATTCAGGAGGATGCGGAATAGAGGGCGTCTCGCCGAAAACCTCGTTGGCCACCACCAACAGACTGCCATCGAAGAAATCGTTCTTGATCTCGACCTGCGTACCGTTGGCCCCATTCCCATCGAAATCGTACACGTCGACGATGGCCGGATCAAAGCTCACCCACAGTTCAACTCCCATGATCCCCACACCCAGGGTCCCGCTGTTGGCGATCGAAACCTGGAGATCAGTGGTGAAATGCTTGTCGACGAGAGGAGACCCAGAGATCACATCAGTCACACTGACCGACGTCTCAACTCCAGAAGACTGCGCTCCCACAGAAGCGGGTATCAAGGCAGCGAGGATAACAGCTACGACCAAACTGATGCTGACTATTCGTACTCTCATTGCTTGTGCCTCCTAAAGGCATGGACGTATCGGTACAAGGGCTACCTAATACAAAATCACGCAGCTAGATGTCATTATAGCATGTTCTGTTGGGCAATGAGTTACGAAAGCGTTACAATCCACAGTTCATTCTGGCGACAACGCGCGTTGCCAAGACCCAAGCGTGAGGTTGACAAGCATCTGTCGACGTGCTATACTTTTTACCGGACGCCGCCAATCGAGACAGGGAGAGGCCAAGCCACAGCGCGAGCCTTCGTCTTCACTTCTGCATAGAGCCAGGCACTCGGTGCCAGACTCTGTTTGGGAAGCCATATCTGTTCACAAGACCTGCTCTGGGCATACATCTCTACAACTCGTAACCAAACCTTAACCGTTTCTCAATTCAAGGGCCAGCGGTTGATGGTATGATTGGGCCAACTGAGTCGAAATGTCAGAAGCCCTGCCTCACCCAAGAAGCAACCTAAGAGCAAGATTGCTGGTCGTCGATGACGAGGCCAACCTGCGCACCGGCCTCCGGGACCTGCTCAGCCTAATGGGGTACCAGGTCGACGAAGCTGCATCAGGCCACGAGGCGTTGCACCTGCTCGAGAGCACCCCCTACGACTTGATGGTTCTGGACATACGCATGCCAGGCATGGATGGCGTTGAGGTGATGCATCGCGCGCGACAAATGTGCCCGGATCTGTCCATCATCGTGCTCACAGCCCATGCTTCGCTGGAAAGCGCCATCGCCGCAGTCAAAACCGATGCTGTCGACTACATGCTCAAACCCTTCGACGTCGAGGACCTTGCTTCCACTGTCTCCCAGGCGCTGAAAGCGCGCGCAGAAGAGCTGCGCCACCAGCAATTGCTGAACCTGATCGGCAGTGCGCTGGATACGCTCGATCGGCCGGGTAAGCGGATACACACCGCCCCATCCCCTCCGTCGGCCCCGCCAGAGCGCATCGTCACGGCAGGTCCACTGACGCTGGATCGGCACAAGCGGCTGGTGGCAAGACACGGTGAGCCACCTCTCACGGCTGAACTGACAGAGGGGGAAACCTCCGTCCTGGCTGCGCTGATGGAGCACGCGAATCAAGTGCTCTCCTGTGGCCAACTGATGCGCGCTGCGATGGGATACGAGTTGAACGAGCAGGAAGCCCAAAACCAGGCGCGTCTCTACGTCTTTCGGCTGCGCCGAAAGCTTGAAACCACTCCTGAATCGCCCCAACTGATCCGCACCGTCCGCGGGCGCGGCTATTTCCTGTCTACCTCCTAGTACTACAACGAGACTTTGATCCAGCCCTCGTGTATCATTACGAGCCATGCAGCACTTCATCAGCGAACGTGCATGGGATGATTTGAACATCCTGAGACAGCACTGGCACGAGGTAGCGTTGGACTTGGGAGAAGAAGACAGTGTATTCACACTGGACGGCAGCGATTTCCCCAAGCAGGGCACGGACTCGGTCGGGGTGAAGCGCCAGCACTGCGGTGAGTTGGGCAAGATCGCTAACTGCCAGGCCGGCGTCTTTGTGGGATATGCAAGTTCCAAAGGCTAAGCCTTACTGCATAGCGCCTTGTATCTGCCTGAAGAATGGGGCGAGGACAAGGCATACGCCGAGCTGCGCGAGAAATGTGGTGTACGTGAGCAGATTGAATTTCGGACCAAGCCGCAGTTGGGGCTGGATATGCTGGGGGCCATTCTTGCAGAGGGGGCGCTACCTGGACGCTGGCTGGCGTGCGACAAAGCGTTTGGGCGCTCGTCTGACTTCCTGGATCAGGTTGCCGATCTTGGTTTGTGGTACTATGCCGAAGTGCCGCACGACACCATGGTTTGGCGTGCGCGCCCACTTACGCACGTCCCGGAATGGTCGGGCAAGGGGCGTAAACCAACGCGGGAGCGATTGGTTGAAGGGGAACCGACCCCACAAACGGTCCGACATATTGCAGACGCTCTGTCCACCACAGTCTGGGCACGATACACGATCAAGGAAGGCAGCAAAGGCCCTCTCGTGGCTGATTTTGCCTTCTTGCGCGTCGTCACCGATTGCCAGGTCTAGAGGTGTGGTTGATCTTGCGACGTGCCGTGTCCACCGGCGAGTTGAAGATCTACCTGTGCAACGCTCCCTCGGACACACCGCAAGCCACGCTGGTTCGCATCAGCGGTATGCGTTGGCCGATCGAAATCTCTTTCGAGGACGGCAAATAACTGGTCGGCCTGGGCGATTATCAGGTGCGTAGTTGGACCGGTTGGCATCACCATATGACG
>CAZYSK010000070.1:0-29861 GCA_964649415.1 uncultured Anaerolineales bacterium
GCATTACCGTGATTGGGTTGTAAAAGTACGAAGTTGTTTTTGAACAGGTCCTAAGGGTTTTCCGAAACCCTTAGGGTCTGAGGAGCGGCATCCCCTGGCCTCCGTCGTCCACGAATTTCAGCGCGATTTTGGAGATATCCAGGTGGATATCTCTCAGGCCGAGGGCCGGCAGTTCGTGGAGGCCTTTTTGGATAGTGAGCCGAATTGTCTGAGCTTTGCCTTCCGCGAAACGCTCACCCGGCACACCGATGGGAATCCACTATTCACTGTCGAGCTGCTGCGGGGACTGCAGGAGCGGGGAGATCTGGTACAGGATGAGGCCGGCCGGTGGGTAGAGGGGCCGGAGTTGGACTGGGAACGGCTGCCGGCGCGGGTGGAGGCGGTCATCGCCGAGCGCATCGGGCGGTTGCCATCCAGGTGTCGGGACATACTGGCGATTGCCAGCGTGAAGGGCGAGGTGTTCAGAGCCGAGATGGTGGCCCGCGTGCGAGGCGTCGACGAAAAGGAGGTCATCCACTGCTTGAGTGGCCCGTTGAGCCAGCAATATCACCTGGTGTGCGCCGAGGGCATCGAGCCATTGTGTCCTGGAGGACAA
Source organism: uncultured Anaerolineales bacterium (assembly GCA_964649415.1). Taxonomy (GTDB): domain Bacteria; phylum Chloroflexota; class Anaerolineae; order B4-G1; family B4-G1; genus CAZYSK01. Next base: position 596 of record CAZYSK010000070.1, read on the forward strand.
CGCCTGTCACAATACCGCTTCCGGCACTATCTGTTTCGGAAGTATCTGTACACCAGCCTGGATGAGGTAGAGCGGGCGCACCTGCACGAAGCCGTGGGGGACGTGCTGGAAGCGTTTTACAAACAGGACTGCGCCGAGAGCAAAGCGATGGCCGTGCTCGCTCCCCAGTTGGCCCACCACTTCGAGTTGGCGGGACTGACGGCCAAGGCGGTAGGCTATCTGCTCCAATCAGGGCAGCGGGCCGTGCAGCTAGGCGCCAACGCGGAGGCCATCGCCCATTCTAACCACGGTCTGGCATTGCTCAAGACCCTACCGGAAACCAGCGCCGAGAAGCGGCGCATCGAGCGCGACCAACAGGAACTGGCACTGCTGCTCGCCTTGTGCGTCCCCTTGCTTGCTACCACCTGCTTTGGGTCTCCCGAGCAGAGACAGGTCTGCGACCGGGCCTATGCGCTGTGCCAGCAGCTCGGCACAGTGCCGCCGCAACTTGTCATGGCGCTGTACATGAGGGAAAGACCAGGTTACGGTTTTTCGTAACCAAGTCGTATTCGACTCGTAACCGACTTCTGAAGTCCGCCCTCAAGACGTAACCAAGTCAAAGTTGGTTACATTTTCCGCAGAGATTTCCCTCTCCAGCGATGCGCTCGCCGGACAAAACGTAACCGACTTCAGGTTGGCTACGCTCGTCAGGCCTTCCCCCTTGTACCCTCCCCCCACACCCCGTTTTTCTCGGTGCTAGCGCGGTGGGGGCTTCGACCTCCGTGAACCCATGCTCGCGCAGGTTTCACCTAGTTGACAAAGTGAGTGATGTGTAGTATACTGCACACGTGTGCATTTACACGTGTGCAAACATGGGGGCCCAAATCCCACGATGTCTCCCACCCAAGGTAACGTCTCAATCAAAGACATAGCCGAAGCTGCCGGCGTCTCTCACCCTACCGTGTCTCGGGCCCTGGCTGATAGTCCCTTGGTCGCTGCTGAAACCAAGCAGCTCATTCAGCGCATCGCCCGTGAGATGGGCTACATCCCCAGCGCCATCGCCCGTGGGCTGGTGACCAAGCGCACGGCCACTGTCGGCCTGGTCGTCACCACGATTGCCGATCCCTTCATCGCCGAAGTCGTGCGGGGCGTCGAGGAGACTGCTCTCGACAACGGCTACAGCGTCATCCTCTGCAACTGCAACGCCGAGCCGGAGCGCGAGCTAGCCTGTGTGCGCACATTGCGAGAGAAACGAGTGGATAGCATCATCGTCACCTCATCCCGCGTGGGCAGCCTCTATGTGTCACTCCTGGAGGAACTGGGCGTTCCAATTGTACTGGTCAACAATCAGCACCAGGGCTCCTATGTCCACTCCGTCCGCATCGACAATCTAGCCGGTGGCCGGCTGGCCGGGGAGTATCTCCTGTCTCTAGGCCACCGCCACATCGCCTACATCGCCGGTCCCTCCGACGCGCACGCCAGCACAGAGCGGCTGCAGGGCTGTCGGAGCGCGCTACACGAGCGCGGGTTGGATATTCCCGACGAGTGGGTAGCACCCGGCAACGATTGGACCGGCTGGGAGCAGGCCGGTGCGAACCTTTTGCTCCAGCGTTCTCCCCGCCCGACGGCCATCTTCTGCTACAACGATATGACCGCCATCGGCGCGCTGCGGGCCATCAAGTCGGCCGGCCTGCGGGTGCCCGACGACATCTCCCTCGTTGGCTACGACGACATCGCCTTTGCTGCCTTTGTGGACCCGCCGTTGACCACCATCGCCCAGGATAAATACACCCTGGGCCAGCGGGCGATGGCTCTGGCATTGAACCTGCTGAATGGAGAGGAGGCAGCAGGCGACACTGTACTTACCCCTTATCTGGTAGAACGGGCTTCGTGCGCCCCCCCATCCCCACGTGTGCCACGGGGCTGAAAGGGGCGCAGTGAATGTGGAAAGGAGGTGATGACACGGGGCAGTCAAATGGAATCCATTCACCCTGGCATCGAGAGCAACCGAGGCACTACGAGTTCAGATGGCAACTTCAAGAACATTAAGGAGGAAGCAAGATGAAAAAGCATGGACTTTGGACCATTGTCACAGCCCTGGTCGTGTCGAGCGTTCTGCTGATCAGCTGCCAACCCCAGACCATCGTCGAGACCGTCGAGGTCGAGAAGATCGTCGAGGTCGAAAGCACGGTAGAGGTGGAGGTGGAGGTAGAGAAAGAGGTCCCGGTCGAGGTTGAGGTCGCTGGCGAGGTGTTCAACATCGAGGTCTGGGCCGAGGCGAACGATGTGGAGCATTGGCGTGCCGATGCCCCGATGAAGGCCGGCCCCCTGGTCAACGAAATGTTCGAGGCTGCCGGCGATACACGGCGCGTGACCGTAGATGGTCTCAACGATGACGCCGGCTGGGCCGACTATAAGAAAAAGTTCACCCTGGCGGCGGATGCTGGGGAAGCACCCCACATCGTCTGCTCGGGCCACGAAGATGCGCCGGTTTGGGCTAACGCTGGCTACATCGTGCCTTTTGACGAGTGCCGCACTATGTATCCCGAGTACGACGACGTGATCGAGAGCCTGTGGTTCGCCGGTGAGTGGCAGGGCAAGCTCTGGGCTGTGCCGCAGGACACCGAGGCACGCCCGATGTTCTTCAACAAGACCAAGCTGAAGGAGATGGGCTGGACGGAGGAGGAAGTCGAGGCGCTGCCGGATCGGATCAAGAACGGCGAGTTTACGCTCGACGACATGATCGCAACGTCTAAGGAAGCCATTGATATGGGTGTGGTCGAGCCGGGCTACGGCTTCTGGCACCGTCCGTCCAAGGGCGGCGATCACCTCCAATTCTACTTCGCCTTCGGCGGCCGGTTGTACGACCCCGTGCAGGACAAGCTGGCGGTCGTCGAGGAAGCCCTGATCAAGTGGTACAGTTTCCAGCGCCGCGTCGTGGAGGAAGGGATCACACCGGAAGGCTTCATCGGCACCGACTGGTCCATCTGGCACGACACCGTCTCCCACGGCAACGTGATGTTCTGGAACGGCGGCGTCTGGCACTGGGCCGACTGGGCAGCGAACTATGTCAAGGACATGGGTGGGCAGGAATACCTGTTCGAGAACGTCGGGTATGCCCTGGAACCGGCCGGCGAGCCGGGCCAGAAGGCCGGGACCCTGTCGCACCCGCTGGTCTATATGATCGTCTCCGAGGAGGCAACGGGGGACACGGGCTACTATGACCTGGCGTGCGCCGTGCTGGCCAAGACCTCCACGGCAGAGATGAACACCCTGCACGCCATCGGCAGCACCCACCTCGGCATGAACAAGAAGCAGGCAGAGTACGAGCCTTACACCGAGGACGTCTTTCTCTCCGATACCCTTTACATGCTGGACTACAACTACTACGCACCTAACCACGTGATGTATGGCGCCTACTTCGACATCATCTGGGACGGCATGGTGAAGGCGGAGAACGGCGAGTTGACTCCTGAGGAAGCGGCCCAACAGGCTATTGACCTGCTCAAAGTCGAGCTGGGCGACTACATGATTTTCGAGTAGATCAGTATGCGCAAAGGCGCTGGGCTATGGCCCAGCGCCTTTGCCCCCCAAGTCGGGCACTGGGTTTTTGATCTCGTTCGGTGGGCAAATAGGAGGAAGCTATGGCCGTGTCCACGTCACAAGCGGGGCGTCCCGCTCAAACCAAGACAACTCTCCGAGACGTGTTGCGTCGTATGTCCGGGCCTTTGCTGTTCATGTCGCCGGCCGTGCTGCTCACGACGATCTTCTTCTTCGTCCCTGTGATCATTCTCTTCCGTATATCGTTGACCAACATGAGCACCGCCACCGGCCTCAAGAACTACGAGATGATAGGATTTGAGAACTATCTCATGATCCTCAAACACCCCAACACACCGGTCAACGTGTGGACGACCGTCAAGTACGTCATGTTTACGCTGTGCGTTTTCAACGTTGGGATGGCGCTGGTGATGGCTTTGTTGTCTACCCACGTCCCCCGGCGGGCCGGTTTTGTCTATCGAGCGCTATGGTTGCTGCCGCGCCTCACCCCGTCCGTGACTTACATCATGATGTGGAAGTTCATCGGCGCTGATGCCCCCTACGGCATCCTGAATCAGCATATCCTGGGGCCATTGGGTGTGGATCCATCGAACCTGATCAGCACCCAACCCTTTATCTTTATCGTCCTGACCAATGGCTTCATCGGTGCCTCCTTCGGGATGATCCTCTTCACTTCGGCCATTGAGTCGATTCCAAAAGACTACATGATCGCTGCATTGGTAGATGGCTGCACACTCTGGCAGCGCATCCGATACGTCATTCTGCCGATGATCAGTTGGCCCCTCCTCTTCGTCACCACCTACCAGACCCTCTCGCTGCTAACCTCCTTCGAACAGATTATGCTGCTGACTGACGGCGCTGGTAACACCGAGGTATGGGCGTTATGGGCCTACCACAGGGCGCTGAACAACTACTGGGGCAATTTTCAGTGGGGGTTCGGGTCTGCGCTGGCCATGTTGTTAGTGGTGATCGGCATCGTCATGTCCATAATCTATATGCGATTCTTCCGCTTTGACGTTCTGATCCAGGAACCGAAGATCGAAGCGCTGTGATAGTACAATCGTATGGCAAGGAGGAAACCATGACGTGGAAACAACGTGTGAGTAAAGCGACGCCTCTGGTCCTACTGACCATCTTGACCATCCCGGTCGTCGCCGGCTATCTCTGGATCATAATCTCCACCTTCTCGCAGCGCACCTACGGGCTTGTCCCGGTGGACCGCGATGGAAAATTCGGCGGGCTGACGTTCGAAAACTGGTCGTTCTTGTGGGATGATCCCCACATCTGGAATGTCACCCTCAACACTATCCTCCTGGCGGCACTTCTGACGATAGGCGTGCTCGTGATCTCCGCTATGGCCGGATACGCCCTATCGCGCATCAGCTTCCCCGGCCGCAAGGCTTTCCTCAGCGGAACGCTGATCTTGCATGCCTTCCCCAGCGTCACGCTGCTCATCTCCATCTACTTTGTCCTGCGCGAGATCAGCCGGATCCCGGTCCTCGGCAAGGGATTGCCCATCATCGGCGGATTCGGCTACAACACGGTAGGCGGCGTCGCCCTGGTGATGGTGGCACTGCAATTGCCGCTGGGTGTGTGGCTGATGAAAGGGTTCTTCGACAACGTCTCGTGGGATATGGAGCGAGCAGCTCTGATTGACGGCTGTTCGCGTCTACGGGTCTGGTGGGAAATCATGCTCCCTTCAATCAAGCCGGGTATCGCGGCTCTATCTATATTCACTTTCATCGGTGGGTGGGGTGCGTATCTTATTCCATACACATACATCACAGATCAGCAAAAGAGCACCATCTCCGCTTACCTCCAGAGTCTTCAGGGAGATACGTCACCAGTGAACTATAGTCGCATAGCCTCCGTGGGCGTCTTTCAGCTCATCCCGGTGCTCATCTTTTTCATTTTCACCCAGGAATATCTGCTGAGCATCTTTAGTGGGGGTAGCAAAGGTGGCACTTAGGTGATGGGAGCTCATACCTGCCGACACGTATACAACTACGACGAGGAGATGGACAAATGAGACTCAAGCTGGAAGACCTCAGCAAGCACTTTGGCGCTGTCGTGGCCGTTGAGGGAGTTAACCTGGAAGTCCAAGATGGCGAGTTCGTCGCCTTTTTGGGGCCATCGGGATGTGGCAAGACGACGACACTCCTGATGATCGCCGGTATCTACAAGCCAACTCGGGGCACGGTTCGCTTCGATGAGCAAGTGGTGAATCATCTGCCTCCCAGGGATCGCAACATCGGGATGGTTTTCCAGAGCTACGCGCTATATCCCCATATGAGCGTATCCGAGAATCTGACTTTTCCTATGCGGCTTAAAAAGGTGCCGAAAGAAAAGAGGCAGGAGCTGGCCCAGCGCGTCGCCGACATGCTTGGCATTGGCGGCCTGATGGATCGTAAGCCGGGACAGCTCTCTGGCGGCCAGCAGCAGCGCGTGGCGCTCGGGCGTGCCCTGGCCAAGGAGCCCGACATCCTGCTCTTCGACGAGCCGCTCTCCAATCTGGACGCCCGCCTGCGCCTCTCTATGCGCGGCGAGATCAAGCGGTTGCAGTTGGAACTGGGTATCACCTCCATTTACGTGACCCACGACCAGGTCGAAGCCATGACCCTGGCCGACCGCATTGCCGTCATCAAGAACGGGGTTCTGCAAGCTTACTGCTCCCCAGAGGAGTTGTACGATCAGCCACGCACCCTCTTCATCGCGGGCTTTGTGGGCAACCCGCCGATGAACATCTGGGACACGGAGGTGGTCCGCGATAACGGCGCGTATCACGCGCGCCGCAAAGGCATAGACTTTGTCATCCCTCCGGAGCGGGGCGAGAAGGCGGTCGGACGCGGCAGCGTGCTCCTAGGCGTCCGCGCCGAGGACATCAGCGTGGGCGACGAGGGCATCCCCGGAGAAGTATACGTCGTCGAGCCCTTGGGGCGAGACGACCTGCTGACCATCCGCATCGGTGACGTCAGTATCTACGTGCTGGCCGATCCTGGAATTGGGCTCAAGATCGGTGACGCGGTGCACTTGGAGTTCAACACCCAAAAGGTCCAGTTCTTCGATCCAGGGACAGAGAAATCACTCCTGTGGAGCGCCTGAATTGCGATCCAATAGAACCATCATTCTGCACCTGCTGCCCGGCATACTGCTTGCCGCTGCACTGCTCGCATGTCGTCCGGTTGCTCCTACGGGGCCAGTAGTACCCCTGGATCAAGCCCACGCGCACAACGATTACGAACACGACCGTCCCCTGCACGATGCGCTGGATCATGGCTTCACCAGTGTCGAGGCCGACGTCTACCTCGTCAATGGTCAGTTGCTGGTCGCTCACGACGAGGAGGACGTACAGGAGAACCTGACCTTGCAGTCGCTCTACCTCGATCCGCTGCGCGAGCGTGTGAGGCAAAACGGTGGGCAGGTTTACCCTGGCGGCCACCAGTTCACGCTGCTCATCGACGTCAAGTCCGAAGCTGAGGAGACCTACCAAGCCCTTCGCCAGGTTCTGAAAGAGTATGAGGAGATCCTGACCACCTTTAGCTCCGATGGTCAGACGGATGGAGCGATAATCGCCATCATCTCCGGCAACCGTCCACGAGAAACGATGGCGAGCGAGGCAATCCGTCATGCAGCTTACGACGGCAGGCTTGAAGATCTAGAGTCCAATGCTGCTGCGACACTTATCCCCCTGATCAGTGACAAGTGGACCTCACACTTCACGTGGAAGGGCAAGGGAGATATGCCGGAACGGGAGCGTCAGAAGCTACACGACATTGTCGAGACAGCACACCGGCAAGGACAGCGTGTGCGATTCTGGGCGACTCCTGATGATCGCTCGCAGGCGCGAGAAGCGGTTTGGCGTGAGCTGGTGTCGGCCAGCGTAGACCTGATAAACACCGACGATCTGGAGGGCTTGCAGCAGTTTCTGCTCGAGTTTGAGAGTGCGCATCCCGCAACTGAGTAGTTCACAACTCGTCAACGAGACGCGACTAATACTCGCCTCTCGCAGCCCGAGTTCCATGCATTCCCTCCCTGTCGATTCGCTGTCTATCAGAAAGAGCACCTGCGTTTAATCAACCATGACAACGACTAACATTACAATCATTTCTATCGCCGTTAACCTACTGGCCCTGACCGTGGGGTGCACTTGGACTATGGGAAAAGGAATGAACAAAGGCACGTCCGTAGTTGAGGAAAAGAACGCTCAAGCCGTCGCTCATCACCTGGAAGGCCGGCTGAAGGATGCCCGTCAGCTTTACGCCGAGGTACTGAAGCTCGACCCTCCCCGCCAGCCAACGACCGAGCAACTGAGGCACGTCGAAAGATGCGCACCACTTCTCTACACCACACCCACCGAGCCGCTGCCCTTGAGGGACGTGGTTGTGATTATCCACCCCGAGCGACCGATCATCGCCTACCACTTGTTCTGGGAAGACGACATCGATTTCCCCGATGACAGCGAGCCGTGCGATCACGAAGAAGTCTGGGTGTCCTACGATCCTGAGAGCAACCAGGTGACGGGCGTATACACGTGGTATCATAGCCACCTGGTCTCTTCACAGGAGGCTGTTGACGCAGCAAATCGGCGTGATGGACGCCCCATCGTTTATGTGGAGTGGGGAAAGCACGGCTCACTGCTTGACGGATGGCAGGATATGAGGGTGGATGGTGTATCCATCATTGGGAAGATGCAGCGCACCCACGAGCGTTTGCAGACGGAGGGTCACCGCCTGGTAGACCATCCCCTTGCGCGTAACTGGCCGAGGAAATTCGAGGGTTCCTGGGAAGACTTTGTGGACTTCTCCCATCTGGTGGACTCCATCGAGTGGATCGAGGACAAGGACGTGGTTATGGTCAGCCGGTGGGGAAATGCTACCATCAACCAGCACTTCCTACTGTACAACTTTCATCCCAAGTGGGAATGGCCTGATTCACGGTAACTATCTGCTCGTAGCTCCTGTCTACAGGGGAGTCCAGAGATTCCGGAGGCGTGATAGATGATTCACAACATTGCCCATCGGGGCGCTTCTGCTTACGAGCCCGAAAATACCCTGCGCGCCTTCGACCGGGCCATCGAAATGGGCGCCACGATGCTTGAGTTGGACGTGCATCTTAGCCAGGACGGTCACCCGGTTGTCATCCACGATGCCGACCTGTCGCGCATTGCTAACGATCCAAGACGCATTCGTGATATGACTCTGGATCAGATCAAGGGGTTTGATGCCGGCCAAGGGGAGCGAGTGCCTACCCTATCTGAGGTCATTGAATTGGTGCGCGGAAGAGCTGAATTGTACATTGAATTGAAAGGGCAACGCACGCCGGAGCCGGTAGTGAAAGTGCTACAGAAGAAAGGCTTTGCTGATCAAGTCATCGCGGGCTCTTTCTACCCGTGGCTGCCCCAGCGGGTCAAGTTTTTGGCTCCGACAATCCGTACCTCGGTGCTCATCAGGCGCGAAGATCGGCAAAAGGATTTTGTAGAGTGGGTGCTGGCGGTCGAGGCGGATTACGCCCATCTGTGTTGGGAGAAAGCCTCACCTACGCCGCACAAATTACTCACACCCAGTCTGATATCCGACATCCGCCAGCGTGGCCTCGGCATTGTCCTCTGGCACGAGGAGCGACCAGCCGAACTGCGCGAACTGGTGAAATTCGACGTAGATGGCATCTGCACTAACACGCCAGACATCTTGGCAGCCATCGTGCGGGAAACAGTGGACCAATGACACAGATTAAGATAGTAGTACTAGCACTGATCACAAGCCTGGTTGGCTGTGCAACAAGAGGCTTCGGGTCCGGTAGCTCATCCGCCACTGCTTCCCTCCACGACACCTGGACCCGCCTGGACGACGAGATGGTGATGGTCTATGTGCCGGGCGGGGAATTCAAGATGGGTAGCACGGAGGGCGCCCGCGACGAGCAGCCGGTGCACACCGTGGCCCTGGACGGATTCTGGATAGACCAAACCGAGGTGGCCAACACCCAGTTCTCGGCTTTTCTCAACGAGCAGGGCAATCAGATCGAGGGTGACGTGACCTGGCTGGAACTAGAGGACGAGGACTGTCTGATTGAGCAAGTGGGGGACGAGCACCGGCCCAAGAACGGTTACGCCGACCACCCTGCAACCGAGGTGTCTTGGTATGGCGCAGCAGCCTACTGCAAATGGGTGGGAGCACGGCTGCCGACGGAGGCAGAGTGGGAGTACGCCGCACGCGGGTCACAGGGGTGGGCGTTTCCGTGGGGGAGCGAGTTCGACGGGACGCGGCTGAACTACTGCGATATGAACTGCGAGCAGGACTGGGCCGACGAGGCATTCGACGATGATTACACCGTCACCGCGCCGGTAGGAAATTACCCGGATGGTGCCAGTTGGTGCGATGCACTGGATATGGCAGGCAATGTGTCAGAGTGGGTTGCGGATTGGTATGGTGACTACCCTGCCAAGCGGCAAGTGAACCCGAAAGGGCCTTCTTTTAGGCACGAACGGGCAGTGCGTGGAAGTTCGTGGTACAACGTTTCGGTCTACGTGCACAGCGCCGTTCGCGGTTCTCTCACGCCTGACACCACGTACAGCAAAGTTGGCTTCCGTTGCGCCAGCGACTCTCGATAAACAGGCAGAATTCTAAAACAGTGGGGAGGATCAATGACTCGTTCTGTTCTTGCCATCTGCCTCGACTTTGGCGACACACTGGTTGACCAAAGCACCGAGGTTAAGGACGAAACGCGTACCACGTTGCGGGGGGAGCTGATTCCAGGCGCCGAAAAAACGACACACGAACTCAAGCGCAGGGGATATAAGCTCGCCATCGTGTCAAACGGTCCGGTGGGGAGCATCTATAACGTACTCTCCCACCACAGCTTGTACGACTCTTTCGACGCATTTGCCATTTCGGAGGGTCTCGGAGTGGAAAAACCGGATCCACGTATATTCATTCACGCGTTGGATGAGCTGGAGATCGCGAAAGAGAATTATGACCGGACGGTAATGGTCGGTGACAACCTCAGATGCGACGTCAAGGGTGCTAATAATGTGGGGATGATTAGTGTATGGATAGACTGGGCGCGGCGCTACCCGCAAGCACCTGCCGATGATTCAGAGGTGCCACAGCACACAATCAGGGCTCCTCTCGACTTGCTCCCCTTAATCGAATCACTGGAGCAGCCGTCTACGTCCACCCTTGTCGGGAGCACCCCGGCCCCAGCGTCCTTCTCACCCCGGAGTGGGTAGCGTGGGTACGCCAGGTCGGCGTTGATGGCATTTGTAGCGCTGCCCCCGAGTTGCTCCAAGTTGCATGAAGGAATCACTATGATCAATATCCACGATATCGGGATTGCCGCTACCAGCCCTGGTCACTTTAACCAGCTCCAGCAATTGGAGCAGATACTGGCTCGTTTACAGGCGATTGGCTGCCGGTTAGTGGAAATCGACGTTGCGCCGTTCGTCCTGATCATGGATGGCCAAGTGCGTCAGCCGCAACTGGAAGACTTCTTAGCCGTGTTGAGGAATTTCGATCTGCGCTACAGCGTCCATTGCCTGAACCGTCTCAACCTGGCGTACGACCCACGACACGAGCTATGTCGCCAGATTATGCTGTGTTACATCGAGATCTGCCAGGCGGTAGGTGCTTCGCACCTGGTCTATCATAGCGGCTTGCAGGCGCTGGATGGCGTACGATATGGAGTGCGGCGGGCACTGCTAACTGACGAAGAACTGGCCTCGGGTGCTCGGCAGGAAGTCGAGGCCTTCAGGGACCTGGCACCTGTGGCAGCCGATGCGGGTGTGATTATCGGTATGGAGAACGGTGACACTCACCAGTGGGAGTACAATGTCATCGCCCAGTTTGGCCGCCCGCGCTCCGAGCTTTTCAAGCATCACCGCCGGCTACGCATCGAACCCATCGTGCGACAACTGGAGGCCATTGACCACCCCAACGTGGCCATGACATTGGATACCGCTCACTTGTACATTGCGGCCCAGGCCCTGGGATTCGATTACCTGGAGGCTGTCAGCGAGGCGGCGCCCTGGGTCAAGCATCTTCACATCAGCGACAATTTTGGACGGCTGGACCATGGCTTTGACTCAGAACCTGATCGCTGGGCCTTTGGTGAGGCCGATATCCATCTGCTACCAGGCTGGGGCAGTATCCCCTATCGCGAGACCTTTGCACGCCTGCCAGACTATGATGGCGACTTGATCCTCGAGATCAAGCCCGGTTTCTGGGATTACCTCGACGAGGGGCTCGAAACCATGCAGAGTATCCTGGACGGTTTGGAGAGCAAGCTTTAGGGCGCGAGATGGATGTGAGCAGCGACGATTCTATGGGAAGTGAGCGTGCTATGCGATATGGAGTCTGCAACTGGGTTTTTGGCGACGAAGACCTGGCGACTACGTCGGCATTTCTGGCCAAGGCAGGCTTCGATGGCGTCGAGCTCAAGGGCGATCTGGCCTACCGACCTGCGGAGGTCAGCGCGATTTTGGGCGACCACGAGCTGGCTGTGCTCTCGCTGACGCCAGAGGACGTGGACCTGGCTCATCCCGATGCACAGGTGCGAGCGCTTGCGCTGGACTATTATCTGCGTTTGCTGGACTTTGCCGTGGCGGTAGAGGCACCGGTCGTGAGTTGCCACGGCGCAGTGGGTCGCGTGCGCGCGTTGGCTGACCACGATAAAGAATACAACTACTTTCTCGCTGGGGTGCGACAGGTTGGGGCCCGGGCGGCCGAGTTGGGCCTGCGCCTGGCGATAGAGGTGCTCAACCGCTACGAGTCCCACCTTCTGAACACGGCTACCCAAGCGCTCGAGTTTGTCACAGAGATAGGATCGCCCAACGTTGGCATTTTGCTGGACGCCTATCATATGAACATCGAGGAGACGGACCTTGGAGCCGCCGTTTTGGATACAGGAGAGCACCTCTTCTTGTTCCACGCCGCCGACTCCAATCGCCAGGCCGTCGGGCGCGGTCACACCGACTTTGTCGCCTTGACGCGGGCCTTGCGACGAGTGGGCTATGCCGGGGACGTGATCATCGAGTGCACGGCAGCCGGACCGGACCCCTTCACGCCGGTCAAAGGTGTGGGCTGGCGCGACGAGGTGAGGCGATACGCGGTGGAGTCGCTGCGGCTGTTGAAGGCCTATCAGGGGGAGTGGGTGGAAAAGGGCACTGAGCGTTCGTCTTGACAAACTGACCGAAATGTGATGGAATCCTTCCTCACCGATTTGGAGTTAATCAGCCAATGAATACGACAGAGAAACACGCATGGGAAACGTCAACCACGATAGAGGGGCCCTTACTGGTTCATCACGCGGCCAACCGTGGCGACGACTACCCGCACAATTCCTTGGGAGGGTTGCGCCACTGCCTGGAAACCGGCGCCCGCGTGGTGGAGGTTGACATCAACCCGTTGCGGGACAACGATCTTGCGTTGTTGCACGATGACTTGCTAGAAAACAGCACCAACGGCAGTGGTTCAGTCTATGCCACCACCACTGATGAGGTGCGCTCCCTGCACTATGTACACCGTGGCGTCGTCACCAACGAACGCGTGGGCCTGCTCAGTGAGGCCGTGTCGCTGATCCAGGACTATGCTCACTTTCAGGAACTGCAGTTGGATCTGAAGGTGGGCACCCCATCAACTGATACCATTCTGAGGCGTTTGCTGCAGATAGTGGAACCAGCGAAAGAGAGAGTGCGAGTCACCAGTGCGGCTGACTGGACTTTGCGCCGTTTGCGAGCACTGGATGCCGACATACCGCTGGGCTTTGACCCGTTGCTCTACCTGGAAGTGAAGAATCCTGGTGAAAAGGTTCCGCCCTTCCGGCTGGGGGCCTATGGGTACTGGGACGATCATCCCCTGGCTACCCGGCGCTGGGGGACGCCGGCAGACTACCTGGCCGCCCGTGCCGAAGCGCTCTGGACACAGGCTCCCGCCAATGCTGCGTGGTATATCCGCGCGTCGCTCTTGGCCCGGGTCATTGACGATGGTTTTGATTGGATCGAGTACCTGCACGTGCGGTCTGCCTGGGTAGACGCCTGGACGCTGGACGTCGACCAGGTAGGTCACCTGGAGCTAGCCCAACAATTGATAGTCGCCGGCATTGACCGTATCACCACCAACAATGCCCCTCGGCTGGCAGCGGCGTTGGACAGCGCAGCAGAGTTCTGAGGCGCTCAGGTTGACGAATGGAGAGGCGTTCTATGCCCGACGTTGACATCATGATGATCGGCCACTTTGCCAAAGACCGCTTGGTGGTGGATGGCATCGGCGAAACCGCTTCCGGCGGCGCTGTTTACTATGGCGGTGTCGCCCTGCGGCACATGGGCGTCCGCGTGGCCGTCGTCACTCGCCTGGATCGCAGGGACTTCGCCTTGCTGGACGAGCTTGAGCAGGAAGACATCAAAGTCTTTGCTGCAGCCGCGCCCAAGACATCAGGCATCGAAAACATCTACAATTCAGCCGACATGGAACGCCGTACCTGCAAACTGATATCCTTTGCCGGCCCATTTCGACGAGACGACATTCCCGACCTATCGACCCGGGTCTGCCTCGTGACCCCCATCATCGCGGGTGAGATAGATTTGCCTATGCTCAAGTCGCTGGCCGCCCGCGGGCCGGTGGGCCTGGACGTACAGGGCTTTGTCCGCGTACGCGAAAACGATCATCTGGTCTTTCGCCAGTGGCCCGACATGGCCGAGGGGTTGGCCCACGTGACTTATCTCAAAGTGGATCGCGCCGAGGCGGAACTCCTTACCGGCCAGACCGACCTGCGGGTCGCCGCCCGCCAACTGGCCGGGTACGGTCCTCGCGAAGTCATCGTCACCCAATCGTCGGGCGTCACCGTCTACGCCGACGGGCAGATATACGAAGCGCCCTTCACCCCCCGTTCTCTGGACGGGCGCACCGGTCGGGGCGACACCTGTTTCGCCATCTACGTGGGCAAGCGCCTGAGCGCGCTGCCCGAAGAGGCCACCCGCTTCGCCGCCGCCGTCACCACGCTGAAACAAGAGCAACCCGGCCCCTGGCGCGGCACGCTGGACGACGTGGAAGCATTACTGACCACACGGAGGTAATATGTCTCTCGCCAAGCAGGTCATCCTCTTCGTCATTGATGGCCTTCGTCCGGGCGCCTTAGCCCAGGCTCACACACCGGAAATTGATCGGTTGGTTATCCAAGGCGCGCACACCTGGCAGGCGCAGACCGTCACCCCCTCCATCACCCTACCCTGTCATGCCTCTATGTTCTACGCCGTGTCACCGTCTCGTCACGGCGTCGTCGGCAACGTATGGACGCCACCGTCACCGCCCATGCCCAGCCTGATTGACGTGATGCATCAGTCTGGCCTGAATACAGCCGCTTTCTATAGCTGGGAACCGCTGCGCGACCTGTTTAGCCTGGGGGCGTTGGACATAGCCTACTACCGCAAGCTTGAAGATTCGGTGGAAGGGCAAGTCTCGGAGATCGGAGCCGCGGCAGCCGCGCACATCGCCGAGCAGAGCCCAGCATTCGCATTTATCTACCTGGAGGCCCCCGACACAGTAGGTCACATCCACGGGTGGATGTCGGAGCCTTATCTGCAGGCGGTCAGCAAGGCAGATTGCGCCATTGGACTGGTGCTGGAATCGCTCCGCGCCTCCGGCGGCCTGGCGGGCACCGTGTGTCTCGTGTTGGCCGATCACGGCGGCCACGACTACGATCACAGCGCAGGACTGGCAGAAGACCTGACCATCCCCTGGATCATCAGCGGACCAGGCATCCGGCGTGGTCACTCGATTGCCCGCCCCGTCAACATCATAGACACAGCGCCCACCGTCGCGCATCTCCTGGGGCTGCCAGCGCCGGTCGGGTGGAGCGGGCGAGTCGTCACCGAGGTGTTGGCGGCATGATGCAAGGACGCACATCGTCCCGGATACTGACGCCGCTGGGCCTGGCCGTCTGCCTCTCCCTGCTTGGCGACCTGACCCTCTACACCGTGCTGGTCACCCAACTCGACGAGGTGGGGTTGAGCCTGGCCGCCGTGGGCGTCATGCTGGGCATCAACCGGCTGGTCCGCATCCCCGGCAACACGCTGACCGGCGTCCTGCTCGACCGCTGGGGGCGGCGGCGGTTATTCATCTTTGGTATGCTGTTGGGAGTCCTTTCGACGGCCAGTTACGGGCTGGCGCGCGGGTTCTGGCCTTTTCTGGTCAGCCGGCTGGCCTGGGGCATTGCCTGGACCTGCATCAACGTCGGCGGCATGGTGATGGTACTGGACATAAGCACCCGGTCCAACCGGGGGCGGTTGACCGGCATCTACAACACCTGGCTGCAAGCGGGGCTCGCCCTCTCGCCGCTGGTGGGCGGCTTCCTCGTAGATACCATCAGCTTTCGACCGGCGATGCTGGTCTGCGCCGGCCTGACGGCCATTGGGCTGGCTGTCGCAGTGGTGGCACTGCCTGAGACAGCACAGCTTGCCGGCGGGGACACACAGCAGGAGCCAAGACCAGCGTTGAGATTGGACCTGAGGCGACGTCTGAATAGCATCTCTTGGCGGCGGACCAGGGGATTGCTGCGCGGCAACCGCGACCTGGTTGCCACTTCGCTGCTGCTCCTGATCACGCTTTTCGCCGGCGAGGGGGTGGCTCTTTCAACTACCAGCCTCTTGCTCCAGCGACACTTCGGCCCAGCCGTCGTCCTGGGCCACCTGGCACTGGGTGTAGCCACGGCTGGCGGGATACTGCTGGCGCTGCGCTCCCTGCTGGCTGGCGCCGTTGGCCCGCTGGCCGGGCACCTGTCCGATGCCCACACCGGCCGCTGGCCGGTGATCGTGGGCAGCCTGGTGATCGGCGCGGCGGGTTTTGGTTTGCTCTCCTTCGCCGCGTCGCCCGCGACCATCGTGCTGGGCGTGATCCTGGGCGCCGTCAGTGGAGGTGCGGCGCTAGCGACGCTGGCTGCTCAGATGGGAGACCTGACGCCGCCGGGCAGGGAAGGCGTAGTAATGGGCCTCTACGCGACGGTCGGCGACGTCGGCAGCATGGCCGGGCCATTCCTGGCTTTCGCTATGCTGTCTGTCGTGGACCTGCAATGGGTGTACCTGCTCTGTACGTTCGGTTTCCTGGCCGGCCTGGGGCTGATCTGGCGCATACACCCATCGACTAGAAGTACGCCAGTCACTTGCGGGCAAGGAGACGTGTTGGAATGACAAGCAGGCTTCTGTTTATCATCGGACTGGCACTAGTTTTCGACTTTCTCAACGGCTTTCACGACAGTTCCAACATCGTGGCTACGGTTATCTCGTCGCGGGCGATGGCACCGCGCCACGTGCTGCTGATCACCGCCATCGCCCACTTTGCCGGGCCGTTTCTCTTTGGCGTTGCGGTAGCGACCACCATCGGCCACGAGGTGGTGCAGGAAGCGGCAGTGACGTTGCCCGTCATCGAGGCCGGGCTCATCTCAGCCATTGTCTGGAACGTGTTCACCTGGTTCTTTGGTATCCCGTCCAGTTCGTCCCACGCCCTGGTCGGCGGTATCGTGGGAGCCGTAGCCATCCAGTCAGGATGGGATGCGCTGCGCCTGGAGGGGTTAACCAAAGTCGTGACGGCGCTGCTGGTCTCTCCAATCCTGGGCTTGATTGGGGGGTACTTTGTGATGAAGTTGATCCTGTTCCTGGTCAGGGGCGCATCGCCTCGCATCAACTGGTTCTTCAAGCGAGGCCAGTGGGGCACAGCGTTGTGGCTGGCATTGAGCCACGGGACCAACGATGCCCAGAAGACGATGGGGATCGTCACGATGGCACTGCTGGCCGAAGGGGTGATCAGCGATTTCGCCGTGCCGACCTGGGTCATCACGCTGAGCGCAGGGGCTATCGCTTTGGGTACAGCGCTGGGAGGTTGGCGGCTGATCCGTACGCTGGGCGGCAAGTTCTACAAGATTCGGCCGGTGCATGGCTTTGCCAGCCAGGTTGCTTCCGCCTCGGTGATCATGGGGGCAGCACTGCTGGGCGGGCCGGTCAGCACGACCCAGGTAGTGAGCTCAGCGATAATGGGTGTGGGTTCGGCCGAGCGGCCGAACAAGGTGCGCTGGGATGTGGCGCGCCAAATCGTCACCGCATGGGTATTGACAATTCCGGTGACAGCAGCGGTCGCCGCGTTGATCTATGGAGTCATCTCGTTGATGTGAGGGGGAACCATGGAGTGGATCAAGAGGTTCTTCAAGCCAAGACAGAACAACTTTGTTCAGTTGCTGATTCAACAAGCCAAGTACGCCGTGGAGGGGATGGACGCGCTGGAAGGGTATATGAAGAAGCGCAGCCCCAAATACGCCGAACGAGTCACTACGCTGGAGAGAGAAGCCGACGAGGTACGCCGCATCCTGATTGACGAACTGAATCGCACCTTTGTCACGCCCATGGACCGCGAGGACATCTACGCCCTGTCGCGGGCAATTGACGACGTGCTTGATTATGCATACACCACCATTGGCGAGATGGAACTCCTAGAGGTAGAACCCAACGACTATTTGCGGCGCATGACTTCACTGTTGGGTGAAGCCGCACGTGAGATATTGCTGGCGATGCAGCGACTGAATCATCACGCCGCCGTGGCCACTGACCACGCCGTGCGGGCCAAGGCGTTGGAGAACCGAATGGAGCAAGTCTACCGGGAGGCAATAGCCGATCTGTTCCACCAGCCACAGGACGTGGAGCACATCGTCGAGATGCTCAAGCTGCGCGAGCTCTATCGGCACTTGAGCAACGCTGCTGACCGGGGCGACGAGGCAGCCAACATTATCAGCGACATTGTGGTCAAGATGACGTAATGGGGACGTGGCTGGCAAGAGAGCAGTCCAACCGTACGCAACACGCAAGAGAGAACACGCGATGCGTGTTGCATAAAACATGAGGAGGTGTGGAACGATGACTTCTGGAGTAAACGTCGGGTTAATTGGAGCAGGGCGGATTGGACGCCTCCACGCCGAGCATCTGGCCTTCCGCATCCCCGAGGCCAACTTCGTGGCCGTGTCCGACATCATCCTGGAGGCAGCCCAGAAATGCGCCGCCGAATTCGGCATCCCCACGGCCACCCAGGACCACCGGGCGATTATGGAAAATCCCGACATCGAGGCCGTCGTCGTCTGCTCCAGCACCGACACCCACGCCCAGATGATCGAGGAAGCGGCTGCCGCCGGCAAACACATCTTCTGCGAAAAGCCGATTGACTACGACCTGGCTCGCATTGACCGGGCGCTAGCAGCGGTGGAGAAGGCGGGCGTCAAGTTGCAGATTGGCTTCAACCGGCGCTTTGACCCCAACTTTCGGCGCGTCCGGGAACTGGTGGCGGACGGCAAAATCGGAGAACCCCACATCCTGCGCATCACCAGCCGCGATCCCGCGCCCCCGCCCATCGAATACATCAAGGTCTCTGGCCGCATCTTCCTCGACATGACCATCCACGACTTCGACATGGCCCGCTACCTCATCGGCAGCGAAGTGGAGGAGATCTATGCCACCGGGGGCGTGATGGTGGACCCGGCCATCGGCGAGGCCGGCGACATAGACACGGCGGTTATCACCCTGCGCTTCGAGAACGGCGTCATAGGCACGATTGACAACAGCCGCCAGGCCGTTTACGGCTACGACCAGCGGGTGGAGGTGTTCGGCAGCAAGGGCTGCGTGACCGCCGACAACGACTATCCCAACACCGCCCGTATCAGCGACGCCCAACGCGTCCACCGCGACCTGCCGCTCAACTTCTTCATGGAACGCTACATCGCGTCCTACATTGCCGAGATGCGGGCTTTTTTCAGGTGCGTGCTGGAGGACAAGACCCCACCGGTCACCGGCGTGGACGGGCGGGTGCCGGTGGTGATGGGCTATGCGGCGGAAAAATCGATCCGGGAGAACCGGCCAGTCAGACTGAGCGAGATTGAGGCGTAGTCAGGTGACCGGCACTTTTCAAGTGCCGGTCACCTCAAAATACAGAATGAGCAAGGAGAACTAGAAAATGAGTGAGACAAAATTACCCGTTGGACTGTTGGCAACCGATCAGCCCGATCTGTTCTTCGAGGACAACACCGTCGGTCGGCTGAAGAAAAAGGTATGGGACGCCAGCGACGAGGAGATCGACGCCATCCTGACCGAGTATGGCGTCCCCTCACCGGTGGAGTGGGGCAAGTCCGGCTCCTACATCCAGACCACCGTGCGCTGGCAGGTCGAGGAAAATCGGCGCAAGAACGACGTCGTCTTCATCCCCGTTGGCTCCACCGAGCTGCACGGGAGGCACCTGGTCAGTGCATCCGATACCCTGTACGTCAGCCAGATCGTGGAAGGCGTGCGCCGCTACACCGCGACGCGCGGCGCGCCAGCCAACCTGGCCCTGCCGCCGCTGATGTACGGCGCACATCCGTACCACCATCTGGGGATGCCCGGCACCACCATCGTACGGGAGAACGTCGTACGGGAACTGATGATGGACGTGATGCTGGGCCTGTGGAACGACGGCTTCCGCAAGCAGATCATCATCAATAACCACGGCCAACTGTGGGTGCTCGAATCAGCCGTCCAGCAGTTCCAGAAGCGGTACCAACTCCCCGGCATCTTCCGCGTGATTGACTGGCACCGCGCCGTGCGCGAGTTTTTCCGCACCACCGAAAAGGGCGGCAAATGGGACACCAACTTCGTCCACGCGGATGAATCCGAAACCTCGATCGGGCTGCTGCTTCACCCAGAGATGGTGGACATGGCGTACGCCGTGGACACCGAAGGCAAGAGCTACCTGCCGGATGGCCACTTTGACAAGTCGGTGGACCCCTTCGGGCGGCCCAGCCGCTGGTCTGAGGGCGAGGGCCACTTTGCCATCGAGATCGCGGCCACGCCGGAAGGCGTTGTGGGCAAGGCGACGCACGGCTCGGCCGAGAAGGCGAAGCGGCCCCTGGCGGCCATCCTGCGCTACCTGACGTTGCTCAACGACCAGATCCTGGAAGCCTTCCCGGCCGGTACCGTGCCACCGGTGGAGGAAGTCACCCTGCGCACCGCCGAGGAGATGGAACCCTACCTCCGGGAGCCGTTGAGTGAGGGGTGGAAGCCGGTCTACGGCTTGCCGGCCATAGGTCAGAACACGCTAGTGTAACTGTAGACTTCCGAAGTCTTCAGTAGCTCATTTGACCCATTTAGCACCTTTTCCTAGACTTCGGAAGTCTTGACACTAAATCACAGAAGGAGAAAATGCAATGAAAGGCAAGATGCAAGGTGTGACCCTGGTTGCGGATTGGGATCCCAAGCCAGAGTTCAGACTGGGTGCAAAAGACATCGAAGGTCGCCAGACCTACCTGGGCAGCCTGGTGTACCGAAATCCCCGGCTCGAGATAAGGGAGTACGACATTCCCACCCCCGGGCCAGATGAGGTGCTGTTGCAAGTCAAGGCATGTGGTATCTGCGGCTCAGACGTCCACATGGCCCAGGCCGAAGAGGACGGCTACATCTACTATCCGGGACTGACAGGCTTCCCCTGCATCCTGGGGCACGAGCTTTCCGGGGTCGTCGTAGAAGCCGGCAAAAACGCTCGGGATAAGCGCACCAACAAGCCGTTCCAGGGAGGCGAGCGGGTCACCACAGAGGAGATGTTGTGGTGTGGATACTGCAAGCCCTGCGCTGATGGCTATCCCAACCACTGTGAGAACCTGGACGAGATCGGCTTCAACGTCAACGGCGCATTCGCCCAGTATGTTGCCGTGCCAGCCAGGACCGTGTGGAGCCTGGAGCCGTTGGCCGCCGCCTACAAGGGGGATGACCTTTTCTTGGCTGGCAGCCTGGTGGAACCGACCAGTGTAGCTTACAACGCCGTGATCGAGCGGGGCGGTGGCATCCGTCCGGGCGACCGCGTCGTCATCCTGGGCGGCGGGCCAATTGGGGTCGCTGCTTGTGCAGTGCTCAAGAAGGCAGGGGCTTCCAAGGTGATCATCTCCGAGCCGCAGACAGATCGTGCCGCACTGGCGTTGAGAATAGGAGCCGACTACGCCATCAACCCACTCGAGGAAAGCTTTGCGGATCGGGTCCTGGAACTCACCGATGGCATGGGGGCCGATCTCTTCATGGAAGCGACCGGCCTGCCGGAGATCGTCTACCCGGACATTGAGCGCGTCATCTGGGAGGGCCGCACATTGAACAGTACCATCGTGGTGACGGCCAGAGCGGAGGCCAAGATGCCGGTCACCGGCGAGGTATTGCAGGTGCGGCGGGCGCGCATCGTCGGCTCACAAGGCCATTCCGGGCACGGCACGTTCCCCAGGGTGATCGAGTGCATGGCCAGCGGCATGGACATGACGCAGATGATCACCAAGAAGATCAGCCTGGAAGAGGTGCCTGAAAACATCATCGAGCTGCAGACGAACCGGGAGCAGTGCAAGATCACCTGCCAGATGTGAGGCAGTTGGGCAACAGAAACCCGGTTTTTCAGAAAAACCGGGTTTCTGGCCCATTCACTCAAAGGACCGAACGCCAATGAAGCTCAGCATTGTTCTGTCTACCCATGCCGCCCAATTCCAGGCGGTAGCTTTCAAAGGCGACTTTGAAGCCAACGTCGCCAAGATCGCCGCCTGGGGCTACGACGGCGTCGAACTCGCCATCCGCGATCCCAGGCTGGTGGACGGCGCCGAACTGGAGCGCGTCGTGTCGGCGCATGGGCTGCTCGTGCCGGCCATCGGCACCGGCCAGGCCTGGGGCGAAGAGAGGCTGTCGTTCACTAGCGACGCCCCGGCCGTGCGCGCCGCGGCTATCGAACGGATCAAGAGCCACGTCCCGCTGGCCGCGCGCTTCAATGCCATCATCATCCTGGGCCTGATTCGGGGCATCACGCCCGAAGGGCAGACCCACGAACAGTCTATGGCTTACCTCGTCGAGGCGCTGCAGGAATGCGCGGACGTGGCCGCCGAAACGGGCGTGCGTTTTGCCCTGGAACCGCTCAACCGGTACGAGACAGATCTCATCCACACCGTCGCCGGTGGAATGGACCTCGTCGAGCGAGTCGGCGCCGATAACTTTGGGCTATTGCTGGACACTTTCCACATGAACATCGAGGAGCCGGTCATTGAGGATAGCATCCGCGCCTGCGGTGACCGGATCTTCCACTTTCACGTAGCCGATTCCAATCGCTGGTATCCCGGCGCAGGGCACCTGGATTTCGAGTCTATTCTGCATGCACTCTCTGCAACCGACTACCATGGCTTTGTCTCTGGCGAATTCATGCCTCTGCCCGATGCCGACGTTGCGGCTGAACGAAGTGTGACCCATTTGCGTCAGCTCCACGCCGCCCTTTTCAGCAAATCCCTCCCGAGCACAGACCTCTAGCCACGTGGGCCGCTTCACTGTCCCCATCCTCGATGAGGCGCACTTGCTGCTCTCTCAGTTCTTGGCCCAATTTCGCTTTCCGCTCAACGATGATCGGGATATCGCTCCTGCTCAGTTCTTGGGGGTCACTACAGGTCGTCACCGTCCTGCCACGCCTGCGTATCTGCCGGAGGTAAACGTGGACGAAGGCAAACGGGCTCAGGCCCGTCTCGCTCTTCACGCGCTCGAGACCTGCGCGCAGAACTCCGCCCCCTCCGCGCCCCACACGCCTGGCCTCAGTTCGGCGCGGCCCTTCTTGGTGACATGCAGTTCGCCATGCACGGTGATCAGCCCCTGTTCGGCCAGCGTCTCCAGTACGCTCGTCACCCGCTCCTCCGGGCGGGCACCGCTACCCCACCCCAGCTCGCGAAGGATCGGCACGTCCCGGGTGTCGAGCGTCTCCCGGCAGCGGGCCAGCAGCGCCCGGTGGGTCAGTGGCCCTTCCTCGACCACGACGGACAGCAGCCAGTCGGCCAGTTGCTGCTCCTGGAAATGGCGGTACTCCTCCACGAAGCCGAGTTCGTAGCGGGAGAAGTCCACCTCCTCCCCGCGCAGCGCCCGCACCGTCTCCAGCGCCAACTCGACGCCGCTCTTGAGAATCAAGACGGCCACCGCCAGCCCCACCAGTGTGTCCAGCAAGGGGAAGCGCGACAACGTAGCCACCAGCCCCGCCGTGACTGCCACCGCAACGACGGCGTGGTTGCGCGAGTCCACTGCCTGGGAGATGAGGGGCAGTTGTTTGCTCCGCGTGGCTACGTACTGCTGGTAGAGCGAGAGCAAGAGACAGACCAGGCCGGAGAGGATGGCGGCGACAAAGGTCAGCGGATCTACCCCCACCTCTTCAGGGACGAGGATACGGTGCACCGCCTCATAGCCTGCCCCGGCTCCGACCCCCAGCATCAGCAGCACCAGCACCACGTTGACGTACCGTTCCTTGTGCAGCCGCAGCCCGACGAATACGAGGATGCTGGAGAGCCCATCCATCGCCGTGTCCATCCCGTCGGAGATGAGGCCGATGCTGCCGGAGATGGCCCCGGCGATCAGTTTGAGCACAGCCAACACGACGTGCACGCCCAGGCCAACCAGGGAAACGGTCTGAGGTTGCAGGAGACGCTCGCCCCGCCGGGCCAGGTCCTGATACTCCTGCCGGTGCTTCTCGGCGAGCTGTCGCCCCCCAGGGGTCAGGCGACAGACCTCCCCACGCAGAATGACCGCCCCTTCCCGCTCCAGTTTCTCCACGGCTTCCCGCACCGCTGCGATGAAGGCATCCTCAGTGTACCCGGCCACGACCTCATCGCGACCGAAATGACCGAAGTGACGCATGAAGCGAGCGAAGCCCTCGAGGATCTCGGAGAAAGTCCTGTCACCCTCAGCCAGGATCATCAGGATTTGCCTGGGGAAGCCCCAGCGAGCCAGCCGGAAGAACTGCCCCAGCACCCAGGGGGGACGCCACTCACGCTCTGCCATGCTCGACCTCCGATGAGAGCACTCCCATTCCTTTCGCTACCTCCGCCTCCACCACGTATAGCCGATGAAGGCCAACTGAATCAGCAGGATGACCGACCAGGTCGCGACCTGGCTCCAGGTGAACTGCATTCCGCCCATCAGCGTACCCATTGACGAGCCAACACTCCAGAGCAGCGGCCACATCGTCAGTAGATTGGACGTCAGGCGGAAGATGGCGGCGAAGAACAGCCCCGAAATCAGCAGTGTTAGCAACCCGGCGGGTGGGTAGGTGCCGATGTGGTAAGCGGCGAAACTCAGGGCTGCCAGCAGGACGCCCGGAATGACGCCAAAGGCACGTTCGTAGCGCAACTGCAGCCAACCGTGGACGAAGAAAGGCTCCCACAGGATGACCGCGTTGAACAGCACGTGCGGCAGCCAATCTATACCGGCTGCGCTATGCCGCAGGCCGAACGAGGAGAAGGCGGCAAGCCCGACGCCGATGAGCAGGCTGGGGAGCCAGCGCCGCGTCGTGATGCCCAGTTCACTCAGCGGCTGCCCGCGGCGGTAGGCGATCCACCACACCGGGAACAGCACGTTGAGGCCCAGATTGGTCAGCACACCAAAGACCAGCACGCCATCCCATCCTGGGCTTAGCAGATGAGTAGTGGTCCAGTAGGCCGCTATCATCGCGATCTCGGTCAGCACCGCCACCAGCGTGTCACTGGACGGCGACCAGGCAAACCAGCGCGTTCGTTGAGCACTCATATCGATTTCACCCTCCTTCTATCTCTACGATCACCATGATAGCAAAAACCCAGCCGGAAATCTACAATTTCCGGCCGGGCGGTCGAAATCGGGGGGTGAATGGTCTGTAAGACTATGGTGATACGTCCAAGAAGGTACGTCCAAGAAGGTATGACACACCCATAATGCGCACGAGTCCTCGCGCCACAGAATATACCATACTATGTAAAATGCCTTCTGTCTGTAGGGAAAACTTGACATCTCTTGTAGGGAGGTTACCTACACCCGGTGAGAGGAACGGAGGAGAATTCGTTGCGGCACGTGTGAGATCGTACCGTGTGCCGGCCAGAGCAACGGGGAGATACCGGGGCCGCTTGTACAAAAAGCACCGGCGGCTGGCCATGGCCAGCCGCCGGGAGTGCCCCGGACTGGATTCGAACCAGCACGCCTAAAAAGGCACAGGCCCTCAACCTGCCGCGTATGCCTATTCCGCCACCGGGGCTTGCAGCTTATTATACTCTCCCCGCGTCACTTGTCAACCTCGAACAAGCAGGGTACAATCTCACCTACGTGCCGGGCACGTGACCACGTTTCGACCTCCGGGAGCACGCAGGCTCGCGCACACCGCTTGGGATCGAGGGGGGGGCCATGAAAGCACACACCAAGTACTTGACTTTCAACACCCAGAAGCACCGTGAACTGGTGCGCATCACCCGCGAGGTCGAACAGGCCGTGGCCGAGAGTGGCATCCAGGAGGGCCTCGTGCTCGTATCGGCCATGCACATCACGGCCGGCGTGTTCGTCAACGACGACGAGCCCGGGCTCCACGGCGACATCTGGGAGTGGATCGAGGGGCTGGCCCCCTACCGCCGCGACTACCGCCACCACCGCACCGGTGAGGACAACGGCGACGCGCACCTCAAGTCGCTGCTCATCCACCACCAGGTCATCCTGCCCGTGACAGACGGCAGGCTCGACCTGGGGCCGTGGCAGCAGGTCTTCTACGCCGAGTTCGACGGCCAGCGGCGCAAGCGGCTCGTGATCAAGGTACTGGGAGAATAGACAGGAGCGGATAAATGAGAATCGTCCTCGACGCAATGGGTACCGACGACTATCCGGCGCCGGACGTGGCTGGCGCGGTGATGGCGGCGCGGGAATGGGGCGACGAGATCGTCCTGGTGGGACGCGAGGACGCGATCCGGCAGGAGCTGGCCCAACTCGACGCGGGCGGCCTCAAGCTGGAGGTCGTCCACGCATCGGACGTCATCGAGATGGATGACGAGCCCGCCTGGGCCGCGCGAGAGAAAAAGGACTCCTCGATGCACGTGGGGATGACCCTGGTGCGCGAGGGCCAGGCCGACGCCTACGTGACCGCCGGCAACACGGGCGCCGTGCTGGCCGTGGCCACGCTGCACACGCTGCGGCGCATCCGGGGCATCAAGCGCCCCGCCCTGGCCACGATCCTGCCCCTGCCCGCCGGCCGCTTCGTCGCGCTCGACATCGGTGCCAACGCCGACTGCCGCCCCGAGTACCTACTCCAGTTCGCGCTGATGGGCCACATCTACGCGCGCGCGGTATTGGGCTGCGAGCGCCCTCGCGTGGCGCTGCTCTCCAACGGCGAGGAGCCCGGCAAGGGGAACACGCTGATCAAGGAAACCACCAAGCTGCTGTCCGCCTCCGGCCTGAACTTCATCGGCAACATCGAGCCCAAGGAGGCAGCCACGGGCCACGCCGACGTCGTCGTCACCGATGGCTTCAGCGGCAACATATTCATCAAGACGACCGAAGCGACGGCCAAGATGCTGACGGACCTGATCCGGGAGGAGATCCGGGCCAGCCTGGTGACGACGGTGGGGGGCCTGTTGGCCAAGCCTGCCTTCCGGCGCATGGCACGGCGGGTGGATCCCTTCGAGGTCGGCGGAGGCCCGCTGTTGGGCGTCAACGGTGTCGTGATCGTAGCGCACGGACGCTCCAATGCGCGGGCGATCAAGAACGCCATCGGGCAGGCCCGTCTGGCCGTGCAGGGCCGCGTGGTGGAGGCGATCCGCGAGGGTCTGGCAAAGGAGAACGCATGAACGGCCACAAGCGCGTACTCGTCACCGGCGTGGGAGCGATAACGCCGCTGGGCCTGACGTTGGAGGAGACCTGGGAGGGCTTGCTGGCCGGGCGTTCGGGCATCGGTCCCATCACCCAGTTCGACGCATCGGATCTGCCGGTGCGCATCGCTGGCGAGATCAAGGGCTTCGACCCCAGGCGTTACATAGACTTCAAGGAAGCGCGGCGCATGGCGCGCTGCTCTCAGGTGGCCATCGCGACGGCGCAGGCCACGCTGGCCGACGCCGGGATCGCGCTGCCCCTGGCCGACGAGGAGCGCGTCGGCGTGCTGGTCGGGAGCAGCGTCGGGGGGTTGGGCCGGTCCATCGAGGGGGTAGACGCCTACCGCAACAAAGGGGTCTCGCGCGTCAGCCCGTTCATCCTGCCGTCGTCGCTGGTGAACATGCCATCCCACCACGTCAGCCACTGGTCGGGGGCCAAAGGCCCCATCAGCACGGTGGTCGCCGCGTGCGCGACGGGCACCCAGGCCGTGGGAGAGGCTGCGGAGTTCATCCGCCGCGGCGCAGCGGACGTGATGATCTGCGGGGGAGTGGACGCCCTGATCCACTTCGCCCCCATCGCCGGCTTCTGTGCCATGCGGGTGCTCTCCACCCGCAACGGGGACCCGGAGCGGGCCAGCCGGCCTTTCGACGCCGAGCGCGACGGCATCGTGTACAGTGAAGGATGCGCGCTGCTGGTGCTCGAATCGCTGGAACACGCGCAGGCACGGGGCGCGCGCGCCCGGGCCGAGGTGCTGGGCCACGCGTCCTCGTCTGACGCCTTCCACGTGGCCCAGCCGGATCCAGAGGGGGGAGGCGCGGAACGGGCCATGCGATGGGCGCTGGCGGATGCCGGCCTGACACCCGCGGATATCGACTACATCAACGCGCACGGCAGCAGCACGCTGATCAACGACCTGGTCGAGACCAAAGTGGTCAAACGCATCTTCGGCGAGCGGGCCTACGAGATCCCCATCAGCTCGACCAAATCCATGGTCGGCCACGCGATGGGAGGTGCCGGGGCAATCGAGGCGGCGGCCTGCGTGTTGACGCTCGAACAGGGCACCATCCATCCAACCATCAACCTGGACACGCCTGATCCAGAGTGCGACCTGGACTACGTGCCGGAAGGCCCACGCAAGGCCGACGTTCGTGTCGCGCTATCCAACTCCCTCGGGTTGGGCGGACAGAACGCCTCCCTGATCTTGGGCCGCTTTCAGGAGTAGATATGCGCATCATTCGCAACGAACGCCGAATCCAGAGGGGAGAATTCATCGGCAAGTACGCGACGCTGGCCGGGCTGATGGTGTTGCTGGCCGGACTGATCGTGTCCTTCGCCAAGCCAGATTGGGTGCTACCGCTGCTCGTGTGCATGGTCGTGGGCGTCGTGCTCTCGGTCGTGGGCGGATACTTCGCCGGTCGCTACGTCGGCCCCCTAGCCCACCACGAGGCGCTGGCCACGGTCCTCAAAGGGCTCGACGACCGCCACGCGCTGTTTCAGTACGTGCTCCCGGCATCTCACGTCCTGCTGGAGCCCGGCGGCTGTACCGTCTTCGTGGTCAAGGCGCATGGCGGCGAAGTGATCTACGAAAAGGAAGGGCGATGGAAACATCGCCAACAGGGGAAGGTGTTCCGCCAGTTCGCGGGCCAGGAATCGGTGGGCGCGCCCGATCTGGAGGCCAGGCAGCAGGCGCAGAAACTGGCGGGGTGGCTGTCCAGCCAACTGCCCGGCGTCGAGGTGCCCGTACGAGCGGCCATCGTCTTCGCCAGCCCCGACGTCACGGTGGACGCCGCCGCGTCGGAGGTGCCGGTGTTTTTCGGCAAGAAAGTCAAAGCGTGGCTGCGGGGGCCGGGGAAGCTCAAGCCGCTGCCCGGCCCGGTGCAGCGCCAACTGAGCGAGGTGCTGGAGGGCAACGCGTAGCCGCGGGACGCTACTCCGCCGGCGCTCCGTCGGATGTACCCATCCGCGCTTACTACGAGCGGGACCGCGTTCGTAGTGAGGCACGTAGGTCTGCCGGAGTGCCGTAGGACCGTGTTCGTAGTGAGGCACGTAGGTCCGCCGGAGTGCCGTAGGACGCTACTCCGCTGC
>CAZYSK010000071.1:0-29659 GCA_964649415.1 uncultured Anaerolineales bacterium
GTGATGGTCTCCTCGGGCGACAACTTCCTGGCCGGGCCGGAGTTCAACGCCAGCCTGGACAAAGGTACGCCCTTCTACGACACTATTGCCATGGATCTGATCGGCTACGACGCGGTGGCCATCGGCAACCACGACTTCGACTTCGGCCCCGACGTGCTGGCCGACTTCATCGAGGGCTACGAGCGAACCTCCCCGCCGTATCTGAGCGCCAACCTCGACTACTCCGGCGAGCCACGATTGCAGGCCCTGTTCGACGCGGACAGGATCGCTCTCAGTGCCGTGGTCAAGGAGCGTGGCGAACTGATCGGCATCATCGGTGCCACGACGCCCAACCTCCCCTTCATCTCCAGTCCGCGCAACGTGGGCGTCGATCCCGACGTGTCCGCAGCCGTCCAGGCCGAGGTCGACAAGCTGGAGATGATGGGCGTCAACAAGATCATCCTGATCAGCCACTTGCAGAGCATCGAGGAGGACCTGGCGCTGGCACCGACGCTCGACGGCGTCGACGTGATGGTGGCGGGTGGGGGGGATGAGGTGTTGGCCAACCCTGGCGACCTGCTCATCCCCGGGGACGAAGGCAGGATATTCGGCCCCTATCCGATCATCGCCACCGATATCGACGGCACGCAGGTTCCGGTGGTCACGACCGCGGGCAGCTACGCCTACGTCGGTCGCCTGGTGCTAGGGTTCGACAAGTGCGGCGACGTGATCGACATTGGCGATAACAGCGGCCCGGTACGGGTGGCAGGTGGCGACAACCCCGACGCGGTGGAGCCTGATCTACAGGTTCAAGAACTGGTGGTCGACCCGATAGTTGACTATCTCGACGCTCTGGCGACGAACGTGATCGGCACCAGCGAGGTCGACCTCGACGGGATTCGGGGCCACGTGAGGACCATGGAGACCAACGAGGGCGACCTGATCGCCGACGCGTTGAAGTGGCAGGCCGAGCAGTTGGCCTCCGACTTCGGGGTGGCGATGCCGGACGTCGGCCTCCAGAACGGCGGTGGTATTCGCAACGACAGCATCATCCCGGCCGGCGACGTCACCGAGCTGGACACCTTCGACATGGTGCCGTTCTCCAACTTCGTGGCTGCCATTGAAGATATCCCCCCGGATCAGTTCAAGGAGATCATGGAGAACGCCGTGTCGCGGGTGGAGTTCGTTGATGGCCGTTTCGCGCAGGTCTCGGGCTTCACCTTCGTGTGGGACGCCTCGGGTACGCCCCAGGTGCTGGATGACGAAGGCAACGTGGTCACGCCCGGAACGCGCGTGGTGGAGATCAAGCTCGACGACGACACCTACGTCGTGCAGGCCGGAGCGGTCGTGCCTGGCGCGCCAACGGTGACCATCGCCAGCATTGATTTCCTGGCCAATGGCGGCGACCAGTATCCGTATCGCGGCGCCCCGTTCACGTCGCTCGGTGTCACCTATCAGCAGGCACTGTCGAACTACATCGAGATCGGGCTCGGCGGTGTGATCGCGGCCGGAGACTACCCTGAGGGCGGCGAAGACCGCATCACGCGGCTAAACTGATGTGTCCACCGCGACAGTGCCGGACGGTTCACGCTCAGCGTTCCCTCGGCTTACCGGCACAAGTCAACGCGAAAGGAGGTGGTACCTGTCGTTTACAGGTCTATCCGATCGTAGAGAGCGACCCAAGCGTGATCTGAGGGGGAGATCCGCAGGCGGGTCCTGCGCTCTCCCCCGTTTTCGCTCGCGGCCCGAGTGTGGCCGCCCATTGAGAGAGTAAAGGAGAATTCCGAAATGAGGAAACGGTCAATAACCATCTCTGTACTGGCCGTGATGTTGCTGCCCATGGTGATCGGCGTGACGCCGGCTTTGGCAGCCACCCCCGTCTCCATCTATGATATCCAGTACACCACAGCTCCCAGCGGTGATTCGCCCTACGAGGGCCAGACAGTCACCACCCAGGGTGTCGTGACCGCGTTCTTCTACGACGGTGGCAACCGCTACACCTTCATACAGGACGGCACCGGCCCCTGGAGTGGTTTGGTGCTCTACAAACCCGATGGCTACGTCAACGTGGGCGACCAGTTGGAGGTCACGGGTGCCGTCAGCGAATACTACGGCCTGACGGAGATCGCTTACGGCGACGCGATCGTCGTGAGCTCCGGCAACCCGCTGCCCGCGCCCCAGGTCCTGCCCAGTGGAGACGTGAACCAGGAACAGTGGGAGAGTGTGTTAGTCCGGGTGGAGGACGTCACTGTCACCGACGACGACCTGGGCTACGGCGAGTGGCTGGTCGACGACGGCAGCGGCGGCGCGCGGGTGGACGACCTGGGGGATTACGGCTACAGCCCCACCGGCGGCGACCTGCTGGATTTCGTCCAGGGTCCACTCTTCTACGGCTATGGCGACTTCAAGATCGAGCCCCGCGACGACGACGACATCTCCGTGTATGTGCCGCCACCGCCCGTCGTCACGATCATGGAGATCCAGGGGGGCGAGCAGTTCTCTCCCTTCGACGGCCAGGTCGTCGAGACGTCCGGCGTCGTGACGCTGTTCACGGCTAGCGGCGCGGACTTCTGGCTGCAGGATCCGGCTGGCGACGGCGACCCCGCGACCTCCGACGGCATCTTTGTCTCTGGAGGTGGGTTCCCCGACGAGGGCCCCAGGCCGGCGGTGGGCGACTTTATCCGCGTCATCGCCAAGGTGCAGGAGGATCAGTATGGGAATGCACTGCCCTTGACCTGCCTGCGCAGTGTGGCCCTGATCGAGGTGCTCTCCAGCGACAACCCGCTGCCGGCCCCGATCAAACTCAATGACCTGCCGAACGAGTCGATAGCGGACGGCATTGCCTTCTGGGAACCGTTGGAGGGGATGTTAGTCTCGGTGCGCAACGCACCCGTTGTCGCTCCCACCTCGAGCTACGGTGAGTTCGCAGTGTTGGCCAAGCGGGACGCTAAACCAGGCTCCGGCTTCTATCCGCAGACCAAGCAGATCCTCATCCGCAATCTGGGCGGGGACGTGGTGGACTACAATCCCGAGCGTATCCTGGTGGACGACAGCAGCTTGGATGAAGCCATCGTCGTCAGGCCGGGCGACCGCGTGCGCCATCTGGTGGGGGCTGTTGACTACACCTTCGGCAATTACAAGCTTCAGCCGGTCAGCTTCGACGTGAAGACGCACAGACTGCCCAGGCTGCCGGCCAGCACCCGCTCTGGTCCCAGGGGCGACACAGTGATCACGACCTTTAACGTCGAGAACCTGTTCGACCTCGAGTTGAACGTCCCCGTCGTGGTAGATGCAATCGGTGAGGTGGGATACGACCCGGGGAGCGAGTGGGGAAGTGGCCTGATTTCCACCAAGGACAACACCATCCGCCGCGAGTCCTCCGTCTGCCAGGGAGACGCCGACGAGACAGACCCGTTCGATCCATCGTCTGAATGGGACGGTTTCGCCAAGGATACCTTCGACGGGCTCGGCTCGCATTCCGTCACCTGTGGTACTGGCAGCGGGTTGTTCTTCTCCGAGTACGTGGAGGGAAGCTCTTACAATAAGGCCGTGGAGATATACAATGGCACCGGGGCCGCGGTGAATCTGGGGGCTGAGGGTTACGCGGTTGAGATCTACTTCAATGGCAATTCCTCGCCTGGGCGGACGATTCCTCTTGAGGGCACCCTCGCCGACGGAGGTGTTTTTGTCCTGGCTCACCCATCCGCAGATCCTGTCATCCTGGCTGTAGCGGACCAGATCTCAAGCGGTGTTCTCTTCAATGGCGACGATGCCGTCGTGCTTCGTAAGGGCGGCAAGGACGACGCCGGCAGCACCCCCACGCCCGGGGGACTGGAGACCCAGCTCGCGAAACTGGCCATGGCACTCCAGGTGGAGCTTGAGTTGCCCGAGATCATCGTGGTGCAGGAGGTGGAGAACACGGCCATCCTCCAGGAGCTCGGTGATCGGGTCAACGCAGCGGCCGGCACGAACTACGTTGCCACCTCTTTCGAGACTAGCGACGCGCGTGGCATCGAGGTCGGGTTCCTGTGGGACGACGATCGGGTCGACTTGCTTGACGCATACCAGATGTACGGGCCGGATGTTGCGGCCGCCTTTGGCCCCGGCAGTCCCAGCCCAGGCCGTGAGCCGCTGGTCGGGGTCTTTGACGTCGAGGGTCGGGAAGTCACGATCGTCGGCAATCACTTCAAGAGCAAAGGCGGCGACGATCCGCTGTTCGGCGTGAACTGGCCGCCGAATCGGATCACCGAGGTACAGCGCAAGATGCAGGCCCAGGTAGTCCGCGACTTCGTAGACACCATCCTGGACGCGGATCCGAACGCGCTGGTGATGGTGGCTGGTGACCTGAACGACTTCCAGTTCGGCGAGCCGGGTGAGGGCACCGATCATCCGGTGGCCATCCTCGAAGGTGGCGCTGGCGAAATGCCGCTCACCAACCTGCTCAACCTGGAGAAGGACGCCGAGACCTACACCTACGTCTACGACGGCAATAGTCAAGTGCTCGATCACATGCTAGTCAGCCCGGCCCTGTGCGATCTTGTGGCGGGTGTGGACGTACTGCACTTCGACGCCGGTTTCCCGAGTGGCCTGGGTGAAGATGCGACTACTTCGCTGAGGGCATCGGACCACGATCCGCTGGAGGGTCGCTTCAACTTCCGCTAAGTCGATTGATCTGGAGAGCAGGCAATTCCTCGACTGCTCCACGACCGCCCCGACCTGCAAAGGTTGGGGCGGTTTGTGTTTCCATTTCCCCCCTCCCCCGCGCCTTGCCTCACATCCCAAACGTGAGTACAATGGGCAAACGCTCGGATTCGCGTGACGCCGGACGCCTTGCAGACCGGCTGTCGGGTCGCGCGGGTGCCCTATTCTGGCCGCAGTGGGGTTTGAGGGGGTGACGTCGTGCGCAATCAAAGTCGAACCAAGGAGCAACTCCTGGACGAGCTGGTGGAACTCCGCCAGCGGATCGCCGATCTGGAGGCGGCGGAGGCCGAGCGCAAGCAGGCGGAGGAGGCGCTGCAATATCGGGTCGAGTTGGAGGAACTCGTCGCTGCCATATCCTCCGCTTTCGTCGGTCTTTCATCGACCGAGGTTGACGGCGGGATCAACGACGCACTGCGGGCCATCGGACAGTTTGCCGGCGTTGACCGCAGCTACGTCTTCCAGTTGTCCGACGACGGGACCGAGATGGACAATACCTACGAGTGGTGTGCCCCAGGAATCGAACCTCAGATGGAAAACCTGCAGGGGCTGCCCGTCGACGCTTTCCCCTGGTGGATGGAGAAATTGAGCCGGTTCGAGACCATCCATATCCCGCGGGTCGCCGATCTGCCTCCCGGGGCCAGCGCCGAAAGGGAGATCTTACAATCGCAGGGCATTCAGTCCCTCCTCGCCGTGCCCCTGGGTTTTGGTGGGGCCCTGGTCGGCTTCCTGGGGTTCGATTCGGTGCGGGCAGCGAGAACGTGGCCTGAAGCGGACATCTGGCTGCTCAGTCCGGTGGGGGAGACGATCGCAAGCGCCTTGCAGCGCAAGCGGGCGGAGGAACGCCTGCGCTTGCAGGCGGTGTTGCTGGAACAGATACGAGATTCGATTGTAGCGACCGATCTGCACGGACGGATTACCTATGTGAATGAAGCCGCTGCGCGCGCGCTGGGGGTGACCAAAGAGGAACTGATCGGCCAGACGGTGCTTACCTTTGGGGAAGATGCGGATAGGGGAGCTACTCAGCAGGAGATCATCGACAGGACGCTGGCCGATGGATCTTGGCGCGGCACGGTGGTCAACTACGACCGGGCCGGTTCCGAGAGGATCATGGAGTCGAGGACGTGGGTCGTCCACGATGGGCCTGGCACACCCAAAGGCATGGTGGGAGTATCAACGGACGTGACCGCGCGCGCGCAAGCGGAGGCGGCGCTGCGGCGCTCGCTGGAGCAGACGGCCCGTGGCCAGCGTCTGCTCCTCGCTCTCAGCCAGGTTGCCCAGGCTGTGCAGCGTGCCCATACCCCCGAGGAGGTGTATCGAACCATCGCAGACGAGATAGCCGGGTTGGGCTACCACGCCACGATCTTCGCCCTGAGCGATGATCGGACGCACCTGGTGGCCTCTCGCCTGACTTTCGGGTCGGCTCTCGTGCGCGTGGCCGAGAAACTGACGGGTCTCTCGGCCCAGGGCTACCGCTTCCCGCTGAAACCGGGAGGCTTCTTCGAGCGCATCATGGACGAGGGGGAAACCGTGTTCACCGACCCCGGTACCGGGCCTGTTGTCGACGCTCTGCCCGGGCCGGTGCACCCGCTGGCCGGCCGGCTGGCGGCCGTGCTCGGTATCGACAAGGCGATTTATGCCCCACTGACGGTCGACGGTGTGCCGCAAAGCCTGCTGACGGTGATGGGCGCCGATCTGACAGAGGCCGACGTGCCGGCCATGAGTACCTTCGCCAGTCAGGCAGCCACCGCCATCGAGAACGCGCGGCTGTACCAGGCGTTGCGCGAGAGCGAGGAGCGTTTCCGCCGTGCGGTCGTCGACGCGCCTTTTCCGATCATGATCCACGCCGAGGACGGTGAAGTGGTCCAAATAAACAAGGTCTGGACTGAATTGAGCGGCTATCCGGCGGACCAGATCCCCACCATGGCGGACTGGACGGAACGGGCCTACGGGGAGAGGCAGGAATTGGTGAAAGCCGGTATAGACCGGCTATATGGCCTGGACGCGCGGGTGGCTGAGGGCGAGTACGTTCTCAAGACAAGCGCCGGCGATGAGCGAACGTGGGAGTTCAGTTCCGCGCCCCTGGGCCAACTGCCGGACGGAAGACGCATGGTCATCAGCATGGCGATGGACATTACGGAGCGCAAACGGATTGAGGAGCAACTGAGGCGGCAGGAGCGGCTGGCTGCCGTGGGTCAACTGGCCACCGGCATCGCCCACGACTTCCGCAATCTGCTCACCACGATTATCCTGTGTGCCCAGATGCCCCTGCGCCGGACCGATCTGCCGCCGGACTTGAGGCGGAGCCTGGAGACCATCGTCGACGAGTCGCACAAGGCGACGGACCTGGTGCAGCAGATACTTGATTTCAGCAGCCGCGCCATGATTCAGCCCAAGCCGCTGGATCTGGCCTCCTTCGCCGGCGATGTGCTCGCCGTGCTGCGGCGCACGATCCCGGAGAGCGTCCGCCTCACGCTCGAGGCCGGGCCGGGAGATTGCACCGTCAAGGCCGACTCCGGCCGCATGCAGCAAGTGCTGACCAACCTGGCGCTCAATGCCCGCGACGCGATGCCGGGGGGTGGCGAGCTGAGCATCAGAGTCGAGCGGGTGGTAACCCCAATCCCCCAATCCCAAATCCAAGGCTGTAGATCGG
This sequence comes from uncultured Anaerolineales bacterium, assembly GCA_964649415.1. Taxonomy (GTDB): domain Bacteria; phylum Chloroflexota; class Anaerolineae; order B4-G1; family B4-G1; genus CAZYSK01. Next base: position 7,331 of record CAZYSK010000071.1, read on the forward strand.
AAGCCGGAACGGATGGCACTCATGCGGGTCGGGCGTGGGTGTGTCTTTCCGTCTCGGATACCGGGACGGGAATGACCGAGGAGGTGCAGGCGCATCTGTTCGAGCCGTTCTTCACTACGAAGGAGCCGGGAGAGGGGACGGGGCTGGGATTGGCCCAGGTGTACGGCATCGTCCGCCAACACGGCGGACAGATCGACGTCGAGACAGCGCTTGGGGCAGGTACGACCTTCCGCATCTACCTGCCTGCCTCCGAAGCGGCGGAAGCGCACGCAGGGGAGCGTGTCGTGTCGCCGGCCGTGCCTCGGGGACAGGGCGAGACCATCCTGTTGGTGGAGGACGAGGAGAGGGTGCGAGACGTGGGGCGGAGTGCGCTCGAGTCGCTGGGCTACCGCGTGATTACGGCGGAGAACGGGCGGGTTGCCCTGGATGCGTATCGCTCGGCGGATCGTGTGGAACTGGTGATCACGGACCTGGTCATGCCGGAGGTGGGGGGCAAGGAATTGGTGCGGGAGCTGAAGCGGGGAGGTGCCGGCCCGAAGGCGGTGGCCATCACCGGCTACGCGGTCGGGGAAGTCGCGAGGGATCTGAGGCAGGCAGGCTTCTTGGACGTGATCCGCAAGCCCTTCGAGGTAGACGTGCTGGCACGGGCAGTCCGTCGCGCGCTGGATGCGGGGTGAGGGAGGACAATGGCGGGACGAAGCAGGAGAAGCTCATCCGCTCGGGATGATCCCGGGTGGCGAACCTAGATCGGATTGTAGCTCTGGCCCTTCGCGACTGTCTCTTTGGCGACTCGTGCACTTGGGCATTTGAAGCCGGTACCCAGAACAGAAAAACCGCACGGCCTGCGGAGAAGCCGTGCGGTTTGCGCACGTTGCGGATATCGGTCGTGCATCCGTTCGTGCGTTCTTTGCGTTGGTTGGCCCTACTGCTTCCTCATGTCAGACGCAGCAGGGGGTCCCCTATGCTTGGCTACAGAGCCCTAACGTGGGCAGCGCGTAGGCCCTTGGGGCCCTCCTCGACTGCGAACTCGACGCTCTGGTTCTCGCGCAGGGAGTGGAATCCGTCGCCCTCGATGGACGAGTGATGGACGAATATGTCCTCTCCGGCCTCACGGGAGATGAATCCAAATCCCTTGGCATCGTTGAACCACTTCACGGTTCCAGTTTCTCTTTCACTCATTTGACTTACTCCTTATACTTGTGTTGCTTGTGTGATTTTCGACGAAGCAGTGCGGGCAGAACAAGAAAAGACCGCCCAGTCTCCGCAAGTCTGGACGGTCCTCGATAGTACGGCCAAAACCTACTTCATCCTACGTGCACATGATACCACACATGTGCCAAACGTGCAAGTGCCCCATTCTCTTCGGATTGGGCCGCCTCTCAAGGGGCGAGGGTGGTTGTCACCGCGCTGCGTAGAAGGCAATACCCGTCGTGCCCGGCCCGGCGTGCGTGCCGATGGCGGGACTGACGGTGGTCCGGTAGACGGTGGATAGGCCGAATCGCTCCTTGACCTTTTCCGCGATGGCGTCTCCTTCCTCGGGGTTGTCCACGTCAATCACGGCTGCCTCTGCCATTGGCTTTCCGCCTAGCCGTTCCTCGGCGACGTTCAGCATGCGTGCGATGGCCTTGGACTTGGTGCGCACCTGGGCCAGGGGCATGATGGTACCATCCTGTATGTGCAGCAGCGGCTTGATGTTCAGCGCTGTTCCCAACAGCCACTTGGCCCCGCCGATGCGCCCGCCCTGGCGCAGGTACTCCAGCGTGTCCACAGTGAACAGGAGGTGCAACCGGTCCCGCATCTGCTCGGCTGCAGCCACCACCTCAGTGAGAGATCGGCCGGCAGCCGCCGCCCGGGCAGCGGCCAGCGTCGCAAAGCCCTGCGCCATCGAGACCAAGAGCGAGTCCACGACCCGGATGGTCAGCTCGGGAAGCTGCGCCAGCGCTGCTTGCGCGCTGGCAACGGTGCCGCTGAGCTTCGAGGTGACAAACACGCCGACGATGCCATCCATTCCGGCCCCCACCCGCTGGAAGAACTCCTTGAACTCCCCGATCGAGGGCTGCGACGTCGTGGGCAGGAGCTTGGATTCCCGCAGGCGACGGTAGAAGGTCGGCGGATCGATGTCCACGCCATCCCGGAAGCGCTCGTCGCCCCAGATGAGCCAGAGAGGGATCACCGGAATACTCAGACCTCCCAAGGCTTGTTCGGGGATGTAGGCTGCACTGTCTGTCACCACTGCGATCTTCTGACCTTTCACTGCTGTCTCCTTTCCCTGTGCATGCATGTAGGGCTGTTCTATCGATACAAAAGCCGTTAATCGTAGAAACACCGGATTGGCCAAGACGATGCTCTCGCCGGCGGTACAAGAGCGCCGTCTGGACGCCTGATTGCCGTGCCGGCGTGTGGCTGTATAATACAGCCTGCACGGGGTTGGGGTGCCACCAGGCGTCAAACTGGGCCACCCTCGTGCGGAGCGAAGTCCATGGAACTGGCCACGCTGCTGGAGCAACTGGGTGAATGGGAGGACCGGTACCAGGAATGGGTAGAGCCGATCAACCGCGCCATTCGGGAGTGTTCCTTCAAAGTCAATAGGGATGGGTATACATCAGCCGACTATGCGAGAGATGTCAGTGCGATCCGGGATGCTCAGCGGGCGAAGTACGATCCGTACACGGCGATCTACGGCCTCCTGGATGAGCTGTGCCCGGCCTACCTCGGGGCGTCGACGGAACAGCGCGCGGCAGCCAGGGCTGCGGTGGATGACAAGCCTGGGCTGCTGAGCGCCTTGCTCGGTTACGCCTACCGGGCGGCGGAGCGGCTTCGATCGTCGGCGGACCGGCTTCGATCGTCGGCGGACCGGGAGTGGCTGCGCAGGGGATTGGCGGCCATCTCGATAGAGAACTGCGCCAGGGATTACCGGGACGTGCTTCTTGCCCTGGCCGAGCTGTACGTAGCGGCGGAAGAGGCCGGGATTGAGCCGCGGTCGGATTTCAAGGTCGTGTCGCGGCTATCCAGCGGGGAGAAGCCCAGGGGTGGACGCACGTCGGTGCGGCGGATGCTGGCCAATTTCCACAGCTATGGGGTGTTGAGGGAGCGGAGAGAGAGGGATCTCTGAGAAGAGTCGCCCGGCTCCTGCGTGTACCGGCACTTCGGGTAGTGTGAGCAACCCCAGAACACGCCCCGCTTGCCTTTCCTCTCGACCAGGTCGGCCCCGCACCGGGGGCACGTGCCCACCACCAGGGGCGCGCGCCACTTGCACTTGGGGAAGTTGGCGCAGGCGCGGAAGCGCCCGTACTTGCCCTGCCGCACGAGCACCTCTCCGCCGCATTCGGGGCACTTCTCGCCGGTCGGTGTGGGCTTGGGTTTGTCCTCTCGTTGCGCGGTCGCCGATCCGGCCGTAGCGCCCTCCTGGGCCCGGCCCAACGCCGCCGCGAAGGGGCCGTAGAACACGTCCAGTACCTCGACCCACCGCCGCTCGCCCCGGGCGATGCGGTCCAGGTCCTCCTCCAACTGCGCCGTGAAGCCCACGGCGAACAGGTCTGGGAACTGCCCGACCAGGAAGTCGCACACCGTGAATCCCAGCTCCGTCGCCAGGAGTGACTTGCGCTTGCGCGCCACGTACTCCCGCTTCACGATGGTGCGGATGATGCCCGCGTAGGTGCTGGGCCGCCCGACGCCCTGTTTCTCCATCTCCTTGATCAGGCTGGCCTCGGTGAAGTGCGGCGGCGGCTTGGTGAAGTGCTGCTCAGGAAACAGGCCGTGCAGCACCAGCGGCTCTCCGCCCTTGAGCGGGGGCAGCACCTGGCCGGCGGCTCCCTCTTCCGCGTCAGCTTTCTTCTCCTCGACCTGGTAGGCTTTCAGGAAGCCCTCGAAGATCAGCTCACGCCCGCTGGCGCGGAAGAGATACGGCAGGTCCTGGCCGTCCCGCGCGCAGGCCACGTCCACCGTGGTCACGTTGTACACCGCGGGCTTCATCTGCGAGGCGACGAAGCGCCGCCAGATGAGGTCGTACAGCCTGGCCTGGTCGGGGCTCAGGTACTCGCGCAGCGCCTCCGGCGCGCGCCGCGACGACGTGGTGCGGATGGCCTCGTGCGCCTCCTGGGCCACCTTCGCCCGGGTCCTGTACTGGGGCGGCCGCTCGGGCAGGTACGCCTCGCCCCAGGTGCGCGCGATGACCTCCCGCGCTTCCTCCTGGGCCGGCGCGGCCACGTGCGTGGAGTCGGTGCGCATGTAGGTGATCAGGCCCACCGTACCCTCGCCGGGGAGCTCGACCCCCTCGTAGAGCCGCTGGGCGACGCGCATGGTCTTGTCGGCCCCCCAGCCCAGCCGGTTGGCGGCGTCCTGCTCCAGCGTGCTGGTGGTGTAGGGTGGGTAGGGCCGGCGGGACCTGCGCCGCCGCTTGACCTTGAGCACCCGGTAGTCGGCTCCCTCCAGCGCCTCGACGACCGCCATCGCGTCGGCCTCCGTCTTGAGATCGGGCTTGTCCTTGTAGCCTGGGCCGACCCGCACGAGCCGCGCCCGGAAATGGCGCTCGTCATTTTGGCCCCGGACGTCCGCGTCCGCGACGTCTGCGTCCGCGACGTCCGCGTCCGCGACGTTCGACGCTTGACGTTTGACGTTTGACGCTTGACTCGTTACGTTGCTGGCTCCAGTCTCATTCCCGCCGGGCACCTTGGAAAGCTCCGCGTCTACCGTCCAGTACTCCTGGGGCACGAAGGCCTCAATCTCCCGGTCGCGCTCGACGATCAGCCGCAGCGCCACGGTCTGCACCCGTCCGGCCGAGAGCCCCCTGCGGCCCTGGATCGCCCGCCACAGCACCGGGCTGACCTGGTAGCCGACGAGTCGGTCCAGCACGCGCCGCGCCTGCTGGGCGTGCACCAGGTCCATGTCCAGTTCCCCGGTCTGGGCCAGCGCGGCCTGGACGGCCTGGGGCGTGATCTCGTGGAAGGTGGCCCGCGTCACGGACTTGCCCTGGATTTCCTTGCGCAGCGCCTGGGTCACGTGCCAGGCGATGGCCTCGCCCTCGCGGTCGGGATCAGTCGCCAGCGTGACGGTGGAGGCACCCGCGAGGGCCTCCCGGAGCAGTTTGAGCGTCTTCCGCGCCCCCTTGCGCAGGTGGTAGGTGGGCCGGAATCTGTGTGCCACGTCCACGCCCAACTGCTTCGGCGGCAGGTCGCGGATGTGGCCCATAGAGGCCAGCACGCGGTAGCCGCGTCCCAGGAACCCCCGCAGGGCCTTGGCCTTGGTCGGGCTTTCGACGATGACCAGGTTCATAGGCGTCTCCGCCAGATGGCTATCATTGTGCTCAAATCGCCTGGGAAGGGGGTCAAGTTGCTCTTGCTGGCGGCCACCCACAACTGCTGGTCGAACGTGGCCATAGTCACCTCCCTGCCCAGACCGTCCCGCCACAGCAATGCGGATGCCAAGTGGACTGCGTCGTACCCGCGCAGCCCGAACTCCCAGGCGACTTCATCGGCTCGCCCGATGAGCGCCTCTGTCGCCTGAATACGCACCAGGCGTGGCCACTGGCTGCGAAACACTTGCAAGGCTGATCGTGCCGCTTCGTGATTCAGCGTGCCCGCGCGGACAGCCTTGGCCATGGCTGCGGCTGTCTCTGCCCGGCTGATGAGAGATGTGCCTACGGCCTCTGCCTTGATGATTGCGCTGGCTATTTCGGGTGTCCCTGGCTCAACGATGTAGCGTTTGACCAGCGCACTGGCGTCTAGGTACAGGATCATTCTCGATTCTCCAGTAGAAGATCGGCTACGGTCCAGTCCCCCTCTGCCCTGGCCACCGGCTCCATAGGCTGTAGCTTGTTTCCGTCCCAAGCGATCAGCCCGGCCTGCTCTAGTGCCTCGAGCCGGGCCTCCGTGGACTCAGCCACGGGCACGATACGGCCAATCGGCTTGCCGCGTTTAGTGATAGTCACCGACCATCCTGCTTCGACCTGGCGCAGATACGCGCTCAATTGTGCTCTTAGCTCTCGAACGCTTACTCCTTTCCTTGACATGCGGTTTTCCCCCTTTCCTCTGTATGCGACATGTGACTACATTATATATGATGTGGTCACAAAGCACAAATGCGGGTGAGATACGGGCTAATTGGGTAGCTGTCTTTGCGGACTCGACGAAGATCTTGCAGGCGATTTGGCAATAGCTGTGCTCATCGCCCTATTATCTCTACGGGAGAGATTCCGATGGGGGTCTACTACTTCCTTTCAGGGATGGAGCCGCGGTGGAAGTTCGCACCCGCTGGTACTGCTCCAGGTCCACGTAACTCCTCAGCGTCCCGTCGTGGATCGCCCACACCCGCGTGGCGAACCCACGGATGAAGTAGCGGTCGTGCACCACCGCCAGCACCGTGCCCTCGAAGGCGTGCATCGCCTGCTCGAACTGCGCCCGGCTGGGGATATCCAGGTGGTTGATCGGCTCATCCAGCATCAGGAAGTTGCACCCGGTCGCCACCAGGCGGGCCAGCACCAACCGGGCGCGCTCCCCGTAGCTCAGCGCCCCTACCGGCACGAAGACCTCATCCCCGGAGAACAGGAAGTAGTGCAGGAACGAGCGCACGTCGGTCTCCGACATAGCCGCCACCCGCGTGATTGTGTCGAGCGGCGTGCTATCGGGGTCCAGCGTCTCCTGCTCCTGGGCGTAGTAGCCGAGCTTGACGTTGGTCCCCAGCCGCACCTTGCCTGCCAGCGGCGCGAGTTGCCCGGCGACCGCCCGCAGCAGCGTCGTCTTCCCCGCGCCGTTGGGACCGACCAGCGCCACCCGCTCCCCGGCGCGCAGCACCTGGTCCACCCCGCGCACCAGCGGGACGCCTTCGTAGCCGACGGCCACGCCATCCAGAATCAGCACGTCCTGCCCGCTCTCGGGCGTGTCCTCGAACGCCAGCTTCATCTGCCAGGAGCGCTGGGGCCTGTCCACTCGCTCCTGATCCTCCAGGTAGCGCTCCAGCTTGTTCTCTCGGGCTTTGGCCTTCTTCGCTACCTTCTTGGCGATGCGGCGGACGCCGGGCTGGCGGGGCGTGGTTGTCAGCTCCACCCGCAATGCCTGGTGCCTGGTCCGCGCGATGTCCTGGCGAACGCGGCGGATCTCCGCCTGCTGGTCGCGCCACCGTTCCCACTGCTTCTCCCGGTTGCGCTCCCAGGTCTCGATGTAGTCTGAGTAGTTACCCGCGTACTCGGTCACCGCGTGTATCGCTGGATCGAGGTCGAGGATCGTGTTTACCGTGTGGTCGAGGAACGTCCGGTCGTGCGAGACGATCACGGCTGTGCCGGCGTAGTCGCGCAACCACGCCTCCAGCCATTCCAGCATCTCGATGTCCAGGTGGTTCGTCGGCTCGTCCAGCAGGAGCAGTTGGGGCCTGCGGACCAGCACCCGCGCCAGCCCCAGCCGTGTCTTCTGGCCGCCGCTCAGGTTCGCCACCGGCGAGTCCAGCGGCACGTCACCTAACCCCAGCCCCGCCAGCACCGCCTCCATCTCGTGGAGCGGCGCTTGCGTCGCCGTGAGCGCCTCCAGTTCGGCCAGCGCCTGGCTGTAGCGCGCCATCAGGTGGTCCTGTTCCGCGCCGCTGGCCGCCGCCAGCGCCGTGGCGAGCTCCGCCACGCGCGCCGACGCCTCCTCCAGCGCGGTCTCCCCCACCTGCAGGAAGTCGGCCAGCGTGTCCGCTTCGGCGTAGCGCTGCCCCTGCTCCAGGTAGCCCAACCGCAGCCCGGGCGGGTTGAGCTGCACCGAGCCCGTGTCCGGCCGCTCCTGGCCGGCGATGATGCGCAGCAGCGTCGTCTTGCCGCACCCGTTCGGCCCGATCAGCCCCGTCCGGTCGCCCGGGTTGACGATGCACGAGACATTCTCCAAGACGGTGACGTCTCCGTAGCGTTTAGATACGTTTGAGAGTTGTAGCATGTTGTGAGTCCTTGTGTGATCAGAAACCAGGTTTTTCTCTTGCCTGAACAGACGATTGGCATTCTCAACAGTCGCTGTAGCACAAAGCGGTCCTATGCAGTGCTAAAAACCTGGTTTCTCTATGGGCAAAGAAAAAGCCGTGGGGCTGGTGCACCCACGGCTTGCGTTACGCGTTCGCGTTGTGACTCAAATGCGGAGTTACTCAGACAGGGATGCACACCCCCTACAACGTGTGAGCTTTGCCCTGTCGGTCATTCCTGTTACCTCCGTCTTGATGTTGGTGCTCCGGTTTGGAGCACCTGGGCATAAGTATACGTGGTTTTGGGGAATTGTCAATCGCGCGGCATCTATCTATCTGCTGTATCTCTGTATGCGACTATACTATATGTAATTAAACTATTGACAAAGTGCACATAGTGTGGTATAATCCCCCATGCTTGAGGGCCGTGGGCAACGACCAGGATTGCTCCACGGTGCGGTTGCACGGGGAAGGGAGCGAGATATGCGGAGACGCGGTCGGGGGCAAGGGGGGCAGGGGGGGCGAGGACGTGGTCGCCGGGCGGTGCGGATTCTGGAGCCGTCGTTGCTTCTACTTCTGCACTACGGCCCCGCCCACGGCTACACCCTCTCGGAGCAATTGAGGGAGTTCGGCCTGGGAAACCCGGACTCCAGCATGGTCTACCGCACACTGCGAGACATGGAAGAGAAGGGGTGGGTTACCTCGGTTTGGGACGAGGAGCAGACGCAAGGGCCGCCCCGGCGGGTCTACCATCTCACTGCGCTGGGGGATGAGGTGCTGGGTTGGCATACGCAGCAGCTACACGAGGCACGCCAAATGATCGATCGTCTCTTGGGTGCCTACGACCGCCATATGGAGGAAGGCAAAGGCGAACACCATTGAGGTCTCAGGGATAGTCGTAGGGGCAACCCTTGTGGTTGCCCGGTTATTGGAAGGGAGGTGACTGATATGCCAAGATTTGATGGAACAGGGCCACAAGGCCAGGGTCCGATGACCGGCCGCGGCGAGGGGTACTGTGCGGTCAGGCTCCCGGAGTCTGGGCAAGCGCCCACCGGTTACGCGGGGTTGCAGGGCGCGCCTGTGCGCGCGGATTTGAGCAATTCGCCAGCGGCTCCGGCCGCCCGGCCCACGCTTGGCGCCCGCTTCGCCCGCTGGCTGCGTCCGGCGACGTGGCTCGGGCGTTCAGTCGGCCGCGGCCGCGGCCGTGGTGCAGGCAGGGGGCGGGGCCGGAGGTTTGCCCGGCGCTAAGCCGTGCGTGTTGATGATCAGTGCTACAGGGAGGTGAGTGAGATGCCAAGATTCGATGGAACGGGTCCGGCCGGAATGGGACCGATGACCGGGGGAGCGCGGGGGTGGTGCAATCCATACAGCTCCGCTTACGCCGGCTACGGTCCGTACGGTGCCCCCTATCCACGTGCGGTGCGGCCGTACTATGGAGGCTATCCGGCTACCTACGGCTTTGGTCGGCCTCGCTGGGGCATGGGCCGAGGTCTGTGGGGCCTGGGTCGCGGCGGCCGAGGGCGTGGACGGGGCCGCGGACGAGGCCGCGGATGGTGGTAGCGGAGACCATAGACGTAAGACATACACGATTTGATCAGTAGAGATCTTAGCAGAAGGAGGTGATACGAGATGCCAGCAGGAGATGGAACTGGACCGAGGGGAATGGGTCCTATGACCGGGCGCGGTGCAGGCTACTGCGCCGGCAACGACGTGCCCGGCTACGCAAACCCCGTACCCGGTCGCGGCTTCGGCATGGGCTGGGGTCGTGGCGGAGCGTGGGGTGGCGGCTGGGGCCGTGGTCGGGGCTGGCGGCACCAGTACTATGCCACCGGTATGCCCGGCTGGGCACGTTGGGGTTACGCCCCCGCTTGGGGAGCCCCGCCGGCTGCGGCGTATGGCCCTTATGGCGTGCCGCCGACGCCGGAGCAGGAGACCGAGTTTCTCAAGACGCAGGCTCAGGCGTTGCAGGAACAACTGGACGCCATCAGCCAGCGTATCGCAGAGCTCGAGCAGGAGAAGTAGCCGCGCCGCCGGATTGGAACAATCCGCGGGATGCGTCGGGGCGGGTGACGTCGCCATGACGATTCACCACCCGCCCCGGAGCCCTAACCGGGTGGGGAGCCTGGCAGGTTCCCCACCCGGCGGACGAATCAGATTATAGCTTTCGTCGGGAGGGAATGCAAGTGAGATCTGTCTCACCCGGTATCGCTTCGAGGGTGAGGCCAAAGGGCGAGAGATGGAGAACGAACGGATCAGGGAACTGGAAAAGCAGATAGCCGCGCTGAAGAGCCAGTGGCCAGCCCATTCTGTGCCCCCGACGATGTTCCAGCAGTTGGAGGAACTCGAGCAAGAGTTGGAGCGGGAGCGGGCGGGTCGTGCTGTCGCCGGCCTGGATGCCGACGTTGATAACGGATAGAAAGCATCCCGAGGAGAATAGCGGTGCCAAAGCCGATGGCCATGGTGGACTATGGGAGATGCCAGCCTGAGAAGTGTGACGGTGGTATCTGTCTGGCTGTCCTTGCCTGTCCTGCCAAGGTTCTTAGGCAGGAAGCGCCTTATGAGATGCCTGATCCTAGCCCGGCCATGTGTGTTGGCTGTGCCTTATGTGTTCAGGCCTGCCCCACGAAGGCTATCCGGGTGTTTTGAAGCCGCTGGATGTCTGGGACCAGCCTGAAGGTGACGGGATCGATCCGCACTGCAGACACGCAAGGGGCAAAGCCCGTGGAATGGGCAAGACATGCGTATTGAGATACTCGGGGCAGAATCGCTGGGCGTGCGTGGTCTCTCCTGTGTAGTGGAGGTCGAGAACCGCAAGATCGTCATAGATCCCGGGCTGGCGCTGGGCTACCGGCGACACGGGCTTCTTCCTCATCCGGCACAGGTGGCGGTGGGCGAGCAGGTGCGCCGCAGGATACTCGCGGCGCTGGAGGATGCCACGGACGTGGTGATCAGCCATTTCCACGGGGATCACGTGCCGTTGCCGAACGCCAATCCCTATCAGCTCAAGGCTCAGAAGGTGGTTGCGCTCTGCCAGACGACTCGGTTCTGGGCCAGGGGGCCCAACGGGCTTTCCCACAACATGGCAGACCGGAGAGGGTCACTGTGCCAGATGTTGGGCAGAGACCTGCCGAACGCGGAGGGGCAAAGGGATGGAGCGCTTGCCTTCTCTTCGCCGGTGCCACACGGGGAGCGGGGCAGTCGTCTGGGAAAGGTGATGATGACTCGCATTGCGGGCGAGGAGGCGGTTTTCGTGCACGCCTCGGATATCCAGCTTCTCGATGGCGAGGCTGTGTCATTGATACTGGACTGGCGTCCAGACGTCGCGTTGGTCGGCGGTCCGCCCCTCTATCTTTCGTGGCTTTCGCGGAGGCGGCGGAAGGTGGCCTGGGAGAACGCACGCCGGCTGGCCCGCGGCGTGGATACGCTGATTCTCGATCACCACCTGCTGCGCTGCGAGGAGGGCCTCTCCTGGCTGAGCCGCCTGTCGTCCGAGACGGGCCATCGCGTGATCTGTGCCGCAGATTTTCTGGGCCGTCCCCGTCGCCTGCTGGAGGCCCGGCGCGCGCAATTGTACGCGGAGATGCCCGTGCCGGAAGGCTGGCACGCAGCCTATGCCCGTGGTGATGCCGATACCCACCCTTACCGGGCTCACAAGATGAAGGGGAAATGAATGTTCCAGTCTCTGTTTGAACCAGGTTCGATCGGGACGATGACGCTGAAGAATCGACTCATCATGGCGCCGATCTCCAGCAACCTGGCTGCCAAAGATGGCACGGTGAGCAAGGAGTTGCTTTTCCACTATGCGGAGCGGGCCAGAGGCGGAGTGGGGTTGATCATCGTGGAGAACGTATGCATTGCATACCCGCTGGCCCGACACGGTGCGGCTCAGCCGCGCATCGACGACGATGTGTTCATCCCCGGCCTGGGCCGTCTGACGGACGCCATCCATCGAGGCGGCGCGAAGGCTGCTTTGGAACTCACTCATCCGGGGATGAACGCGGGCTTGCGTTACATCGCAGGGGAGACACCAGTTGCCCCCTCCGCCGTGCCCCGATCCAAAGATGGCCTCTTGCCCAGGGCGCTCTCCCAAGAGGAAGTCGTGGAGGTGATCGGGGAGTACGTAGAAGCGGCGCGGCGGGCCAGGCAAGCCGGTTTCGACGCGGTGGAGTTGCAAGCCTGCCACGGCCTGCTCATCAACCAGTTTCTTTCTGCGCTCATCAACCGGCGGCAAGACGAGTATGGCGGCGACCGTGAGAATCGAACCCGCTTCCTGGTGGAGATTGTGGAGGGTATCAAGCGTCACGTCGGTTCTGACTTCCCTGTCATGGTCCGCCTGGTCGCCGAAGATGCGCTGGACTGCGGCCTCACACTGGAGGATGGTCGTTGGCTTGCGCGTCGCCTGGAGGAGGTGGGGGCAGATGCCATCCACCCTGACTTTGGTCTGGGAGGCAAGGAAAAGCGGTTGGAGCCGATGCCCTACCCGCAGGCTTGGCGAGTCTACCTGGCCGAGGAAATCAAGACGGCGGTCTCCATCCCGGTGATCGCTGTGGGGGTCATACGCGAGCCCCGGGTGGCCGAGGAGATTCTGCGAGCAGGGAAGGCGGACTTCGTCGCCCTGGGTAGGGCGCTTAACGCCGACCCTGAGTGGCCCAACAAAGCGCGGACCGGGGATGTGGGAGCTATCCGGCGGTGTATCGGTTGCAACGAGTGCGTGATCGCCCGCCACGTGGCCGATGCCCCCCTGCGCTGCTCGCTCAACGCAACTGTTGGCCGGGGCCGTGAGGTGGGCCAACTTGAACGAGCGGCGGCCCTCAAGCGTGTGCTGGTCATTGGCGGCGGCCCGGCGGGGATGGAGGCGGCGCGGGTCGCAGCCCTGTGCGGACATCGGGTGACGCTGTATGAACGAGAACCCTGTCTGGGTGGGATGGTCAACGTTGCCGCCATACCACCGGGTAAGGAGAAACTCAACTGGATCACAGAGTACTTCGCTCACGAACTGCCCCGCCTGGGGGTGGAAGTCTACCTGGGGGAAGCGCTGGACGCAGACAAAGTGCGGGCGCTGAATCCAGACGTGGTGATCGTCGCCACCGGCTCCGAGCCTGCTATCCCGGACATCCCCGGTGCGGACGGCTCGAACGTGCTGGTAGCCCAGGAACTCCTGGCCCGCCAGATGCGCTGTACGGGGCAGCGGTTCGCCATCGTCGGTGGGGGGATGCTTGGGCTGGAGACGACGGAATACCTGGCTGCGCAGGGGAATGGCGTGACCGTGCTTAAGCGGTACGAGACGATTGGTGTCGGTATTGAGCCGCTCTACCGCGATTATCTCCTGCGTGAGATAAAGGAGCACAGCGCGGAGATCGTGACACGTGTCGAGGTGGAGGCGATCCACGCGGATGGGGTGCAAGTGCGGGATGATGCCGGCCGGGAGCGCGTCGTTCCCGCCGACTGGGTGGTCCTGGCACGAGGGGCGAGACCATCAAGTGAGCTGGCACGGGCGATTCAGGAGCTTGGCCCCATCGTCATCGGCGATGCTGTTCAGCCGCGCAAGATCATCAATGCTATCGAAGAGGGATATCTGGCGGCGAGGGCGATCGGAAGAAGTCAAAGCGGTGAGGAGTTGGATTCCGCCTTGAAGGGAGACTTGGTCTCCACACTTGCTGGGGGGATAGAGTGAACGCAGTCGCTAAGACAACTGGAAGAATCAAGGACTTCATCTACAGGCAGAAACACAACTACCGGGTGGGCGCGGCGCGCTTCTCTGTGACCAGCTTTCTAGTCGGCCTCACCAAGCAATATGCGGCGATATACACGGTTGCATTGGGGGCCGATTCCGTGCAACTGGGGTCGCTCAGCAGCGTGGGTGGGGCGATCAGCGCGCTCATTTCTGTTCCTGTGGGATGGCTGATGGATCGCCGCGGCGTCAAGCGCTTCTTTCTGCTGGCGATCGCCCTTGCAGCAGGGGGAAGCTTGCTCTACGCGCTGGCACCCGACTGGCGCCTTCTCGTTGCAGCGGCTGTCCTGGCCTCGGTCGCCACAAGCATGAGCAACACGGGGGCCAGGGTGATCTGCGCTGACTCGGTACAGAGCAAAGACCGTTTGACCGCGCAGAATCTCTGCAAGACCGTGGCCTCGATAGCGGGCATAATCTCACCCCTTGTCAGCGCTTACCTGGTGACAGTCTTCGGCGGCATGACGGTCGAAGGGATTCGGCCCTTGTATTATCTGCAGTTCGCGGGCTATGGGCTCGTTCTTCTGCTCGTAATGGTCCAACTCCGCGAACCTCAGCGGCGAGAACTCACAGGCGCGGAATCCAGGTTCGGCTTGCTCGCTGATTTCCGTCACCTGTTCGAGGCCAGGGCGGATCTCCGGAGGTGGATTGCCATCTCTGCACTTACGTCGTTGCCCATGGCTATGTTCTGACCGTTTGTCCAGCTATACGCCCACGAGATCAAAGGAGCGGATCAGTTTCTCCTGGGCGTCATGGCGACCGCTACAGTTGTAGCGCAACTCATTTTCGGCATTCCTGCGGGCCGGCTCGCGGACAAGATCGGGCGAAAGCGCATTGTCTATTTGCTCACACCGCTGTGGTATGCTTCCAACCTTTTCCTGGCTTTTGCTCCCGGCCCAATTGCGCTGGTGCTGTCGGCGGCTCTTCTGGCGTTCTACACGATTTCTCTTGGTGCTGTGGACGCCATGACGATGGAGCTTCTTCCGCTCGAGCAGCAGGGGAGGTGGGGGGGACTTCTTGGACTGTTCACCGGCTTGGTCACGATTCCGGCTCCCATCATCGGGGGCCTCATATGGAGGGAACTTGGCCCGACGTACGTCTTTGTCATTCCCATCGTCTTTGACCTGCTGCTCAGAATCCCCCTGCTGGCCACAGTACCGGAGACGTTGGGAACGGATAATCTGGGAGGGTTGAAATGATGCACGCCACGTTCGACGACCGCTGTATCATCTCCTGCGGGATGTTGCACCCGGAGGTGAGCCACCTGATGGAGACCGGGTTTCTGAATCCACGCCAGGTGCTTTTCACACCACCGGGCTTGCACGCCTTGCCGGATAAGCTGGAGGAGCACCTTCTCAATAGACTGGCGCAGGCCCGGGAATCGTGTCCCGATGATAGGATCATCGTCTTGTATGGAAAGAAGTGCTACGTCAGCACGGACGAGCCGCTCAAACGGGTGGACTCGATCTTGCAGGCAGCAGGCCAGGGGATCGTCAGGGTACAGGCGGACTACGGCTACGATATGCTGGCCAGCCTTGAGGAGCGACAGCGCATCAGTGGGGGCAGGCAGGACAAGACCCTCTGGTTCACGCCGGGCTGGCTGAAGCACTGGAAAGCAGTCTATCAGAAGTACTTTGGCTGGGATAGCGCCGATGCCAACGCAAACTTCCCGGGGTTCTACGACAAGATCATCGTCCTGGACGGTCTTGGTCTGGCCGACGAGTATATGGTTCAGCACGCCGAGGAGATTCTGGAACTGTTCGACTGGACCGGTTTGGAGGTGGTGTTCTATCCCATCACTCTCGACCGTTTCAAGGGATTGCTGATGGATAGCCTGTTGCTTTGAGCAGGCTGGGGATTGGAGAGAGCATGATAACGGCACAAGTGAGCCTCTATCCGCTGCGTCAAGCCTCGATAGGACCGGCCATCCGCCAGGCGGTGCGCGTCTTTCGCCAACGTGGACTGGAAACCCGCATCGGCGCGATGAGCACGTTGGTGTGGGGCGAGGAGTCCGTGGTATTCGCGGCTCTGGAGGAGGCATTCCACCAGGCCACAGAGCGTGGGGATACGGTGATGACGGTCACCTTCTCCAACGCGTGCCCGTCGCCCGAGGGAAGCTGAAGTGCAGTCTGGAGAAGTGGCCGCGGATTGTCCCAATCCGTTCGACGAGCGCATTGCCTTACACTACGAAGCATGGTACGATACACCGGAAGGACGGCGGGCCGACGAGTTGGAGAAGTCCGTTCTGGGCGGGTTGTTTCAGGGCTTCTCCGGTTCTGGCAGCGTGCTGGAGCTGGGATGTGGTACGGGCCACTTTACTCGCTGGCTGAGCGACGAAGGATTGGCCGCGGTGGGACTCGACCTCTCGGCGGCGATGCTGGCGCAAGCGCAAGCGTTGGACGGTGTGCCGCCGGATTGGAACAATCCGCTGGTGCAAGGCGACGCGCGACGGCTCCCTTTCGCCGACGGCGCGTTCGATCTGACGGCGATCATCACGACGCTGGAGTTCCTGAAGCGGCCCCGCGAAGTGCTGCGGGAGGCGCTGCGGGTGTCCCGGCGTGGGGTGATCCTGGGTGTGCTGAACCGCTGGAGCGTGCTCGGGCTGCAGCGCCGGCTGGCCGGGCTCTTTCGGCATACCGTCTATGACGCGGCACATTTCTACGGCGTGCGCGAGTTGAAGCGGCTCTTGCGGTCGGTCGCCGGTGGGAACGCTCGCAACGCGCGGATTGGAACAATCCGCTGGCACACCACGCTGTTCCCCCGCTGGTGGCCGTGGCCCCAGGCTAGCCTGCCCTGGGGCGGCTTCATTGGGATGGTTTTGCGATTCGGCGGATACACTACATCCGGTAGCGAGAAACCGCCGGATTGGAACAATCCGCGTTCTTAGCTTGTCCAAACTCAAGTTTGACCTGGAGGCGAGATAATGATAATCACTGTAGCGAGCGGTAAGGGAGGCACGGGCAAGACGACTGTAGCCGTCAGCCTGGCCCTGTCCTTGCCGCCGGATCGGCAGGACCCAGCCGGCACAAGCACGGATGAAGCGCCATCGCAAGGGCGACGTCCGTCCGCCGGTCCTGCGAATCCGTTGTACCTGGACTGCGATGTGGAGGAACCCAACGCTGCCCTCTTCCTCCGGCCCACCATCGAGGAGCGCCGCGAGGTGGGTCAGATGATCCCGGAGGTGGATTTCGAGAAGTGCACGTACTGTGGCCGCTGCGCCGAGGTGTGCCAGTACCACGCCATCGCCGTCGTTGGCGAGAAGGTGTTGGTCTTCCCCGAACTCTGCCACGCCTGTGGCAGTTGCAGCCTCAACTGTCCCACGGAGGCGATCCACGAGGTTCTGGACGTGATAGGCACCATTGAGCGCGGATGGGCCGGGCCGGTCGAATTTGCTCAAGGGACGATGAACGTGGGCGAACCGATGGCCGTGCCCATCATCCGCCAGTTGAAGCAATGGGTGATCCCGCCCGATCCCGGCGACCGTCCCGTCATTTTGGACGCGTCTCCGGGCACGGCTTGCCCCGTCGTCGAGAGTATGCGCGACGCCGGTTTCGTGCTGATGGTCACGGAGCCGACCCCCTTTGGTCTGCACGACCTGCGGCTGGCGGTGCAGGTGGCCCGCGACGAGCTGAGACTGCCGGTCGGCGTGGTGGTCAATCGGGATGGTGTGGGAGACCAGGGGGTGGACGAATACTGCGCCACCGAGGGCATCCCCATTCTGATGCGCATCCCCCTGGATCGTCGCATCGCCGAGGTGTACTCGGATGGAGGCACGTTGCTGGAGGCGCTGCCCGAGTATCGGGAGCAGTTCCGGGATATGTACGCGGCCATCGTGCGACTTGTGGCGGAGTGGAAAGGGGAGGACGCATGACAAAGCAACTGGTCATTCTCAGCGGCAAGGGAGGCACCGGCAAGACGACCGTCGCAGCGGCGCTGGCCCACCTGGCCTCCCAGGATATGCCCATTGTCCTGACCGACGCTGACGTGGATGCGGCCAACCTGGAGCTTGTGCTCGACCCGGCCAAGCAGGAAGAGCACGCGTTCATGGGGGGGCAAGTGGCGTTGATCGATCCCGACAAGTGCACCACCTGTGGCATCTGCGCCGAGGTCTGCCGTTTCGACGCGGTGCATGCCGGCGACGAGGCCTACCGGGTGGATCCTCTGGCCTGCGAGGGGTGCGCTTCCTGCTTCTACCAGTGCCCCGAGGAGGCCATACGGATGGAGGAGCAACAGGCTGGACTGTGGTTTCGCTCTGACACCCGTTTCGGCCCCCTCTTCCACGCCCACCTCTTCGCCGCCCAGGAGAACTCGGGCAAGCTGGTCACCCTCGTCAAACAGCAGGCCCGCCTGCGTGGGTTGGACACCGGGGCGGCGTTGGTGGTCGTGGACGGACCGCCCGGGATCGGCTGCCCTGTCATCTCTGCCAGCGCCGGGATGGACCTGGCACTCCATGTGGTCGAGCCAACCGTCTCCGGCGTGCACGACCTGGAGCGCATCATGGCCACCACCGATCACTTCGGCGTGCCGTCGTTGGTGCTGATCAACAAGGCGGACCTCAACCCGGCGCGGGCCGACGAGATCGCTGCCTTCTGCGCCGAGCGCGGGGTAGAGCTGGTGGGGCGCATCCCCTACGACACAGTCGTGACGGAGGCGATGGTGCAAGGCCGCCCGGTGACGGCGTACACCGAGAGACCGGTGGCGCAGGCGCTGAAGGAAACGTGGTCGCGCGTGAGCGCTCGGATCTTCCCGGATGGCGCTGACGTTGAAGAAGGAGCCGCTTCGCTACCCTCTACAGAAGGAGCCGCTTCGCTACCCTCTACAGAAGGAGCCGCTTCGCTACCCTCTAGAGAAGGAGGGCGTTGATGGCAGATAGAGATGCCGTGCGTGAGGCCATTCTCACTCGTCTGTCCACCGTCATGGACCCTGAGACAAGGGTCGACGTCGTGCGCATGCGGCTGATCGAGGATCTGGTGGTAGACGCGGGGGGCGTCGCGCGGTACAAGTTTCGGCCGTCTTCTCCGCTGTGCCCGCTGGCAGTGCCGCTGGCCCTCTCCATCCGCGAGGCCGTGGGGCAAGTGGAGGGGGTGACCGGGCAGGAGATCGAGGTGGTGGGCTACGTCGGGGCAGCGGAACTGAACGCCATGCTGCGGGAAACGGAGACCGAATGACGACATGATAGCCTTCGGACCGGTTCCATCCAGGCGCTTAGGGCGCAGCCTGGGCATCAACAACATCCCGCCCAAGATATGCCCCTATTCCTGCATCTACTGCCAGTTGGGGCGCACGATGAACATGCAGGTCGAGCGCCGCGCGTTCTACGAGCCAGAGGAAGTCCTTCGCGACGTCCAGGACAAGGTCGGAAGGGCGAGTGAGGCTGGAGAGACGATTGACTACCTCACTTTCGTGCCCGATGGAGAACCCACCCTGGACGTCAATCTCGGCCGCGAGATCGAGCTGCTGCGGCCCTTGGGTATCAAGATCGCCGTGATCAGCAACAGCTCCCTCATCTGGCACGCGGATGTGAGAGATGATCTGCGAGGGGCGGACTGGGTCTCCTTGAAGATGGATGCCACGCGGAGGGATGCCTGGCGGGAGATAGACCGGCCCCATGGCTCTCTGCAATTGCCCGCGATTCTCGACGGGGCGCTCGAGTTTGTGGAGACGTTTGAGGGAACGCTGGTGACGGAGACGATGCTTGTTCAGGGCGTCAACGATGACGACGACTGTATCAGGGAGGTGGCCGATTTTCTGGCCCGCCTGAAGCCGGCTATCGCCTATCTGGCGATCCCGACGCGACCGCCCGCGGAGGAGTGGGTACGCCCCCCCAGTGAGGCAGTCATCAACCGGGCCTATCAAATCGTCAGCGAGACAGTCGATCGTGTGGAGTACCTCATCGGCTACGAGGGCAATGCCTTCGCCTCTACGGGCAACGTCGATGAAGACATACTGAGTATCACCTCCGTGCATCCTATGCGGGAGGATGCAGTAAGCGAGTTCCTGAATCGGGCCGGGGCGGATTGGCCGGTGATTCACCGGCTGATTGCGCAGGAGCGGCTCGTCGAGACGGAGTACGGGGGAAACAGGTTCTACTTGAGGAGATTGCGTTAGGGCCGCGAGCGGGATTTCCGGCCACTTAAGCTGCACGCCGACAACCGCAGGGCTGTCCGATCTTGGATAGCCCTGCGATCTGTCGGGTAGCGCCCGCGTGCTAACCTGACACGATGGGCCGGATGGCGAGACCATCGAGACGCTCGGCGTCGATAGTCCGCGTGCTCGACTCGTCGGCGAATGTAGGGCGCGTTTCCATACGCGCCGTCCCCCGCTGTCCGGACCGTCGGGTGTTGTGGCGCGTTTCCATACGCGCTGTCCCCCGCTGTCCGAACCGTCGGGTGTTGTGGCGCGTTTCCATACGCGCCGTCCCCCGCTGTCCGGACCGTCGGGTGTTGTAGGGCGCGTTTCCATACGCGCCGTCCCCCTGTCCGGACCGTCGGGTGTTGTGGCGCGTTTCCATACGCGCTGTCCCCCGTCGCCCGAACCGTCGGGTGTTGTAGGGCGCGTTTCCATACGCGCCGTCCGCCTACTCGCACTCCATGCCTACAATGCTGGCCGGCTCCTCGTTGTGACCCCATCCCAGTTCATAGTACTCGCGCTCCAACCAGAAGAGATACGTGGATTGTGCCCAGTCTTCCGGTCGCTGTACATAACCGTGCTTGACCGGATTCCAATGGATGTAGTCGAAATGGGTGTTCAGATCACGGTCGTCGCGGATCACGTGGTCCCAGAAACGCTTCTGCCAGACACTGATCGAGGTCGTGATGCTGTGAGCTTTCTTGAAGTTGAGCGTGTAGTTGCGCTTGATGCTGTGCAACACTTTGGAGAAATCCCCGTCCTCATCCTCTACTCGCATCGGCCAGTGAAAATGGTCGGGCAAGATGACGTAGGCCAGAAGGTGAAAAGGATGGATCTCCTGAACGCTTCGCAAGGTGTTCCAGAATAGCTCAACGTTGTCCTCTGGCTCAAGGTAGGGAGTCCGCTTGTGGGTAACCTCTGTGATGAACACAATTGCATTGGGGATGTAATACCGTCGGAAGTTGGGCATTCTCCATTCCTTTCCACATGCCACCCGTCGGGCGCGTTTCCATACGCGCCGTCCGCGTGGCGCGAATCGTCGGCTATGGAAAGCCGACCTACATCTCACGCGTCTGGAAAGCGATGAATGATCAAGTGCTCTTGGCTTGTGCGCGATGCCCTGTAGGTGGATCGTGGTGGGCGGACTGTGGCCGTATGCGACAAAAGTCGTAGACATCTGAGCGCTCAAGTGCTATGCTGTGAAGGACTCTTATCAATCAATCAGCAGTAACCTCGGGACAAGGATTCACAGGAGGCTACAGATGGATTTTGTCGATGCATTGGAGGCCCCGGAGGCCCCCAACCCCCACGGCGTCAGTGCATGCAGAGTATATGAGACAGAGCACGTCGATGTGGTGATGATCACGCTTAAGCCCGGGGAGGCGCTCAAGCGGCACGTCACGCCGGTGGACGTGTTTTTCTACGGCCTGGAAGGGACGGGGATCGTCGAGGTCGGTGACGAGCGCGAGATGCTCGTGCCGGACCGTCTCGTGCCCAGCCCGGCGCGCATCCCCCACCGCTTGCTTAACGAGGGGCATGAGGTGTTCCGCTTCCTGGTTGTCAAGACGCCGCGACCGAGCACAAGCACAAAAGTGCTGTAGGGCGTGCCAGCAGACACGCGAGGTAGATTACTTCAGAGCGTCAGATCAGACCAGGAGGACATGACATGCCTGTTAAACAGATCGTATTTGCACTGGTGACGTTCCTACACGACTTGTTCACCGTCGTCTGGGTGGGAGGGCTGATCACGTTGGGCCTCACCGTCCTGCCGTCGGCCCGCCAGGTGCTGGGCCAGGGTTCGCAGATGAAGAAGCTGATGGACACCATCCAGAAGCGGCTGAGTGTGCTGGTCTACGTCAGCATCGTGGGATTGGTGCTGACGGGCCTGCTGCTGA
This sequence comes from uncultured Anaerolineales bacterium, assembly GCA_964649415.1. Taxonomy (GTDB): domain Bacteria; phylum Chloroflexota; class Anaerolineae; order B4-G1; family B4-G1; genus CAZYSK01. The sequence continues at coordinate 29,003 of CAZYSK010000071.1, forward strand.
GCAACCGCTCCCCCGCCTTCCAGGGCATCTTCCGATTTGGCAATGCCTACTCGGCTGTGTTGACCCTGAAGCATGTCCTGGTGCTGGTGATGGTCGCCGTCGCTTTGGTCCGCAGCTTGGTGCTTGGCCGCCGGAGCGGCCCATCTACGCCGTCTCAGAAGAGAATGAGCGCCGGGCTGCTATTCCTCAACATCGCCCTGGGCGTCGCGGTCTTGCTACTCAGCGGCTTCAGCGCCGCCCTCTCGTCAGGCATGCCCCCGGGGTAGCTCTCCGATGTTGGACGTCCCGCGCAATTTGTGTTGAGGGCAGCGCAGCGACTTCAGCGGGGATTCCGGCTCTACAACCAAGAACCGCGGGGCTGTCCGATCCGGGATAGCCATGCGATCTGTCGGGTAGCGCCCGCGTGCTAACCTGACACGATGGGCTGGCTGGCGAGATCATCGAGACGCTCGGCCCGGGTACTCGTCGAGACGGACCTCATGCACTAGCTCGGTGTCGATAGCTGTAGGGCGTGTTTCCATACGCGCCGTCGCCCTGTCCGAACCGTCGGGTGTTGTAGGGCGCGTTTCCATACGCGCCATCTGCCGCTGTGTCGGATCGTCGGCTATGGAAAGCCGACCTACATACCAGGCCGCGGGGCGCGTTTCCATACGCGCC
>CAZYSK010000072.1:0-29461 GCA_964649415.1 uncultured Anaerolineales bacterium
AATGTCAGCACGAAGCTGGACTGTGAGACAACCACAAAGAGCATCGCCGCCGCCAAGCTCCACGTCCATACAGCCCTCGGCAATCTCACTGCGCGAAAACGCTCTCGCCTGCTCTCTGCCGTGGCCTTGGGCCACCAGCTCCCGCTAAAGTGCGCGCAGAAGGCCCACAATACGCCGCCCATAATAACCAGCGGCCAGATCCCAGGGATGAGAATCAGGCTTGTCGTCCAGGTGGTGATGCCTATCTCTGCGACCAGGAACCCTGTAACAATGGCGCGGATCGCGACGGGCACGCGCCGCCAAAATCCGAACAGGGCAGAGCCTGGGTGCTGCATTCGTGTACTCGTGTCTTCCATGATCGTCCTCCTTCCTAGACGCCAAGTGCACGGAAACACTGCACCCAGTATACAATGTGCCCGGTTGAAGCACACGAGTCCGGAGAGGGGATTCAACCAGTACCACAGAGGGGGTTGACCGCCCTTTTCACCTTCCTTTCCTGTTCGCTTGCGCTGCTGGCGCCGAGGCAGGTTCTCGACGTTCGCGGACGAGACTCCTGGGGCCATAGATCACCACGACGAGCACTACAGTCAGGCCAAGCACCAACCAGTAGAACAGGTTGGATGTCGAACCGGGAAACATCTGGGTCACCGTGTTCCCCACCGCGTGAAAGACCACGGCTACCAGGATACTGCCCTTGGCGTTGTTAAAGAGCCACGTATACAGGACGGACGTCAGAACCAGGCTGGCTAGAAACAGCCAAAAGGATGACCCCTGTTGCGAAGAACCCGCCAGGAACCACAGGGGCAAGTGCCATACAGTCCAGACTACGCCCAGAACGATGCTAGAGACCAAAGCATTCCATCTGGCCTGGAGTCGCGGGAGCGCATACCCCCGCCAGCCGAACTCCTCGCTTATGCCTCCCGAGCGGGTAAAGTTGTTGAGGAACCAGCCCACGAGCACCGCCGGTTGGGATGCCCAATTACGCTGTTCTTCTTCGAGGTGCAGACGAGGTCGGGCGTCAAGATGCTGTACGAGATGCGGCCTGGTGAGTTAGGCCGGCTGATCGTGTCGACGCCGACACTGCCGCGCTACGAGATCGGCGACGTGATCCTCGCGCTTCGGTCGCCCTACTACCGTTGCATTGGCCGCGACCGCTGGTGGACCCCGCTGCGCTACGCCTGGGACGAGTTTATGACGCCAAACCTGGGCCGGCTGTAGCCGGGCGAGTGTCTTCGCAATAGATCGGGGTAGGGGGCAGGTCTTGTACTTGTCCAAGAGGGCGACCACGAGGGTTCGCCCCTACATATTGAGACGATACCCGGGTGAGGCCCGTGGCACGCGAGCCTGGAGATCGCGTGCTCTTGGTGTATCGCGTATTTCCGACGTCTGAGGTAGCCTTTGGCCTCAGAAGCGCGGGAACAGGGCGCGCAGGAGGATCGACAGCCCGATGGCGATCAGAATCGCCGGCCAGACCACGTTCCAGCCGTACATGTTCCCCAACCCGGCCCCCACCAGTACGGCGGCGAAGATCAGTGTGCCTCCTACGGATCGCCGGTAGGCGGGCACGAGCAGGCGGACGATCACCTCCAGGAACACGATCACCCCGGCTCCGACCAGGATGACGCCCCACATGTCCAATTGCTCGAACTGGGCCAGTAATCCCAGGTTGTCTGCCAGCAGTGCCACCCCGGCCCAGATGAGGATGACGGCCCACACGACCACGCCGAGGGGGTCACGGCGCCACTTCTCCTCCCACGTCTTCTCTTCCTTTTCCTGCTTTTCCTCGTCCTTCTCTCTCTTCTCTACGTCTTTCTCTTCGTCCTTGTAGTACTCCCGTTCAGACATGGCTCCCCTTTCCTTTCGTGCCTTCCGCCAGGCGCGATGCTTTGGACGCGATGCCCTTCCTTGCCGTGCGTGTCAACTGCTCTGTTGACTCCCATTATATCATACATTTCTAGGCGTGGTATAATCCTCGCGACGAACACACCGCTGCTGGAACTGAGCCTTGGGATTTGGGGTTTGGGATTTCGGATTTGTGCTTTGGGCTTTGGACCTTGATGCATAGATGAGGATTCTGCTGCTCGAGCCCTATTGCGGCGGCAGCCACCGCGCCTGGGCGAAAGGATATGCCGCGTGCAGCCGTCACGACGTGACGTTGCTCACCCTGCCGGCCCGCTTCTGGAAGTGGCGCATGCAGGGTGGGGCGCTCACCCTGGCCGAGCAGGCCCGCTCTCTGTCTGCGCGCCCTGATCTGGTCCTGGCCTCCGATATGCTCAACCTGCCTGCCTTCCTGGGCCTGACACGCGATTTCCTTTCCGGAGTCCCGGCAGCCCTGTATTGCCACGAGAACCAGTTGACCTATCCCTGTCCCCCCGGCGAGACGCGCGATCTGACCTATGGCATGATCAACTGGCTCTCGATGCTCGCCGCCGACCGTGTCTTCTTCAACTCGCGCTATCACCTGGCGGACTGGTTCGAGGAACTCCCGCGCCTGCTCAAGCTTTTCCCGGACTGCTCGCACGTCCATCGCATCGCCGAGGTGAGGGCCAAGGCGGAGGTGCTGCCCGTGGGCTGCGACCTGCAGAGGTTCGATCGCGTCCCGGCATCCCAGGAGGTCACGGGGACCGCGCCCGGTTCTCCGCCGCTCATCCTGTGGAACCAGCGCTGGGAGTACGACAAGGACCCGGAGACGCTCTTCCGCGCGCTGCACGCCCTGGCCGAGGATGCCGAGGAGGGTAGAGGCCCCAATTTCCGCGTCGCGCTGGCGGGCAAGAGCCACCGCCAGTCCGCGCCAGAGTTCGAGGCCGCCCGGGAGCGCTTGGGAGCGCGCGTGATTCACTTCGGCTACGCCGACCCGGTGCAGTACGCGAACCTGCTGCGCCAGGCTGACCTGGTCGTCAGCACGGCGCTCCACGAGTTCTTCGGCGTCGCCGTCGTCGAGGCGGTGTACTGCGGTTGCTTCCCCATACTGCCCCGCCGCCTGGCTTACCCGGAGTTGCTACCCGAGTCATGTCACGACGCGTGTCTGTACGAGGACTTCGATGGGCTCCTGGCGCGTCTGCGCGGGGCGTTGGCCGAGCCCCACCGGGCTCGCGAGCGTGCCGCCGGTCTCCGTTCCTTCGTCGCCCGCTTCGACTGGGCGAGCATAGGCCCACGATACGACGACGCCATGGAAACCCTGAAACCTGGAACCTGAAACCTGAGACCCTCTTGCCGTCTCAGGTCCGGCACCTCACCTGGTCCGCCGCCAATACGCCCGGCGCATCGTCGCCAGCGCACGCGGCATCACGCTGGTGTAGAGCCAGTATCCCATCCGCGAGGCAGGGAAGTCCCAGGCCCCGATGTGCCGCACGAACTCCCCGTCGAATCCGCGCTTGAAACGGTACACGCCCCACAGCGGATCTGACTCGTCCAGGACGTCCGGCGCGCCCCACATGTCGTAGGTGCTACAGCCCTGCTCCCGCGCCCACTGCATGGCCTCCCACTGCAAGAGGTGGTTGGGCATCTTGTCGCGGTGGATGGCGCGGGATGCGCCGTACATGTACCACGCCCGTGCCGCGAAACGGAAGATGAGCACCATGGCCACCGGCTCGCCGTCCACCTCCGCGATCAGCGGTTGCGCCAGTCCGGCCTCGATGAACGCGCCCCACGCGTCCCGGTAGTAGCCCTCCGGGCGGATGACGAAGCCGTCACGGGCCGCGGTCTCGGCGTACATCGCGTACAGCAGCGGCAGGTCGGCGGCCGTCCCCCTGCGCACCCGCACGCCCTTACGCGTGGCCAGCCGTACGTTGTAGCGCCACTTCGATTTCATCGCTGCCAGGAGATCGTCCGGGCTGGGCGCGAGGTCGAGAAGCATCGTGTTGCGGAACTGGACCTGTTCGCGGGAGGCACGCCATCCGCGACGTTGCAGCATCTCCACGACTGCTCTGCCTATCTCGGTGTCTGCGCGCACGTCCGGGTCTATCTTGACGAACAGCGCCCGCTCCCGCCGGGCTTTGGCCTCCAGGTGGGCCAGCACCTGCTCCAGGAGGGCGCCGTCCCCGTAGTCCAGCGCCGGGCCCTTGGGCGCGTACATGACCGCCGCGGGCCAGCGCGCCATCAGAATGGCGCCTTTGTGGGGGTGACGGCGCGCCATCAGAATGGCGCCTTTGTAGGGGTGACGGCGTCCCGGCCGCCTGGACAGGACCGAGGCGGCCGCGCAGGGACGGCCGCCCTCGATCCACAGATAGCGCGCCGGCTGCCAGCCGTAGCGGGACTTGAAGACGCCCCATTCCCAGGATTGGAGGACGTGAGGCTGGGGCAGGCTGGTCAGCGCTGTGGTCCACTGCTCTTGCGAGGCCGGGGTCGTGACGTGGCGCTCGTGTCGCGTGTTGCGTGCTGCATGCTGCGTGCGGGGTGACGTCATGTTTGCCGCCGGGCGTTCACGATCCAGCGGCGAGCGTCCAGCATCCGGCGATACAGCCGATAGCGTGCCGGCGCGTAGACCCGGTCCCACGCGCCCAGGCTGCGCACCAGCCGCCCGCCGAATCCGCGCTTGAAGCGATAGACGCCCCACAGTCCGTCGTGCCGCTGTGTGAACTCCGCCTCCAGCACCGCCTCGTCCTCGTCGGGGACGCCGTACAGGTCGTAGGTGGTGCACCCCAACGATTTGGCCCAGCGCATGGCCTCCCATTGGAGCAGGTAGGTGGGCATCTTCTCGCGGTGGGCGTCGCTCGACGCGCCGTAGAAATACCACGACCGCGGGCTCAATGCGAAGGCCATAGCCGCGGCCACTGCTTCCCCCGCCACTTCGGCCAGCAGCAACCGGGCCCGGTTGTGAGGCACGAACAGTCGGTAGGCTGCCTCGTAGTAGCCGGGGGCGTGGACGCCGAAGCGATCTCGCTCGCTGGTGGCCGCCATGAGCTGGTTGAACGCGGGCAGGTCGGCCTCGGTCGCCTCCCGCACGACCACACCCTTGCGGCCCGCCAGCCGCACGTTATAGCGCGTCTTCGACTTCATCGCTGCCAGGATGGCGTCTTCCTCGGGGGAGACGTCGACGACGATGGTCCGCCGGGGCTGGACGCTGTCGAGAGGCGAGGGGCGAAACCCCAGCGCGCGCATTCGCTCGCGGTGGGTGGTCTCGTCGGGCAGGTCGGGCTCGATCGTCAGCGCGATGGCCCCCTGGGCGCGAGCAGCCTGGTCGAGAAGGGCCAGGCACTCCCCCAATTGCTCTTCGTTGTCCCATGTCACCACTGGTCCCTTGGGGACGTAGGCCAGGCGGCCCAGCCTGGCCGGCAGTTGCCGGTAGAGTACCTGGGCGCCGGCGACCGGCTTGCCCCCGTGGATCAGTCCGGCCCGCTCGGCGACCCAGCCGAACTGCGACTTGAGCGCGCCCCAGGGGCTGGTCTGGAGGACGTGGGCGTGTGCGTGGCCGGCGACGAAGCGGTCCCACGCATCGGACGCGATGGAGAAGGCTGGTTCCAGGGCCATTACGCCTCTCGCCGGGCCACGACGAGCAGGCCGCCGCCCTTCTCGCCGGGCGGGACGTCCATCTCGTAGTAGGGGCGCCAGCGTCGCGAGAGGTTCGCCACGACCGCGCGGCGTAGAAGCGCCTGGTAGCCCAGAACTCGCAGGCGGGGCGAGACAAGCGTGCTCCACAGTGTCCGCCGCTGCCCGATGCCGTAGCGGTTGTTCATGCGGTCCCACAGGCGCTCGACGTCCTCCGGGACGTAGTAGCGGGCATTCGTCAGCGTCATTCCGGCGCTCGCCAGCAGGCGCTGCCACTCTTCGGGCGTGTGGTAGTGGTGGTGTGCCAGCCGGGCGTCCACCGCGGCGGCGTAGGCTTCGGCCGCTTGCCTGTCCCCCGCATCGATCCGCTCGACGTAGCCGTCGAGCAGGAGGCGGAACACGTCGGACGGCACGGTGAAGATAAACTGCCCGCCGCGTCTCAACACCCGTCCTACCTCGTGCACGACCGCCTCCACGTTGGGGATGTGCTCCAAGACCGAGTTGCTGAATACCGTGGCGAAGGAAGCGTCGGCGTATGGCATGTGGTGCCCGTTGGCCAGGTCTACGTGGCGGAACACGCCCGAGCGGGCTGCCTGCGCCAGTTGCTCTGGCCAGGGATCGAACCCCACGTCTACGCAGCCTTGCGTGCCGAAGAGCACCAGCCCGATCAGGCCATCGCCGCATCCCAGGTCGAGCAGAGGGCGCTCGTACTGCTCCTCTGCCGCCACGCGCAGCTCGACCGCCCGCCACAACGCCACGGGCGGGGCAAACCAATACGTCTCTAGAAGTTCGGTGAGGAAGTCTTTTGTCATAGGTGCTCCGACAGGTTGGGAGTATACCGCAGACAGGATGGTGTGTCAATGATGGCACTTGCCCGCCGGTCGAATACGTGTACAATGAGCCCCGCGTCTATCCAAGACCGAGGTGCTTAAGGAGGGCGAAAATGGCAGATGAGATGGCCGGTCCGGTGGAGTTGCTCGTGGCTGCCTTCAACGACGAAGGCGAGGCCGGCGAGGTTCTAAAGGATATGAGGGGGTTGGATCGGGAGGGCGTGATTCAGATCCTGAACGCTGCTGTGATGATCAAGAAGGAGAACGGCAAGGTCTCCATCCGCGAGACGGAAGACGTGCGTGGGGGCCGGGGCGCGTTGTTCGGCGCCGTTGCCGGCGCCCTGGTGGGCTTGCTGGGGGGACCTCCTGGCGTCATCGTCGGCGCGGTCGCTGGTGCAGCCACCGGCGGGATTGCGGCCGAGGCGCTGGACATGGGCTTCTCCAACGAGACGTTGCGCGATCTCCAGGAAAGCTTGAAACCCGGGAGTTCGGCTATCATCGCACTGATTCAGCACGAGTGGGTTGACCGGGTGGTGGCCGAATTGGAGCAGTACGGGGCCGCGCTCTTCCACGAGGTGCTCAAGGCCGGCATCGCGGCTCAGCTCGAGCTTGATGAGGGGACGCGGGAGTAGGGGCGGGGTTTCCCCGCCCGCAGCCGACTGCCCGACCGTCTGTCGTCGGCGATGGTCGGCGTCGATGTTCATCCCTTTCGAGGAAGTGGAAGGAGCAGGATAGGCAGGCATATCCGTCTTCTTCGGGTTGAGACAGTCCGTCTTCGTCTGCGCTCGGTCGCGGTGCCCGGCAGCCGCGACCGATTCCGTGCAGGGCGCGCCGGGCTGGCCGTTGTAGGGCCGCCCCCTGTGGTCGCCCAGAAGAACACCAGCCGAAGCCGCCCAGGACATACTGGAATGGCAGTTGGATTGGCTATTGTAGGGGCGGCCCTTGTGGCCGCCCGATGGTGATCGGCCAGGGCGGGCACGGGTGGGATAATATGGTTGACCTGAGAACGTACTTCGCGCAAAGGACCGACGAGATCCTCGACCTGCTCCGGCGGTTGGTGGAGATCGAGTCCCCGACCACCGACAAGCCGGCCACCGACCGCATCGGCCGCTTCGTTGCCCAGGTCGCGCGCGAGGCCGGTGCCGGTGTGACGGTCGTTCCCCGGGATCAACGGGGCGATCACCTGATGGCTCGCTGGGGCGACGGTGCGGATGGTCTCTTGGTGCTGTGTCACCTGGACACGGTCTGGCCGCTGGGCACGCTGGCCGAGCGGCCCTGGCGTGTCGAAGGAGAGCGGGCGTTCGGCCCCGGCGCTCTGGACGAGAAAGCCGGTATAGCCATCGCCCTCGCAGCGTTGCAGGGGCTGCGCGACCTGGAGCTGCTTCCCGGCCGTCCGGTCACGGCGCTCTTCAACTCCGACGAGGAACTGGGGAGCCGGACCTCCCGCCAGCTCATCGAGGCGCAGGCGGCCAGGGCGCGCGTCGTTTTCTGCATGGAGCCCGCCTGCCCCGACGGCGCGCTCAAGCTGTGGCGCAAGGGGACTGGCTGGTACGTGATCACCGCGCTGGGCCGGGCCGCCCACGCCGGGGCTACCCACGAGAAAGGCATCAACGCCATTGAGGAGCTGGCGCATCAGGTGCTACGGCTCCAGGCGATGACCGACTACGAGGCCGGCACCACCGTCAACGTGGGTTGGGTGCAGGGCGGCACGCGCACCAACGTCGTCCCGGACCGGGCCGAGGCGCGGGTGGGCGTCCGTGTGCCGACGGAGGCAGAGGGGCGACGCATCGCCACGATCATCGAGGGATTGCAGCCGGCGTTACCCGGCGCGCGTCTCACCGTCCGGGGCCGGTTGAGCCGCCCCCCGATGGAGGAGTCGCCGCTGACGGTGGAACCGTTCCGCCGGGCTCAGGAGATCGCGGCCGGCCTGGGAATGGCCCTCAAGGCCGGGGGCAGTGGCGGCGCATCCGACGCGAACTTCACCGCCGCACTGGGCGTGCCCACGCTGGATGGGTTGGGGGCGTTGGGCGACGGTGCCCACAGGCCCGACGAACACGTGCTGATCCCCAGCCTGCCCGAGCGAGCGGCGTTTCTGGCGATGCTGTTGTCGCGCTGGTGAGGATGTGAAGCTCGGATGGCGGCTGTGCCTCTCCCGCCGGCGCGTTGCCCTATGCGTCCTCCGCCTGCGTGATTCGCACCCTCGCGCCCGCCTGCACCGCGCGGAACTGGGTTGCATCGCCCAGAACGCGCCCCAGGACGTTGACCGGGCTGTAGGCCCGCGGCTGCTCGCCCGTGCTCGCCGGGGTCGGCCCGTAGAAGATGCAGAATGCGTGGCCGAGTGACCAGTAGCCCAACTCGCCGACGTCGACCTCGGCGCGGGCGTCGGGTGCCTGTTCGGCCATCACCGGGATCTCGAAGTAGACCTCATCCCCCCAGACACTGGCCGTCCCGTCGATGGGCAACGCCTCCCATACTAGCCGGGCGGTGGGGCTGTCGTTCAACTCCGCCGGCATAGATATGCCTTCAGCCGATATGGTGATCCTGTTCATCAGGCCCTCCCTGCAATCGGAGACCTGACAGGTTTCCCGACGGATGTCGCCGACCGCAGCGGTCGGTTTCCGCCCTGTCAGGTCTGAATCTCCCTTATGCCAAGCGCCAGCACTGCCGCAGCCGCGAGCGCGCACGCAGCCCCGACGCTGGCGTGCAGCGCGATGCTCTGCCATTGCCACAGCCATCCGCCGATCAGCGCGCCCAGGATGCGGCTCAGGCTGAAGGCCATGAGGGTGAGAGAAAACAACGTGGAGCGTGCGTCGGTCGCCAGTTCCGTCGCCAGCGGGAGGAGTGAGACCAGCCCGAACTCGAACGTGAGCATCATCAGCGCGACGCCGGCCAGCGCGGCCACCAGCCCGAGCCGGGCCAGGTACGGCAGCGCGATCAGGCTGGCCGCCAGCCCCAGGAGCCCCGCCAGCACGCTGCGCCGTTTGCCCAGCCGGTCGGTGAGCGCGGCCGAGCCGAGTTCGGCGGTGGCTTCGGCGAGCCCGACGACGATGGACGCGATCCCCAGGCTGGTGAGGCTCAGTCCAAACGTCGCTTCCAGCCATTCGCCGTACATGATGAACGGGACCTCGATTGCCAGCGTGAGCAGCACGGCTGTGATCAGGAGCGCTACGACAGAACGGCGACGCAGCAGGTCGCGCCAGGTGGTGCCTACTGCGGCGGCGAGCGTGACAGCGGACTGCTTGTCGTCTGCATGCGCGCGCCGGGGTGGGGCGAGTGGCAGGCCCGCGCGCGTGAGCCCGAGGCCCGCCAGTCCGAGCACGAGCAGGACGGCCCATGGGGCGCGCCAGCCAAACCGTTCGATCAGAATCCCGGCGATCGGCCCGCCGAACAGTAGCGCGCACGACCAGGAGAGTTCGAGCAAGCCGACGGCCCGACTGCGTTTCTGGTAGGACACGGCCTCGCCCAGGTAGCCGTGCACGGCCGGGTCGTAGAGCGCCTTGGCGAGACCGTAGATGGCGAACGCGATCGCGGCGGCGGCGAACGTGCCGGCGCTGCCCAGCACCAGGCTGGCGACTGCCAGGAGCAGCAGCGCGACCTCCATCACCCGGCGGCGGGCGTAGCGGTCTGCCAGTGGTCCGAGGAGGGGGGCGGCCAGTCCTGCAATGAAGCGCAGCGAGGTGAGCCCGCCGGCTGCCATCACCGAGATCCCAAGGCCGCGCGCGATGCTTGGCAGGAAGGGGTAGATGATGCGGAACGGCGTGTTTACGGTCGTCCGGGCCAGGAAGGCGATCGGCAGCTCGCGCCTGAGGAAGCCGGCAACGGGCGCGCCCGCGGTTGTCTGGGCGAGCGCATCTGGACGGTGCGCGGCGTCTGCCTGGGTGTGGGGATCCGGGGCCATTGCGTCTCGCTCCGCTCAGACGGTGGACGGCGCCTCGTCCCGCGCCTGAGTGACTTGCATCGCCGGCCGACTGCGATACCACAGCCAGGCTGTCTGTGCCAGGACGCCGACCGTCAATCCCACGAGGCCGACGTACAGGCCCGTCACCTGGCCCCAGACCACGCCTCCCCACAGGACTGCGCCGCCGGCGAGCAGGAACGCCGCCACCGCTTCCGGGATACCACGCGTGCGCTGGCTGTGCACAATCGTGCCCTGGTACCAGCTCTGCAGCACACTGAGCGCGGGCAGCGGCAGCGCTACCCACAACCCCCGGCTCGCAAGCGCGGCCAGCCTCGGCTTGAGCGCCGATACGCGCTCAAACCAGAACGACGCCAGTGGCGTGGCTGCCACGGCGAGCAAGGCGAGGCTCGTCACCGCGGCCAATACCATCGCGAAGCGGCGCAGCGTGCGTGTTGCACGGGGCTTGTCCAGCATTGCGATGACGACCTCGTTGAATGCGTAGCCCAGGCTGCGCGGAAGGAAGATGAAGCTGCCGACGACAGACCACGTGGCCAGCGAGTCCAGCGCACCTGGCATGCGGCTGATGGCGGCGCTGCTGAGCGGCTGGGCCAGCATGTTCATCAGCGAGGTCGTGGCCAACGGCGCGTAGAACTGGAGAAAGACGCGGAGAGTCAGGGGCTGTGCTGCGGATTCTGCCAACTTGAGCTGGCGGCGCAGCACGGGCCGCACGCGCAGCCCGGCGTAGATCGCCTCGCTGAGGACGCCGGCCGCGATAGTGCTCGTCGCGACGACGATGCCGGGAATCGTGCCGATCAGGTAGCCAGCCGCCAGCACCAATACGTCGGTGCTGAGCCGGAGCATCGTTCCCAGGCCCACGGCCTGTGAGTGGCCGAAGCGGATCAGCACGCCCTGGTTGAAGCGCCGGTAGGCGATGGACCACGTCCAGGGGATTATGATCATCAAGCCCATGCGGGCGGGTTCGATGATCTCCGCCGGCGCGCCGATCAACTGCACCGCGACGACGTAGTACGCCGGCGTGAATGCGATCAGCGCGTGCAACGCGGTCAGTATCGCGCTCGTGCGCATCATGAAGCGCCGCACGCGCACGTAGGAGTCCCAATCCCTGCTCAGCGCAGTCGAGGCCGACAAGAGCATGATGATGGGCGATTCGATGAGCAGAATTAGCGGCCAGACGATGCCACCCCAGGCCGCCAGATGGATCTCCGGGTCGGCCAGCCGCGCCACGACGGCGCTCATCACAGGGCCCTCGGCAGCCATCAACAGCCAACTGGCGGCCAACGGCCACCAGGTACGCACGACCCGGCGCATGGGCAACGACGTTGACTTGTGTCCTTCGGTTGGGTCGGTGTCTGTGGTCATGGGTTGGCGCTCCAGAGCGGCTAGTATACTCCGACTGTCGCGGACTGTCAACGACCGGGCGCGGCAACCGCGCCCCAACCGCAGCGAGGCCCATTCGCCATTGCCCTGTTTCTGGCAGACTGTGCTATAATACCCCGCAGCCCGTCCACAGTCCATCTGCTGATTCGCTGATTTGCCGATTTGCCGATTTGCTGATTCGCAGATTTGCTCATTTGTCATTCCCTTGGAGTTCACCATGCTTTTTCTCGTCACTGGAGGAGCCGGTTTCCTGGGAGCGACGCTGGCCAACCGATTGGCCCGCGATGCAAACCAGGTGCGCGTGATCGACGATCTGAGTGCCGGCGACCCGGCCCGGCTTGATGAGCGGGTGCTCTTCACCCGGGGCGACGTGGCCGACCGGCCCAAACTGTGGACGCTCCTGCAGGACGTGGACTGCGTCTACCACCTGGCCGCCCGGGTGCAGGTCTCCGAGTCCATCCTCTACCCACGCGAGTACAACGAGGTCAACGTCGGTGGCACGGTCAGCGTGATGGAGGCCATGCGGGATGCGGGGGTGCGCCGGGTCGTGTTCACCTCCTCTGGCGCGGTCTACGGCGAGCAGGCCGTCCAGCCGGTGCGGGAGGACCAGGTTCCCAACCCCCAGTCTCCCTATGCGGTGAGCAAGATCGCCGCCGAATACTACGTGCGCACCATCGGCGCGCTGTGGGGCATCGAGACGGTCGTGCTGCGCGTTTTCAACGCCTATGGCCCGGGGCAGAACCTGCCCCCCGCGCACCCACCTGCCGTGCCGCGCTTCCTCCAGCAGGCGTTGGGGGGCGGGTCGCTGGTCATCTTCGGCGGCGGTGGGCAGACGCGCGATTTCGTCTACGTGGACGACGTGGCGGAGGCCCTCGTGGCGGCCGCTACGGCTGCCGACGTGGACCGCCGCATCATCAACGTGGGCAGCGGTCACGACACCAGTATCAATGCACTGGCCGCGTTAGTCGCGGAGGTGGCGGGACGGGAGGTGGAAGTGCTCCATAGCCCCGCCGAGGGCGGCGGCGTCTCACGCCTCTGCGCCGACGTGTCGCTCGCGCGCAGGCTCTTGGACTACCAGCCGCGCGTGGACCTGGCGCAGGGGCTCCGGTGGACGCTGGAGCTGGATCCGCGCTTCCGCCGGTGAGGCAGTCCCCTACTACCTGACCGCCAGCCCGTACGGCGGTCTCCCTGAAACGTATTGTCGGGCGTACCGGCGTGTCTTGCACCTGGGCAGGAGATCCACCCCGCAGTTGTGACTTAGGTGAGCATCAGTGGAGGAGATAAGTGGTTCCAGAAGATAACGTTTCCCTCAGGCGGTCGGCTACGGTCGTCGCTGCGTTGAGTTCATTCCTCGCGCCGTTCATGAGTTCCTCGGTCAATATCGCGCTGCCCGTCATCGGGCAGGAGTTCTCGTTGGACACAGTCCTCCTGGGGTGGGTCGCCAGCGCCTATCTACTGTCTGTTGCTATGTGTCTGATCCCCTTCGGCAAAATCGCCGATATGCACGGCAGGAAGCGGGTGTTCACCTACGGTATTGCGTTCTACACGCTGGCCTCGCTGCTCTGTGCGCTCTCCACCTCCGCCGCCATGCTGATCGTGTCCCGCGCCCTGCAAGGGGTTGGCTGCGCCATGATATTCGGAACGGGCGTGGCGATTCTGACCTCGGTCTTCCCGCCTGGCGAGCGCGGCAGGGTGCTGGGGATGAACGTCGCAGCGACCTACACCGGTCTCTCGCTGGGGCCGTTTCTGGGCGGGTTTCTCACCGAGAGCCTGGGTTGGAGGAGCCTGTTCCTCGTCAACGTACCCCTGGGCCTGATCATCATCGGTCTCGTGTTCTGGGGCCTCAAGGGAGAGTGGATCGGGGCGGCGGGAGAAGCGTTCGACTGGATCGGCTCCATCGTGTGTGCCATATCCCTTGCGGCCATGATGTACGGCCTTTCGCTGCTGCCTGAGGTGGGGGGGGCGTGGATGGTCTTGGGAGGTGTGGCGGGTGTGGCGGCCTTTGGCTGGTGGGAGACGAAGGCGGACAGCCCTATTCTGGACGTGAGCCTGTTTGGGAGCAACCGGGTCTTCGTCTTCTCCAACCTGGCGGCCCTGATCCACTACAGCGCCACCTCTGCCATTGGTTTTCTGTTGAGCCTGTACCTGCAATACATCAAGGACCTCAGCCCTCAGAGCGCGGGACTGGTACTGGTGGTGCAACCGGCGATGATGGCCGTCTTCTCGCCATTGACGGGCCGGCTGTCGGATAGGATCGAGGCGCGGACCCTTGCGTCGGCGGGTATGGGCCTCATGGTCGTCGCGTTGTTGCTGCTCGCTTCCCTCGGGAGCGGCACACCACTGGGGTTGATCGTTGCCTACCAGGCGATCCTCGGCTTTGGCTATGCCCTGTTTTCGTCTCCTAACGTCAACGCGGTGATGAGTTCGGTAGAGGGGCAGTTCTTCGGCGTCGCCTCCGCCACGCTCGGCACCATGCGGTCGACCGGCATGATGCTCAGTATGGGAGTGGCCACGCTGATCCTTGCCCTCACCGTCGGGAAGGTACAGATCACTCCCCAGCACTACGGAGCGTTCCTGGTTGGTCTCAGGATGGCGTTTGTCGTGTTTGCCGTGCTCTGTTTCGGCGGCATATTCGCCTCCCTGTCCAGGGGGAACATGCGGCCCACTGCTTGATATTGGCCATGTTGCTGCTCGAACCAGCGCCGTGTTGCTTCTGCCTGATAGATGTCGCGCAGTAGATTCTCTGCACTGATAGCCTCGTGATCCATGGTCTTTCTCCCGTTCTCGTGTTTTGTGTGCTATAATCTCACATGTCCTTGAAGTGCATTCAATCAGGACCGGGTAGGGAGGTGTGTAATGACCCACGACCGCATTGAGATTAACCCAGCGATCATGTTCGGTAAGCCGGTTATCAGGGGTACGCGCATCACCGTAGAGCACATCCTCCGCAAACTGGCCGGAGAGATGACGATCGACGAAATCCTGGCCGACCATCCACACCTGACACCGGATGACATATACGCGGCTGCTGCTTTCGCGGCCGATTATCTGGCCCAGGAAGAGATTGTCTTCGCCAGTGGAGAACGTCTGTGAGATTCCTGGCCGATGAGTGCTGCGATGCGGGTCTCGTGGACGCCCTGCGCGGAGACGGGCACGATGTGCTCTATGCCGCAGAGTTGTTGCGTGGTGTGACCGATGAAGTGCTTCTGCCCTGCGCGTTCTCCGAGGGGCGGGTGTTGCTTACTGAGGACAAGGACTTCGGAGAGTTGGTACACCGTCTCAGAGAACCTACGCACGGGATTGTCCTGTTGCGCTTTGACATTGCTGACCGTGCCTTGAAGACCCCACGGTTGCGGCACCTGCTTAGGCAGCAAGGGGAGCGATTAATTGGCGCTTTCGTCGTCTTGCAGGCTGACAAAGTCCGCATCCGTATGCTGCCCCAGGGTGGTGCGCACCAGCAGTGATGTCCCGCCTGAGCCGCGATTTCTTCGCCCGCGATACCCTCACCGTTGCCCGTGAGATGCTCGGCCAGCGGCTGGTGCGCGTCCTGGACGGCGCCAGGCTCGCCGGTCGCATCGTCGAGGTAGAGGCCTACGTCGGCGAGGCCGACCAGGCCTCCCACGCCCGCCCCGGGCGCACCCGGCGCAACGCGCCGATGTACGGCCCGCCTGGTCATGCCTACGTCTACCTGATCTACGGCATGCACAATTGCCTCAACGTCGTCACCGAGCGGGAGGGGTTCCCGGCCGCGATCCTCGTCCGCGCGCTGGAGCCGCTGGAGGGTGTGGACAGGATGCGCGCGCTGCGCGGCGGGCGTCCTGACCTGCCCTTGACCAGCGGTCCGGCCCGCCTGTGCCAGGCGCTGGACGTTGACCGCCGCTTCGACGGCGCTGACCTGTGCACACCCGACGCCCTCCTGTTCCTGGAGGCAGACGCCTACCTGCCGGACGAAGCCGTCGCCACCGGCCCCCGGGTCGGCGTGCGGGGGGATGGGGCGGCGCTGACCGCTCCCTGGCGCTTCTACCAGCGGGGTAGCCCGCACGTCTCCCGGTGAGAGTTGCTGGGTTCACCCCCGATCGGCGTCTTCACCGCTCCCTATTGTTTGACAAGTTATGTAGTAGTCTATATAATTCTCAAGACCTGGCGGGTTGTTGGACGCTCAACGTGGGTGCGCACATGCCTCATCCGAGTAAGCCCCTTAACTTGAGGTGCGCCCCTCGGAACTTGCCCGGCCTCGCTTGGGCAGCATCTCTACCGGAGGATGGCGATGATTGATCTGACCAAGACGGTCACGATGGAACAGGCTCAGCGGCGCTTGAAGAGTGTCATTGAGGAGGTCAGGGAGAGTCGGACCCCGTACATCCTCACGCGCTTCGGCAAGCCCCAAGCCCTCATCGTGAGCATTGAGGAGTACGAGGAGATGCAGGAAGAGTTGGCCCTGCTCTCCAATCCCGAGCACATCGCCCGCGTCGCCGAAGCGAGGGCGGCTTAAACCGCCGGTGAGGGCATCCCCTTCGAAGACTACGTGAACGAGCGCCGCAACGATGGGTGAGTACCGCCTGGTACTGGCCGGTACTCGCACGCGAAAGGATCTGGACCGCCTGGATCGCCCCATCATGGAGCGCGTCTGGGTGGCTGTACAGGTACCCAGGCAGAACCCTCGGCCGCCGGCCGCCCGCAGGCTGCGCCATCCGGCCATTGGAGAGTATCGCCTGCGCCTGGGCGACTGGCGCGTGTTCTACGATGTGGACGAGGGCTCAAGGACCATCGTCATCCTGCGCGTGATGCACCGCCGCGAAGCATATCGCAGCTGCTAGCGGGAAGTTGCATTGCTTACCTATCCATACTATAATCTTATCGGATTGGTTACTACTCAGGTGGGACGCACTTCCTGGCTCGAAAACAGCGTATGTAAGTCCTGGAAGTCGAACTCTCGAACGAAAACCAAGTGCGTCCCACCTTGGCTGAGTAGTAACTCGGATTGGAGCAATCCACGTGATGCTCTTCGTCGATGGGTGTGACCATTCAGCACCGCTGGAGGTCTTGAGTTATGGGGTGCAGCAGTGGGACAGAGTTTGACATCGCTGCTTGTCGGACACACCTGCAAGCCCGACAGGAACAGCAGTTCCAGGCGCGAGAAAAGCGGCGACTGACCGCTCTTGATGCCTTGCGCGTTGCTGCCCACTCTGTCCTGCCGCGTTTCCCCCGCGTCCGGCGCGCCTATCTCTTCGGTTCGGTGCTGCGTCCCGGGGCGTTGCGGTCCACATCAGATGTGGACGTTGCTTTCGACGGGGATCTGGACGCCGAAGCGTATTTCGCCCTCTGGCGAGCGTTGGAGCGGGCCGCGCCCGATTGGGTGATCGATCTGGTGGACCTCAGTCGGGATGTGCGCTTTGCAGCTCTTGTACGTGAACAGGGAGAGTTGATCTATGGATGCCCAGATTCGGACGCTGAAAGCGAACATCCAGGCTGACCTGGGAGCGATCGCCGACATCTATGCTGCGCTCAATCGCTACGACACCGTGACGGCTGATGAAGAGCGGCTTATCGTCGTGGCATACCATTTGCATAACCTCTACTGCGCTTTCGAGAGCATCTTTCAGCGAGTTGCTGAGGTGTTCGGCAATCAAATCTCGGACCGAGCGGGGTGGCACGCCGATCTGTTGCGCCGGATGACTCTGGATATAGAGGGGCTGCGGCCCCGCCTGCTGAGCGCTGAGGCTTACGATGCGCTGGACGAATTGCGTCGTTTTCGACATCTCTTTCGCAGTGCCTATCGGCTGCGGCTGGACGCTGAGCGCATGGCACTGGTGCGTAGGAAAGCCCAAATCCTGAAACAGGTCTATGGTGCTGACATGGAGCGCTTCTTGATCTTTTTGGATGGTCTGCTGCAAGGCGGATGACAAGCCCTGCATACATCACATTGAACGGAAGCCTTGGGCGGGCGCTCACCAGACGTAAGCAAGTGGAAAGGGACTACGGATTGGAACAATCCGCCGGATTGGAACGATCCACAGGAGATAAGGAGGCAGGCGATGTTACGCGGCAAGGGTTTGTGGGCCTACAGGCTGAAGGAACTCGATCGGGCGCTTGAGATCGCACCCCGGATGGGCGCGACCCACATCATCTACAAGGTCGGACAAGGCGCCGACTACTACCCGGGGATGGCCCAGGTCGCCCGGAAGATCATGGCGGCGGGCCTGACGCCCATCGCGTGGACGTTCATGCTGCTGGACGACACGCGGGCGGAGGCCCAGGTCGCCGTGCGGGCCTTTCGCGATGGCTTCCAGGGTTTCGTGTTCGACACCGAGGCGGACAAGTGCCGGAACCGCTTCGGGCAGGCTGAGCAGTTGGGCCGTTACCTGCGCGAGGCGGCGCTAGACCTGGACCGCCTCTACAACTGCTCCTTTCCCAATATCACCCATCACAGTGATCTGCCCTACGACCAGATGAACGAATACTGCCAGGGCGGCTTGATGCCCATGTCCTACGGCACCTACTTCGCCCCCGGCAGCGACGTGCCTCCCGAACAGCAAGCGCGGCGCGTGATTGACGAGTGGACCTACGGCCACTACACGTATTGGTGCCGCCGCTGGGGGTATCGGCCGCCGATGTATCCGGTCCTGGGGCCATACCACGACGAGTACGGTCGCGTGCGCATGCCACCGGCTGAGTTCCAGATCTGGCTCGACCGGCTGGCGACCTACGGTCCGACCTTCTTCAGTGTCTTCACCGCCGCCGTGATCAACGACGATCTGCTGCCGCTCATCCACGCCTGCCCCTTGGGCGCGATTGTCGAGCCTGACCTGACCAAGGTCACGGTGCCGAAGGTGGAGGTCGTGAGCCCCGAGCTGGGCTACCTGCGCGTGCGGCAGACACCCTCGACCGGGCTGCCCCCGCTCACGCAGGTGTACCACGAGCAGGTGCTGGAGGCCCTCGAATCTGAGGAGGACGTGCGGTCGAAGGTGGGCGAACACGGCCAGTGGCTTCGCGTGCGCACTCCGGCCGGCGTCGAGGGCTACGTCGCCGCCTGGTACCTCAAGCTGCCCGAGCCGCCGCCGGTATCCTTCGAGATCCCCGGCGCTAGGCCGGGCTGGAAGGACGTGCAGGTGGTCAGCCCGGAGGTGGGCTACCTGAACGTGCGCTCGGTCCCGTCCACCGGCCGTCCCCCGATCACGCGCGTCGACGACGACGCGGTGCTGGAGTCGCTGGAGTCGGAGGAGGACACGCTGGCGAAGGTGGGCCGGGAGGACGAGTGGCTGCGCATCCGCACGCCCCAGGGCGTCGAGGGCTACGTCGCCGCGTGGTACCTGCGTTTCCACAAAGGAGCCGGCGTGCAGGTCGAGGTGGTGAGCCCGGACTTCGGCTTCCTGAACGTGCGCCCGGGCCCTTCGCTCCAGGGGGATCCCATCGCGCGCGTGGACCACGGCGACGTGCTGGAATCGCTGGAGCCGGAGCGGGCCACGCAGGAGAAGGTGGGCCGGCACGGTGAGTGGCTGCACGTGCGCACCCCCGAGGCTACCGAGGGCTACGCCGCCGCGTGGTACCTGGGCCTGCACGGGGAGGAGGAGGAAGAAACGGGCGAGCCGGTCCGGTACGTCGCCGCGGATAGCGCCAGCGGCTTGAACGTGCGCCCGAAGCCGGGGACGGGCCTGCCCGCCACCTGGCACGTGGTCGACGGGACGACGCTGGAGGTGCGCGAGGATCCCGAGGAGGCGGGGGGCAAGCTGGGCAAGGACCGCTGGATCAAGGTGCGCACGCCCAGCCTGCACGAGGGCTACGTGAGCGGCCTGTATCTGCGGGCCAAGCGGCTGGCCGACAAGCGACTGCCGGTGGACGACGCCGCCCTGGCGCGCGGCCAGTGCGCCTGGATCTTTGGCATCCACGGCGCGACCGCCGACGGCACGGGCGATTTCCGCCACCTGTATGAGGGCTCGGGCAAGACCGGGTGGGTGCTCTTCACGCAGACGACGGGCACCGATCCCGACCACGGCAGCGGCCACGACGTGACCATGTGGTCCGAAAGCGGCCATGGCGTCATCATCCGCCTCAACCACAGCTACGAGCCGGGCGGCACGCTGCCGCTGCGCGCCCAGTATCCCGACTTCGCCCGCGCGTGCGCCCGCTACGTGCAGAACTCGCGCGGGTGCCACATCTGGATCATCGGCAACGAGCAGAACAACGTGCGCGAGCATCCCGGCGGGGCCGCCGACCCCATCGAGCACATCACGCCGCAGATGTACGCCGAGGCCTTCAACCTGGCGCGGCGGCGGATCAAGGCGGTGCAGCCGGACGCCATCGTCGTGCCCGGCGCGGTGGACCCCTACAACACCTTCCCCTGGGTCAAGATGGGCAACCGGCGCACGCGGCCGCTAGGCTACTTCATGGAGATGCTGCGCCACATCGACGACCTGGACGGCATCGCGCTGCACACCTACACTCACTGGCTCGACGTGGGCCTGATCACCGAGCGCACGACGTTCCAGGACATATTCCTGCAGCCGGGCACGCCCCTGGAGCACTACTACGACTTCCAGGCCTACCGCCCGTTCATGGAGGCCATCCCGGAGAAGTGGCGCGACCGCCCGGTCTACATCACCGAATCCAACCACTGGCTGGCGCTGGACCACCAGCCGCGCAACCGGGAGGAGGAGAAGAAGATCGGGTGGATGGACAAGGACGTGGGATGGGCGCAGGCGGCCTACGCCGAGATCAACCGCTGGAACAGCGCGCCCCACGCGCAGCAGATCCAGTGCCTGCTGCTCTACCGCTGGACGGGCGACGCGTGGGCGCTCGAGCACCGGGGCAATATCCAGGCGGATTTCAAGAAGGCCCTGCGCCACGACTACCGCTGGCGGCGCTAGGCGGCGTCCCGCTGCTCTGGATCCGGGCGCGCGAAACCTTGACCAGCGGATTGAATATGGTATAATGCCAGTCGCGCCGGCGTAGCTCAACCGGCAGAGCAACTGACTTGTAATCAGTAGGTTATGGGTTCAAGTCCCATCGCCGGCTTGGAGCGCTTACGTCATCGCTGGCTACTGCCGGCAGCGAGCACAAAGTAACACGTGGGTCGGTGTCCCGAGCGGCAAAGGGGGCGGACTGTAAATCCGCTGGCACAGCCTTCGTAGGTTCGAGTCCTACCCGGCCCACCTCGATAGAGACCGTCCCGACCGTATGGTTGGGGCGGTTTTTTCGTTGTGTCTGCACTGCCCCAGGCTGCGCTGCGTTGGCCTCGATGCAGGATCTTATCCCTCGCCATCTTCCCCCACAGGCGATTTGCACAAAACAGCGATAGGGGTATACTAATGGTGCAGACTTGCGGCCTGCTGTCCAATCCCGGGACGGGGGCCAAGGCAGTGGGTTCAAGGTGGGAGGCGAACAGGAGGCCACGGTGCCGACGAAAACGCAGGAACGCGTCCACGATCTACTCCACCAAATGCCCGTCGACGGCCGTGCCGCCGTCAAACGACTGTTCTGTACCGAACTCAATTACGACCATGCCGACGTCCCCCTCTCGACTCGCGATTGGCCCGACCGGGCGCGCGAGGTAGTGGGCGAACCACCAACGATCCTGGCCCAACACGACTCTCAGTTTGGTGCCTTCCACGTCATCCATACCCGGCTGTCACCCGACTGGCCCGGCCGCAACTTCCCCCTCTCGCTGACGGCCGAGCGGCTGGTGGTCAACCAGTTGCTGAAGGATCACCCGTATGCTCTCTTCGTCTTCAGCGATCCCGAGGGGCAGCACTGGCACCTGGTCAACGTGCGCTACGACGAGGAAGTGTCCCGCCGGCGCGTCTTCCGCCGCATCGCCGTCGGTCCCCACGAAAGGCTGCGCACCGCGGCGGAGCGGGTGGCGATGCTCGACCTGGCTACCCTCAGCCCCGATCTGTTCGGCCTCTCCCCCATCGCCATCCAGCAGCGGCACGATGAGGCTTTCGACGTCGAGGCCGTGACCCGGCGTTTCTTCACGGATTACCGCCGCATCTTTGAGGACACCGAGAGGCAAATCCAGGGATTGCACGGCGAGGATCTACGTCTCTTCACTCAGCTTTTGTTCAATCGCCTGCTCTTCATCACCTTCTTGGAGCGCAAGGGCTGGCTCACCCTGGAGGGGCGTGGTGATTATCTGTGCGCGCTGTGGCAGGCCTATCAAGAGGTGGTCACCACCGGGGAGGGCGATGCCGATTTCTACCGGGATCGCCTCACGCTTCTCTTCTTCAGCGGGCTGAACAATCCTCAGAGCGCCGATTTGATGCGCATCAATCAGGGCGGCTTCCTGGCGGACCGAATCGGCCAGGTACCCTACCTCAACGGCGGTCTGTTCGAGCAGCAGGCGCTGGACGTACGCGAAGGGGTGGCGGTGCCGGACGAGGTCTTTGGTCCTATCTTCGACGATCTCGTCTACCACTACAACTTCACCGTGACCGAGAGCACGCCGCTCGACATCGAGGTAGCGGTCGACCCGGAGATGCTGGGCAGGATCTTCGAGGAACTGGTGACCGGCCGCCACGAGACGGGCAGCTATTATACCCCCAAGCCCGTGGTCTCCTTCATGTGCCGCGAAGCGCTCAAAGGCTATCTGCGTGACACCTGCCCGCGCGAGGGGGCCGGCGCCATCACTGCCTTCGTCGACCGGCGCGAGGCCGTGGGCATTCGCGAGCCGGAGGCGGTGCTGGGAGCGCTGCAGGGGGCCCGATGCTGCGACCCCGCCTGCGGCAGCGGCGCCTACCTGGTGGGCATGCTCCACGAGCTGGTCGAGCTGCGCCAGGCGCTCTTCGTGGCGCGCGGCGTCGATTCGCGCGCGGTATACGACAGGAAGCTGGAGGTCATCCAGCGCAACCTCTACGGCGTGGATTTGGACCCCTTCGCCGTGAACATCGCTCGGCTGCGGCTGTGGCTCTCCCTGATCGTCGACTTCGAGACGGACGCGCCGCGTCCACAACCGCCGCCGTTGCCCAACCTGGAGTTCAAGATCGAGGTGGGCGACAGCCTCACCGGCCCCGCGCCCGGGCAGCTCCAGCCCGATCTGTTCCACCACCAGCAGGTAGAGCGATACTTCCGGCTGAAGGGTCAATTCCTGACCGCCCACGGGCCGGAGAAGGCCGACCTGCGGCGGCAGATCGAGGACGTGCAGGCGGAGATCGCCGAATGGGCCAGTGAGGGGGAAAGTGACGGTTTCGATTGGGCCGTCCAGTTCGCCGAGGTCTTCGCCGGTCCGGGATGGGATACGTCCACGCTCACCGGCGCGATGACGGGCTTGGTCAACACCGCGCCGGGGCAGATGGAGTTGGCGGCGCGGTCGGGGCCGGCGGCCGGCTTCGACGTGGTGCTGACCAATCCGCCGTACGTGCGCATGGAGTTGATCAAAGAGTTGAAGCCAGATTTCGAAGAACGCTATCCTGAAGTATATGCAGGCCGGGCAGACCTCTACGTCTATTTCTACGCTCGGGCGCTGCACCTGCTGCGAGAGGGCGGCGTGGGTAGTTTCATCAGCTCCAACAAGTGGCTGCGCGCGAGATATGGCAAGAAGTTGCGCCAGTTGATGGCCGGTGAGACCACAGTGGAAGCGATCGTGGATTTTGGCGACCTGCCTCTTTTCGAGGCCACGGCCTACCCGATGATCGTCGTCTTCCAGAACAGGCCGCCGGACCAGGCTCACGCGCTGCGGGCGTTGGAGGTGGAGGATCTGGCGGTGGTGGATCGGCTCTCCGAGGTGATGGGGGAGGCGGCGTGGGACCAGCCGCAGGCTAGCTTGCGGCCTAGTGTCTGGTCACTGGTGCCGCCTGAAGTTCAGGGATTGATGAAAAAGCTGCGTCGTAGTGGCATTCCATTGGGCGAGTACATTGGCGGGCAAATCTACTATGGCATCAAGACGGGTTATAACAAAGCTTTCGTGATTGATCGGGCCACCCGCGACCGGTTGGTTGCGCAGGATTCCAAGAGCGCCGAGATTATCAGACCCTGGCTGCGGGGTCGAGATGTGAAGCAGTGGCGGGTAGAGTATTCGGACCAGTATGTCGTGTTCACCTATCGCGGCGTGGACATTGATAAATACCCGGCAGTGAAGGCCTATCTTGAGCCTATGCGGGAAAGGTTGGAGCAACGTGCCACGAGCCATCTGCACCCATGGTACGAGTTGCAGCAACCCCAGACAGGCATCTACCCTGAGTTTGGAAAACCGAAGATCGTTTGGCCTGATATTGCTTCTCGCCCAGCTTTTGCCTTCGAAGATGGGGGGATGTTCCTTGACTGCACACTCTTCACGATTCCCGTCAAGGATCACTATCTTCTCGGCTTGCTCAACTCTAGAGTAAGCGAGTTCTTCTACCTGCATATCAGCTCGATGATTCAGCAGGATTTCATTCGGTTCAAGACTCAGTATGTGCGTCAGATTCCGATTCCGCAGCCTTTGAATGCCCATCGTGAGGCCATCGAGGCGCTGGTGCGCAAGCTGCTGGATGCCGAGGGTCAGGGTCCGCAGGTCGAGGCGTGGGAACGGGAGCTCAACGTGCTGGTGTACCAGGTCTACGGGCTGAAAGAGGAGGAGATCGCGATTGTGGAGGCGGAGACTACCGCGGATGGGGGAAATACACGATGACAGCTCAGTTGCTGTCGTTCATTTCTGGCGTCCGTGGTAGTCTGCTTGGGGTCTACGGGCTGTGGGAGGAGGAGATCGCGATTGTGGAACGGTTATTGAGAGCCCAGGAGAGGTGGCGTGATGAGTAGGACCGATGCCATCCTGCGCGGGCTGCTACGGGAACTTGCAACGCGAGAAGGCTTCACCGATCTACGGCAGACAGCGCAATGGCTGATCTATGAGCATGAGTGGGAGGAGGTCACGTTCGTGCGACGGGATCTCCTGACTCAGCTTCGGGATCTCCTGCAGGACGGTGAGTTCACCCTGGACGAGTTACACGAGACCGTCAAGGGGAAGACGTTGTTGGGTGGTCATTGGAGTGTCCACAGCCAGGTGGCAGATTTCTTGAAACAGGGTGAGGCCCGGACGCTGATTCAAGATCTCATCGGTGGGGGCAACCGGCCACCGGACGCTGAGACGATTGATCACTTCATAGAGCGGGCTGTCGAGCTTGCCTTCCATCGAAAAGATGGCGGCCCCACGGCTTCGAACGCGGCCAAGTTCGCAAGTATTCTTCTATCTGCTGTCTATCCGGATCAGTTTGTAGACTTTGTCCGCAAACATTGGGAGTGGGCGGCCGAACACCTGGAATTCGGCCCGCTTCCCTCGTGGGATTACGGTGAATGCTTGATCTGGGCTGGTCAGGCCGCACAACGGGTTGCCCACACGCCGGCCTTCGGTCAGTATTTCTCCACTGATGTTCCGGATAATTGGATTGTTGCAGGTCTGGTTTACCTATTCGCCAATAGCAGCGAGATGCAAGCGCTTATTCATAAGGTGCGAACTGGAGACGAGACAGACGGGGACAAGGGAATGAGCATGAACGCGGAAGAGATCTGGGATGTGCTGCAACATCATAACCCGCAGGTGATCCTGCAAGGCCCGCCGGGCTCGGGCAAGACTTACCTTGCGGAGCAGGTTGTACAATTCGTAGCCGGCACGCGACATGTGTCGCCCTACCGCCTGGCCGAACTGCGCGACGGTGAAACGCCGGTCAACGTCCCCGTAATCTGGGAAGTGGTGCAGTTTCATCCTTCCTACGGCTACGAGGATTTCGTGCGCGGCATGGTTACTGAGCCCACGGAAGGGGGCGTCGTGTTCCAGGTGAAAGACCGTATCCTGGCCCAGGCCGCGGCGGTGGCGGCGCGCTATTCCTCGACGCCCGTCATCCTGATCCTGGACGAGATTAACCGGGCGGATCTGGCCCGCGTGCTGGGCGAGCTTATCTACGCCCTGGAGCGGGATCGCCGGGGTGAGCCGGTGGCGGCCCAATATGGCGTCGGAGATCCGCCCGATCGCACCCTGCGCCTGCCGAAGAACCTATATCTCATCGGCACGATGAACACGGCCGACCGCTCCATCGCCCTGGTCGATTACGCCATCCGCCGCCGCTTCAGCTTCTTCTCCATCTTGCCGCGCGTTGAGGCCATTGAAACCTTCTACGCGAGCACGGCGCTTCACGAGGGCGATGATGCCGTGGCAGCACAACTGGCGCCACGGCTCGTTGCCCTGTACCGGGCCACGTCGGCGCTCTTCGACGAAGCGCCGGACGCCGACGACATCCGCGTGGGGCATTCCTACTTCTTGGTGCGAGGGCGGCGCAATGGTGAACCGCTCTCTTTGCTAGATTGGGCCGATGCTATGGCGTTCCGCTTCGCCTACGAGGTTGTGCCCATGTTGGCCGAGTACCGCAAGGAGCGGCGGTTGCTGAAAGAGCAGCAGCACATTGAGGTGGACGGACAGCGCTTCTCTCTGCGGCTGGACCGGCAGCGGGAGACGCGAGGCGCGATGGCACGGTGGTTGGCCCAGGAAGAGTCGGCATGATCGTCGCGCCCTCCGCTCCGCTAGACACCGTTGCGGTTCCCACCGATGCTGAGTTCGCGCAGTGTGTCCTGCGTTGGCTACGCGGCGACCTTCCGGCGCACCCCTTCGATGGCCTGCAGGAATGGGAGGGCATAGATGTTCCAGGGGCTATCGTGCCACCGGGAAGGGGCGATGTCCTCGATCAGCTATTTCCGCCTGACAATCTTCTTCAGATCCGCGTGGATCGCAGGTTCACCGGTGAACGTTTGGAGGGTTACCGGCTCCGTGCCTCAGGCACGGTGGGCGTCGCAACGGTAGGAGGTGGGGTGGGCGAGGGAGCGTTTGCCACCGTGACCGTTCGACCCAAGGTGCCCGGCTCCAGCCTGTTGACCATGTTGAGCTATGCCCTGGTCCCCGATCTCTCACCTGAACACCGACCCGAAATCGACGTCAGGGACGCGCCCATCGTGTCCCTGGTCCTGTGATCTATCTCCTCCGCCTCCACCAGCTTATCGAGGATCACGGGCTGCAGAGGGCCTACCTCCGGCTGGAGGAGCCGCTGCGCGGGACGGTGCGTGGGCGTTGCGTGCTGCCGACGTATTTGCAGCGCCATATCCCAGCGGGAAGGTCCCACGTCGTGCCGTGCGATTTCTGGGAGTTGCGCGTCGACAGCGAGCCCAATCGAGCCCTGCGCTGGGGCGTCGAGGTCTGCCGTATGTTGGCGGATTGGTTGTCATCCCCTGAGTTGATCGCGGCGGTCGAGCGCCTATGGGGCGCCCTGGCCCCGCACTTCGCGGGTATTCCCGTCGTGCCTTATCAGGCCTCCGAGGTCCGTCGGCTTCCTCGGTCCGGCAGATTTGCACCCTATGGCCCAGTGCTGGAGTTACTCGCGTTTCTGTTGGACCGTTTGTCCTTCGATATCGAGAGGGGGCAAGTCCACGTTCGGGGATTCGCCGTGGAGATGTGGGTGGTCTTCGAGCGGTTTGTGGTCAACGTTCTCGCCAGGTATATGCGGGGTCAAGTTCGGGGACCTCAGGTCGGGTTCCGTTACCACGTAACGGACGAGAGAGGCTCGACCGAGAAGGCTATCTACCTGGATGCGCTCATCAAGGCGGAGCGCATGTTGGTCCTGGATGCAAAGTGGAAAGAGGGTATCGTTTCCCGCGTTGCCGACTCCGAAGAAGAGTGTGGCGTCCTCGAACTGGAGGGCTTGCGTATACGCAACGCGGATCTGTTTCAGGTCGTCGCGTACGGCCGCCACAGGAACGTGAAGGCGCATGGTAGTCTGCTGGTCTATCCCGTGCTGGAACGTGAGGCCGTCTGCCGTCGGCGATGCATCCGAGATTTCCTGGCTGTATCAGAGGGACACCGGACCTTTCCGGTTTACTTGATCGGGATACCTGTGGGGGAGACGCTCCACCAGTCCATTGGGGACTTCGTCGGACTGGTTCGCGAAATCGCCGCCGGATCGGTGGAGGCGCAGGATCCCACGCGGTCTCGGCCAACTGACCGCGAGGAGTGAGTCGATGAGCAAGTATGGTCCTCTTCGTATGTTTCTGGAGAGCACTCCGCCCGCTGTGTCGGAGATGACGTTGAGCTTCCAGCAGGTGGAGTCCATCCTCGGGTTTGCGCTTCCGCCCAGCGCGTACCGTCACCGGGCGTGGTGGGGCAATCCCAGTTCACCACGAGACCATCCGTATGCCCAGGAATGGCTTGCGGCGGGGTGGAAGGTGGACACAGTAGATCAGCAAGCTGAATGGGTCCGTTTTCGGCGGATGAGTTAATCTCGGCGAATAGAGAAAGGATATAGTCATGCCAGAAATGACCACCTACGAACGAGCCGTGCAGATATACCAGGTGCTGATTTGTGCTGCTCATCACCGTGAGACCTTAACCTACCCGATGCTCGGAAGCGCGATCGGTTTGCCTGCGCAGGCATTGGGGCCGCACCTTGAGCACATCCAGGCCTATTGCCTTGAGAACGATCTCCCTCCGTTGACTGCTCTTGTCGTTAAGACTGGCGGAGGTAAGCCTGGGTCAGGGTTTCACGCTGCTGAGGACCTGGATCGCGCCCGCGAGAGCGTGTTCGCGCATAATTGGTTTGGGATGCTTCCCATCACACCCGATACACTGCGCAGAATGCAAGAGTAAAGCGGCCTACCACGCCTGATAGAACTATGAGGGCAAGGGGGGGGAAATGCTCACCCACGACATCATCGACAACCGCGACGAAAAGCTGGTCGATCACATCCGCCAGATCCTGCCCGGCTGCCAGTCGGCCAGGTTCGCCGTGGGCTACTTCTTCCTCTCCGGCCTGGAGGCCGTGGCCGACCGGCTGGCCAACGTCGAGGAGTTGCGCCTGCTGATCGGCAACACCTCCAGCCGCGAGACTATCGAGCAGATGGCCGAGGGCTACCAGCGGCTGGAGCAGGTGCAGCGCGCCGCCGAAGCCCGGGCCTACCCCCGGCGCATCGAGATGGACCGCGCCGTCGAAGCCACCGCCGACAACGTCGGCCAGGCTGTCGCGCTGATGGACCAGACCGACGGGGCCGAGCGATTGGTGGGTACGCTGGTGCGCCTGATCGAGCAGGACCGTCTCAAGGTACGCGTCCATACCAGGGGCTGCCTCCACGCCAAGGCCTACATCTTCGACTACGGCCCGATATACGACGCCCAGGGCCGGCCCCTCCCACGCGAGGAGCGCGGTATTGCTATCGCCGGCTCCAGCAACTTCACCCTGGCCGGTGTCACCTCCAACACCGAGCTTAACGTCCTGGTTCACGGCAATGCTAACCACGCCGCCCTGACCGAATGGTTCGAGGCCCTGTGGAGCGAGGCCCAGGACTTCGAAGAACACCTGATGCGCGAGCTGGGCCGGTCTTGGGCGCTGGCGCAGGTGACGCCCTACGAGATCTATCTCAAGACGCTGTATGAGCTGGTGCGCGACCATTTGGAGGGGGCGGAGGCGGCGGAGTTCCTGTGGCGCGACGGTATCGCGGCGGTGTTGACCGAGTTTCAGGAGCAAGCTGTCCGTCGAGCCATCCAGATGATCCGCCGGTACGACGGCTGCTTTGTGGCCGACGTGGTCGGGCTGGGTAAGTCCTACGTCGGCGCAGCGATCGTCAAGCACTTCGAACGCCGGTACCGGGCCCGTCCCCTGGTCATCTGCCCGTCGCCCCTGGTGGAGATGTGGGAGCACTACAACGAGGCCTACCACCTCAACGCCCGCGTTCTCTCGATGGGTATGCTGCGCGAGGACGAGGATCTCGGCCCGGAGTGGATGCTCCACGACGAGCGCTACCGGTACCGGGACTTCGTGCTGGTGGACGAGAGCCACAACTTCCGCAACGCCGACAGCCAGCGGTACCGCGTGCTCCAGACCTTCCTCTCCGCCGGGGACCGGCG
>CAZYSK010000073.1:0-16631 GCA_964649415.1 uncultured Anaerolineales bacterium
AAGCTTTGCTCGATCCGGGGGTTGATGCGAACGTCACGTTCTGCTTCGAACATCCCCCGCCGGAGACGCTTGACGGAATCGGGGAGGCGAGTAGAATCGGGCCACCACTCGCGCGGAGATCATTCCGCGACCATCACGGAGGACACGTTGGCCATGATGGAAGGAGGCGAGGCTATGGGGGAGACACCTACCCACGAAGAACTCGTGCGACGGCTGGAGCGCGCCGAGTCCGCGCTTGCGGCGATGCGCAGCGGCCAGGCGGACATCGGCGCGATGGTCGTGCGCCTGGAGGCGGCCGAAGAGCGCGAGAGGCATCTCAACGCCGTCCTGCGCGCCGTGTGTAACGTGAACCAGTGCATCAGTGAGGAAGATGATCCCGAACGACTGATCCAGGGGGTGTGCGAGAATCTGGCCGGGACCCCGGGCTATGGGTGCGCCTGGATCGCGCTGGTTGACGAGAACGGCGGCGTGACCGCGACGGCCGGCTCCGGCTTCGACGGCGCGTTTGCGGCCCTGGCAGAGCGGCTGCGCGGCGGCCAATGGCCCCGGTGCGCGCGGGAAGCACTGGCTGCCCCCGGCGTTTTCGTCACCAGGGAGCCGGCCGTGGACTGCGGCGATTGCCCATTGGTCGCGGTAGACGCGGGCCGCGCCGGGTTGAGCGCGCGGCTGGAGTATCAAGCTCGCGTGTACGGGGTGCTTGCCGTGTCCGTTCCGGCTCTCTACGCCGAGGACGAGGAGGAGCGCGGTCTGGTTGCGGAACTGGCGTCAGATATCGCGTCCGCGCTCTATTGGATCGAGGCGGAGCAGCGCCTGCGTCTCCAGGCGGCGATTCTGAGCCAGGTTCAGGACCTGGTCACGCTCACGGACCTGGAGGGGCGCATCATCTACGTGAATGAAGCTGTCGAAAAGCTCCTGAAGAGGACGGCGGACGAGCTGACCGGTCAGACGATTGAGGTCTACGGCGAAGATGCCGAGCGGGGGGCGACCCAGCGGGAGATTATCGAGAGAACCCGGACTGAGGGCGAGTGGCGCGGTGAGGTCGTCGATACTGCCAGCGATGGCGCCGAGATCGTCTTGGACTTCCGCACCTGGCTCATGCGCGATGAAGGCGGCGAGCCGCAGTATCTCTGTGGTGTCGCCCGGGACATCAGCGAGCGGAAACGCGTCGAGCAGGCGCTGTATCAGATGAAATGGCTGCTGGAGAAGGAGCAGGTCAAGGATGTGGGCGCGGAGGCGGATTACGCTCCGGCCTACGGCGACGTCACCGAGCTGAACACGGAGCCGCTCATACGGGACTCGGTGGGACAGGCTGCGCTGCGCGAGATCGCCGGAGACATCGTGCATATGCTCGACACCTCGTTGGCCATCTACGAGCGTAACGGCGATTACGCCTTCGGCATGTTCGTCTCCGGGTGGTGTCGCTTGCTGGACCTTTCCTCCCGCGCGCTCTGCCACACCGACGACAATCGCGAGGCGCTGGACTGTGGCCGGTGGCTGTGCCACGAGAACTGCTGGAACGACTCGGCCAAGGCGGCCATGAATGTGGGGGAACCGACCGACATCGAGTGCGTGGGCGGGATCAGGCTGTACGCGGTCCCAATCCGGGCCGGGGACGAGATCGTGGGGGCGATCAATATCGGCTACGGCAATCCGCCCACGGACGCGGCCGAGGTGGCACGGCTGGCCGAAGAATTCCACGTGAATCCAGAGGAACTGGCCGATGAGGCCCTGGCGTACAGGCCACGACCGCCGTTCATCGTGAACCTGGCCAAGAGACGCCTGCGGTCGGCGGCGAAGCTCATTGGCGAGATCGTGGAGCGAAAGCGGGCCGAAAACACGCTGCGTGAGAGCGAGGAGCGCTTCCGCGAGCTGTTCAACAATATGAGCAGCGGCGTGGCAATCTACGAGGTGATGGGCGACGGCGAGGATTTCGTCTTCAAGGACTTGAATCCGGCCGGGGCGCGAATTGGGCAGGTCCGCCGGGAGGATGCGATCGGGCGCAGCGTCCTGGATGTGTTTCCGGGTGCCCGCCAGATGGGCGTGTTCGACGTCTTCCGGCGGGTCTACCGGTCCGGCAAGCCGGAGGTGCACCCCACGTCTTTTTATGAAGATGAAAGGGTCGCCCACTGGGTGGAGAACTACGTCTACAAGCTACCCTCAGGTGAGATCGTGGCCGTCTATGACGACGTGACCAAGCGCAAGCAGGCCGAGGAAGCGCTCGGGGACCGCCAGACCGAACTGGAGCAGATATTCGAGGCCATCCCGGACGCGATCGTGTATGCTGACCCGGAGCGCCGTATCACGAAGGTCAACGCTGCTTTCACCAGGCTATACGGCTACGAGCCGGAGGGAGTCCTGGGGAAGAAGACGCGCATGTTGTACGTTGCGGACGAGGCGTTCGGGGAGCAGGGACGCTTGCGCTACAACGCGAATGCGCGCGACGTGTGCGACGTGTATGAGATCCGATACCGCAAGAAGAACGGAGAGGTCTTTCTTAGCGAGACCATTGGTACGCCGGTGCGAGATGCCAGTGACAACGTCATCGGCATGATCGGCATCGTGCGCGACATCACCGAGCGCAGGCGTCAGGAGAAGGAACTGGCGCGCCATCGGGACCATCTCGAAGAGCTGGTGGAGGAACGGACGCGGGAACTCCGCATCATGGTCAACTCCATGGCCGGTCGAGAGGTGCGTATGGCCGGGCTGAAAAAGGCGATCAAGGCGCTGCGCGCGCAGGTCGAGGAGGCCGGTATGGAGCCGGTGGCCGGTGACCCGTTGTTGGAGGGTGATGAGAACGGATAAGGGGGAAGCGCGATTGGGAAATCGCGGCTACAAAGGGGAAGCCAGGACAGTCCGCTCACACCTGCGCCGTGTAGTGGGCGATGGCCTCGCGCAGGAAGGGCTCGTCGAAGGCGCCGGCGGGGGCGGGAGTCTCCAGGATGCGGTGCGGGATGCGCACTTCGGCCAGGTCGAAGCCCTCGCGACGCTTGAAGGCGTACTTGCGGCGCAGGACGTCGGCCCCCAGGCGGTCCAGGTCCTCGCCGGTCCACTCGAAACCGGCGCAGGATAGGGCCTGCAGGACGGTGTCGTGGTCGTAGACGCCGCGGGCGAAGAGGCAGACGACCAGGCTGGTGAGCACCTGCCGCCAGCGCTCCTCCTCGAGCAGGGCGGCGGCTACGCCCTCGGGCGTGAGCGGCTCACCCGTCTGGGTGGCTTTCTGATCCAGGCTGTACCCGGCGCTGTCGAGGTGGCTGTGGCGCGCGCCGGTGAGGTAGCCCAGGTGGCAGGCGGGGCCGGTGTGGTAGCCGGGCATCTCGTTGCCGCCGAAGGCGAGGGCGAACTCCGCCCCGCCGTAGACCGAAGAAGCGTGCTCCACGCCGCGTGCCAGCGCCCGGTAGAAGTCGGTGGGCTGGCTGACGATGCGCCTGACGGCCTCGACGTAGGACGGTGCGTCGCCGAAGGCCAACGCCAAACCGCCGGTGTCATCGGTCGTGATCAGGCCGCGCTCCAGCGCCTCGGTAGCCCAGGCCAGCGCCACGCCCGCGCTCATCACGTCCAGTCCCTGCACCTCCACCTCGTCCATCACCTGCAGCATGCCGGGGACGTCGTCCAGGCCGAGCATGCTGCCGGTGGCGAATATGGGCTCGTGGTCGTAGCCCAGCATCACGGTCTTGTAGAAGTAGGGATCGTTGGGGTAGGGGATGCGCAGCGCGGCCAGGTGGATGCACGCGACGGGGCAGTGGGCGCAGGCGACGCGGCGGCCGAGATAGTCGGCGGCCAGCCGCTCGCCGGAGATGGATTCGGCTGCCTCGAAGCGCCCGGACTGGAGGTTGCGCGTGGGCAGGCCGCCGATGGCGTCGAGGGGGACGACGTTCATGGCCGTGCCGAGCTCGTGGTACTTCTGCATGAGGGGCGACGCGGTCGCGGCGTGGAAGATGGCGTCGTAGGTCTGGCGGTAGGCTTTGCGGTCCGCCACGGGCAGACCGTGCTGTCCGCTGATGACGATGGCCTTGAGCTTCTTGCTGCCGAAGACCGTGCCCAGCCCCAAGCGCCCGAAATGGCGGTAGGTCTCGGTGACCACGCAGGCGTAGGTCACCTGGCGCTCGCCGGCGCGCCCGATGCGCATGATGGTGCGCATGCCGCTGCCACGCTCACGGGCGCGCAGAACGGAGCCGACGGTGTAGCTGCTGCGCAGGCCCCACAGGGCCGAGGCGTCGCGGAATCGCACGTGGTCGCCCTCGATGACCAGGTAGACCGGGGTGGCGCTCTCCCCCTGGATGACAATCGCGCCGTAACCGGCCATGCGGATGGCGACGGCGCTGCGGCCCCCGGCGTGGCTCTCGCCGAGCTCGCCTGTGTGGGGCGACTTGAACATAGCCACGGTCTTGGACGCGATGGGGAACAGGCCGACCAGGGGCCCGACGGCGAGTATGACCGGGTTCTCCGGCCCCAGGGGGTCTGCGCCCTGGGGGCATTCCTCCGCCAGGAGCCGGATGCCGACCCCGGAGCCGCCCAGGCTGCCTTCGAACAGATCAGGGCGCTCCTCGACCCAGGAACGGCGGCGGGCCAGGTCCACGTAGAGCACACGGGGCAGCGGGTCACGCGGCAACATGGTCCACCTCCTCGATCTCCTGGAGCGCGATGACGTCGTAGGGGCAGTACGCGGCGCAGTAGCCACAGTACACGCAGATGTCGGGCTTGTCCTGCGCGGTGTCCCAGAGGACGGCGCCGAAGGGGCAGGCTTCGGCGCAGTTGCCGCAGCCGATGCACAGGGCGGCCCGCAGGCGCACGCCGCCACCCTCGCGGGGCACCAGGGCGTCGGTGGGGCACACGCGGGCGCAGGGTGGATCGGGGCAGGCCCGGCAGACGATGACGACGAAGCCCTTGCGGATGCCGCCGGCGGAGTGCACGTGGATGCAAGCGCCCGCCAGCCCGCCCTGGCCGGAGCGTCGCGCGCAGGCGAACATGCAGGCCTGGCAGCCAACGCAGCGGTCGATATCGATGACGGACAGTCGTTTGACCATTCCTCTCCCCTTTCCGCCACTGAAGCGGGACGCCCACCTGCCGTAGCCGCGATTTCCAATCGCGCCGCAGCGGGCCATCCACCTTCGTAGCCGCGATGCCTCGTCGCGCATAGTATACTTGTCTCCCTGTCCTGGGCAAGCCGCTGAGGTGGGACGCACTTCAGAAAGTGCGTCCCACCTGGCGCTTGGTTGGCCGTCTATCTTCCCTGGCTTCTTGAGAAGTTGGTTGCTTTTGACAGAACGCTTCCCTTTAAGTAGAATTGTGTCCATAGCTCCATACGATGATTATCTGAGTCACGCGGCAAAATACGCGCGATTGGGAAATCGCGGCTACGAACGGGGGCGGCGGGGTATGCGCGATTGGGAAATCGCGCTTGGGGAAGAGGCAAATCGGGGGGCGTATGGATTTGGATCGTAGCAGGGTGGGGGTGGTGGGGGCGGCGGTGTTGGGGCTGGTGCTGCTGGCGGGGTGTGGGCTGGCAGGGGGTGTGCCTGCCGGGGGATCTGCCACGGCGTCGCCTGTGCTTCTTCCTTCGGTGACTGCGAGCGCTACGTCCACGCCGGTACCGGCGCCGACGGCGACCTGGACGCCATCGCCGTCACCGTCATCTACGCCCACCCCGACGCACACGCCCTCGCCGACGCCGACGCCGGACCCGTACGCGGGGCTGACCATCGCTGACCTGGCGGCGCGGACGTACGGCGGGGGGCAGATCCAGATCGAAGAGGTGCTAGCGGTCACGGAGGCCTTCACCCGCAGCCTGATCACCTACCCGAGCGATGGGCTGACCATCCACGGTTTCATGAACGTGCCTCGGGGTGGTGGTGATGAGGACGTGGAGCTGTACCCGGTGGTGCTGGTGCTGCACGGCTACATCAGCCCGGACATCTACACCACGCTGGCCTACACGACGCGCTACGCCGACGCGTTGGCGCGCGCGGGCTACGTGGCCATCCACCCCAACCTGCGCAACTTCCCGCCCTCGGACGAGGGCCCGGACCGCTTCCGCGTGGGGATCGCGACCGACGTGCTCAACCTGATCGCGCTGGTGCGGCAGCAGGGCGGGCAGCCGGGCCCGCTCCGCCAGGCCGACCCGGGGCGCATCGGGGTGTGGGGGCACAGCATGGGCGGGGGCGCTGCGATCCGCGTCATCACGGTCGATCCGGGGATCCCGGCGGCCGTGCTGTACGGCTCCATGAGCGCGGACGAGGTGCAGAACTACGAGCGTGTTCAGTTCTGGTCGGGTGGGGAGCGCGGCGCGGAGGAGCTGGCGACGCCGGAGGAGGACATGCGGCGCATCGCGCCGGTCTATCACCTGGACCGCATCCAGGCCGCGGTGAGCGTCCACCACAGCGACGCGGACGCGACCGTGCCGCTGGCGTGGTCGCTGGACCTGTGCGAGCGCCTGGGGAACCTGGGGAAGACGGTGGAGTGTTTCACCTACCAGGGGCTGCCGCACACGTTCCGTGGGGCGGGGGATCAGCTATTTATGGAGCGATACGTGGATTTTTTCGATCGGGAGCTGCGGTAACGTTCCCGTCTGTCGTTGTTTGGGCAGCATTTCGGCCCGGAACGGGCAAGGAGGGTACGGATATGCAGAAGAAACGCCTGACAACGTGCAAGACAACGACATTTCTTGCGAAGTCACTGCGAAGACTGCTCGGTGTGGGTTTTGTCCTCTTAATGGCTGTGGGCTGCGAGCCCCCGACCGTGGCGCCAGTGCCCCCTGATACCGATTACGTGTGGAGCCGGGTGATCCATGATCCGCTAGCCTTTGGACAAGAAGTGATCGGATGCAATCAGATCAACGCAGTCACGTCCGCTCCATTTGGTCTGGTGGCGGTTGGCTATCGGAAGTGCGGTGTCGACGACAGAAGAGCCGCCATATGGACCTCACCCGATGGTCTCGTCTGGACCTTGGCTTCTCCAGACAACTATATGGAGCTTCATGGCGTGGCCTCCAACGATGAGCGCATCGTCGCTGTGGGTGATCCCGGATGGATCTGGACGTCGGAGGATGGATCACAGTGGAGTCTGCTAGACGAGGTTGGAGATGTCCTTTTCGACGTGCTGGCTACACCTGAGGGATTCCTTGCGGTTGGGACCTGTAAATGGCCAGACTTCGGCGCCGGGGTCTGGAGTTCTACCGATGGTCTCACGTGGGAAGAGGTGTACAAGGAGCCCTGGAGCTTCGACGAATACGAGTGGCCGGCCAGCATTCGCCGCTCCGAGATGAGGGCGAT
Source organism: uncultured Anaerolineales bacterium (assembly GCA_964649415.1). GTDB lineage: Bacteria > Chloroflexota > Anaerolineae > B4-G1 > B4-G1 > CAZYSK01. The sequence goes on from CAZYSK010000073.1 coordinate 7,269, forward strand.
AGCGGCCACTCAAGCAGGGTACGTCGCCGTGGGGAGGTATGAACGATCCGGGCATCGAACGGAGGAAGGTTTCGTCGTCCCCTACACAGACTGGGATGCGGCTGTGTGGGCATCGCCGAACGGTCAGGACTGGACACTGGAGCGCTATTTTGGGGGAGACGGGAAGCAGGTGTTGCTGGACGTTGTCGAGAGCGGCGACTACATCTACGCCGGCGGACGGGACGAGGTGGCGGATTTATACGATACGCTCCAACCACGTTTGTGGCGCTCGTCCGACGGCGGCCACCAGTGGACCCGAGTCACCAGCGTCGACGATTCCGATTTCACGATGCCTCACGCTGTATACGCCTTACTCGAGGCGGGCAATTTGTCTGGCGAAGGCTTTCAGACATTTGCCGCGGGCTGGGCCGATAGTGTGGACTTTGATGGGCGCGTGTGGGCGGAATGGGGTGGCGTGTCCCATTGGTGGGGTGGCGTAGCCCAGTTTCACGCTTCCGTGCCCCCGGACCACAAAGTTGTCAACGCCCTGGCCCATCATGGTTCAGATCTCATCGCGGCTGGCGGCAACGATGAACAGGCGATTGTGTGGCGATTCTCGACCGTTCCCCAGATTGAAGCCGCGGTCTCCGATCTGGACTTCCAAATTGTGTTCGGTGGCAGCAATGGCTTGGGCATCGTGAATGTGGATGGTTCAAACATGAGCTATCTGGGAGTTGATGGCACCAGCCCAACCTGTTCTCCTCATGGGAAGATCGCCTATACGGGCGTGGGACAGGGTGAGGACATCTTCGTAGTAGACGCCGATGGCTCGAACGTGACTCAGCTCACCGCGCTTCCAGGCAGGCAGTGGGATCCCGACTTCTCGCCGGACGGGCAGAAGATCGTATTCTCCAACACGCATGGTGAGGGTAGAACGGCGACTGTAGACATCTTCTCTATCAACGTGGACGGAACCGGCCTGGTGAACCTCAGCAACTCCGTCAGCACGGACGACTATGGCGCCAATTGGTCGCCGGACGGGAGAGAGATCCTGTTTCTGAGAGAAGACGGCCACAGCGGTCTTTGGGTCATGAACGCGGACGGTTCGGGGCAGAGGCAGCTCCTGGCCGATGATGTGGCGGACGCCAATTGGCTTCTGACCGGTCGTGAGATCATATACACGAGTCCTTCCTCCCAGCAGGTTCAGGGCGCGCGCACGCGTTTCGACGTCTTCGTCGCGGAGTACGACGGGACAAGCCTGCAAAGCGCTCTGAACATCGGCACCTATACCATGACTCGTTCAGGGCTTGAGATCTCCCCGGACGGCAAATGGGTGGCTGTCACGTCAGTTTCATCGATGGACCCTGATAAGCCGGGCATCTGCCTCATGAGTGTGCAGGGTTCTGAGCTGTACAATCTGATCAACGATCCAGCTATCGAGCCGGAGACTCCAACCTGGCACTCTCGGTTCCTCGATCAGGATGGCGATGGCGTGGAGGATGCGCTCGACAACTGCCCCACCACGCCCAATCCGAACCAGGAGGATGAAGATGGGGATGGGTTCGGCGATGTGTGCGACCTTTGCTCAACCCCTGCCGGCGGAGAGGAGGAATACGAACCGGACGTCTGATTGGCGATTTTGACGCCCACGCAGAGTTGCAATAGAATAGAACACGTAGCCACGCTGGCCCAGGGGGCACGAGCGCTTTGGGGGTAGGCATTGGAGGAACACGGAGCCCGCCCACACGATCACGATGCAGGCGGGCGTTTTGTGGTGCTACTTGGGCAGCGTCATCAATGATCTTGAGTACAAATGCGGATTGAAACAAGGAGACTGATACTGCGGCGCTTAAGGGTTGCCGACGCGCCAGAGCTCTTTCGAACGGTGGGTGACCCCGACGTGATGAAGTACTGGGTAGGGGGGGCGGACAGGAGTACCGGGTCTACAGAGCGGCGAATTGTCGAGATAGAGGACCATTGGAAGGCACACGGATTTGGCGATTGGGGTGTAGTTGAAAGGAAAAGCGGTCGCTTATTAGGGTTCAGTGGATTGCACCACGTTGCTGACATGGTTGAAGTCAATATGGGGTATGCCTTTGAAAAGACCAAATGGCGGCAAGGGTTTGGATTCGAGACTTGTCAGGCGGTGCTTGATTTTGGGTTTCAGAGACTAGGCTTGGATATGGTCGTGGCTGTCATCTGGCCGGACAACGGTGCTTCAATCAGGCTGGCTGAGAAACTGGGTCTTCGCTTCTGGAAGGAGTTCACCTGGCAAGGGGGCGAGAGAGTCATATATCGGATATTTCGGGACGAAGGCGTTGGGGAGTAGTTCAGCCATTGGATGTACAATGAGCAGATCGAAGACGGAGTTAACGGCGAAAATCCAAGCAGACTTCGACCGTATCGCTTTGCTTCCGAGCAGTGAATGGAATCACAACAGTCACTATCACGGGTTCCTGATGAAGCACGTCCCACCGCGCTGCGGGGAGTCGCTGGACGTCGGCTGCGGCACGGGCGCTTTTTCGCGATGCCTGGCGACCTGCTCGGATCGAGTCCTTGCATTGGATCTGTCACCGCAGATGATTCGAGTCGCCAGGGAGAGATCGGGTGCGTGGCCGAACATCGACTTTCGAGTCGCCGATGTAAGGACGTGGGAATTCCCGGCTGGGCGATTTGACTGCATTGCATCTATCGCGACGCTGCATCACCTGCCGCTTGAGGAGACGTTGGTCAAGATGAGGGACGCCTTGAGGGATGGAGGCTCACTGGTGATACTCGATTTGTTCCAGGAAGCAGGAATGCGCGATGCGCTCGCGAGCGCGTTGGCGGTGCCGGTGGGCGTGGGACTGAGCCTGGTCAAGAACGGGCGGCTCAGGGAGCCGCGTGACGTGCGGGAGGCCTGGGCTGAGCACGGGGAGAATGAGGCGTATCCCACCCTGGCTCAGGTGCGCCAGGTGTGTACGAGAGTGCTCCCAGGTGCCCGAGTGAGAAGGCATCTGTTGTGGCGCTACTCTCTCGTCTGGAGGAAGGGGACTATACAATGAGATTCCACTACACGCAGGTATTCCTCTTGACATGGATAATTGCATTCTGGGTCTACTACTTCCTGACCTATGGCCGGGTTGAGGAGAAGCACGAGCGGGTCGTCAGCGAGAAGTATGGCATACGGGCGAAATGGGGGCCATTCTTCGGTTTGGCGTTCGTGGGATGGTCCGTGATCATCCTGATCTACTTCTTCCACTACGACAGCATCGACTGGGTGTGGAAACTGGCCTTTCTCGATTCCACCCCGGTCAAGCTCATCGCCATCGTCGTCATGTGTCTCGCCTTCCTGCTGAACGTCGTGTTCACGGTGTCCGTCGGCAAGACCATTCGAGACGCTTTCGCTGCGGAGGAAGAGCCAACGCTGGTCACGACGGGGATCTACGGCTACGTCCGGCATCCCGGCTATCTGGCCTTGTTTGCCGTCGCCTTCGGAGGCTTTTTGCTCATCCCGAACCTCATCGCGCTGGCCTGGCTGGTATACACGTGCGTGGTTGTATACGGCCACACGTTGGAGGAAGAGAGCAAGCTGGTGCAGATCTACGGAGAGGCATACGAGCGGTACCAGCGCGAGGTGGGGAGGTTTCTGCCGAAGCTGAGGCGCAAGGGCGGGTAGCGGGCGCGGCGGGCTGCCGGGGCGTCCTCCGGGTTGCGGCGGAGCTGATGGGTGAGAGTTTGAGCAAGAATCGTTCGACGTTGGGGCCTGCCAGCCACTCGCTGGAGGCGACCAGGGCCAATGAGAGGATGGCGCATGTTTCGCAACATTATCTGGGACGTGGACGGCACGTTGTTTGATACCTATCCGGCCATCGTCGAGTCGTTCAGGGCGGCGGTGAGCGATCTGGGCGGAGACGTCTCTCTGGAAACGATAGAAGGTCTGGCGAAGATATCACTGACTCATTGTCTAGCGGCACTGGCGGATAGGTGTGGATTGAGCGAAGCCGATATTGAGAGAGGCTTCAAGGAGCATTATGGATCCGTAGCGGCCGGGGAGAGTCCACCATTTCCAGGCGTGATGAGGTTATGCCAGTACATCGAGGAAATCGGTGGGCAAAACGCCATAGTAACGCATCGGGGGAGAGCGGGCACGGCCGAGCTCTTGGATACACACGGTATGACGGCGTATTTCACTGGGGTGATCGTTCGGGACGATGGCTATGCGCGAAAGCCCGATCCGGAAGCATTTGAAGCGGTCATCGAGAAGTGTGGGCTCAAACGGGAAGAAACGTTGGCCGTCGGAGATCGGGAGATTGACGTCATTGCTGGCCAGCGGGCAGGTCTGTTCAGTTGTTATTTTGGGAGTGACCCAATTGATGTGGAAGCCGACCTGACGATCAGCGAAATGGACGATTTGTACGAGTACATCGTGAAGGAGAACGGACGCTGAATCGTCTTGTGACGGCCAGGTTCGATGCGAGGAAGTCAAAGATGGAGGGTTTTCCTTCAGCGTGGGTGACTCCGATCAAGAGACCGAGCACCTTAGCTATATGGCCAAGCGAGAGATGGGTAGACAGCCAACGGGTGCAGCCGGCAGTTGTGCCCATAAAGCGCATATTCGGAGGAGGACAGCATATCTCGTGTAGAGAGAGCGCCGGCTGCGGGCGACACTGGCGCGGACAGCAGTTGGCGGGTGATGTACGTGGTTGGGGGGATCGCGGCACCGGTCGCGTTGCCGGGCGGGGTCCTGATGATGGTGTGGAGTGTCTTGGTGACCAGGAAGCTGTTGCAGTTGAGCAGGGGTAATAGCGAATGAAGGAAAACGCAATCAACCCAGACGTTCAGCAGTATATCGACGCGGTGCAGGACGAGCGCAGGCCGCTCTTCGACAGGCTCCAGGCGCTGATCCTGGACCTGTATCCAGACGCCGAGGTCGTGCTGTCGTACAAGATACCGACGTACCGGGTGCGGCCTGGATGGGTCGCCCTGGGCTACTGGAAGGGCGGTGTCTCGATCTACACCAACGGCCCGCACCACATCGCGGATTTCAAGGCGCAGTATCCGGCCATCAAGACGGGCAAAGGCAGCATCAACTTCCGGGTCACCGATGAGGTGCCGGTGGCAGCTGCGAAGCAGGTGATGCAACACGCGATCGAACACTCGAGGTAGCGCCGGCAACTGCATGCAGTTGAGCCAGCGCGGAGGTGAATGATGATCGAGCAAGAACCAACACAAGACCCACCTGAGTTGACCTGGGTGGCCAGACTGCCATTTGCGCGGGACCCGGTGTTCATCCGCCAGATGTCGTTGGTGTTTGTGCTGCCGCTGCTCGTGTTGGGGTTCCTAATGGTGATCATATCGTGGCCGTTGGATGTGGAGAGCCTGGGCGTGGTATTGAAGGTTGTGCTGATCACCGGGGGAGTGATGCTGGCCCTGTACGTTTTCGTCATCTTTGGGGTGCTGCGTGGCCGCCAGGAAGTTCGCTACACGCTGGATGAGAAAGGCATCCGCGAGGAGACGGCCGGCCCATTGAAGTACATGAATATCGTCAAATTCCTATTGGTGCTTTCCGGCAAGCCAACCTATGCCGGGATTGGGCTGATGGCGCAAGGGCCGAAATCCGAGCACACGACGTGGAAGCAGATCCGGGACTTCGTGCCTGATCCGCAGGCGCAGACGATTACCCTGCGCAAGGGGCGTGCGGATGCGATGGTTCTGCATTGTACGCAAGAGAATTATGAACACGTATTGACGTGGGTACAGGCGCACGCTGGGCGATGATGTTCCGCCCGACCTGTAGTATTGCCGCAAAGAACGCCAGGAGCGCGGAGGAAAAACGGAAATCTTTGCGAACTTTGCGCGCTCTGCGGTGAGAAGAATCCACCAACACGAATAGGGTGGACTAGCAAATCGTGCCGATGAGAGAAAGGAGGAACAATGTCTGTCAAGAGAATCTGGCCCGTGGTAGTTCTGGCCTGTATTGTGATACTGGCAGGGGGAGCGATCCCCAGCGACGCCGCCCGCCCGCGTTCGGGCAGCCTCGGTCGAGTCCTTGCCCCGGCTACATACCATTTGGGACCCGAGGTTCAGATTTCCACTCCCTCATCGCCCGTCGACGCCGATCGACACCAGCCTGTCGTGGCCCACGATTGGCAGCACCACGAGTACCTGGTGGTTTGGCACAATCAGTGGACTGGAAGCCGGGACATCTACGCTCAACGTATGTCCGAGAGTGGCGAACGCGTGGGGCCCTGGTTTGCCGTCTCCTCCGGTCCCAACGACCGATCCCAGCCGGCCGTGGCCTACAACGCCACCAACGACGAATACCTGGTGGTCTGGATGTACGAGGCCAGCGCCGACGTCTACGAGATTTGGGGCAAGATCATCTCCTGGAACGGCCCGGGCACAACGCCCGAGTTCCGCATCATGCAGTGGGCCAACCGGAGTTTCTGGTCGCCGCGCGTGGCCTGGAACAGCTATCGGAACGAGTACCTGGTGGTGTGGAACGCTTTCGACACGACGACCAGCTTCCCTCCAGGTTTGCCTCACGACATCGCCGGCTATCGCATCTCGGCTGACGGGGTCGTGCAGAACGCCGGCTCGCCCCTCATCCTCACCTCGTATGCCTACCCACACCAGGTGGACCTGACCTACAACGTCGCCAAGGATGAGTATTTCCTGGCCTTCGTAGTCGTACACACCCAGGTGAGCACCGGCAACGACGTCTATGGATTGCGTGTGGGATGGGACGGTTCTCCTGTCAATCCTCCGGGCCTGATTCACATCTTCGACCTGGCCAAGAACCAGAACGCCCCGGCCGTCACCACCAACGAACAGGATCGCTACATGGTGGTCTGGGAACACGAATACAGCTCCACGGATCACGATATCTACGGTCGGGAGTACGATGCAAACGGCAACCCGGTGGGCAGCTACTTTGCAATCGCCTCGTGGACTGAGGAGGATACGGTGCCTGACGTGGCGGCCAACGGGGCCAGCCGTGAATGGTTGGCCGTCTGGCAGCGGGAGCTCCCGGGTGGCTCTGGCTATTCCATCCACGGGTTTCGCTGGGGTTCCTCCGGCTCTGGCGTAAATGCCTACCTCTTTGACGTCGCCAACTGGACGTTCGTGGAGGCCAAGGCCCCGGCTGTGGCCGCGGACATCCCCGGCTACCTGATCGTGTATGAGGAGGTCATTGCCCCGGCAAAGCAGCACATCTACGGGCGCACGTGGTGGCCCGAGGTGGTGTATCTGCCGCTGATGCTCAGGGCGTACACGGGGTAGCACGGGCTTCTACTCCTTGAGCCGCATACACTATTTTGGTATCTGCCCGTATTGCCGGTACAGTATCTGCGCCGGGTCAAATCAGCCGAGGTAGCACGAGCCCTTTGGAGGTACACAACGTAGGCCCATGCAGCCCGCCCACCTCGATGTGTGGCGGGCTTTTCGCGAAGTTGTCCGTGACGAGAGCGCCCGCCCCAATCCTCAGCGGATCGGGGCGGGCGCTGCGACGTCACCCGGCGGGGCCTCTTGGCGAGTTGCCACCGGCCTGCCCGGAGCGGGGGCCTACGATGGTTCCCCCTTGGTGCCCAACGAGCTCATGCTCTCAATGTACCCGGTGTGCAGCTCTATCGGACGGTTATTGGCAGGTAGGTGCGATATCTGCCCTCGCCAAACAGCGCGAACTGCGAGAAATGGGTCGTCGTGAAAGCCAGTGCGCCGGACATCACGCGGGCCGGTTCGCCCAGCATAGCCCAGGGTTCGCCCGGACCGGTACGCGTCCACAGGCGCAGCGTCTCCTGTTTGAACCCGGCCACGTCGGTGTCTGTGTAGCTCAGGGTGATCGTGAGCGGCCGGTTGAACTGGCGCACGGTCTCGCCGAAGCGGAAGGCCGTCATCTCGAAGGCTCGCTGCGCGAACAGCAGGCCGCCGCCGGGTGGGCTGATGGGGCGCGTGTCGGTGAACAACGGCCGGAGTTGAAGGCGCGTCGTGTCAGTCACAGCACCGGGCGGGACGGCGAGGGTGACGCCGTGTTGGTGATGCAACTGGCCGCCCTGGTTCGGTCCTAGCGCGAGCGCGCCGTGGGGCAGGGTGACCACCGTAGTGACCGGTCCCAGTTGCATGTGCCGCCCGTCCCAACCCAGCCTGGCCACGTTGGTGATGACCGCGCCGGGCGTGATCACGCCCTCGACCCCCAGCCGGTACTGGAGCGTCAATGGATGCCCGGCGCGCACCTGGCCCTCCCAGCGCAGCATCTGTCCCCCGGTCTCCGTGCCGGTCAGCGTGCCGCCCCAGCCCAGAAAGCGCACCTGGTGGCTGAACGGCAGCGTGTCCGTGAGCGTGACCCAGCGCGGGCTCGTACCTACGCCGGCCCGGTGGGCCCGGCTGATGGTGATCGTGTAGGTGAGCACGTCGCCCGGCATCACCTCCCGCGCCTGTACCTGCTTGGTCGAGCCAGCCATGTCGCATATCGTGCTCGCCACGCTGGCCGTGTTGTTTGTCGTGTCGGACTCGACGGCGCTCGTGGCAATGTCCGCCGTGGTGGTCAGTATCTCGCCCTCTGGCAGCATCTCGTCCGCCTGCAGCGTGATCAAGACGTGGCCGCAGCACGCGTCTAGCGGCCACTGGCAGGATGGACTGGCGAAGTACCAGGAGAGCGTGCTACCGTCGGTCGCATGCGGTGGGAGTGGCGCGCCCCAGCGATCGGTGGCAGTGATGAACTGCGTTCCTGAGGGCAACGTGGCTGTCACCCAGGCATCTGGTGTTGTCTCCGTGCCGAAGTTGTAATAGCCGATCCTGACCATAGGCGTCGAGCCGGCTGCTACGTGCTCCGGTGCTTTCAGGTCCAGCGTGAGATCTACCTGTCCGGCGGCCGATGCGGTCGAAAGAGTGATCGTGGTCAAAATGACGGCGGTCACTCCGAGGATCGTGGCCAGCGCGAGCAGACTCGTGCGAGAAATGTGTTTCATGGCGATCTCCTTTGGGTGTATTTCATCTCGGTTGGCGGAAGACTTCGGAAGTCTCCAGTCGAGCGTTTCGAAGGCAAAGCCAGCTTGAAATCACCTCAAAACTGCTGGGGGAGAGTACGTTTGAGACTTCCGAAGTCTTGTCTAGCTTAATGGCGACCTCCGCCGCCCTGGCCGCCGCTGTGGCCAGCCTCGCGGTCGCGGTCCTGATCTCCGGCGGGGTCACAGTCGCCGCCGCCGCAGGTGCCGTCACAGTCGCGGTCCTGATCTCCGGCGGGGTCACAGTCGCCGCCGCCGCAGGTGCCGTCACAGTCGCGGTCCTGATCCCCGGCGGGGTCACAGTCGCCGCCGTCGCAGGTGCCGTCGCGGTCGCGGTCCTGATCTCCGGCGGGGTCACAGTCGCCGCCGCCGCAGGTGCCGTCACAGTCGCGGTCCTGAT
>CAZYSK010000073.1:16731-29419 GCA_964649415.1 uncultured Anaerolineales bacterium
CGGCGGGGTCACAGTCGCCGCCGCCGCAGGTGCCGTCACAGTCGCGGTCCTGATCCCCGGCGGGGTCACAGTCGCCGCCGCCGCAGGTGCCGTCACAGTCGCGGTCCTGATCTCTGGCGGGGTCACAGTCGCCGCCGGGGTAAGCGTCGTCCTGGCCATCGCCCGCTGGTCCATGTACCTCAGTCGCCTGACCTTGAGCAAGTCCCATTTGCGCCTGGCTCTCGGTGACCTCGTGGGCGGTCATGGTCAGGCCCATCTTCCTGGTGACCATCCCGGCGGGATAGGGGAACGAGTTGGGCTGGTTAGCGGTCGAAGCCCAAACCATTTGCCCCAGGGACCCCAATACCAGAACCAGGGTCAAAGCTGCTACTTTCAATAGTCTATTCATCGTTCGTCTCCTTATCTGGTGAGCGTTCAGGTATAAGGAAAAAACAGCACGTGAGGTGACCGGCACTTGAAGAACTGCGTCCCAGTGTGATTTCTCAGCGGTGGAACATTGGCCATCATCACCCAAACTGCGTTCAAGTGCCGGTCACCTGAACGGTTGCCTTATCTGTTTCGTTTCCTTATGTCGTCCAACGCTAGCTTCAGGTGGCTCCTCCTACATCCATATATGACGCAGGAAAGGCCAAAACCATACGGGGGATTCAAAGAAACGTGGTATACTCAGGCCCAGGCAGAGCCGTATGGTTTGGGCTGCTTCTGCGTCATAGAGAGTGGGAGAGCAAACGTCACGTGACGGATGAGCGCGTTCTGCTGGAACGAGCAAAGCAATACGACGAGGCGGCATTGGGGGAGCTCTACGACCGCTACGCCCCCCGCATATACGCCTACATCTACCGGCGGGTGGGTGACGCCTGCCTGGCGGAGGACCTCACGGGCGACGTGTTCGTGCGGGTAATACGGGCGATTCAGGCGGAGCGTTTCTGGCGCACGTCATTTAAGGCCTGGCTCTATCGCATCGCGCACAATCTGGTGGTGGATCATTACCGCCAGCAGCCACCGGCGGCCGAGGCAGAGCTTGATGAGCGGCTGGTGGCGGATGAGGACACCCCGGCCTCAGTGGTGGCAGAGCGGCTCTCCCGTGGGCACGTTCGCGCTGCTATCGGTCGCCTCACGCCTGACCAGCAGCACGTGCTGGCCTTGAGATTCGGTGAGGGACTGAAAGCCCGAGAGGTGGCTGACGTGATGGGTAAGAGCGTGGGCGCTGTCGAAGCCCTCCAGCACAGGGCCTTGGCCGCACTGCGCCGGGTCCTGGGGGAAGAATAGGATGATGGCCGGAGTCTCTTTTGAACGAGCATTGGAACACTGCCTGCAACAACTCGCCCGCACGGGTGACGTCGAGGCCAGCCTGCGGCGCTATCCCCAGTATGCCGGCCGGCTGCGTCCGCTGCTCGAGATGGCCTGGGTGGCCCGTCGTCACTACGACGCTGTGCCGGAGCCACCGGGCGGGTTGGCGGGCGGCCGGGAGCGGCTGTTGGCCGTGGCTGCGCAACAGCGCGCACGGGCTGTCCCGGCGACGCCGTCGACGACGGCTGCACGGAGGAGAGGACGCATAAGGTCGCTGGCCTTCGCGGTGAGGCTCGTCGTCGCCCTGCTGGTCGTCGGCGTGAGCACGGCTGTCGTCGGAGGTGGCATCGTCTGGGCGGCCAGCCAGAGCCTGCCGGGCGACGTGCTGTATCCGGTCAAGGTGGTGGTGGAAGACGTTCGCCTGGCGCTCGTCACCGCGCCGGCGGATCAGGTGGACCGCTCGCTGCAATTGGTCGAGGAGCGGGCGGAGGAGATCGAGGCCCTGGTAGCCGCGGGCCAACAGGTCCCGGACGAGGCCATCGCCCGGATGGAGCGACACGTCGAGCGTGCGTTGACCCAGGCAGCCTGTGCTTCTGGTGAGGAGGTGGTTGCCCTGCTGGCGCGTGTTACTGAGCGGATGCGCGCCGGGGAGCGGAGCCTGGCGGCTCTGCAGCCGCTAGCCCCGCGACAGGCTCAGGCCAATGTGGCGCGCGCGGTGACGATCTGCCGGCAAGGGGCTGAGGCCGCGGAGGCCGGGTTGATGGATCCCCAGGAGTTCCGCCGGCGTTACTGTCACCCGCAGGGGACCCCGTATCCAACGCACGACCCAGATCAGGCGGTCGTCACGCCCGGCAGCGACCAAGAGCAGGATCAGGAGCGATACCCGCAGCGAGACCAGGAGGGGGAGTCTACCCCTGCCGGTGCGCCCATCCCCACGCCCCACGGTCCTCGGGTAACGCCTACGCCGGAAAGCACGCGTCACGCGCCACAAGTCACGCCTCGGGAGCCGGCGACGTCCCCGGCAACCTCCGTCCCGCGGCCCACGCCGCAGGGACCCTCGCAGACCACTCCGCCTCCCGCCGCGACGAACCGGCCCCAGCCGCCGGGTGACGCACCGGGTGGCGGTGACCACGACGACGGTGGCGGGCAGGATGGCGGCGAACACGGCGGCGGTGGAGCGCAGGGTGGCGATGGGCCGGGTGGGGGGCGCCATTAGCCGGTTCCTGGCGAGACGCCCGTTCTAGCCCTGGCTTGGAGAACACACCAAGCCAGGGCTTTGTTTTTGGCCTGTTCTACACGCTTTCTATATCGTCCCTTCATCGAGCCTTCATATAACTCCGGTATACTGTGGCCAGATCAAGAGAAGGAGACATGGTGATGAACAAGGCTAAGTTGAACTATGCGTTAGATGCGGTAATCGGTGTGGCTTTTTTGCTCTCCGCTGTGACGGGCATGGCCTTCTTGCGGATGGGCTCCGGTGGCTACCAGGGCGGGCGCAACCCCGACTTCGCGACGTCGCTGCTGGGCTTCGACCGCGCGGTGTGGAGCGACCTGCATACCTGGGCCAGCCTGGTGATGATCGCCGGCGTGCTCGTGCACCTGGTGCTGCATTGGAAATGGATCGTCTGTGTGAGCAGACACTGGCTACCCTCGCGACCGAAGCCTCGCCAGGCTGAGCAGTCGTGCGACGTGATGGTCTAGGCCGGCGCCGGGGTGTAGTCTCGTTCGTAGATGATTGTAAAGCAACGGGAGGTTTGAGATGTCGAGGAAAGTGTTCGGATACGGTGTGGTGGGTCTGTTAGTTGTGGCGTTGATCGCAGGAACGGTGTACATTCTGGTGCGGCCTGTCGAAGCCCAGGCCGGGCGCGAACTGTCCGACAACCAGGCGCAGCGTGCAGATAGCGGGCAGCCGGTCGCGCTGCAGGCCGGAAATGGCCGCCGTGGGGGTGGGTCGGCGGCGCCGGGTGAGAGCGATGGCGACCGCGCTTCGGTGGGGCAGGGCGCGGGACGCGGTGCGTCCGCCGCCGCCGACGCGGCCCAAGGATCGGGACGCGGGCAAGGACGTGTACAGGGACAGGGTGCTGGCACGGGCACGGGCACCGGCGCTGGTGGGGCGATGGGGGCCGTTGATTGGGAGACCGTGACGGGGCAAGTCATCGTCGCGGACAGCGAAATGGTCGTCCAGACGGCCGGGGGTGAGGTGATCGTCGGACTGGGGCAGGTCTGGTACCGGGAGGAAGCTGGATTCGTCCTGTCGGTGGGTGACGACGTGTCTGTGACGGGTTTCTACGAGGACGGCGAGTTCAAGGCGGGCACCGTCGAGAACCTCACCACCGGGCAGACGCTCGTCCTGCGGGACGAGGATGGGCGGCCGATGTGGGCCGGTGGGGGAGAGCGCCAGAATCAGCGGCAAACGCCCGGCCAAACGCCTGGTGGGGACGCAGGCAACGACCGGGGCGGTGGTAGAGGCAACGGTGCTGGCTCCTCTCCCGTGACCGGGGAATTGGACGAGGCCAGCCAGGCAGCCCTGGTCGAGGCGCTCGAGGAGGAGTACCGCGCGTTGGCGACCTACGAAGCGATCATGGACCAGTTCGGGGCGGCACAGCCCTTCGCTTCCATCGCCCGGTCGGAGGAGCGTCACGCCGAGGCCCTGGTCGCACTGTTCGATCTCTATGGGCTGGACGTGCCGGCTGCCCCCGAGTTCGAGGCGGCTGAGTTTGACTCGCTCCAGGATGCCTGCGCGGCGGGGGTCCAGGCTGAGATCGCGGATGCCGCCCTGTATGATCGATTGTTCGAGGTGGTGACTGCGCCGGACGTCGTCCGGGTCTTCACCAACCTGCAGAACGCGTCGCTCAACAATCACCTGCCTGCCTTTGAGGCCTGTGCAGAGTAAGGGTACTGACGACGGCGCTGCGGAGGAGGCATAGCGCCTCCTCCGCTTCCCTTTTGTTCGCATCGTGATATACTCTCCGGCAGAGGTGGGTGATGGCTCAGACCGTCCTGGTTGTAGACGACGAACCTGAGATCGTGCGGGTGGTGCGGGCCTATCTGGAGGCGGCCGGCTTCCGCGTCGTGATTGCGTCTGACGGTGAGGAAGCCCTCTACGTCGCCCGTCACGAGAAGCCCGACCTGGTCGTGCTGGACGTTCTGATGCCCCGGATGGACGGGCTGGAGTTCACCCGTCGCATCCGCCGCGAGCGAGACGTGCCCATTATCATGCTCACCGCCCGGGCTGAGGAAACCGATCGCATCGTGGGGCTCGAGCTGGGCGCTGACGACTACGTCACCAAGCCGTTCAGTCCCCGCGAGGTCGTCGCCCGGGTGCGCGCCGTCCTGCGTCGCGCCCAGGCTCCGCCTGAGCCTACCCCTGTTCTCCGCACCGGTCCCCTCGCCCTCGACCGGGATACGCACGCCGTGACCGTCTCCGGGCAGCCGGTGGATCTGACGACGATGGAGTTCGGCATCCTGGAGGTGCTGATGAGCACCCCGGGCCGGGTGTTCGCTCGGGGCGAGCTCCTGGAAGCGGTCCAGGGCATCGTGTTTGAGGCCTATGAGCGGACGGTGGACGTCCACGTCAAGAACCTGCGCCGCAAACTAGAGCCGGACCCCGCCCACCCGCGCTATATCCTCACCGTGCGCGGGGCCGGGTACCGGGTGAACGCGGAGTTGGAGGATGCGTAGCCTCTTCTGGAAGGGCATGCTGGCCTTCCTGGTGGTCATCCTGGTGGCGGTCGGTACGATCGCGCTGCTGTCCGGCTGGATCACCGAGATCGAGTTCCGCCGCTACGCGCTCGTCCACGAGGAGTTGTGGGACCGGCAGGCCGCCGACCTGGCTGCCTACTACGCGGCCAATGGCACCTGGGATGGCGTCCAGGACACGTTGCAGCCTCTGCAGGCAGGGGAGGGCCAGGGCTACGGGAGGAGCAGAAGGGGAGCGGGACCTCCGGCGTTCGACTATCGGGTGGTCGATCTGCAGCGCAGAGCCGTGGGCGACACCGCCCAGGCTCCTGGCGGCATCGTCTCCCAGGCGGATCTCGCATCTGCCATTCCGGTCGAACTAGAAGGGCAGGTTGTGGGGTATGTGCTTCCCGCTACCCAGGCGCGCGCGGACCTGCCCCTGGACCCGACCCAGGTCGAGTTCCTGGCCCGGGTGCGCACGTCTCTCTGGATCGCTGCGCTGGCCGCGGCGCTCGTTGCGTTGCTCGTTGGCGGGCTGCTGTTCCGGTCCATCGTGGCTCCTCTGCGCCGCCTCACCGCCGCCAGCCAGGCCGTCGCGGAGGGCGATCTCTCCGCCCGCGGGACGGCGCGCGGGCGGGACGAGGTGGCCCAACTCGCCCAGGCCTTCAACCGGATGGCGGGCAGCCTGGCCCGGGCCGAGGAGGCGCGCCGGAACCAGACCGCCGACGTGGCCCACGAACTGCGCACCCCGCTGTCCGTCCTGCAGGGCGCGCTGGAGGCGATGTTGGACGGCGTCTATCCCGCCAACCGGGAGAACCTGCTGTCGGCGCTGGCCCAGGTGCGAACGCTCGTGCGGCTGGTGGAGGATCTGCGCGTGTTGGCTCTGGCCGACGCCGGGCAACTCCGTCTCGACGTGGCCTCGCTGGACCTGGCGGCTTTCCTTCAGCAGGCGGTGGAGGCGCATCAGATCCAGGCTCAGCAGCGGGGAGTGGCCCTCGCGCTGGATGTGCCCGCCGCTCTACCCCCGGTACTGGCGGACCGGGATCGGTTGGCGCAGGTGGTGGGCAACCTCCTGAGCAATGCCCTCCGATATGTCCCCAAGGGAGGGCACATATCTGTGCGGGCGGCGAGCCAGGAGGGGGAGGTGGCCGTGGCTGTGGCCGACGACGGCCCTGGGATGCCGCCTGAGGACTTGTCGCACCTTTTTGAGCGGTTCTGGCGGGCGGACCCGGCCCGGCGCCGGACCACAGGCGGCAGTGGCCTGGGCCTGACCATCGCCCGCAGCCTGGTCCAGGCCCACGGCGGGCGCATCTGGGCCGAGAGCGTGGAAGGGCACGGGAGCACGTTCACGTTCACGCTGCCTGTGGTGACCGAGTCGTAGGTCTTCGTTTCCGTATGACATCCAGTATCACTTTGTCAGTCAGAACAGACGCTCCGATAGAGAGGGGATTGACGGAACAAGCCCGGCCTTTGTGAGCCGGGGCTTTGTGTTTGTAGGCAGGCAACCGTTGGGGCAGTTTGGCGACGTAACGCTTTGACTTCTGCGGGGAGTGGTACTATACTATAGCCACGATGCAATGAAAATCGCCTCGAACTGGTCAGAGTCAGCGGGCGCTGTTTTCAACCATTCAAACGAGCACTCGTCACTTCGGGGGCTGACAAGTTATGGCTTACCTCTACGAACTTATCCAACAAAAGGTGGCCGCCTAGCGACTCGACGGCTATCCTACCGACCGCCACCCCGCCATCGCCGAGATCCTCGACTACGCCATCCTCCCCGAGAGCGGCGGCCTGCGCTTCCTCCGCGCTGCCCAACTCCGCGCCCTCGAGACCTACTGGTACCTCCGCCTCGTTGAACGCACCCCCCACATCTTCGATCTCTACCGCCGCTACTATCCCAGGCCCATTGACCTCCTGGCCGCCCTGGGGCTCGACCGCGACGACGTCAAGGACTTCGTGCTCAACGAGGGCCTCGACGCCCTCTGGGAACGCGTTCGGTCCGACGAGGACTTCATCAAAGCCCACAAGCTCGAAAGCGTCCACGAGACCCTGACCCTGGACTACCCCAGCTACATCCTGGCGCTGGCAATGGGCGCGGGCAAGACCATGCTCATCGGCGCCATCGCCGCTACCGAGTTCGCTATGGCCCTGGAGTACCATCCTGACGGAGAAGGCCCCTTTATCCAGAACGCCCTCGTCTTCGCCCCCGGTCTGACCATCCTGGAGAGCCTGCGCGAGCTGGCCGAGGTGGACTACAGCGAGATCCTCCCCCCGCGCCTCTACCGCCCCTTCGAGGCCACCTACAAGCTCATCTTCACCCGCGAGGGCGAGCAGGATCTCCCCGTCATCCGTGGCAGTCGCTACAACCTGGTCGTCACCAACACCGAGAAGATCCGTATCCAGAAGCACACCTATCGCCACTACACCTGGACGCAGATGTACTACGAGCATATGCTGGAGCAGTATGAGGCCCAGGCCAACCTGCGCCTGCGGGCCATCGCCTCCCTGCCCAACCTGGGCGTCTTCTCCGACGAGGCCCACCATACGTACGGCCGCGAGATCGGCGCGCGCCTCAAGCGCGTGCGCCAGACCGTGGACTACCTGCACGAGAACACAGACCTCGTGTGCGTCGTCAACACCACCGGCACCCCCTACTACCAGCGCCAGCCCCTGCGCGACGTGGTCATCTGGTACGGCCTCTCCCAGGGCATCCGCGACGGCATACT
Source organism: uncultured Anaerolineales bacterium (assembly GCA_964649415.1). GTDB lineage: Bacteria > Chloroflexota > Anaerolineae > B4-G1 > B4-G1 > CAZYSK01. The sequence goes on from CAZYSK010000073.1 coordinate 24,426, forward strand.
CAAGGCCGTGGACGGCAGCATCTACGCCTACGACTTCGACCGGCAGCACACCGACCAGTTCGTGGCCCAGGTCGTGCGCGACTTCTTCGACACCTACGGCGACGTGACCCTGCCCAACGGCGCGCCGGCCAGGCTGGCTATGTACTTCCCCCAGACCAAGGACCTGCGGGAACTGCGCCCGGTCGTGGAGCGGACGCTGGTGGAGATGGACTATCCCACCGACATCGTCCTGCGCAACACCTCCAAATCGAGCGAGGCCGAGGTGGACGCCTTCAACCGCCTCAACGACCCCCGCTCGCCCCACCGCGTCATCTTGCTGGTCAACAAGGGCACCGAGGGCTGGGACTGCCCCAGCCTCTTCGCTTGCGCCCTGGCCCGCAAGCTCAAGCGCAGCCAGAACTTCGTCCTCCAGGCCTCGACCCGCTGCCTGCGCCAGGTGCCCGGCAACGCCCACAAGGCGCGCATCTACCTCTCCATGGACAACCGGGGAGCGCTCGACCGCCAGTTGCAGGAGACCTACGGCGAGACCATTGACGACCTCAACCGCGCCGCCCAGAACACGGCCACCCAGCGCCTCGTCGTGCGCAAGCTCCACATCCCGCCCCTCGTCGTCAAGCAGCTCGTCAGGCACGTCGTTCCCACGGCGGACCCCAGTGGCCCGCCGGACACATTGGGCCTGCACAAACCCGACGTCCAGGCGGAAGCCGTCCTGGTGAAGAAGGTCTACACGCCAGACGAACAGACGGGCAAGCTGTCCGTCATGAAGCAGGTGGGCGAGGAGCGGGCTGTATACGAGGTGCCCGGCCCCGACCTCTACACCGCCGCCACCCAACTGGCCGCCGTCTACCGCCTGGATGTGTGGACCGTATACGGCGAGCTCAAGCGCCTCTATGCCGCCGACGGCGATGGCACCGCCACCGTACCCGAGGCGCACCTGCCCGCCCTGGCCGCACAGATCGAGCGGCAGACCCGCCGCTACCACGTCGAGGAGCAGGAGGTCGAGGTCGCGCTGGCCCTGGTCAAGCCGGATGGGTTCGAGACCGTGCAAGGCGACGATGGCAACGTCGTATACACCGCCCAGATCACCTACCAGAAGGGCAAGGAGCACCTGCTGATGAGCTGGCGCGACGTGGCCGCTCACAACGACGGCGACTTCGGCTTTCACTACGATCCCTACAACTTCGACTCCAACCCGGAGCGCGATTTCTTCACCCAGATGCTGGACGCCATCAACCTCAAGCCAGACCAGGTGGAGGACATCTACTTCACCGGCGGGCTGCACGACCCCGCCAAGACCGACTTCTTCGTCGAGTACAAGGGCGTGGACGAGCGGTGGCACCGCTACAGCCCCGACTTCGTCATCCGCCGCAAGGACGGCCGCTGCTACATTGTCGAGATCAAGGACGCCCGCTTCCGCGACGACGACGTTGACGGCGAGAGGGGCCGCAAGGCAATGGCCGTACAGAAGTGGGTCGGCCTCAATCCCGATCGCCTCAAGTACGAGATGATCTTCGCCGATTCCGACGCCATCGCTTTCAACCAACTCGAGCCAGGCAGGCAGTTCATTCAGCAATGAGATCGGGGTGATTCAGCAATGTCACTCTATCGCATATACGTTGACGAAGTAGGCAACCACGACTTGACTCACGCCGATGACCCCAACCAACGATTCCTTTCGCTGACCGGGGTGATCCTGGAATCCCAGTATACTCTGCAAGTTCTTCAGCCGGAGATGAACCAGATCAAGCGAGAGTTCTTCCAACGTGACCCTGACGTGCCTGTGATTTTTCACCGCAAAGAGATGGTCAATAAGCGTCCGCCGTTTCAATCTCTGAGAGACCCAAAGGTCGAGAGGAGATTCAACACTGAGCTATTGATCGCCCTGGCCGGCTGGGAATACGATGTCATCACCGTGGTCATAGACAAGAGAGAGCACCGTGACCGATACCAGCAATGGCACCATCATCCCTACCACTACTGCCTTCAGGTATTGCTGGAGCGATTTGTTCTGTTTCTACACTATCGGGGACATCGAGGAGACGTGATGGTGGAAAGCCGAGGCGGCAAGGAGGATAGAAAACTCAAGGACTCTTATGCTCGTCTCTATCAGCGTGGCACCGACAATATCCCACCGGTCCGTTGGCAAGAACGGCTGACCTCGTGCAAACTCAAAGTCAAGCCCAAGGCTGCCAACATCGCCGGACTGCAACTTGCCGACGTCATCGCCCATCCATCACGTCGGGAGGTGCTAATCAAACACCACTTGATCGTAGATGATCGGCACATATTCGGAGATCAGATTTGCGCCATCCTGCGCCAGAGCAAATACCTTCGAGATCAGCGCACGGGGCGAATAGAAGGATATGGCAACAAGCTGTTGCCATGAATATAATAAGAGAAGCGCCCTTGCGGGCGCTCTCCCGATGGCCTACGGCCATCCAACTCCACTGAATGGATTGACTATATTGTACCACAGATTAGACCAAAAAGTCAAGTTTTCCGCGCTTTTGCAGGAGTAAGCGATGACCAACAAGCAGACCGTACGGATCGCCGAAGCCAAGGGCCGCCCCATGCTCCACTGGGTCGGCAAGCGTCCCCTCGACCACGTCACCGCCTATCCCGCCCAATTGGTCGAGACATTCAACCCCACAGGAGAGGAGACGGCGGCCCAGGGCCTCCTCTTCCACGGCGACAACAAGGACGTGCTGGCCTGGCTCCTGGCGCATGGGTATCGGGGGAAGGTGAACCTGGTCTACATTGATCCGCCGTTCGACAGTGGGGCAGATTACATACGACGGGTAGAACTGCGAGGCACCAATGCTACCGCCAAGCTGGACGGCGAGACCTACACCCTTGGAGAACAGATCCAGTATACTGATATCTGGGCCAACGATACCTACTTGCAGTTCATGTACGAGCGTCTGATACTGTTGAAGGAGCTGCTATCGGAGGATGGAAGCATCTATTTGCACTGCGACCCCCGCCGTGGCGCATACCTCAAAATGGCGTTGGATGAGGTATTCGGAGAGGACAAGTTCGTCAATGAGATCGCTTGGGAGCGCTCTCTTCCTCATGGCAACATCACATTTGGCTTTGGGCGCAACCACGATACTATTCTCTTCTATGTCCAGGGGGACACTTCCACGTGGCATCAACAGTATATGCCACATCGCCAGGAGTACCTTGATCAGTTCTACAGGTACACTGATGAGAATGGCAGGGTATATCGCCTGATTTCCTGCATCAATCCCAACAAGAATCGTCCTAATCTCACTTATGAGTGGAAGGGTATTACGCGAGTTTGGAAGTTTTCCAGAGAGCGTATGGAGAGGATGGATCAACAGGGGCTGCTGGTGTATTCAGCCGGCGGTATTCCTCAGTACAAGGGCTATCTTGATGAGATGAAAGGCGTTGTCGTACAGGATACCTGGACGGATATATCGCCAGTGATGGGAAGTGCATCTGAGAAGGAAGACTACCCTACTCAGAAACCCGAAGCCCTGCTTGAGCGGATAATCGCGGCCTCCTCCAACCCCGGTGACCTCGTCCTCGACTGCTTCGTGGGTTCTGGCACCACCGCCGCTGTGGCCCAGAAGCTCGGCCGCCGCTGGATCGCCGCCGACGTCAACAAGGGCGCTGTCCAGACCACCTCCAGGCGATTGCAGACGATCATCCAGGAGCAGATTGAGGCCGGCGCGCAACCGCGGCAGGCCACCCTCGGCTTGGGAGAAGCTGACGAAGAAGCCCCGCCCCCGGCTGCGCTCTCCTTCAGTGTCTACCGCGTCAATGATTACGACCTCCAGATCCAGCACAACGAGGCCGTCAACTTGGCCGTCGAACTCGTCGGCATCCAGCGCACCAAGACCGACACCTTCTTCGACGGCACGCTGGGCCGCCGGCTCGTCAAGATCGTGCCCTTCAACCATCCCCTTACCCTGCTCGACCTCCAACTCCTCCAGGACGAACTCAGCGCCCGCCCCGACGAGGATCGCGACGTCACCGTCGTTTGCCTGGGCAAGGAACTGGCCGTGGACGCCTGGCTGGAGGACTACAACAAGCACCGCCCCATCAACAAGATCGACGTCATCGAGCTGCGCACTGACCAGAAATACGGCAAGTTCTTCCTCCACCAACCCGCCCAGGCCCAGGTCACCATAGAGCGGCAGGATGGGGACGTCGTGGTGCAGATTGAGGACTTCATCTCCCCTACCATCGCCGAGCGCCTGGAGATGGACACCCCGCTCTTCAAGGCCCAGATCCCCGATTGGCGCGCCATGGTCGATGTCGTGCTGATAGACACCGCCTACGATGGCCAGGTCTTCGATATCGCCCTGTCCGATGTCCCCGAGCGCAAGGACGACCTCGTCCAGGGCCGCTACGAGCTGCCCGCGCCCGGCGGGAAGACCACCGTGGCGGTCAAGATCATCGACATGCTGGGCGAGGAGGTGCTGGTCACGAGGGAGGTGTGATGCATCATTGTAGAATCTACTTTCGTTGGCGCCCCCAACTCCGTGATGCAGGAGATGAATTGGTACTGGAATTGGCGGCGCGGGTGACGCAAGTGTTAGCCCGCTGGACAATAATGGATGCTATTCTTGCTCTATGAAACCAGCTAATAGACACAATACGCAACAGAAGAGAATTGTTGGGAAGCAATGGCGAGGGAGACCACCCATTCCATCATGGTTGCTATACCTGTTTAGTGTTCCGCCTATCTTGGTTGGTTTATTCAGCCTGGTACTTGGTTTCGGAATGCTTCCCATTTCTTTGCAGGTCCCTGGTTTGTTTGTCGTGATGTTCGGTTTCATTTTTCTTTCTTTGGGGCTTGTTGTGTTCTATCTTGCGTCAGAACCAATCATCAGACGGGCAAAGTTAGATAATGCTTCTCCATATCAATCTGATTACCCGTGGTCATCAGATGGCATTAGTGGGGATATGGGATGGGTGCATCTCTGGAATTGTGAGCGCACTTGATTTGTGCGATTTGACAAAGG
>CAZYSK010000074.1:0-29196 GCA_964649415.1 uncultured Anaerolineales bacterium
GTTGGCCATCGAGACCGGCTGGCCGCCGCCGGAGTTGTTCGTCACCGTCAGCATGCCCAGCGGGATGCGCTCCGACCCCGCTTGCTCGATGAAGGCCTCCAGCTTCGCGGTGTCCAAGTCGCCCTTGAAGGGTGCATGACTGGTGGGATCGAGCCCTTCCTCGGCCAAGAGGTTCACCGGATTCCCCCCACGGGCAAGGACGTTAGCTTGCGTGGTGTCGAAGTGCATGTTGCTGGGTACCGACTGCCCCGGCTCGACCATGCAGGCGAAGAGCACGTTCTCGGCAGCGCGCCCCTGATGCGTCGGCACGAAGTGGCGAAAGCCGGTGATGGACTGGACCGCATCCTCCAGGTTGAAGAAGTTGCGGCAGCCGGCGTAGCTTTCGTCGCCGACCATCATCCCGGCCCACTGGCTGTCCGACATCGCAGACGTGCCCGAATCGGTCAGCAAGTCAATGTATATGTCCTCAGCCCGCATAGAGAACAGGTTGTAGCCGGCCTGCCGCAGGATCCTCTCCCGCTCGGCACGGTCGGTCCGGCGGATCGGCTCGACGACCTTGATCTTGAACGGCTCAACGGGGAACTCGGCCATAGTGGACTCCTTTGACTCGACCTGGTGCTAGCACTCAGGCAGTTGCTATAGAGCGCTCGCAGAGCGTCTCGCGGGAAACGGGATCACCTACTGCATTCTAGCAAAGCGCCCCCCACAAGTCAACGCGTTTTTGTCATCAATCTCCCGTGTTACCTATCACAAATCGCGCGTCCACCGCCCAGGCACCCCCGCCGGCCGGCCCCACGATCAGCGGATTCAGGTCCACCTCCGCCACCTGAGGCAGGTCGGCCATCAACTGCCCAACGCGACACAACGCCTCCACGACGGCCTCCAAGTCGGCCGGCGGCTGGCCCCGCACGCCCGCCATCAACCGCCCTGCCGCCGTCCCGTTCACCATCTCCCGCGCCTCGACCTCGCTCAGCGGCGCTAGACGAAAGGCTACGTCCTGCAACACCTCGACCGTCGCCCCGCCCAGGCCGAACATCAGCAACGGGCCGAACTGCGGGTCCCGCCGCGCGCCCACGATCACCTCCAGCCCCTTGGGCGCCATGCGCTGGACAAACCCACGCTCCCCCGGCTTGATCATGTGCGCAAACGCCGTCCGCACTGCCCCGGCGTCGGACAGATCCAGCGCCACACCGCCCGCGTCGCTCTTGTGCACCAGCCCTGGTGCGACCCGCTTGACGGCCACCGGGTAGCCGACCCGTTCGGCCAGCGCTGCCGCCTCCTCGGCGCTCGATGCCAGGCCCGAGGGAGACACCGACAGTCCATAGGCAGCCGCCACCTCCGCCCCCCACTCGGGATTCACGACGTGTTCTCCGGCGTCCTGCGCCGCCTGCACCAGCGCGGCAGCCCGCTCCCGGTCCACGCCCGCCGCGGGCACCGGCTCAGGAGCCGGCCGGTTCCGGACAAGCCCGTACTGCCACAGCGCCCTCAGGCCAAGCGCGGCGCGCGCCGGGGTCAGATAGTGGGGCACGCCGTGCGCATGGAGTGTGCGCGCCGCCGCCCACACGCCACCCCCGCCGAAGATACAGCAGACCACCGGCTTGGCCGTCGTGCCAGCCACCTGTCCTACCACCTCGGCGATCTCCGCCGGCGGCGTAATGGCCTGTGGCACGAAGACCACCATCACCCCGTCCACCTCAGAGCTCGCCAGCAGCACCTCCAGCGCGGCCTGGTAGTGAGACGGTTGAGCCGCGCCCAGCATATCCACGGGGTTTCCGGTCATCGTCCCTGGGGGACAGACCTCCCGCAGCCGCGCCTGGGTCCCCTCCGAGAGATCTCCCAGCCGGAGTCCTTGCTGATCGACCGCATCCGCCCCCACCGCCGCCGGACCGCCGGCGTTCGTCAGCAGCGCCACCCGTGGCCCAGACAGGGGCTGGCGGTAAGCCAGCGCGATACTCACGTCCAATAGCTCCTCCAGGTCATCCACCCGAATCGCCCCAGCGCGGCGGCAGGCAGCCTGGTAGGCCCGGTCCGCCCCGGCCAGCGCGCCCGTGTGCGAGGCCACCGCCCGGGTCCCGCTCGGGGTCCGCCCAGCCTTGAGCACGACCAGCGGCTTGTGCGCGCTCAACCGCTGGCCCGCCTCGACGAAGCGGCGTCCGTCGGGCAACCCCTCGACATAGGCGGTCACGACCCGCGTGTGGATATCGGCCGCTAACGATTCAAGCGCGTCCGCCATATCCACGTCGACCTGGTTCCCCAGGCTGATGATGCGCGAGAATCCCACCCCCACCTCGTCGGCCCAGTCCAGCACACCGCCGCAGATCGCGCCGGAGTGCGAGGCGAAGCCAATCGCCTCCGGCTTGGGCATCACGCGCAGGAACGTCGTGTTAACCAGCGAGTGGGTATCCAGCACGCCGATGCAGTTGGGACCGATGAAGCGCATCCCGTACCGGCTGGCGATCTCCCGCAGTTGCGCCTCCCGCTCTCGCCCGCCAGCCCCCAACTCACCGAAGCCGGAAGCGACGAGGACGGCGGCACCGATACCGCGCCGGCCACACGCCTCCAGGGTCGCCGCCGTCCGTTCGGCAGAGAGAATGATCACGGCCAGATCCACCGGATCGGGCACCTCCGCCACGGACGGGTAGACCTCCAAGCCCAGGATCTCGCCGCCCTTGGGGTTGACCGGGTAGACAGAGCCCTCGTAGCCCTGGGTGACCAAGTTGCGCAGCACCCCATGGCTCAACCTGGCGGGATTGCTGCTCGCGCCGATGATGGCGACACCGCGGGGATGGAAGAAGATATGTAGCGGATCCTTGTCGTCTGAAGGGTAGCGAAGCGGCTTCATCAATGTCTGCCTCCTTGATCGTGGGTAGGCTCATGATACCCCCAAGTGGGCGTTTTTGTCCAATCACCGCCCCGCCAGCGCGCCCGTTCGTAGTGAGGCACGTAGGTCCGCCGAACGGACGTCTGCGTCCGCGACGTCCCAACGGCGCTCTGTGCCCCGCAGCTGCCCAGAGTGGACGAGGTCCCGAATCGTGGACGTGATCACGATGCCGGACCGCGACAGGCGCCCTGCACACCGCCTTGACGCCCCGTCAGGATGCATTAGAATGCGCCCTATGCAATACTACGTCTGGACCATCGGCTGTCAAATGAATACCGCCGACTCGCGACGGCTGGCCTCGGCGCTGGAGCGGGTGGGCGGCACGCCCGTCGAGCGGCCCGAAGACGCGGACGTGGTCGTGCTCAACACCTGCGTCGTGCGTCAGTCGGCCGAGGATAAGGTCTACGGGCGCTTGGGCAGCCTGCGCCCCCTGAAGGCGCGCAGGCCGGGCACGGTTATCGGGCTGATGGGCTGCCTGGTGGGCGTGCGCGACCCCGCCCCACTGCGCCGCCGCTTCCCCTGGGTGGACGTGTTCATGCCCCCCTCGGAACCCGCGCCGCTGTTGAAGTACCTGGCCGAACAGGGGATGGCGGACCAGGACCGGGCACTGGAGGCAGCGCAGGCCGCCCACCGCTACGGGCTGCAGAGCGGCGACCTGCTCCTCCCGGCGCACGACCGAGACACGCTCGTCTCCGCCTACGTCTCCGTCGTCCTGGGCTGCTCCCACGCCTGCACCTACTGTATCATCCCCTACCGCCGCGGCCCCGAGCGCAGCCGCCCCTCCGAGGCAATCCTGGCCGAGGCCCGGGCGCTGGCGGCGCAGGGCGTGAAGGAGATCACGCTGCTGGGCCAGATCGTGGACCGGTACGGGTTGGACCTGCCGGACCGTCCCACGCTCACGTCCCTGCTGCGCCGGCTCCACGACATCGAGGGTCTCCAACGCATCCGCTTCCTTACCTCGCACCCCAACTGGATGACGGACGAGTTGCTCGACGCAGTCGCGGCGCTGCCCAAGGTGTGCGAGCACATCGAGGTGCCTGTGCAGGCCGGCGATGACGGCGTACTGGAGGCGATGCGGCGTGGCTACACATCGGGCGACTACCGGGGCCTCGTCGCGCGCATCCGGGAGAAAATCCCCGGCGCGTCCATCGCTACCGACGTCATCGTCGGCTTCCCCGGTGAGACGGAGGCACAGTTCCAACGCACCTACGACTTGCTGGCCGAACTGCAGCTCGACAAGGCGCACATCGCCCGCTACTCCCCGCGTCCACAGACGCTGGCCGCCCGGCGATTCCCCGACGACGTGCCACCCGAGGAAAAGGAGCGCCGTCGCAAGACACTCGACGAGCTGCAGGCCCAGATCGTGGGACAGATCAACGCGCAATCGCTCGGGCAGACGGTCGAGGTGCTGGTCCAGGGGAAGCGAAAGGGACGGTGGTGGGGGCGCACCCGCACCGACCGGCTGGTCTTCTTCGACAGTGAGCAGGCGTGGCACGGCCAACTGGCCCAGGTACACGTCACCTGGACCGGCCCGTGGTCGCTCATTGGAGAAGCAGCAGAAACCAGTTCCTAGCGAGGTTCGCAGTGAGTGCGGATGCAGGTATCCGGCGGAGTGCCGTGGGTGGGACCGCCAGTTCGTAGTAAGGCACGCAGGTCCGCCGGAGTGCCGTGGGTGCGACCGCCGGTTCGTAGTAAAGCACGTAGGTCCGCCGGAGTGCCACGGGTGGGACCGCCGGTTCATAGTAAGGCACGCAGGTCCGCCGGAGTGCCGTGGGCAGGACCGCCAGTTCGTAGTGAGGCACAGAGGCCCGCCGGAGTGCCGTCTCCAGTTCGTAGTGAGGCACGCAGGTCCGCCGGAGTGCCGTGGGTGGGACCGCCAGTTCGTAGTGAGGCACGCAGATCCGCCCGAGTGCCGTGGGTGGGACCGCCGGTTCGTAGTAAGGCACGCAGGTCCGCCGGAGTGCCGTGGGACGCTACTCCGCTGCACTGCGAACGAAAGTACCCATCCGCGTTTCTTGGCTCAGGGCAGGTAGATGTGAGGATCCACCGGACGGCCCTGGTAGCGCAGTTCAAAATGGAGATGCGGGCCAGTTGAGTAGCCGGTCGTGCCTGCCCCACCCAGAAGCTCGCCCTGTCGCACCTCTTGCCCAACCTCGACGACGATCTCCGTCAGATGGGCGTAGTAGGACCGCCAATCGTCACCGTGCTGCACGATGACCAGGTTGCCGTAGCCACCGCCCCACTCGGCGAACGTCACCACTCCGTCTGCCACCGTGACGATGGGATCCCACATGCTGGCAGCGATATCGAGGCCGATATGGCCCGGATTGCGCGGGTCATGGAAGGTCCAGCCAGAGATGTCTCGCCGATGAGAGGGCCACTGAAAGCCACCCTGGGCGGTGGCCGCGACGGCGCCGACCGCTTCGCTGCCCGAGGCCATCGTCGTGGGCTGAACAGACGGAGTCGCCCCAGGAGTCAGCGGCGGAGACGCGTCCGTGAGCGTGAGCAAGAGGGAATACCGGCCTGGCGCACCGGTGACCGGCGATACCTCTATACCATACTCGCCAGCGACCGGTAGGTTCGGCACCATCACGTAGGGCAACTGAAACACAGAGCCGGCCTCTTCCCCCAACAAAGCCCCATCCGGTGCGATCAGGCGAAGGGCCAATTCTGCCTCAACGCTGGAACCGGAACCCGGGTGAAGCCACATCTCAATGGTCGCTGTCTGCCCGGCCCGGCCTCGAAACCGCCATCGCTCTCCGGCGTCCTCGCCCAGTGTGCCATCGAAATGGCTGCCAGGACGGATGTAGCCGACCGTCTCTATCGGGTGTGTCCGTGTGATCCAGCCAGCAGCGATCTGCGGCGGGGTTTCCGACGGGTTGGGGAGCGCCAGGGAGGGCTCCGCCCAGCGCTGCGCCATGGCAGCCCCGGCCAGGTAGGCCGCCGCCGCCAGCGCCGCGGTTATGACAACCCACATCCATAGAGAAAGGGGGCTTCGTCCGCCCCCTGATGAATTGCTATTTCCCATGAGAAGAAGCTATCGCAGCCCTTCGACGTGACTGCCTATCGTGCGCTGGCATCGCTTATGAACGACGCCCTATCCCAGAACCGTGCAGCAACCCCACGCCACAAAGCGATGATTCGGGTCGCAGGCCAGACCCATGCCGAGCCGGCGCATCGTTCGACTCAATGATAACATGATCAGGTCAGTCAGGCAAGCGACCGGAAACCAATGCCAGGAACCGGGGCTATCGGTGAAGCGCCGGTTTAGAGTAACGCAGCGGCTCCATTTTCCTACAGAGGGTAGCGCAGCGGCTCCATCCGCAGACGGTCGGCGCTGTCTGTCCCCGACCGGTGACTGCCGGCACTGTCGTCAGTCGACGTCGGTCTCAGCTTTTTCCGCGATCACGTCCAGCACCGCGGCCAGCGAGCGCACCAGCGCCTCGCGCTCGCCCATCACGCGCGTCACGTGTGCCAGGAACTCCTCATCCTTGGAGAAGCGCGCCGTCTCCCGTGGTGCCTCACGGTAGTAACCGATAAGCCCATCAAACAGCCGATTCAGGCGGGGGCAGTCCGCGCGCAACGCCGCGGCGGCTGCCGGATCTGCCGCCTCTACCTGCTCCAGCGACGCGGTCAGTTCCTCCGCAGTGCGCACCCAGTCCTGGATGCGCTGCCCGGCCTTATTCCTGAACCCACGTTGCGACAGTGGCCTCACAAACAGGGGCAACTGCTCGAACTCCGCGGCGGTCTCGGCGATGACCTCCTGCAAGCGCCGGCTCAGCGTCACTGCCTGCCGGAGGGCCTCGTCAGCGGCGACGACCGCCGCAGCCGGGGCCGCCGGAGCGGCGACATCGCTCCGGCCACCCGCTGCACCCAATAGCCCAGTGCGCTCCAGGACCGTGTAGGCATCCACCTGCTCACCGTGATACTCGTCGGCCAGGGCAACCACGAGGTGAGCCGTGGCCACAGCGGCCTGCCCCGCAGACATCGCCATGCCCATGAACTCATCTCGCCCCATGCCCAGGCGCGGCGCCAGCTCATCAGCCGCCCGCCTCAGTCCGGGGGTGTCCACCATCCCCGGCGCGAAGGCAATCACGCGCACCCCCTCCGGCCCCACCTCCGCGGCCAGAGACTGGCTGAATCCGGCGATACCCTGCTTGGAGGCGATGTATGCCGAAAGAAACGGCATGGCGTCCGTCGAAACCATGTTCACGATCGTACCTCGACGGCGGGCGCGCATGCGCGGCAGGAAAGCCCGGCAAGTCAGGAACGTACCCCGCAGATTGACGTCCATGACCCGATCCCACAACGCCACATCCAGCTCCTTCACAGGGGCAACCGGGCACACGATGGCGTTGTTGATCAGGATATCGGCCGGGCCAAACGCGTCCTCTACCCGACGTGCCAGGCCCTCCACGCTCGCCTCGTCGGAGACATCCGTCTCGACGAAGAGCGCCTCCCCTCCCCGATCCCTGATCACACGCTCTGTCTCCCGCCCAGTGACCGATACCTCCGCGATGACCACGCGGGCCCTCAACCGGGCAAACACGGAAGCCACCTCACGCCCGATACCACGTCCACCCCCGGTCACGACCGCGACATGGCCGGCCAGCGCGTCCGGCGCCAGCCCCACTGGTTTGACGATCAAGTCTGGCACGTGCTCACCTCCTATCCAGGGTCTCTCGCTCCCACTCCAGTCGCGCCGCCTCCCACTCCTCGGGTGTATTGACGTTGCGGAACGAGTGCAGGCCCGGATCAAAGCGCGCAGCCTCCTCCGGCATCACGTAACGCACCCGCACGTGTGGAAAGAAGGAGACGATACGCCGGCGCCCAGCGCGGATGGCATCTTCCACAGCCGGCAAGCACGTGCGCCGGTAGGCCGCGTGGAGCGGTTCCACTTGCCTGCCATCCTCGCGGCGCAGCACGGCTACGTCAGCCCGTCCGGCCCAGTCAGCGAACGCGCGCAGAAGGCCGGTATTCAGGAAAGGCATGTCGCAGCCCACGATCAGTGTCAAATCATGGGCGGCGGCGTGCAACCCGGCGTGTATCCCTCCCAGGGCACCCACGCCGTGGAACAGGTCCGCCACGACCGGGACCCCCAGGCCGGTATAGGCTGGCAAATCGCCCGCCACGACCAACACCTCGGCGCACACGCGAGACAGGCGCTCAATGACGACGCCGATCAGCGGCCGCCCGCCCAGTTCCAGGAAGGCCTTGTCCCGCCCCATCCGGCGGCTGGCCCCGCCGGCCAGCACGATCCCGGTTACGTCACCATCTCTGGTGTGTTCCGCCGGAGGCCCTCTGTTCAGCAGGCGCGGTTCACCCGTCTCCATTCACCGTTCTCCATTCTCTATTCTCGATTCTCCATTATACCCCTCCGGTCGGATCTGCCAAAGGAGGACTGGTGGAAGCACTCGCCACTGGCGTGACTCAAGACCTGAGCAGCAGCGATGGGGGAAGCGTTTGTCTGAAGGCGTTCAGGTATGGTATAATTGCCACTAGCAACGACGATCTGCAACAGAGCACCACACCGATAGAGTCACCGCGCTACCCTCTCTATGCGAATAGAGTCGCTGCGCCACCCTCACCACAGGAATGGAGGCCCAACATGGGGCTTTGGTTCCACGGACGCAGTATCAATGCCCGCGGACGCACTATCAATGTCCTCGGACGCAGTATCAATGTCCGCAGCGTCTTCGATCGTCTACAGAACATCCTGTTGATCGCCTTTGCACTGATCGCAGTGGTCACCTTCGTGGTGGAGATCTGGACCACCTCGACCATCGTAAACAGCTATATGGAGCGGGCGGAAAACGACCGGGTCGCCCGCGATATGAACCTGGCCAGCGCCTACTATGACCGCAGCTTAGTCCAGCTCAATGGCGCAGCTACCCGTCTGGCCAACCAGCCCGCACTGGCCCAGCAGATCACCGCTGCCCGGACAAGCGACCCGGCCGTGAGAGACGACCTTGAGCACCGGATGGCTGACGAGCTCAACACCATCTACCCCCCGAGCACCAGTTTCATCCTGATTGTGGATGGAGACAGCAGCCTGGTCGCAGCCTACGCGCTGATAGACGGAAGAGAGCAGAGGCTGCCGACCGGGGGCAACTGGCGTGACTTCCCCATTCTGAGCGCCGTCCTGACCGATCAGCAGTCGCGCGCCGCCACTGAGATCGTAGACCAGGCGCTGCTGGACCGGATTGGGCTCGCTGAGCTGGCGCTTATCCCCTTGAAGGACACACCGAAGGCAAATCCTGAGCCCTTTGACCCACGGGAGGGCACCGCCGGTCTGGCACAGATCGCTTGCGCACCGATCGTAGGTGCAGAAGGTGCAGTGGCCGGTGCGGTGCTGGCCGGTCATCTCTTCAACAACGACTTCACGCTGGTTGACCGCATCCAGGCCGTCGCTGGGGTAGACACCGCGACCATTTTCTTCGGAGATCTGCGCGTCTCCACCAACGTGCGCGAGGACAGCGAGCGCGCTATCGGCACGCGCGTCTCCCAGACCGTCTTCGACACGGTGCTGGTAGAGGGAAAACCCTTCACCGGAATCGCGTACGTGGTCAATGAGTGGTTCATCACCCGCTACATCCCGCTGCGGAATCATCTTGATCAGGTCGTTGGCAGTCTCTACGTCGGAGCACGCCGAGCCAGCTTCATCGAACTGCAGCGTACGCTCAGAAACCGTATCATGCTGGTGGCGCTGGTGGCTACCATCCCCGTCATGCTGTTGGCACTGCCCGTCGCGCGTCTCATCACGCACCCCTTGGAGGAAATGGCGCGGGCCAGTCGCCAGGTCGCTCAAGGCAACACCCAGATACGTATCCCCAACCGAGGCGTGGGAGAGGTAGCTGTCCTGGGCAAGGCCTTCAACACGATGCTTGCCGAACTGGAGACGGCACAGGCCAAACTGATCAACCAAGAAAAACTGGCGTCGATGGGGCAGTTGGCCGCCGGGGTCGCTCACCAATTGAACAATCCATTGGGCACCATTCTGCTGTTCTCGGACATCGTGCTCCAGGATCTGCCAGAAGACACTCAGGTTCGGAAGGACGTGAAGATGATCGCCCAGGAGGCACAGCGGGCGAAGGAAATCGTCAGAGCCCTACTCAACTTCGCGCGTCAACAGGAGGTTCTGGCGCAGCCAACCGCACTCGACGTCATGTTGCACGAGATGATTGAGCGAGCTCGCCAACAACCGGCCTTCACGCGTATCCAGATTGTAGAACGGGTCGCTCCAGACCTCCCCCAGCTCGAGGCCGATTCAGTTCAATTGTCGAACGTGTTTGCCAACCTCATGGATAACGCCGCCGACGCTATGCCTGAGGGAGGCACACTTACCATTCAGGCCGATCCATCGCCGGACAGGCAATCAGTGATCATGCACGTACAAGACACCGGCTGTGGTATTCCGGCGGAAGACATCAAACAGGTTTTTAGCCCCTTCTTCTCGACTAAACCGCTGGGACAAGGCACCGGCCTGGGCCTGTCCATCGCGTATGGCATTGTCAAAATGCACCAAGGGACAATCCAGGTCAAGAGCAAGGTAGGTGAAGGCACCACCTTCACGATAACACTGCCCATACACCCGGCCAAGCGCGACAAGCAAACATCTCCCTTCGAAGAAACAGTGACAACTCCAGAGGTGTAAGTATGGAACAGGATCCCGTGCGCAACGAGGAGACAACTCGCCCCGCAACCGCGGACATTGACTCCAACCGTCTGCCCCCGACCGACCAAGGTCGGCACCGTCCGCGGTCTACGCCGGCTGCGTCCGCCGCCATTCTCGTGGTAGATGATGAACTCGGCATGCGCGAAGGGTGCCGCCGGGTGTTGACCCGTGCAGGGCTTGAGGTTGTCGCGGCCGCCTCGGGAGAGGAAGGGTGGCAGGAGATCCAATCGGGGCGATTCGGTCTGGTGCTATTGGACATCATGATGCCAGACATCAACGGCATGGAACTGCTGAAGCGGGCAGTCGGGCTCGACCCCGACATAGTGTGTATCATGATCACCGGCTATGCCACCATCGAGCTGGCCGTCCAGGCCATCAAAGAAGGAGCCTACGACTTCATCGCCAAGCCCTTTCAGGCCAGCACGCTCCTCTTGGCCGTTAACCAGGGGTTGGAGAAGAGGCGACTCTCTTTGGAAGCACGTCGGCTGGCACAGGTAGAGGCCGAAAAGGAGGCCCTGGAGCGACGCAATGCAGAACTGGAACGAGAGGCCCTGGAGCAACGCACCCGCGAACTGGAGCAATTGAATCGCATCAAGTCCGACTGCGTTCGCACTGTAGCCCACGAGTTGCGTGCCCCGGTCGCCGCTATGCAGAGCTACCTCCGATTGATTCTGGACGGATACATTCCCGTCGAGGAACAGCAGGAGTACCTGGCACGCGCCGAGCGGCGCGCTTCCGCACAGTTGGAGCTGATCGGCGACTTGCTGGATCTGGCCCACCTGCAGAACCCAGATCTTGCAGTCAAGCGTGGACCCGTCGACCCGGCGAAGCTACTCCACGAGGTTTGCGAACTGATGAACAGCCAGGTCCGAGAGAAGAGAATCGTGTTCATCGCCTCTGTTCCAAAAACGGCTCCCACCATCTTGGCCGACCCCAAGCACATCAAGCAACTGTGGATGAACCTGGTGAGCAATGCCGTCAAATACACCAACGAAGGCGACGCCGTGACCGTAACGATGGAGGTACAAGACGATCAAATCATCACTTACGTGAGCGACACCGGCATAGGTATCGCCCCCGAGGAACTCACGCGGGTTTTTGAGGATTTCTACCGCACCAAAGCAGCCAAGGCGGTTTCGGAGATGGGAACCGGCCTTGGGCTGCCTCTTGTCAAGCAGATTGTCGAGACCTACCAGGGGCAAATCGACGTGCAGTCCACGGTGGGCAAGGGCAGCACCTTCACCGTGGTGCTACCAAGAGACAGCGACGCGCAAGCATAGGTGGGATGCACTTTCTGAAGTGCGTCCCACCTGACCTGAAAACGCTACCCAAGCAATCTGTTCACTTCCTCGATCAGCCGTTCGGGCTTGATTGGCTTGGTGTGAAAACTGTCCAGGTGGATGTACTCATCGGTCGGGAACAACTCTGCGTAGTCAGTGTTGGCGATAGAGGTCACCATAATGATGGGAACATCTCTGTAGTCAGAACGCTCGCCCAACTCCCGCGCAACCGAGAGGCCGTCCAGAATACTGTCCATCATCACGTCCAAGACAATCAGATCTGGCGTATCCATGGCGATCATATCCAGCGCCTCGCCTCCTCCCCCAGCGCTGACAATGGTGTGTCCCCCACTTTCAAGCACAATCCGTGCAAACTCGACAAAATCAGGATCGTCATCTACCACGAGGATCTTGGCCATGCTACTACTCCTTGCACATCGTGTATCCAATGTGTATGCGCCAAACATACCGCTCATTCCACGCGCAGACGTGTCTTCGAAGAAGCACATCCCACCGCCGCACTGTCCCCACTCGCCCAGATCCAACCGGAGCTCTGCGCGTCCCACGAGGGCCGCATCTTGAGGGCTCAAGGGGATGAACCCCCTCTCAATCCCCACCTGAAGGCGGACGCGCACCTTCTCCCCACGTGGACTACACCGCTTCCACTCTGACCGCGCAGACCTTTAACTCGGGGATCTTCCCGGTGGGATCCAAGGCAGCGATGGTCAATTTGTTAGCCGCAGCCTCGGCGAAGTGCCAGGCCATGAAGACAACGCCGGGCTCAGTCCTGGCGCTGACTAAAGCCTTGGCCTGGATCTCACCACGTCGCGACGCCACCTTCACCACGTCCCCGTCGGAGACGCCCAGATCGGCAGCATCCCGCGTGTTGATCTCCACCAGCGCCTCTGGATAGATGGTATCGAGCCCTTCGGAACGCCGGGTCATGGATCCGGTGTGGAAGTGATACAACACACGGCCGGTGGTGAAGATGAACGGATACTGCTCATCGGGTTGTTCGGCCGGCGCCTGCCAGTCTACGGCGCTGAGGTGCCCCATCCCACGGCTGAACCTCCCCACGTGCAGGATGGGCGTACCCAGGTGTTCCTTATCGGGGCACGGCCACTGCAGGCCCTTGTCACCGATGCGGTCGAAGTCCATCCCTCCGTAGATAGGCGTCAGCCTCGCGATCTCATCCATGATCTCGCGAGGCGAGTCGTAAGTCAATCCATCGTAGCCCATGCGTCGGGCGATCTCGCCGAAGATCCACCAGTCCGGCTTGGCCTCGCCCGGGGCTGGCACCGCCGGACGCACGAACTGAACCCGACGCTCAGAGTTGGTGAACGTGCCCAGCTTCTCGGCCCAACTGACGCTGGGAAGCACTACGTCGGCCAGGGCAGCCGTCTCGGTGAGGAAAATATCCTGCACGACCAGGAGGTCCAAGCTGCGCAGGCAGCGCTCGACGTGATTGACGTCCGGATCGGAGACCAGGGGGTTCTCCCCCATGACGTACAGTGCCTTGAAAGTGCCCGCCTCGGCACCGTTCATCATCTCCATCACCGTCAGCCCGACCTGGTTGTCCATGCCGCTCACATCCCAGGCCTGCCCGAACTTGTGCACCACCTCGTCCGCTGTGACCTTCTGATAGCCCGGGAAGACGTTGGGCAAAGCGCCCATATCGCACGCGCCCTGGACGTTGTTCTGACCGCGGAGCGGGTTGACGCCCCCTCCGGGGATTCCCATGTTGCCCAGGAGCATCTGCAAGTTGGCGCAGGAGAGCACGTTCTGGTGGCCGGTCGTATGCTGGGTGATGCCCATGGCATAGAGCAGCGCGCCCGGGCGATTCTCGGCCAGTATATGCGCGGCCTCGACGATCTCCTCAGGTGTGATGCCGCATATCTCCGCCGCCCGCTCCGGCGGATAGCCCATCACCGTGGCCTTCAGCTCCTCGAATCCCTCGGTGCGCTCCTCGATGAACGCCTTGTCGCAAGAGTCCTCCGCGATGAGGACGTGCATGATCCCATTGAGCAGCGCGATATCGGTGCCCGGCTTCTGACGGATGTGCAGGGTGGCGAAGTCGGTGATGGGGATAGCACGAGGGTCGCAGACGATCAGCTTGGCACCACGCTGCTTCACAGCCTGCCGGATGCGCATCCCCAAGACCGGGTGATTCTCCGTCGTGTTGGAACCGATGATGAAGTAGACCTGCGCGTCGTTGGCGATGTCGTCGAAGGAATTGGTCATCGCCCCAGAGCCAAATGCTGTGACCAGACCGGTCACGGTGACACTGTGTCAGAGGCGCGCACAATGGTCCACGTTGTTCGTTCCCAACACCGCCCGCGTGAACTTCTGCACCACGTAGTTCTCCTCGTTGGTGCACTTGGCAGACGATAGAGCGCCAACCGAGGCAGGTCCATGCTCGTCCCTGATCCCACCGAGCCGCTTCGCCACGAAGTCGAGCGCCTCGTCCCACGTCGCCTCCTCAAGCTCGCCACCCTTGTTCCGACGGATCAGCGGCTTGGTCAGGCGGTCGGGGTGATGGACATAGTCCCATCCAAAGCGCCCCTTGACGCACAGCCAGCCGTGATTGGCCGGTGCATTCCACTTAGAGGTCACCTCGACGATACGCCCATCCTTGACGTTCAAATAGAACTGGCAACCCACCCCACAGTAGCCACACGTGGTCGCCACCTTGGTGAACTCCCAGGGACGTCCCTGCCGCTGACGCAGTTTAGGCACCAGAGCCCCCGTTGGGCAGACTTCCACGCACATACCGCAGAATTCACACACGCTGTCCTGCATCGGGCCATCGAAGGCCGTGCCGATCTTGCTCTCAAACCCACGCTGGACGACGCTGATCGCCTCCACGCCGTTGATCTCTTCGCAAGCGCGGACGCAGCGCCGGCAGAGGATGCACTTATCGTAGTCGCGCACGTAGAAGGGATTAGAGTCGTCGATAGGGTACTTGTGCTCCTCGCCTGGGAAGCGCGTCTGCTTGATGCCGTATTCGTAGGCCAGATCCTGCAGCTCACAGTTGCCGGCCCGTTCACAGGTCATGCAGTCCAACGGGTGATCGGAGAGTAGCAACTCCAGTACAAAGCGCCGGGCCTCTTCCACCTTCGGCGAATGGGTCAGAATCTCCATCCCCTCTGTGACCTGAAAGGTACAGGCAGGCTGTAGCGTTCTCTGCCGAGCCACTTCCACCAGGCACACCCGGCACGCGCCAATGGGTTTCAGCGCCGGATGATGACACAGTGCCGGAATCTTGATGCCAACCGATGCCGCTGCCTCCAAGACCGTCTGCCCGGCCCGGGCTTGGACTTCCTGACCGTTGATGATGACATTCACCGCCGGATGCAGTTTATCCGCATTCATCGTCGTGTTGTCTCCTTTATCTTCCCGATGGCGCTCCTTACACCGTAGGGCGGGTTTCCATACCCGCCATCCGGGAGGGGATGCAGTCTATCCGCACTCAGAAAGGCGTCATTCCGATGGCGCTCCTTACTCATGCCACTCGCCCACAGGGACAGGTTCTGCAGGAACCTCAATGCTGTCCCCCGAGACCTTGGTCACGGCACTGAAACGCGAGGGACACACAGCAAGGCAGTTTCCGCACTTGATACACTTGCTCTGGTCAATGACGTGGATCATCCGCTTGCCACCTGATATCGCTTCGGCAGGGCAAGCCCGCGCGCAAATACCACACCCCTGACATTTGTCAGGACGCACATAGTACGAGAGGAACGCCTGACACTCGAGTGCTGGACAGCAATGGTCCACGATGTGGGCACGGAACTCGTCCTCAAAATAGCGCAGTGCTGCCATTACCGGTCCTGGCGTCAGTTGCCCCAGGGCGCACAAAGAACCGGTCTCCATTCCGGCGGCGATCTCGCGGATCGTATCCAGATCTTCCAGCTTACCCTCGCCCTCGACGATGCGGGTAAGCACCTCCAACATGCGCCTCCCCCCCATACGGCAGGGAACGCACTTGCCGCAGCTCTCCGCAGCTGCGAAAGTGAGGAAGAACTTGGCGAGCTCCACCATGCAGGTATCCTCGTCCACCACAATCATCCCGCCGGAACCCATCACCGCGCCGAGTTCTTTGAGTGAGTCAAAGTCCACTGGCACGTCCAGATGCTCAGCCGGCAGACACCCGCCCAGTGGCCCCCCCGTCTGAACGGCCTTGAACGCCTTCCCGTCGGGGATCCCGCCACCGATGTCATAAATGATCTCTCGCAAAGTGATGCCCATCGGCACTTCCACCAGGCCCGTGTTGTTCACCTTGCCGGTCAGAGCGAAAATCGCCGTGCCCTTGGAACGTCGCGTGCCGATGCCGGCAAACCAATCAGCTCCGTTGAGGATAATCTGGGGAACGTTGGCGTAGCTCTTGACGTTGTTGAGATTGGTCGGCTTGTCCCACAGCCCACGCACGGCAGGGAAGGGCGGGCGGGGACGCGGTTCACCACGCCGTCCCTCGATGGAAGCCAGCAGTGCCGTCTCCTCGCCGCACACAAAGGCACCGGCTCCCTCCTTTATGTGCAAGTGGAAGCAGAAATCACTGCCCAGGATGTGCTCTCCCAATAGCCCGTACGCTTCAGCTTGGGCGATGGCAACCTCAAGTCGCCTGATGGCCAGGGGGTACTCCGCCCGGCAATAGATATATCCCTCCCGCGCACCCACAGCGTAGCCGCAGATGATCATCCCCTCCAACACACTATGAGGATCCCCCTCAATGACAGAGCGGTCCATAAACGCGCCAGGGTCGCCCTCGTCGGCATTGCAGACCACGTACTTGACGTCGCCCGGCGCGCGGGCGGTGAACTCCCACTTCAAACCGGTCAAGAAACCGGCCCCTCCCCGGCCTCGCAAGCCGGAACGCTTCACCTCATCAATCACGTCCTCCGAGGACATCGAGGTGATGACCTTGGCGAGCGCCTCATACCCACCACGAACGATGTACTCCTCAATGTTCTCAGGGTCGATGAGTCCACAGTTACGCAACGTGATGCGCTTCTGCTTGCTGTAGAAAGGAATCTCGTCGTAAAACGGTACTTCGCCGTAGTCCTCCGGTTCCTCGTACTTCAGCCGTTCCACCACGCGCCCGTTGACCAATGTCTCTTCCACCAGTGACGGAACATCATCGGCGTGCACCTGGCAGTACAGGATCCCCTCGGGATAGATGATTACTACTGGCTCCATCGTACAGAACCCACGGCTCTTGGCGCGAGCCACCTCTATCTCGTTGTCCAGCTCCCGGTGCTGGAGCTCCGCTACCAGTGCCTGGTAGACTTCGGCAACGCCTGAAGCCTCACCATCATCCCTACAAAGGCGCCATTCTGATGGCGCACCATTGGTGCCTCCGCAGACCAACACGTTGGCCCGGTACGATCCTTCGGCCATCATTACCTCCTCAAAAACCGCCGTCCTATTGACCGATGCCAAGGTCGGGCACGCGCCCCATCACCCACTCCTGGACCACGTGACCTTTGCCCAGGTGTTCCTCGATCAGGCGCGGTACCATGTCAGGATGGACGTTACAATAGGTGACACGCGGGCGACCCGCCTGTTGGATGTCCACCAATGGCTCCTTGGAGCACATCCCGATGCAACCGACGCTGGTCACGTCGGCGTCAATCCCAAGTTTCTCCAACTCTTCCACGATGGCTTGCTTCGTCTCCTGGGCACCGGCAGCGATACCGCACGTTGCCATCCCGACGATGATCCGAGTTCCAGTGCCAACGCGAATCTTGAGATCCTGCTGAGCAGCTTCGCGAAGCCTTCTCAGCTCATCAGCGCTTTCGAGTCTGGGCATAACTCCCTCCTCCGAGCAAAGTCCGCCGGATGCAGTCTATCCGCCGGATGCAGTTCTATCCGCATGATCTCTCGATAAACGACAGATTAACGCCATCCTACGGATGCAGTTTATCCGCCACCGTAGGGCGGGTTTCCATACCCGCCATCCGGGAGGGAATGCAGTCTATCCGCCGGATGCAGTTCTATCCGCCACCTCAGGGACACTCTTTCCATTCTCCATACACTTGCTCACCCGCTTCAACAGCGCATCCCGACGGACCCCTCCCATCACCTGGCCATCCAGGACCGCCACAGGGGCCAAAGCACACGAGCCCAGGCAGTAAACAATCTCCATCGTCAGCTCTCCATCGGCCGTCGTCTCCCCGGGGCTGATGCCGTACTCCTCCGTGATGGCAGCCACCAGGGCAGGTGCCCCCTTGACGTGACAAGCCGTTCCGTTACACAGATGCAAGATATGCTTACCCCTGCGCTCCAGATAGAACTGAGAGTAGAAAGTCGCCACACCGTAAACCTTGCTTAGCGCGACACTCATCCGGCTGGCGATCAATCGCATGACTTCGGGCGGCAGGTAGCCATAGGTGCCTTGCGCCTTCTGCAGAACAGGGATCAAGGCGCCCTGTTGTCCCCTGTACTTCTCGAAGACCGGATCCATCAAGGAAAGATCAATTGCGTCGCCGTTTGCCACATCCATTCAATCTTCTCCTGTCGTCGTTCGCTCTGTCTCTTCAAGCACTGCAGCAGTCAGTGTTGGAAGCCCGGCCTCCACCAGGGGACTCAGTCCCTCCCCCCAGCCGATTTCGGCTGGTTGGACACCGAAAACCACCATCTCCGGCAGGTCCCGCCCCAGCGCATTGGTCAGCGCCAGGACCTCACCCAGGCCAGCATGGTGGAAGGAGAGGCGGTCTGCCCCATAAACCAGCCGGGCCTGATCCAGCGTGAAGCGGACAAACTGGCCCGGCTCTTGTCCAATGTCGGCAGCATCAACGATCACCACCCGATGCTGCCCTTCCAGCACCCGCATGAGGTCCAGTCCCCCGGTCCCCATGTCGAGTGCTTCCACACCCTCTGGCAGTCCGCGGCGATTGAGCTCCGCCACGACCCGTGGGCCAACCCCATCGTCGCCGCGCAGAGGGTTGCCCAGACCAATGACCACGGATGTCCGCATCCGCTCAATCCCCCCTGAAGGCGGATGTCCGCATCCGCGCGAACGGCGAACCCCTGGACACACTTGCGGATGCACAAGCGGACGCACGGTCAACGTCCGCGACGTCCGCAAGGTCCGCGGGCTCGCCATTCGCCTCTCGCCCGTCACTCATACAAACTCAACGGTCAGGAAGTGGGCCGAGCAGGAGATACACGGATCATAGGCCCGCACCAACATCTCTAGCAGATGGCGGACCTCCTCCTGCGGGCGGTCCATGATTTGAGGCACGAACTCCCGCATGTCTGCATTCAGATTGGCCAAGTTCTGGTTCGTCGGGATAATGCAGTTTGCCTTGACACAGGTGCCATCCTCGTCATAGACGTAGTTGTGAAAGAGGATGCCCCGGGGCACGTCACACGAACCGACCCCCTCCCCCGCTTCCAGTTCCACGTCTGGGGGTTCCTCGGGCTGGACGCCGCGAGTGAGCAACTCGTCAATGATCTCGATACCGTCCTCGATACAATGGACCATCTCCACCACTTGAGCGGCGGAGTTGAGGAAAGGATTGGTCGCGATCGGCTTCAGAGCCAGCTTGGCCGCTGCGTCCTTGGCGCGTGGGTGGAGTTGATCGAAGTTGTTGTTCACACGCGCCAATGCGCCCACCATGTAGGAATCTCGGTTGTGATGCGTCCACTTGGCCGTGGAGAAAGGCACACACTCCTCGTTGGTCACCTCTCTGTATTCCTCGATGGGATAGGAGAAACCATCGGACGTGACGACAGTGCCGTCAATGAAGGCGTACTCGTCATCCTTCTTGAGGGAGACGTATTCCGTCTCCCGCTCGAACTCCGGCCAAGGAAGGGTAGCGAACAGCGCCACTGTCTCGTCCATATCAGCGCGGGCATCCACGAAACGCGCTTGCATATCCCTCAGCTCAGCCTCGGTCGGCAGATGCGTGAAGCCACCGACCGCCATAGCACAGGGATGGGTGTGCCGTCCGCCGATCATCGCGCACAGGTCTCCTGAGAGCTTCTTGATCTTCAGCGCCCGTTCCACCACGGGGCGATGCGTATCCACCAGTGGGATCACAGAGCCAACGCCGAGGAAGTCGGGGGCCACCAGGTAGTAGGTATGGAGGACGTGGCTGTCAATCATCTCGCCGTGGAAGTTGAGTTTGCGCAGCAGCACCGTCTGCTCCGAAGGCTCCACCCCCAGCGCCTTCTCGGTGGCACGGAGGCTGGCGGTGGCGTGACCCACGCTGCAGATACCGCAGATGCGTGAGGTGATGTGGCTAAGTTCGTAGTAAGGCCGGCCACGCACGAACGCCTCGAAGAAACGAGGGGCCTCAACAACCTCAAAGCGGCATTCCTTGATCTCGCCATTCTGGGCATCCAAAACGATGTTGCCATGCCCCTCAACACGGGTCACGTGATGTACGTCAATCTTCATCGGGCGCTTGACCAATGTCCGCGTGCTCATTTTCCCCCCTCTTCAGCCACGGACGCACGACCAACGTCCGCTTGCCCTTGCACCTGATAGGCGTTGAACATCGTGAAGCGAGACAGTACTTCGTCCACGGTCAGTCCGGCTTCGGCCAACACATCCTTCATCGCGTTCTCATTGGGGTTGGAGATGAGCCCTCGGCACCCCTCGCAGCCGTCACCGTAGCTCGGACAAATGGCTCCACAGCCAGCCCGCGTGACTGGGCCCAGGCAGAACTTGCCGACCTGGAACAGGCATACGTTTTCCTTCAGCTTGCATTCCACACAGACGGGATAGTCAGGGACCGGCGGCTTCTTGCCCAGAAGCAGCGCCTTCACCACTCTGACGAACTCCTCCCGGTCAATCGGGCAACCAGGAAGCACGGCGT
This sequence comes from uncultured Anaerolineales bacterium, assembly GCA_964649415.1. Lineage (GTDB taxonomy): Bacteria > Chloroflexota > Anaerolineae > B4-G1 > B4-G1 > CAZYSK01. Next base: position 20,662 of record CAZYSK010000074.1, read on the forward strand.
CCACCTGGATCACAGCGCTGATGGGCCGCGCTTCATACGTCTCATACCAATCCGCCTTATCGCCGTAGACCCAGCGACGGACGTCGTCAAGCGGGTGTAGGTTCTTGAGTGCGTTGACGCCTCCCAGATCGGCACAGGCTCCCAGCGCGACCACGATATCGGCCTGTTCGCGAATCTTCCTCAGCCGCTCCTCGTCGGAACGGCGGGTGCAGGAACCCTCGATGAACGCGATCTGGTAGTCTTCCCCCTTCTCGGTCATCGCTTCGCGAAACTGCACGATCTCAACAGCGTCGAGCAGATCCAGGTGCGTCTGGAGAGAGTCAACGACCGTGAGCTGGCATCCCTCACAGCATGCAAAGTCAAAAAAAGCAACTTTTGGCTTCCCGTTTTGGCTCATTACAGTGCCTCCTCGACGCCCTTCACGTCAGCGTAATTGAAGACCGGGCCATCCTGACAGCAGTACAGACCATTGATCTGACAGTGCCCACACTTCCCCACACCGCACTTCATCCGCCGCTCCAGAGACAGGTAGATCTGTGTCTCTGGAATACCCTTGTTCAGAAACTCCATCAGCACGAAGCGGTACATGACCGGCGGCCCACAGGTGACAGCGATCGTGTTGAGCGGATCCACGGTGACGTCAGGGAAGAGAGTCGTGATCACGCCCTCGCTACACGTGAACGCATCACTTCCTCCCCACGTCTCATCCAAACAGTCCACCGTGTAGTGACACTCGACGTCCCCGCAGACGGCCCAATCCTCCAGTTCGTCGAAGAAGAGGAGCTCTGCCGGTCGCTTGGCTCCATAGACAATCTTCACTTCGCCGAAAGACCCTCGCTCGTCCAGCACCTGGTTGATCAGCGAACGCAGCGGCGCCAGCCCTAGCCCTCCCGGGGCGAAGAGCATGTCCTTGCCGCGCATCTTCTCCATGGGAAAGCCATGGCCGAAAGGCCCACGGATGCCCAACTTATCCCCCGGCTCCATGGCGTGCATTGCGTTCGTCACGTCGCCCACACGGCGCACACAAAGCTCGAACGTACCGTTGGAGCGGCTTGGCGACGACGTAATAGAAATCGGAGCCTCGCCCACACCCAGCACAGAGACCATCACGAATTGTCCCGGGTCGTGACCCAAGTTGCGTCCATCCGGCAACTCGATGGTGAACAGTTTCTCCGTCTCAGTTATCTGCCTCACACTGACCAGAGACGCCATCTCAGGCGCATAGATGGATGCTGTCATTATTCGTTCCCTCCTACCACCGTCTCGTGGATCGCGTTCCAGCCCTCGACGATGCTGATGCTCGCCACGCAGGTTCGGACACAGCGGCCACAACCCACGCAGCCCAGCTCACCAAACTTCTCGTAGATGTATTTCCCCTTGCGCATGAAGCGATGACGCTGCCGGGCCGCGCGACCCTCCCGGAAGTTCTCCCCTCCGGCCACGCTGGCGAATTCGTCCAACTGGCATGAATCCCAGCGGCGACGCCTTTCGCCCTCTGTCAGTGCCATATCTACTTCGTCGAAGACGTTGAAACAGTAACAGGTAGGGCAGACGTTGGTGCAAGACCCGCAGGCCAGACAGCGCTCTCCAAGTTCATTCCACAGCGGGTGCTCATAAGCAGCGGCCAGCATGCCTGGCAACTCGGCCGCATTGAATTTCAGAGGGTAGCTGAAACGAGGCCACTTGGCGCTGAGCACATCGTTGTACCGGGCGTAGTCCGCATCAGTGGCTTCACGAGCGCTCCCGTAGCGAGACAGGAGTTCCTCGCCCACTTCGGTTCCCACGTCCACGAGGTAAGCCGACCCCAGGTCGGTGAGGTGCAGATCGTACCCCTCGTCAGCGGACAGCGTGCCCATGCTCCGGCAGAAGGAGTATTCGTCACAGGGTTCCAGGCACTCCAGGCTAATGATCACAGTCTGGCGACGCCGTTCCAGATAGTGAGCATCAGGATAGTCTTGAGAGAACACCTTGTCCAGCAACCGGATAGCGTGCAGGTCGCACGTGTGAACCCCCAAGAGTACCGTCGGACCAGCTTCGTTCGCTGGCTCCACCCGTGGCTCATCGCCGAGCTTGAAGGTCGCCAGCCGCTCCTCTGGGGGCTGCAGCACCTTCTTTGGCGGCAGAATAGTCGTGTTGTAGTCAAGACGCAGTTGAGCCGGTTCAGCGATGGGGTCAAAGGCAAACTTAGGTCCTTTGGCCTGTGGTCCAACAACCTGGTAATCGGCCATCAGCGCACTGACCAGTGGGCCTACTGCCTCCTTATCAAGTATACTTTGGGCCATATTATTCTCCTCACAGTCCTCTAGTGGCCATACGGCGGGCATTGCGGACATCGACCGTGCGTCCGCAACTCCCGTCCAAACGGAAGACAACAATCCTACAAAGGCGCCATTCCGATGGCGCACAATCCTACAAAGGCGCCATTCCGATGGCGCACAATCGGTGGTGCTCCTCGGAGAGAAGCCCCACCCCAATCATCCTTACAAAGGCGACATTCTGATGGCGCACCATCATCCTTACAAAGGCGACATTCTGATGGCGCACCATTAGCAAGACGAAAGTATAGCATATCTTGAGGTTGTTGCCAACGCTCGCGACACCCGCGCTTGCCCACGTGCAGCAGACTGTCGAACAATCCCTCTATCGTAGAGGAAGGCACCTAGCTCCGTCCCCGCTGGTCTTCAGCGGACGTTGGTCCCGACTGTCTGCCCCCGACCGTCCGCGGTCGGCACCGTCCGCGGTCGACGTTGGCTGCGTCGGCTTTGGCTTGCTCCGCGATGCTCAATCCCCCCTGAAGGCGGATGTCCGCATCCGCTCAATCTCCTCTCTAGAGGCGGATGTCTGCATCCGCTCAATCCCGTGGTCCCAGGACTTTCTCAATCTCGGCCAGTAGCTTGTCCGGCTTGACGGGCTTCTCAAGAAAGGCCTTTACCGGCATCCAGGTTTCATCAGGGCTGATCTTGAAGTGCAGATCAAGCACCTTCCTCACCCCCGAGAGGATGAGGATCGGAATGCCCTTAAGATCGGGATCCTGATGGAACTGCCTGGAGAGCTCAATGCCGTCCGGTCCCGGTGGGCCGGCGAACATCACGTCCAGCAGGATCAAGTCTGGCTTCGTCTCCCTGGCCATCTCCATTCCACTCTCGGCCTGATACGCGTGAGAGACGCTATACCCCACACTCTCCAACAGCGTCTCCACCGAGTCCACGAGCTGGACGTCATCGTCGATGACCAGAATGTGTTGTCCCTCAGACATCATATAACCTCCTCACCAAAATCAACTTAGCAACGGACGCACGGTCAACGTCCGCCGGACGCACGCCCAACGGACCGCCGGCATCTTGCCGGCATGATATCCGCGTCCGCGCCGCCTCCAACTCCGCTACAAGACCCCGAACACTTACTCATGCGGACCCAGGACCGCTTCAATCTCGGCCAGCAGCTTTTCCGGCTTGATGGGCTTCTCCAGAAAGGCCTTGACCGGCATCCAGGTCGGGTCCGGTGCGTACTCATAGGGGAAATCCTCCACCTTCTTCACCCCAGAAAGAATGATGACCGGCGTGTCCCTAAGACCGCGGTCCTCGTGAAGCTGAACCGAGAACTCAATACCGTCCGGCCCTGGCGGGCCAGCGAACATCACGTCCAGCAAGATCAAGTCCGGCTTCAGCTCCTTGGCCAGCTCCCTGCCCTTCTCAACCTGGTACGCATGAGAGGTTTGATACCCCGCGCTCTGCAGCAGCGTCTCTAGCGAGTCAACGACTTGGACATCATCATCAATGACCAGAATGTGTTGCTTCTCAGACATTGTATGGCCTCCTTGATTTCTAGCGCACCATCATCCTACAAAGGCGCCATTCCGATGGCGCACATTCACACTTCAAAGGCGCCATTCCGATGGCGCACACTCACACTTCAAAGGCGCCATTCCGATGGCGCACATTCACACTTCAAAGGCGCCATTCCGATAGCGCACATTCACACTTCAAAGGCGCCATTCCGATGGCGCGGTAACGTGAAGCTAAACTCGACCCACTTCCCCATTTCGGACTCAACCCATATTTCCCCTCCATGCTTTTCGACGGTTTCTCTGCAGATGTACAACCCCAGACCCGTCCCTTTCTTGCTCGCGTATTCAGGGCTGTCCAGACGGCTGAACTTCTTGAACAGCCGAGACATCTGTTCCGGCGGGATACCCTCGCTGTCGTTGCGAACGCTCAAGACCACTCGGCCATCATCCTGTTGGGCACCAAGCACAATCGCGCCCCCCTCTCGGCCGTACTTGATCGCATTGGAGAGCAGATTGTCGTAAACGATCCTCAACAGATTGCCGTCTGCATCCACGATCATATCCTCAGGGATGTGGTTCTCCACCACCATCCCCCTCTCCTGTATCCCACGCTCCAATCCATCAAGCGCTGGCGCGACTACATCAGCAAGTAGAGAAACCTGAGCTTTCCTTACCTCCAACTCACCTTTCTCCAAACGGGAAAGGTCCAGGTAATTCCTGACCATGTCCTGGAAGTAGTCCAGGCTTTTAGCCACGGACTCCAGGCTCCTTTTCTGAGCAGGGGTCACATCTCCCAGGTATCCGTCCTTCACCGTGTACAGACTCATCATGGCAGACGTCAACGGGTTCTTGAGCTCGTGGGAGACAAAACCCAGCATATCCATGTAATTCCTGTTGATCGTTCTCAACTCATCGTTCAGGTCTCTCAACTCTTGCTGATTGCGCTCGATCTCCTGTCGCTGTTTCGCCAGTTGCCCCGCCATAAGGTTGAAGGAAGCGGACAGTTCACTGACTTCATCTCGGCCCCTAACCACCACCCGATGCGTCAGATCCCCGCTGGAAACAAAACGAGTGGCCTCGGAAAGCCTTCCAATGGGCCCCAGAATGCTCCTGACCACAAAGTAGGTCAATACAAACGCCAGTATCAAGCCTGCGACGATGACAGAGAGATGGACCGCCAGCGTACGGGTACGCAAATCCAGGTACTTTTGTTCCAACTCACCGACGTACAGCATCCCGATGATATTGCCCTCGGGGTCCTTAATCGGATCATACTGTGAGAGATACCAGGTGTCGACCACGAAGGCCCTGCCGGTCCAGGAAAGGCCTCTCTCCAGCACCTGTTCAGCCACCTCCCTTGAGACGCGGGTGCCTACTGCTCGCCGGCCATCGGCATCCTGCACGTTGGTCGACACCCTCAGGTCTCCCATGAAGATGGTCGCTGTCCCTACCGGCTTACCCTCGTAGTACTTATCTTCGAAAACGGCGTCCCGTATTCTGTCGACCTCCTCGACCGCACCGTTCAACAGGCTCCCCATCACAATTATGCCCACCATTTGGCCATCCGCCACGACCGGCACAGCCGCACCGGCTACCATACCTGTCGGTTCTCTGCCAATCGACAAACAGCGCTCGAGCAAACCCTGCCCTTCGATGTCCAGCCGCTCCTGTGACCAAGTATCGTCGCCGGCGCTACCCTGGTGCGTCACGACGACCTGCTTCACGAGCGGGTCATCGGACAGATTATCTCCTCTATTGTAGGGAAACCGCGTTCGCAATACGACCGTGCCATCCGGAGTCAACAGATTGAGGATGTCCATTTCCTGCTCCTGGCGGATGGCCTCCAGCTGATCCCGGAAGGCAGTGGACAACAGCTCATTCTCCAGATCACGTTGAGCTTGATTCCGACCGTCCGCGGTCGGCTGCGTCCGCAGCAAGTCTATGACGCTTTGGTCCTGGGCCAGAACTTCTGCCGCCGCACGAATGCGCGCGATCCTGCCACTGTGTATCTCCCAGGCAGCCCGCGTGTATATCCTCACCCTCTCTTCAGCTTCTCGAATGGTGTTGTTGTTGACGTGATTCACATTCACAGCCGATATACCGACTGCCAACACCGTGAAGATGATGATGATTCCCAGGTTGAACCTAGTCTGCAGTTTCATAGCACACCATCATCCCTACAAAGGCGACATTCCGATGGCGCACCATCATCCCTACAAAGGCGCCATTCCGATGGCGACCTGGTTGGACGGCCAACGCCTCTACTCCACCTCAATACTCTCCAAGCGGAACTCGTCGCCCCCTGCAGCGACGACGCGCTCTGAACCACACGCGGGACAGGCATACTCTCTACCATCAAGGGGAAACACGTGGTCACAACTCAGGCAACGCAGGGTCGCCGGCAGACGCTCAAAATGCAGCTCAGCTCCTTCAGCGATCGTGTCCCGGCTCACGATATCCCAATAGAACTGCACCGAATCATCCACTATACTCGCCAGCTCACCGATCACGAGGTTCAACCGGATGATGCGCTGGGCTTCGGCTTTCCGAGCGTGACGCAACGCAATCTCAAGGAGACTCTCAGTGATGGATAACTCATGCATCAGCGACATCCAGGAACGCGGGAGCGGCTAGTCTCATTCCACTCCAGTCACACCCAATTCGGCCAATCTGGCCACAGTCGAATACGTGGTTTGCTCGGTAGTCATAAGAGAGACGCCCTCTTCGTCAGCCTTATCAATAGTCTTGGGATCTGGCTTCCGCCCCTCTGTGATGATAATGCCAGCCAGATCATGAAGAGAGGCCACAGCAACGATGTTGGGATGAGACTGCAGCGTGACCCACAGATTGCCCCTGCGAGCCTTAGCCATCACGCAACTCAGAAGATCCGAAGCGTATCCACCTGTGACCTCAGCGTCCAGCCTCCCCGGATCGGTCCAAACCTTGAAAGCGACAGCATCGACAACGTCCCTGAGTTTCATTGCCACCTCTCCTCGCTATGCTTGCTCGGACGTACGATCAGTGTCCGCATCCACGTATATGATGAACTCCAACCTGGTGCCCACGCCGACGGCAGATTCCAATTTCATCTTGTCCGTACAGGACTTGATGTTGGCCAGGCCCATTCCAGCGCCAAAACCCATATCACGTACCCACTGGGGTGCTGTCGAATAGCCCGGCTGCATAGCCAGCTCCACGTCAGGAATACCGGGCCCTTTGTCCAGGAGCACCACACAGATACGGTCAGGCCGTACTTCAGCCACGAGTTCCCCCCCATCGGCATAGATGACAACGTTCATCTCCGCCTCATAGGTAGCGATGGCCATACGGCGAACGATACGGGGATCAAAACCGAGGCGTCTCAAAGTGGTCTTGAGGCTACTCGAGGCCTCCCCCGCCCGGTCGAAGTCTTTGCCTATGATACGATAGCCGACCACCAGAGCAGCCTCATCGGCGACGATGTCCACGAATATGTGGCTAGCACGATACCGATGGATCTCTTCCGCACGGTATTCCACCTCCAACCTACGGAGCAATCCGTGCACGATGTCGCCATGGGTGATGATACCTACCAGATGCCCATCATGGTTCACGACCGGCAAGCGTCCGAAATTGAAGCGGGCGAACATATCAACGGCATGCACGAGCGGTTCATCCGCACAGAGTGTCTTCACTGGCGATGACATCTTCTCGCCCACAGTGGCATCCAGCTCTCCGGTCGCCAGCGCCTCTATCAGATCCTCGATGCTGACGATCCCCACCAAGTCCCCGTCTGCCACTACTGGCGTGCCGGCGATACGATGGGTGCGCAGAACCTCACGAAACTGAGCCATCGTGTCACTGGGAGCTATGGTGATGACATCAGATGTCATCACCTGCTCTACAGTAAGCTCATAGGTCAGTTCCTGGAGCTTAGTGATTTCCTGGGCCTGTCTGTTTGCCACTCCATCAACCCTCTATGGGCGGACGACGCCGACGCCGACCGCAGACGGTGCCGACCGCAGACGGTGCCGACCGCAGACGGTGCCGACCGCAGACGGTCGGGGGCAGACCGGTCGGGAGCCATCATCCCTACAAAGGCGCCATTCTGATGGCGCGCGGTCGGTTCACCCGCGGCTAGCTCTTGGCATTCTCCTTAAAGGTGCTGCGCCACTGGCGCAGCGTGATTTCAAAGAGACCGCAGCTTGCCAGCCCGACTTGAAAGAGCCGACCGCAGGTTTCAAACATCGTGTATCTGGAGGCCAGGAGAGGGATGCCTTTTTCCTCGGCCAGCGCGACAGTCTCGGGCGGTGGCAGTTTGCCGCGCACGAAGACAATGGCCACAATGCCAGCCAACTCGGCCGTGCGCACTACCTGTGGATTCGTCAGTCCCGTCATCAGCAGCGTGCCTTCGTGAGTGAAGGCAAGCACGTCGCTCATCAAATCGGACCCACACGCCATCTGCACTTCTGCGTCTAGGTCAGCGTCCTCAGAAATGACTTTCCCGTCAATGATTGAGAGAACTTCACCTAAATTCATACGCCTCCTACCCAGAAACCAGGTTTCTTGGCCCGCGGATGCAGTTTATCCGCCGGATGCAGTTTATCCGCGTTCTGCAGAAAAACCCCTCACCGGCGTTGCTGAGGTGACCGGCACTTGAAAGACTTCGTCCCAATGTGATTTCTCAGCGGTAGAACATCAAACATCATCACCTAAACTGCGTTCAAGTGCCGGTCACCTGAACTCCTTGAGGGCCGAAATTCTTTACA
>CAZYSK010000075.1:0-29058 GCA_964649415.1 uncultured Anaerolineales bacterium
CTCCGACAGTGGACGGCATGATCGGAACACGTGGACGATTTCATCGGAATACGCAGCCAGACGAGTTCGTCCAATTGGGAAGTCGGCATGAAGCGTGATTTGCAGCGTTCTCCTGGAGCTTTACGCAGCGCATCTGTGTGGCCCTTGCAGACGTAGTAGTGGTACCTGCCACTGTGCAACGTGCGTGCGTGAGCGCTCAGTCGGCATATTCCACAACTCACCAGGCCACGCAAGAGGTACTGATGAGCTTTGTTGTTCCGCAGCGCCTTCTGTTGGTTGAGCGATAGCTTGGCCTGCACCTGATCAAACACATCCTGGCTTATCACAGCGGGCACGGGGATGGGGATCCATTCCTCCTTGGGCCGCTCCACGGTACTTTCCCCTTTCCCGATCGGGCGCAAGGCGGATAGCCGACGCTTTGAAGGCACCACCCGCAGGCGATTTGCGTAAGCAACCCCAGTATAGGCGTGGTTCGTCAAGATGTTTCGCACTGTCGATACACTCCAGCGTGACTTCCCTGTCGGTGTCGGCAGCTCCAGATCGGTGAGTCGCTTCGCCACACGATATAGAGTAACGCCTGGCTCCAGATACCACTCAAACATCTGTGACACGCTGGCCGCTTCCGCTTCGTCTAGCCGTACTCCGTCCGGATCGCGAGGGTGATCTGGATCGACGCGGTAGCCGTAAGGTGGTCGTCCCCAAGGCAATAGCTTTCCTGCCCGGTATTTCGTCAGCCGCCCACGGCGCATACGGTCGGTAATCAGGGTGCGCTCGTACTCTGCCACGGCACCTCGGATCTGCAGCAGCAACCGATCGTTGGGATCATCACTCATCGGGTGATCCAGGAACTCGACGCGGATACCGAGCTTCTCCAGCTCCTCAAGCACCAGCATCTGATGAACGTAGTTGCGGGCCAGTCGGTCTGGCTCGGTTACCAGAACCGCATCGAATTCAACTAACGTGGCTCGGTCTCGCAGACTGTCCATGCCTGGACGGCTCAACTTGGCTCCACTGTAGCCATTGTCCACGAACACGTGCTCCGGCGCCAGCGACCAATGCTTCTCCTTGATGTGAGCCCGTAACCGGGAGAGCTGCTGTTCGACCGTCTGGGCTTGTGCCTGCCCTGGCGTGGACACCCGAGCGTAGATCGCTGTCCTCATAACGCCCCTCCTCTTTGGTCTGGGTCGATACTTCCTCGTGACTTGCTGCTCGAGCCCATCTCAGGAGGGACTGGTAAGCTAGATCCCATCGACGTTGGCCACCCATCTGCCGCACTACCTGTCTGTTGACGATCCACTTCTGCTTCATCCCGCCCTCCTAGATGTGTGTACTCTTCCAAGAGGATAGCACACCTTGGAGGTTCTGTCCCCATAGCCTGAGGTGCTTTTCGCTTCCTCAGATGAAGAACGCCTCGCCGGATGAAGCAGAATTTGTCATTTGTGATTATACCATCCCGAAAGGCTTTCGTTCACTCAAATGAAAACCTTACTGGGATGTCCGCCTCCTTTCTGGTTCTTGCTGGTTTGCCGACCTGACCAGAGCCGTAGTCGTAGTGGTGTGGATAGTGTGGGCAGGCACGCATTTTGTGGCTGTCCACACTATCCACACCCGGACGTGAATCAAGTTACTGCTGAATAGGCGTCCGATTGAACGCCAGGTCCGATAGGTTGCCATTTGCGTTCTCCACCAACGTCAGATATACATTCTCGGCGTTTTCGGGAGCAGCACCGGGTAGAGTGAAGAGATGATCAATGGAATTGTAGATTTGTCGTCGTAGCTCACGCGGATTGATGCGGTCGCGCAGAGCTTTTAGCTGCTCTTGATGTTCAGGTAGGATCTGATTGGTGGCGCATAGACGATCAAAGGGGGTCCGTGCTTGATCGTGACGACGTCGAATGCGCATTTGTCCCCCGTTTTCACGAATGACCTGCTTTTCGACCAAATGCATCACCGGTTGGAAGAGGTTATAGTAGATCCACATCAACTCCAAGAGCCGGTTGGCGGCCAGTGTTTGAGCCACAGAATCGAGTCGATCGTAGCCCAAGTAAGCCCGAACGAGGGTTGAGTTCTTCTGTTCGACATTGCGATTGTCGTTCTTGTGATATGGGCGGCTGCGAGAAAACTCGACGCCCTGAACCGTATCGCCCCACAGGCGAACCATGTGGTTATTCAAGAACTCGCTACCGTTGTCTGGGTGGATTTCCAGGACTGGGAAGGGCAAACGACGCAAGATGGTGCGGAAAGCGTGTGACATGACCAAGAAACTGCGTCCCAAGACAGCCATTCGTTCACTCCAACCGGTGGCTACATCAATCATCTGCAGCGTACATAGGTACTCGCCGCAGGCACTGGGACCGCAGTGATGAACCAGATCGACCTCAAAATGCCCCGGGGTGGCAGTGTCCCAAGGAATTCGTTTCATCGGAATGGATTGAGTCAGCTTGGGGCGACTGGGCGCTTCTCTGCGGGGCAGGCGAGGTTCATCTTGTTTGATGCGCTGCAAGATGCGCCCCACGGTGGAGATACTGACCTGTTCCAACTGCTCCAACAGACGATCAGAAACCTCTATCTCGCCATGACGAGCCAGGTGTTTGGCCATCCAAGCCAAGTTGGGCGTCTGTCGTTCCGCACAGATGTAGTCAAAGCTCTCATCGATCACGCGCAACGCATCATCCACCTGTGGGCCGTAGGTCCGACCACGCTGCCTACGGCGGGGTTTGCGCTTCAGATCTCCACCCAGCAGGTGGATCAGGTGTTTTCGATGCAGCCCCGTGACTTGCTCCATTTCGTCCAAGAGTCTTCCTTTCTCTACTCGATCTGCTTTGGCATATCGCTTCTGTCTCTTGCGCAGGTACTTTCGTCGTTCATCGATGGTCATTTCGTCATCTATGGACATGGTCCCCCCGGTAAGATTATCATTTGAGGGAACTATATCATCTCGGTAAGATTTTAGACGAATGAATACGTAGCTTTGACAAGCCCGATGCTTGGGGGTACAATTTACATCCCAGGTATCAGTGCTTCAACCTTAAGACTGGATCCCTCAGGAGGTAAACGGTGACATCACAGGTGCACGTCTCGACCCATCCATTGGTGCAACATAAACTGACTCTGCTGCGTGACAAGGGCACGGACCCGAAGATGTTTCGCGAGCTGCTGCGTGAGATGGCCGTGCTTATCGCCTATGAAGCCACGCTTGATCTGCAGACGGAGGAGACAACGGTGGCGACGCCGATGGGGCAGGCCACCGGCCGCCGTCTACGGGAACGGGTGGGGCTCGTTCCTATCCTGCGGGCGGGGCTCGGTATGGTGGAGGGAATCTGGAACCTGATGCCCAACACCGAGGTGTGGCACATCGGCTTGTTCCGCGACGAGGAGACACTCAAGCCGGTGGAGTATTACAACCGCCTGCCGGTAAGCCCGACCGTGGACCTCTGCCTGGTGCTTGATCCGATGCTCGCTACGGGTGGATCGGCCGTGGCAGCGGTGGATATCCTCAAGCGCTGGGGAGCCAAACGCGTCAAGTTCGCGGGTGTCATCGCCGCTCCTGAGGGCGTAGATCACCTGACCACGGCTCACCCCGACGTGCCCGTGCACCTGGCCGCCATAGACGAGCGGCTTAACGACATAGGCTACATCGTGCCCGGGCTGGGCGACGCCGGTGACCGGCTGTTTGGCACGGGGTAGTCAAGGGATTGGCTTCTCTATTCACTCTCGTCGTGTCTCTCGCACTGGCGCTTGCGCTCACACCCATAGCCGGTCGCCTGGGCCATCGGTTGGGCATCGTGGACCGGCCTGGAGGACGACGAGGACACAAGGGCACGGTGCCCCGTCTGGGGGGTGTGGCCCTGTTCGTGGCGTTCATGGCTGCTATCGGGCTCGCGGCCTGGCGGGGTACGCTCAGCGTGGGCTACGGCGTGGCTGATTTCACCCGTCTGGCCGGCCTCTTGATCGGCGGGGCGGGTGCGTTTCTCGTTGGCCTGGCGGACGATCGATTTGATCTATCGCCGGTGGTGCAGACGATCCTCCAGTTCGCGCTCTCTCTGATCGCCGTCGCCCATCTGCTCTGGCTCGAGCGCTTCACGTTGCCCTTCGTCGGCTACGTGGAGCTGGAAGCCTACTCTTGGGGCGTTTTTGTCTACGCGCCTCTGACCATCCTGTGGGTGATGGGGATGATGAACACCATCAACTGGCTGGACGGGCTCGATGGACTCGCCGCTGGGGTTGGCGCGATTCTGTGCCTGGTGTTGGCAATCCACATGCACCGGGTGGGGCAGTCCAGCGTGGCGCTGCTCCCGTTGGCGCTTCTGGGAGCGATACTGGGCTTCCTGCCCTACAACGTCTCCCCGGCGCGGGTATTCCTGGGAAGCGCCGGGGCGTTTTTTCTGGGGTACGCGCTGGCCTGTCTGGGGCTCATCGCTGGCGGGCGGATCGCCACGGTGCTGCTGGTCATGGGCTTGCCCATCGTAGACGTGGCCTGGCAGATATTCGACCGCCTGCGCCATCATCGCTCGCCGGCCGAGGCCGACCGGGGACATCTTCACTTTCGTTTGCTGGATATGGGGCTATCGGAGCGGGTGATCGTGCTGTTGTACTGGGGCTTCTGTGCGCTGTTCGGCGTGGTGGCGTTGCTCGTGGCGTCTCGGCTTTACAAGCTGTTGGCTTTGGCTGCCATTGGCGTATTCGTGATCATCGTGTTGTCCTGGCTGTCCCGCCCCGGTCGCCCGCGCCGGGATTAGTACTCTACCCGCATACCCTTCGCCCGCTCCAATAACCTCTCCATCAGCCAGAGAAGCGCGACGAACGGCACGTCGACTGCTACCGTAAGCGTGCACATCGTCGCCAGCCAGTGCAGGGCCGTGGTCAGCGGCCTGGAAAGGGCCTCGACGATTGCCGGCCACAGCCCGACTACCCAGCTCAGTACGCCGATCAGCAGCAGGAACAGGATCACCGGTGTCCACGCCTGCCGGTCGGCCCGGCTGGGTAGCATGGTGTTGCTCACGGTGAACACAACGTATGCCCAAAGCCACGCGTTGGATGCCCGAGACACCGCTACAAACCCTGCGGCCATGTCTGTCCAGTCGCCGGTCTCCAACGCCGAGCCGAGTGTGCCGATACCGAATACCAGGTATCCGATCAGCAAGATCGCGGCGCTTCCAACTAGCAAAGGGGCCAGCCCGATCAGGCTGGCCCGCACCGCGTCGGTTCTCTCGACGGGGACGAAGCCCAACTGGATGCGTTGGCCTGCCCGTTTGGGCCGGATCGAGATGCGGCCTACCCTGACCCCCAGGAGCATGGCCGCGAAGGCGTGGCTGAATTCGTGGATAACGATGCCGGGCAAGAGTGGCAACGCATACAGAACGGCCGCCATATCGAGGTCACCGGTCAGCAGCAGCATAGCGCCCTGTAGATGGCGATGAATCCAGCGCTCCATCAGCAGCAGGAGCGCCAACGCGGCCGCGAGCCAGAGGAGCAACGTCCAATCCATCGGACTGTAGAATACGAGGTGTGAGCAGGTGAGGGGATGGAGGATGCGCTTCTCCGTCCCCTCACCTGCTGTCCCCGCCGAAGCGGGACGTCCACACCGCTACTCCTGTGCCTGAGCCTCCAAACCGGTCTGCACAATGGCAGCGAAGTCCGCGGCCCGCAGGCTCGCCCCGCCCACGAGCGCGCCGTCAATCTCAGGCTCGGACATGAATTCGACCACGTTGCCGGGCTTGACGCTGCCGCCGTACTGGATGCGCATGGCCTGCGCCACGTCATCGCCGAACAACCCTGCCAGCGTCGCGCGCACCGTCCCGCCGATGATGGCGTTCGCTCCCTCACCGGTGGCCGGCACCCCGGTGCCGATGGCCCAGATCGGCTCATAGGCCACGGTGATGGCCCGGGCTTGCTCGGCGCTGATGCCCTCGAAGGCAGCGCGCACCTGGCCACCGACGAACGCTTCTGTCTCCCCAGCCTGATTCTGTTGCAGGTTCTCGCCCACACAGAGGATGGGCTTCAGGCTATGGGCCAGCGCGGCGTGGAGCTTGTTGTTCACCATCTCGTCGGTCTCGCCGAAGATCGTGCGGCGCTCCGAGTGGCCGATGATGACGTAGTCACACAGTCCCTCCAGCATGACAGGACTCACCTCGCCGGTAAACGCGCCCTTCTCTTCCCAGTACATGTTCTGCGCGCCCAGCCCGATGGTCGAGCCTGCCAGCGCCTCGCGCGCGGCGGCCAATGCCACGGAAGGGGGGCAGATGGCCACATCGCAATCGGTCACGCCGTCCAGCGCGCTGCGCAGTTCCTTGATCAGCGCGCGGGTTTCCTCGATGGTTTTGTTCATCTTCCAGTTGCCAGCGATAAACGGTCTCCGCATGTCGTCTCCTTGATTGGTGAGATATCTTGTGTATGATTCGAGTCGCGGGAGTCGGTCCGCGACGGAGTTAGAGTCTCTCGGGTGATTGTCCGCGGCTCTGGCGTTCCGGCGCTACGGCGCAGTCGCCAGGTGTACGATGTGCTCCAGATGCCCGTCCAGTTCTCCGGCCAGCGGATCGCCGATGTCATCCCAATGCTCCCTCATCCAGCCATGGGTCTCCTTGAGTAGCTGGACGGCCGCTGTCCGGTTTCCCATCTCCCACTCCACACGCGCCTGCTCTAGCCGCTCGAGAAACTGCTCCCGCAGCGGCTCGTCGGCTATCTCGCCGACCAGGGGGAAAAGCGCATCGAACGCCTGATGGACGGCCGGCTGGGTGTCCGGCGGTGCTCCCTCGTGCAGCCTGGTCAGCATCTCTTCGGCGTGTCTCCTGACCATCGGTGGCGTGTCCTTGTGGCCCAGCACGAACTCAAGTTCACCTTGAGCGCCCGCCACGTCGCCGGCCTCGAGAAGACACATAGCCATGCCATAGTGGGCCCACGGCAGTTCTGGGTTGATTCCCAGGGCTTCGTCCAGCTCCGGGTGAGCTGACTCACACGGGTTTCCCTCGGCCAGCGCGAGTAACCCGGCGTAGGCGTGGGGGAGAGCCTCCTCGGGCACCTCTGCCAGCAGCCATTCTATCTCCTGGCGTGCCTCGTCCAGGTGCCTGGTTGCCAGGGCAACCCCGGCTGCTCTCTTGTGCAGTTCTGCGTTGCCTGGGTTTGCCTCCACGCCCGCCATGAGCGTCTCAATCGCTGCATCTACCTCTCCCATCGTGATCAGCAACTCGCTGGCCTGGACGTATCCCTGGATCAGGCGCGGATTGGCCGCCAGCGCCTCCTCGTACAGGGTCAACGCGCGTTCGGGGTTGCCTTCCTCCACCGCGGCCTGGGCCTGTTCCAGGGCTTTTTGTGTTTGCTGTCTTTGCCTGCTGGCGACACCCAGGGATAGGAACGTGATCAGACAGACACAGGCGGCCACGGCTGCCGCGATCCACCAGCGGCGTTTCTTCTTGCCTGGCTTCTCCGCTTCCTCTGCGGGCTGCTCTTCGAGGGCCGGTTCCGGAGCCGCGGTCTCTGCGGCCTCAGTCGCCGGAGGCGATGGTGCAGACACCGAGGCCGCGGTCTGTGGGGGGGCACTTGGCTGCTGACCAGGCCCAAGCGCCTGGTCAAGCGCGGTGACCAGTTCCTCCACGGATTGACAGCGATCGTCGGGCTCCTTGGCCAGCGCCTTGAGCAATACCCGCTCCACCGGCTCGGGTAGTTCGGGGTTCAGTTGACGCGGGAGGGGCAGGGGGGTGAAGATGTGATCGTGAATGACGGCGTAGGGCGTGTCGGCGGTGAAGGGGGCCTGGCCGACCAGCATTTCGTACATCACGACACCTAGCGAGTAGACGTCGGTGCGGGCATCGAGTTCGGCCACACCCTTGGCCTGCTCAGGCGAGATGTACTGGGGTGTGCCGACCATCATATCGCGCGAGAGCGTGGATTCGCCTGCCTCGGCCATGCGCGCCAGTCCGAAGTCCGTCAGAAAGACACAGCCGTCGGTCGTGAGCAGGATGTTCGATGGCTTGATGTCGCGATGCAGGATGCCCTGCCCATGGGCGTAGGCCAATGCATCGCCCACCGCGTGTGCGATGCGCCGGACTTCGTCTGACTCCAGAGGGCCGTGCCGCATGTGGGCCTTGAGCGTTTCGCCCTCGACGAACCGCATGACCAGGTAGGGGTGCCCCTGGTGCTCGGCGAAGTCGTAGATGGGGATGATGTGGGGATGATCGAGCTTGGCGACGATGCGCGCCTCGCGCTGGAACCGAGCCAGGAAGTTAGGATCTTCCGTGAAGGCCGGATGCATAACCTTGATGGCGACGTAGCGATCGAGTGCCGGGTGGTAGGCCCTGTAAACTGTTGCCATACCTCCCTGGCCCAGTTTCTCGACGATGCGATATGCACCTACGTTCTCGCCGTTGGCAAACGGCATGCCGGTTCCTTTCCTGAGAAACCCGCCCTTCGACTGACTGTATGGTATCGCGTCTCGGTTAACGGACTGACACCTGCATGTAAACGCTGGGTAAGACGTGAGGCAACCCGGCGCATGCGCCGGGTTGCCTCACGAGATACTACTTGTCCATCAGTACGGCTACACCGGGCAGAACCTTGCCCTCCAGGAACTCAAGGCTGGCTCCACCGCCGGTGGAGACATGGGTCATCTTGTCCACCAGCCCTGCCTGGCGCACCGCCGCTGCCGAATCGCCGCCCCCGATCACCGTCACGGTGTCCAGCTTGGCGAGCAACTCTGCCACGGCGAACGTGCCCTTCGCGAAGGTGGGCATCTCGAACACACCCAGAGGCCCGTTCCAGACCACCGTCTGCGCGCCACCTAGCGCCGACTCAAATGTAGTCACGGTCTTGGGGCCGATGTCGAGAATGCGCCAGCCGGCAGAAACCTCGTTGGGGGCCACCACCTTGGTGTTGGCGTCGTTGTCGAAGCGATCGGCGATGACCACGTCCACGGGCAGCACCAATTGGCCGCCCGACGCGTCCACAAGGGATTGCGCGGTCGCGATCGCGTCTTCCTCCACCAGGCTGTCGCCCACCTCGAATCCCATGGCCTTGAAGAAGGTGTTGGCCATGCCGCCGCCAATCAACAGCCGGTCGCATTGCTTCATCAGGTTCTCGATCACGTTGATCTTGCCCGATACCTTGGCACCGCCGAGGATGGCGACGTAGGGATGCTCGGGGTTCTCGGTCGCGCGGCCGAGGAACTCCAGCTCCTTCTCCATCAGAAGCCCGGCCACGGCTGGCAGATGGTGTGCCACGCCCTCGGTAGAGGCGTGGGCGCGGTGGGCGGAGCCAAAGGCGTCGTTGACGAAGATCTCAGCCAGGCCGGCCAGTTGTTGGGCAAGCGCCGGGTCGTTGGCGCGCTCTTCCGCATGGAAGCGCGTGTTTTCCAGCAATATCACGTCGCCCGGTTGCATGGCCCTGGCTGCCGCCTCGACCTCCGGCCCGACGCAGTCGTCGAGTTTGTTCACCGGTCGTCCAAGCAGTTCCGACAGTCGCGCCGCCACCGGATCCATTCTTAGTTCCGGCACGACCTTGCCCTTGGGCCTGCCTAAGTGCGAGCACAGGATCAGTGCGGCATCTTGCTCAAGCAGGTAGTTCAGGGTTGGAAGCGCGGCCCGGATGCGCGTGTCGTCGGTCACCTGACCATCCTTCAACGGCACGTTGAAGTCCATGCGGGCCAGCACTCGTTTGCCTTTCACGTCAATATCGCGTATGGTTTTCTTGTTCATCTTGTCTTCCCGGGTGAGGCATAGTGGAATGAGCTGTCAGTATGACGATACGTGATGAGTAGATGAGGTTTCCCTCATCTACTCATCTGCTACTCATCGTACAAATTCACTCATGGGCTCACACGATTGGGCTCAAACGACTAGAGCCCCTTGTCTGCCATGAACTTGATCAGGTCGGCGATGCGCATCGAGTAGGCCCACTCGTTGTCGTACCAGGTCAGGACCTTGAGCAAGTTGCCTTGCATGACCATGGTCTTGTCGGCGTCCACGATACTGGAGCGCGGATCGCCTTTGAAGTCCATAGACACCAGTGGTTCCTCACACAGGCCC
Source organism: uncultured Anaerolineales bacterium (assembly GCA_964649415.1). Taxonomy (GTDB): domain Bacteria; phylum Chloroflexota; class Anaerolineae; order B4-G1; family B4-G1; genus CAZYSK01. The sequence continues at coordinate 10,017 of CAZYSK010000075.1, forward strand.
AGGATGCCCTCCATTGGCCCCTCGGCGGCGGCCTTGAAGGCGGCGTTGACTCCCTCTGCCGTGGTGTCCTTCTCCAGTTCGGCGACGAAGTCCACGATGGAGACGGTCGGGGTGGGGACGCGCATGGCCATGCCGTCGAATTTGCCCTTCAGCTCGGGGATGACCAAAGCCAATGCCTTGGCCGCACCGGTGGTGGTGGGGATCATGTTCAGCGCTGCTGCTCGCGCCCGCCGCATGTCGCTGTGCCCCGTGTCCAGAATGCGCTGGTCGAGGGTGTAGGAGTGGATGGTGGTCATCACACCCTTGGCGATGCCGAAGCTGTCGAAGACGACCTTGACGGCCGGGGCGAGGCAGTTGGTGGTGCACGAGGCGTTGGAGACGACGTGGTGATTCGCCGGGTCATACATCCCGTCGTTCACACCGAGCACGATGGTCAGGTCAACGCTGTCGGCCGGCTTGGCCGGAGCGCTGATGATGACCTTCTTGGCGCCGGCTGCCATGTGGGCAGCGGCTTTCTTGCCGTCGCGGAAGATGCCGGTGGACTCTACGACCACGTCCGCGCCCAGATCGCCCCAGGGCAGCTTCGCGGGGTCGCGCTCCGCGAAGACCTTGATGCGATCGCCGTCCACGACGATGTCTCCCCCGACGACCTCGACGGTGCCGGCGTATCTGCCGAAGTTGGAGTCGTACTTGAAGAGATGCGCGTTGGTCTCAGGCGGGAAGAGGTCGTTGACACCAACGACGTCAAACTCATCCGCGTACTTCTCCTTGATTGCCTTGAGCACCTGCCGTCCGATGCGACCGAAACCGTTGATACCGACTTTCACTGCCATTCTTGTACTCCTTTCATCTAACGTTTTGGGTGTAGTAGACGTAAAACCGCTTGTGCCAGTTTGTCACTGTCGTGACGCCAGGGGTGGGCAGGGTCAACCAGGTCGGTGGTGACCACGCGGTACCCTGCGTCGGGCGGGAAACCCACCGCCACCAACTCGACTCCTGGCGGGGCATCGAAGTCCACATCCAGGTTGTCGTTGGCCAGCACGATCGGGAACAAGCCCTTCCCCACGTGCGCTTCTAGTGCTGTAGCGTGATCCCCTGCATCAAACCCGTCCGTCTCGCCGCACTGAGTCGCGACGTTGCAGACATAGACCTTGAGCGCCCGACTGGCCCGGACCGCCCGGGCTACGTCTGGCACAAGCAGGTTGGGAAGGACGCTCGTGTATAGGCTGCCGGGGCCGGCCACAATCAGGTCCGCCTCCAGCAGCGCGTGCACCGCCCCAGGATAGGCTTTGGCGTCATCAGGCTCCAGGTAGACCCGCTCGATAGCTCCCTGTGCCTCAGTGATGCTCGACTCACCGCTCACACGGCTGACGCCTGCCGGTTCGGTCCGCAGGTCGGCCATCAGCTTCACGTTCTGCAGCGTGCTGGGGAAAGCATGCCCCTGGACGGCCAGCACTCGCCCGGACTCCAAAATAGCCCGCTCGAAGCTGCCCGTGACTTCTGCCATCGCGGTGATGAAGAGATTGCCAAAGCTGTGACCATTGAGCCCACTGAAACCGCCGAAACGGTATTGGAACAGTAACGTCGTCAGCGCCTCGTCGTCGGCCAGCGCGGCGATGCAGTTGCGGAAGTCTCCCGGCGGCAGCACCCCCAGCTCGCGCCGCAGCCGCCCGGAGCTGCCTCCGTCATCGGCAACGGTGACGATTGCGGTGAGATTGGAGGTGTTCTGCTTGAGACCGCGCAGCAGGACCGCCAGGCCATGCCCACCGCCTATCGCGACGATCCTTGGGCCACGCCCCCGCTTCCGGTAGCTGTAGACCGCGTTGGCCACCGATTCCGGGTTGTGTTCGATGAACGGTTCCAGCAGTACCCGGTTGATGCGCATCAGCGCGAATCCCACCGCTGACAGGCCGACCAGCCCGAAGAGCACTGCCCGCAGACCTCGCGGGACGAACTGCAGCGTCAGATAGTAGAAGACGCGTGGCAGCGGATAGAGCTCTCTGAGCAGGAAGCTGACCCCCAGGCTCAGAAGTGCAATGCCACCGCCCATCAATAGTAGCCAGCGTTTGACTCCCATGCCGGGGACCAGCCACTTGCGGACCGAGCGGACGTATTGGCGAAGTAGGGTCGAGCGGTTATGTGCACTGGTGGGCATCGGATTGCATCCTGGCGCAGGTCGTCTCCTGCTGACCGGGTTACATTATAACCGAACGCGGCACAGACGTCAAAGAAGAACTCCGTTTGCATTATTCAGTATAGCAGAAGCCGCCGGGGAAGTCAAAGCTCCTTACCGTCCCTCGCGCGCTCACTTGCATGGGCTGGCGATTGACTGTAAAATCGTTCTGAACACAATGTGAGTATCGTTATCGGGTACGTACGGTCGGTGTTTGCTGTCCGATGCCCACCCCGTGAGGCCGTGAGCGCTGTCCGGCCGTAAGGCAAGGGATATGTCCACCTCGCTAACCGAGTACGCCGATCTGGTCATCCGCAACGTGGAGACGGTCATCGTCGGCAAGCGGCAGCAGATCGAATTGCTGATCGTGGCTCTCCTGAGTCAAGGGCACGTCTTGATCGAGGATGTGCCGGGGACAGGCAAGACGATGCTGGCCCGGGCGACGGCGGCCAGCATGGGCATTGGGTTCAAACGCCTGCAGTGCACCCCCGACTTGCTGCCGAACGACGTCACCGGGGTGAGCGTGTTCAACCAGCAGAGCAATGTTTTCGAGTTCCACCCCGGCCCGGTCTTCGTCAACATCCTGCTGGCCGATGAGATCAATCGGGCCACGCCCCGCACGCAGGCTGCGTTACTTGAGGCGATGCAGGAGTGCCAGGTCACGATGGATGGGGTCACCCGTCCGTTGCCTGCCCCGTTTCTGGTATTGGCCACGCAGAACCCCATTGAGTACGAGGGCACCTTTCCCCTACCCGAGGCCCAGTTGGACCGTTTTCTCATCCGCTTGTCGCTGGGCTACCCGGACGGTGACGACGAGGTCCAGATGCTGCGCAATCTCAGAAAGCAGCACCCGATAGAGACGGTGGAGCAGGTGGTGGATGGGGCGGAGCTGCTCCATCTGCATGACGTCGTCACCGACGTACACGTAGACGAATCGCTGGAGCGCTACATCCTGGCCATTGTGCAAGCGACCCGCTCTCACCCTGACGTGGCTCTGGGTGCGAGCCCGCGCGGTTCGCTGGCCCTGTACAAGACGGCGCAGGCGCTGGCCGCGCTGCGTGGTCGCGACTACGTCACGCCCGATGATATCAAGATGCTGGCCCCCCTCGCCCTGGCCCATCGGCTGATCATCAGGCCGGAGAGCCAGTTGCGTGGTCGCGCGGCTGGCCCTATCCTGGCCGAGATCCTGGAGCGGACCGAGTTGGACATCGGGGAGTTGAGGTGAATTGCGTTACTTCGCGCTATTCCTCCTGATCCTGTTCGTCATTGCGGCTCTGCTGCGCGTCGATTTCTTCTTCACCATTGCCTACTTCTTCTTTGCCGTATACCTGCTGTCCCGCCTGTGGGTGCGGCGGACAGTGGGCAGCGTGCATGTGCAGCGACGGTTCACGGACCATGCCTTCTGTGGCGATCATGTCACGGCGGACGTGATCGTGCGCAACGCGGGCTGGCTGCCTGTCCCGTGGTTGGAGGTGCACGAATCACTGCCGGTCGAGCTGGCGACGCCCCCTTTCCACCGCGAGGTGGTCGGCCTTGGCCCGCGCCAGCAGCATCGCTTTCAGTACACGCTCAACTGCCGCAAACGGGGCTACTACCCACTCGGCCCGTTGACCCTGCAGGCCGGCGACCTGCTGGGCATCGTGCGCCGCCGCCAGGCGAAATTCGAGCCAGAGCACATCATCGTCTATCCACGCGTGCTGCCCCTGCAACAACTGAGCCTGCCCACGCATTCTCCCTTGGTCGCGCTACCCGCCAGCACACCCTTGTTCGAGGATCCGGCCCGGGTGATGGGCGTGCGCGACTACCAGAGAGGAGACTCACCCCGGCGGATCCACTGGACCGCCACCGCCCGCGCCAGGAAGCTGGTCGTCAAGCGCTACCAGCCGGCCATCGCCCGGGAGACGCTCATCTGTCTCGATCTTGACGGCGATGATTACGGCGCGCGCCAACGCTACACGGCCACTGAGCTGGCTATCGTCACGGCTGCCTCCATCGCCACCCACGTCGCTGTCCGGGAGGGGCTGCCGGTCGGCTTGGCCACCAAGGCCTTCGATCCGCTGGTGGATGGTCAGACGCGCTTCTTCTTGCCCCCGCGCTCGGAGCGTGTCCATCTGATGGGGCTTCTGGAGGTTCTCGCCCGGGTGCGGGTCACGGCGGGCGTGCCATTCGCCGAGCTGCTGCGCCACGAGAGCGTGAATCTCTCCTGGGGTGCTACACTGTCCGTCATCACTGGCCGTGAGAGTGAGGCGTTGTTCGACACCTTGCTTTGCCTGCGCCGGGCTGGTTTTGCCGTTGCCCTAATCCTGGTCCAGCCGGCGCGGAGGTCGCACGAGTCGCGAGCACGAGCCGAAATGCTTGGCATCCCGGTTTACCGCGTTTGGACCGAGCGCGATCTGGAGGCGCTGCAGTGAACTTGCCTGTGGAGCAGGGTCAACGGCTGAAGTATTTGTTCCGTGCGCTGGCCGTCGGACTGATGCTCGGCTGTCTTGCACTGTCGGTGGTGAGCCTGGTGGGTCTATTCCTGCCGGATTGGAACGGGGCGTATCTGGTGGTCGGGTGCGTGTTGGCGGCGCTGGAGGCCAGCTACTCGTACCGCCTCATCCAGGATGGGGATCTGCACGGCGCTGAAGAGTTGCGGTTCCGGGCCGTCGAGATCGTGATGTTCCTTATCCTGCTCAAGGTCGTTCGCTACGTGGGAAGAGGATGGGACTACTTGCTGGCAGACGTCCAAACCTGGCCGCACGACGTGCGCAACCTTCTGGATATCGAGACGGTGGCTGCCTTCATCCTGGTTGTTCTCTCGTGGTGGACGGTCACTCAAACCATCAACGACCTGGAGCGACTCGGCGAGCCCCCGGAGCGTGATCGCCACTACGCGCCCCCTAGGCAGAGCCTGGCGCGGCGCTATGTTTGGGGCGGAGGACTGCTGCTGATCCTCGCCGGTTTGAGCCGGGTCGGGATAGCTCAGTTGCTCAACCTGGAGCGCCCGCCGGTGCCGGGCTTGGTGCTCAACGTCCTGGTCTACTTCCTGCTTGGGCTGGTCTTGATGGGGCAGGTTCAGTTCGATGTGCTTCGCGCTCAATGGCGGTCGAGGGGGATCAAGGTCGCCGGCAGATTGGCCGATCGCTGGGTGCGATACAGCCTGGTTCTCATCGGCCTGGCGGCGCTCATAGCACTCGTGCTGCCGACTGGTTACACGCTGGGGCTCCTGGGATTGGTCGGCGGGGCGCTGACCTTGGTGGGCAGTGTGCTCTGGCTGATCCTGGGACTGCTCATTGTCATTATCAGTCTCCCGCTCTTGTTGGTGCTCTACCTGTTCTTCTTGCTCACTGGCGTCCGTCTCAGCTTGCCCCGGCTTCCCCTCCGGTGGCCACCGCCTGCGCAGGGAGCCGTCGGGCCGGCCGGCGCTGGAATGAGCTGGCTGGAGGTGCTGCGTTCGCTGTTCTTCTGGACCATGGTGGTGGGTATGGTGGTCTACGTGGTGCGCACGTATCTGCTTGACCATCCGGAGATACTCAGGGCTCTGTCGACGTTTGGGCCGATCCGCGCGTTGGGTCGCTTCATGCGCGCTCTGTGGCGCCGCCTGCTGGGGCTGGCGCAGGTCGTTGGGGAACGGTTCCCGATTCGCTGGGTCTCGTCGCGGAGGAGGGATCGGGCGTCTGACGAGCCCTTGCGCCTGTTTCGGCTGAGCGGGCTGGCAGCTCGCGAGCGTGTCCTGTACTACTATCTGAGCATCCTGCGGCGCGCGGGGCGTCTGGGCTTCCGCCGCCGGCGTTCCCAGACGCCCGAGGAATACGACGCTATGCTGGGACCATACCTGCCACACGCGCGGCAGGACATGGATGCGCTGACCCAGGCTTTCGTCGAGGCCCGCTACAGCCTGCACCCGGTCGGTCGGGACCGGGAGAGACAGACGCGCACACGTTGGCAACGCGTCAAAGCCGCGCTACGACGGTTCAAACGCGGATGACGCATGAGACCAGATTTTCCCGGGAGAGCCTGGTTTCTGCATCTGAGCCACTCGAAACCCCGGATTCGCGAGCCAATGGGAGGTTGCAGTGACTGACAATACAGTATATCGCCTGATTACCCGTGCTGTCCATGCGGGCAGTTGCCCCCCTCAGCCGGACTACACGCCCACCGTCACCCCGATTCATCCCTCGGTCACATACCTATACGACCGGATGGAGGAACTCGACGCGGTGCTGGGCGGCGCGCGGGAGGGGTATGTCTACACCCGGTATGGCAATCCCACGCTAACCGCACTGGAGGAGGCCGTGGCTGTACTGGAGGAAGGGGCGACAGCGTTGGCGTTTGCATCCGGCATGGCGGCCATCCACGCTGCCCTGGTTGCCGCGACAGCGCGACAGGCTTCCCGCGGCGATCGAGGTAGTGGGGGGAGCGCGAGTCCGGCGGTGGTGGCCGCGCAGGATATCTATGGGACCACCCACGCGCTGCTTGATGGCCTCCTGCGCACTCAGGGTGTGCCCACGCGGTTCGTGGATGCGACCTGCGTGGACGCTGTGGACGTGGCATGTCGGGAACTGCGGCCCGCGGCCGTGATCGTTGAGACCATATCGAACCCGTTGCTCAAGATCGCCGACATCCCGGCCCTGGCTGAAGTGGCCCACCGGCATGGGGCTGCGCTGTTGGTCGACAGCACGTTCGCCACGCCTTGCCTGCTGCAGCCTCTGAATCTGGGGGCCGACGTGGTGATCCACAGCGCCACCAAGTATCTGGGTGGGCACGGGGACGTGCTGGGCGGCGTCGTGGTCACCTCAGATGCCTGGCGGACGGCACTGCACAGCGTGCTCAAACTCACCGGAGCGAATCTCGGCCCGCAGGAGGCCTGGATGGTGCTGCGGGGAATCAAGACGCTGCCGTTGCGCATGCGCCAGCACTGCGACAACGCACTGGCCGTAGCGCGTTGGTTGCAGGGACACCCCCGCGTCGGCCGTGTGTACTATCCGGGCCTGGCGTCTCATCCCCAGTACGAGCTGGCAGCCAGGCTCTTCAAGGGGCACGGGTACGGGGGGATGGTGTCGTTTGAGTTGACCGGAGCGGGACAGTCGGAGGTCTTCCGTTTCTTCGAGTCTCTGTGCCTGTGTCTCCCTGCGACGACGCTGGGAGACGTATGCACGCTCGTGCTCTACCCGGCCCATTCCTCCCACCGCGCGCTGACCCCCGAGGAGCGGGCACGCGTCGGCATCAGCGATGGGCTGGTGCGCGTCTCCGTGGGGATCGAGGCTGTGGCAGACATCATCGCCGACCTCGAACAGGCGCTTGAGACGCTTGGGTAGACGTCCCGGCTACTTCTTCTGCATCACGAGGATACGCTCAAACTTGGTCGTCTTGGTCTTGCGCCTTGAGCGTCTTTCGTCTGGTATCCGGTCATCGTAGATAGTTTCGACCACGAAGCCGTCCGCGGTCGCATCTGTGGCCAATTCGGCTAAAATCTCCGCGGTGCGTCGTGTTTTGCCATCTCGTTCGACGTCACCGAGTACGAGCACGCAGTAGCTGCCTGGCCTAAGAACGCGATACATCTCCTGCAGGCAAATCCTCATCTGGGGCAGATACGCTTTCCGGCTGGCGGTAAGCGTTTCATCGAGTTCCTTCCAGTCCTTGCACCCGAGGAACCACAGTCGCAGGCGGTTGTCGCGGGCGTAGTCCAGTGCTCCGAAGTAGGGAGGGCTCGAAATGATGGTGTCAACCGTCTCATCCTCAATAGGAAGATCCATAGAGTTGACTTTCCACACCTCGTAGCGGCGCTGTTCCCAATCCACTGGCAGCATATGCCGACGGTACGCCCTCTTGACTTTGGCGACCAGGCGGGAGCGCAGGTCGCGATAGGCGTACATCTCCGGGAATTCGTCGGGAGGGTATTTCTTCTTGCGCAAGTAGGGAACAAGGTGGCTGGCGGGATAGGACAGAAAGCCCGGACGCACATGATGGAGAATACCCATCAGGCAGGCGGTCAGGAAGTAGTCCTCCTTTTGGTGCAGTGTACGGACAGCCACCCAGACCTCACGCAACGTGTCAGGGTGAAAGAACTCACGTACCCATTCGGGAATCTCGGCCAGGTTGACTGAAGCTGCCTTGGATTCTGCGATATCAGCTAGTTCCGTCGCTCTCTGGATAGCTGTGCTTCTGCTGCCCGGCGCCTCCAGCTTGCCCCGTGTGAGCACATATGCGTATGGGCTTAGGTCATTTGCCCAGGCGCACCGCCCAGCCAGTACGGCCTCCAGGGGGACCACGCCGGAACCGGAGAAAGGATCTAGCACTACATCTCCTGGCTCCGAGTACAGGTTCACAAGTACTTGAGCCATGCCTGACTTCATCTTCCCCACATAGGGGGATAGCTGCTGCAATGTGCTTTCTCGGCCATTGAACGACCCGTGCCACAACCGTGCGTCAAGTTTGGTGATCACTTGCGTATCGTCAAACAGATACAGTTGACGGGCCTCTTTCATATTCTCAGGCAAGGCATTCACTCCCGTGGTCGCCAAGAGCGGGACACGCTCTTGTCAACCAGTTCTCCCTGATGCCACACGCTAACTTCTCGTCGCAGCATCCCGTTCGCACGTTCGACGATCTTCACTTGGACTTCCCATACATGCCTGTCTTGTGCACTGGTATCTACACCAAAGAGCTCCAGAATCAACCGTGGCAGTCTCAGTTCATTCAGCTTGTGAACCGGTGGCTCGGGGTCGTCAGCCGAGGGAATCCGCTTCGGGAACAGGAATACGTCGGGGGCCGCCTCAAGTCCAATCCTATCCTCACGCCCTGGGTACTTGGGACAGGGCCGCGTAGCCGTGCCGCAGAGTATGTCCTTGAAGAACAGAACGTCAACCAGCTTGCCACGCCTCACCAGCTCGTTGGTGAGGCGATTGATGACAGAGTGCGCGCCGTGCGCCGGCTGGTTCACGATGGCACCATCGAGGTGGCACCACACACCGAATTCTTTGGACCACAGGGGGCGTTCGGATATGTTGATGCTGTTACCCTCGCCTCCCTTGACTTCGAGGGCGGCGAAGTAGTCCGGATCACGTGCGAGACTCACTGTGAAGTCATAGCGCGCCCTGCCGCTGCTTTGTTTGTAACCGGCGATTCTGTCGCGTTGCAGCAGGTTCTCCAGAACATCTCTCACTAGGCCCTCACGGCCCGCGGTTGAAGAGGCGATGAATGTTCCACGAATGCTCTCGACTGCTGAACGAAAGACCAGGCCACTCTTGTAGTCTGCTGGCTGGATGGCATGCTCCAGTAGCACATCTGGGTGCAGTACGTCCATGTTGTTGAGCAGATCCACTGTGGGCTGCACCTGTCTGGTGATTCGTTCTTCGTGGGTGCAAGGGAGTATCAACCTCGTGGCTCCTTTCCTGCGATCGATTGCAGGTCTAGGCTTACCGGCAGCATCTGTTTGTCCATTATAGCCTGGCAGCGCTGTCCGCGCAAACGGCGGGCTGGCGGGCATCCAGTATGGCTCTGTAAAGCTATTGGAGGAACCTAGGCGCACGCCAGGAAAGCCAAGACATCTGCGAGGACTTCTTGGGGACTCATTTCATCCGTGAGGATGGTGATGTCCGCGTGCTGTCGGGCGTGGCGCAGCCGGCGCGCCTGCTTAGCCCACCATTCTGCGCCTGCGTCTGTCGGGCGGCGCTGACGGCCAACTTCCCAGGAGACGTCCAGGTAGACGAGCAGGTCGGGTTTGGTGATGCGCTGCCACATCGACGGCACGTACGAATGCTCCTGCAACACTTCGCGGGCGTTGTATCCCCGTTCCCGCAATGCCTGGACGAGCAGCGACTTCCCCGATGCACACGGTCCGACCACGGCGATCAGCGGGCGTATGCCTCGTTTGGTCTGTTCACCGATTGGCAAGTTCTCCCTTGGGGAGCGGACACGCGGGCCACACGTTGGTCTATATCGTCATCTCTTCTTCAGGTGTCTCGCACGGCCCTCCACTCAACGCGTGTAGACGTTTAAGCGCTTGTAGCGAGGCGAAGACCACCAGACAGTCGCCGGCACGAAGAGTGACGTCTGGGGCCGGGTGTAAGTCTGTGTTCTCTGAGCGCTTGTGCAGGATGATGGACACGTCGATCTCTCTCTCCGCCTCCGTGATTGCGCGCCCTTCCAGGGCGGATCCCGGATGAACCGTTGCCCGCCCCACGTTCATGAGCGCATCGTCCACGTAGAACGAGTAGTCAATCTGGGCGCGCGTGGCAGCAGCGGCGAAGACCGGCGCGGCCAACGCCGAGGTGCTGAAAGCGGTGTGGATTTTGAATCCGTGCCGCACCTTCTCTGCCAGTTGCGAGTCGAACATGCGCATCACTACCTTGATTCTCGGGTTGATCTCCCGGGCTTCGAGCGCGACAGCCAGATTCGTCAGATCATCCTCGGTGCAGACGACGATGGCCGATGCTTCTTGTACGCGCGCCTGCTCCAGCATCTCCCGCTGCCGGGCATCGCCCAGCAATACCGGAACGTTCATCTGGCGGATGTCATCCATGAACGGGCCTTCAAGGTTGTGCTCGATACCGATGATGTCTTCCCCCAGCTGTAGCAGCACTTTCACCACCCGGTAGCCGATCCGGCCCAGGCCACAGACGACGATGTGGTCACGATAGGTTGAGGCAACGGCCATTAGCCACGTCTCCTTTCGCCTGTCACGGTTGAGCAGCGCCGCGCCGAAGCGAAGGATGCCGTCTCCGACGAAGGCCAAGCCTGCGGCAGGGATGGCGAAGAACAGGATTCTAACCTCCGGAGGCGCTTTGTCAAACTCGACGAGGTCCGTCTGGAAGAAGATGAGCGTGAAGGCGGCGTAAAACGCTTCGAAGGGCTCAAGTTGCACCTCATCGAGTTCTCTGAGATCGGATACGGCTGAGGGGTCCGGGTACCGCACAGCAAAGGCCCAGGTGCCGATGCCCAGGATCAGCAGGAACAGGCCCAGAGTGAGGCCAAACTCGTGTATCAGCACCCGGATGTTGCGCCCCAAAGCCTGCGCGTTGCGCCGCACAGTGCCCGTGGCACGGCGAGAAGCGTGGAGCCGCATCTTGCACCTCACAGAGGGAGCTTGACCGCCAGGCGGCGCATGCCATCGTGCTCACGGTCCAGAATGCGCAGCACGAGCACGCTGATATCGTCACGAGGTCGCCCTTCTTCCAGCGCGAGCGCTTGCTTCAGCAGTCCGTCGGCTACCGCCTGGGCGCTCGCGTTGTCCCTCGCCGCCAACTCGCTCGCTGCGGCCGGGATGTCGAAGACGCAGCTTGATCGTGCTCCGGCCGTTTCCAGGCCATCCGTGTACGCCACGACCATGGTCCCGGGCTCTATCGGCAGCTCGGTGATCTGTGGCTTGGTGCGACGCCGCACACCGATGGGCTCCGACGGGGTGTCAATGAGTTGAATCTCGCCGTCGGAAGGTATGACGATGATGGGACAGTGGCTGTTGCGTGAAAGCACCAACGTCCTTGACGTCAGGTCTACCGAGAGGATGTTGAGCGTCGCCGAAACCTTGCCACCCCTGTGGGTGTACAGGTAATCATGGGCTGCGCGCGCTGCTGCCCCATCGCGCACGCCCTCCGCTAACTCAGAGATCACCTTGCGGGCGACGAGGTTGCTGATGGCTTTGGCGGCCCGGCCGGAACGCTGACCGTCGGCGAGCACGAAAGAAAGGCCCCCGTGTGGGCGTTCGATCATCTCCAGCGTGTCCCCGCTTTCACTGCTTGCCCACTTGCCTGCTTTGGCGACCGCGACGTCGATCTCCATCTGTGCCTCTATTCGGCGGGTTGTTCGGGGTCGGATGCCTGTGTGAGCGTGTGGCCGATGGCGGTGAGTGTAACCTGTATCTCTACGCCGGGCGCAACTTCGACACGGGCGCGTTCTTCGTCGGCGTTCAGGGCCGTCAGCTTGCCGACGATCCCGCCGACCGTCATGATCTCATCGCCTACGTGCAGCGACGACATCTGTTTCTGTCGCCGCCGTCGAGCCTGCCACTGAGGCAAGAACATGAGCACGCTCAGTAGGACGAGGCCGACGACCAAAATCGTGATCTGTTGATTGTCCACGTTTACGCTCCTATTGATGGGATGGATAGCACTAGGCATCTGCTAGTGCTCGTGCAGCGGGTCAATGCAGCTAAAGAAGCACTGGCCATGCGTTGGCAAACTGCCGATATTCTGTTAGTATTATACTTGGGTTGGCACTGAAAGCAAGTTTTGAGATATTCCAGTGGTGTGCTATAATCTTAGCGCTGTAGAAGGGGGATGTGTATGGGGTTAGCCTTCCTGTCACCCGAAATCTGGGAGTATCTCCTGCTGGCATTCTATGGGCTGGCCACTCTCGCGCTTCTCATTTACGCGCGGGGCGACTTTGGGCGGCTAGATTGGCGTCGCTGGCTGCTGCTTCTAGCGTTGCTGGTCGCTCCTGTGTTGATTGCGTTTCTGGCCACCAACGGTCTGCTAGTGGTGAGATTCTCTGTTCCCAGCCTGTTGCCGCCGCCCAACGTTCCCACACAACCCGCGCAACCGTTTGCGTCCCTGTTGGCGCTGCCCGTCATCATCGCCGGAGCGTGGCTAGGTGCGGGACCAGCGTTGCTGGTTGGATTGGTCGGGGGCATCTTGCGCGCCGGGATAACGACGGGCGGGGTCACTGATCCGTTCCATTTCGCATTCGTCGGCTTCCTGGTTGGCTTCTTCCTGCGCCAAGACTATCGTGGTACTCTGCCGCTTGTCGTGCGCCAGCCCATCGTGGCTGGGCCGCTGGCCACGTTGCTGGCGTCGTCGTGGTTGTTGCTCTCCGCCTTCGTCCGTGCGGCTGATTTCGGGGTGGCTGGGCTTGACTACGCCTGGACCTTGACGTTGGCTCACGTGGCTCCGGAGCTGCTCGAGAGCCTGGTGGCTGGCGCGTTAGTGTCTCTTGTCTATCTGCTCTTCCGGGGGCTCCGTCCCGTTCGATTGGCGCGCCGATCCGCGCCGTACAGTCGTACCCTCAGTCGCAGATTGCTTTTCCTGTTCGTCCCGCTGATCTTGCTCATGACCTTCGTGCTCGTCTATGCCGTCGTGGCAACGACGCTCCAGGTGGCAACTTCCGACGCCGTGGACGAGATGGCACGGGACGCCAACGGCGCTGCCGAGGACATCCCGTATTTTATCTATACCGGCCAGGGGTTGCTGGCGGAGTTTGCGAATGACGTGACGTTGTGGAGTACCGACTCGATCACGCTGGAAGCCCGCCTGCGCAGCGACCTGCGGACGGTGGCCTTCTTCGACCAGTTGATGCTGTTTGACTTGGACCAGAGCATGCTTGCCATGTATCCCCAGGAACCGGTTGGGGATCCCGTCCTGACCCGGCAGGAGGAAACCCTTCTGCAGCGCGTGCTTGCCAACAAGGCAACTCAGATCAGCACGGTGCATCGCTCGAACCGCGGCGAAGTCATCATGTCGTTTATGGCTCCAGTCGAGAACGAGATGAGCGGCGAAACCCTCGGGGCTCTGGTGGGGCGGACCAGGCTTGACGTCAACCCGGTCATGGATCGGGCACTGGCGAGCCTGCAGTGGACTCGGGCCCGTGGGGAGGGGTTTGTGGTGGATGCGGATGGCTATATTGTAGCCCATTCTAACCCGGCCATGCTTCTCACAGAATGGCACGTGGATGAGAATCGGCCGCGCGTCGCCACGGTGTTGCGGGGTTGGGCCTATGAGAGCCTCAATCCCAGGGACAACACGCGCGAGTTGGTATATTACCTGCCCGTGGAGGGACATAGTTGGGCGGTCGTGATCCGTCTTCCGTACAATGTCGCCCTCGAGCAGGCTACGCAGATCGCCACGCCTCTGTTGTTCTTGCAGGTTCTGTTGGGTGGCGGGCTGGTGATCGTGATCCCTCTGGTTACCCGTTGGCTGACATTGCCGCTGACACAACTGGCCGCGGCGGCTGACCGCATCGCTGAGGGAGACCTGACGCAGCCAGTGCGTGTGCCCGGCGACGACGAGGTAGCCCGGGTGGGGCACGCGTTTGAGGGTATGCGAGGCCGGCTGAAGAATCGACTGGAGGATCTCTCGTTGTTGCTCCAGATCAGCCAAGCGGTCTCGGCTGCGCTCGAGTTGCCGAAGGGCATGCCCTTTGTGCTCGAAGGCGCCCTGCGGGCGACCAATGCCCGCGTCGCGCGTATTGTCTTGCTCTCGGCGAGAGGGGAGCCACAGATGGTGATGAGCCGCGGTGGAACGGGTGAGGGGTGGGGGGCACTTGACCGCGCACTCGCCACTGCTGCCAGGGACTTGGAGGCGCCGCTGGCTGTGGAGAATCTGGCCCGGGCTCGGACACTGGCTGAACCAGAGGTGCTGGAGGGACCGATCAAGGCTGTCATTGCGCTGCCTGTGCGTACGAAAGATCGGGTTCCTGCTGTTGTGTGGGTCGGATACGACGAGGTGCGCCAGTTTGACGTCTCTGAGATCGATTTCCTCTCCACTCTGGCCAGCCAGACCGCCGTTTTGGTCGAGAACGCACGGCTGTTCCAGGCTGCGGAGGGTGGGCGGCGGCGGCTTGCGGCGATTCTGTCCAGTACGACGGACGCTGTCCTGGTCACGGATCGGGACGATCGTTTCCTGCTGGTCAACCCGGCGGCCGAAAGAGCCTTTGGAGTCGTGGCCGATGAGATCGTGGGCCAGAGGATCGACGAGGCCGCGCTGGAATCTGCGTTGGTGGGGGTCTTCGAGGAGCCTCTGTCCCCCGACGAGGCCTTGACCGAGGAGGTACCCCTGCCTGACGGTCGGACGTTGTATGCCAATGTCTCGATGATCCTGAGCGCCGACGGGGAGCGTATCGGTCGCGTGGCTGTGATGCGTGACGTCACGCATTTCAAGGAACTGGACGAACTTAAGTCCGAGTTCGTGTCTACGGTCTCGCACGACTTGCGTGCCCCGCTGACGTTTATTCGTGGCTATGCAACTATGCTCCCAATGGTGGACGATCTTGGCGACAAGCAGCGCGAGTACGTCGAGAAAATCCTGCAGGGCGTTGGCCAGATGAGCGAGTTGATTGACAACCTGCTTGATCTGGGTCGCATTGAGGCCGGCGTGGGACTGGAACGCAAGCCATGCCATCTTGGGGCCATCTTGGTCGAGTCAGTGGATAGCATGCGGGCGCGGGCGAGCGCTCAGGGCCTTACCCTCAGGCTGGATCCCGCCGAGGGCGCGCCGGTGGTCGCGGGTGATGCCGCGTTGCTGCGCCAGGCGGTCACCAACCTGGTGGATAACGCGATCAAATACACCCCCAGCGGCGGCGTCGTGACGGTGGGATTGTCCGTACGCGATGAGCAAGCTGTGATCCGCGTTGCCGATACGGGGATTGGCATTGCTCCGGACGATCAGGTACGCCTGTTTGAGAAATTCTACCGCGTCAAGCGGCGAGACACGGCTGGGATCAAGGGTACCGGTCTGGGCCTGGCGATCGTCAAGTCCATCGTCGAGCGGCATGGGGGGAAGGTGTGGGTTGACAGCGAACTGAACCAGGGGAGTACCTTCTGTATCAGCCTGCCGATAGGTGACGCGGTGGGGGCCGAGATCGCGCAATAGACGTCTCCTGGTAGCAGCGAATGAGGTGAAGCATGGCGTTGCGGATTGGCATTGTAGGCTTGCCCAACGTGGGCAAGTCTACGCTTTTCAACGCCCTCACGCAGGCAGGGGCTGCTGTCGCCGCCTATCCGTTCACGACGATTGAGCCCAATCAGGGCGTTGTGGCGGTTCCCGATCCTCGCCTGGGAACGCTGGCAGAAATGGTGGGGCCGCAGCACATTACCCCAGCCACGATCGAATTCGTGGATATCGCTGGTTTGGTGCGGGGCGCTCATCGGGGTGAGGGATTGGGCAACCAATTCCTGGGCCACATTCGGGCAGTCGATGCCATCGCCTTGGTCTGCCGGTGTTTCACAGATCTGGATGTGGCTCACGTGGAAGAGACTGTGGACCCGCTGCGTGACCTGGAAGTGCTCGATTTGGAGTTGACCCTGGCCGATCTGGAGGTGACCGAGCGACGCCTAGACAAGGTGCGCTCGGCGGCCAAGGCCAGGCCCCGCGACTACGCTGCCGAGTTGGAGTCGCTGGAGGAATTGCGCGCGCATCTGCAGACCGGAGAGCGTGCTGCGGCGTGGGCGGCGCGCGGCAAGACGGAGCAGACCTTGGCGCGCGACATGTCGCTGCTCACGGCTATGAAGCGCGTCTACGTGGCTAACGTGGACGAGGATGATCTTCCTGATGGTGGTTCGTTGGCCCAGGGCGTCGCGCGCGCCGCCGAGGAAGGAGCCCCGTGCGTCGTCCTCTGTGCGCGACTCGAGTCTGACCTGGGCGAATGGTCCCCCGAAGAGGCTGCCGACTACCGCTCGGCGGTCGGTCTGGAACGCTCCGGGCTGGAATTGCTTTCCCAGGCGGGCTATGCGGCCCTCAATCTGATCACTTTCTTCACCATCACAGGCGGGCGCGAGGTACGAGCCTGGCCTATCGAGCGCGGCACCAAGGCTGCCCAGGCGGCCGGCAAGGTTCACAGCCAGATGGAGCGTGGCTTCATCCGCGCTGAGGTGGTCGGCTTCGAGCAATTGGTGGAGTCCGGCGATTGGCACGCCGCGCGAGAGCGCGGTGTGTTGCGCGTTGAGGGTCGGGACTACGAGGTTCGAGACGGCGACGTGTGCCTGTTTCGTTTCAGCGCTTGAGTCATCACTTTCCTTGTGCCAGCGGCTCAGTGCTCCTTAGCTGGCTGCATGAACTCCCTGCTTCTTCAGTTTAGGTCATCCTGTGTAGCGCCGTTCCCTCATTGGACTGGAGCACGTCGGCGCTAAGGGCGTGGGCGTTTCTAACGTGTATTTAATAGATATACGTTGACTGTATCATAATAAAGTGGTACAATTGGAAGTAGAAGAGTGGAGTGATGCCTGTGCGGTGCGGGCACGGGTAGAGCCGGAGGAGGAATGCCATGTTCGATAATGTCATCTATCTGGACAATGCCGCCGCTACTCGACTTGACGAGCGGGTCCTGGAAGTGATGAAGCCATATTTCTTCGATCTGTACGCGGTTGCTACGTCACAGTTTGGCTATTCGTTGGGCGTAGATGCCCGAGATGCTCTGGATGAGGCGCGCGGCCGTGTGGCCAACGCGCTGGGAGCTGGGCCCGAGGAGATGATCTTCACTTCTGGAAGCACCGAATCAAGCAACTTGGCGCTCAAGGGCGTCGCTCTAGCCCTGGCAGAGAAGAAGGGCAACCACATCATCACGTCTCCCATGGAGGATTTCCCGGTGTTGAACAGCGCTCGGGCGTTGGAGAGGCAGGGTGCCCGCGTGACCTACGTGCGCGTGGACGAAACCGGACGGGTGGACCTGGATCATCTTCGGGAGTCCATCTCTCCTGACACGATTCTGATCTCCATCCAGGCAGCCAACCAAGAGATCGGTACAGTACAGGATGTGCGTGCCATCGGCGAGATCGCCCGGGAGAAGGGGGTGCTCTTCCATACCGACGCGACACACAGCTTCCTCCGCGTCCCTCTGGACGTGCGACAGGTCCCGGTGGATCTGGTGACCGTCTCTGCGCACACGATGCACGGCCCCAAGGGGATCGGCGGGTTGTACGTACGCCAGGGTACACCTATCCGCAAGTGGATGGACGGGGGCTTTCAGGAGTCCGACCTTCGGCCGGGCGTGGAGAACATCCCGGCCGCGGTAGGCTTCGCCAGGGCGGTTGAGCTGGTCACACAGGAGGAGACGAATAGACTGCAGGGGCTGCGGGATCGGCTGATCGAGCAACTGCTCCAAGTGCCACACACGCGGCTCAATGGCCACCCGGTCTACCGCTTGCCGCATAATGCCAACGTCTCCTTCCGCTTCGTTGAGGGTGAGTCGTTGCTCCTGCATCTGGACATGCGTGGTTTCGCAGTCAGCACCGGGTCTGCCTGTTTCAGCCGTTCACTTGAGGCCAGCCACGTGATGTTGGGTATTGGCGGCGATCACGAGCGGGCTCACGGTTCCGTCCGTTTCACGTTCGGCCGCTACAACAAGCGGGAGGGTGTGGACGCAGTGGTGGATGCGATCTCCGAGGTGGTCGCGGAGTTGCGCCGTATCAGCCCCTTGGGCAAGGACTAGCGGGTTGTCGCGTCGCGTACCGATGTGGGTAGAGTAGGTCCTAGATTGACAGGAGGTAGTGAAAATGCCGTTGCCGTATAGTGAGCTTGTAATGGAGCACTTCCGCCATCCACGCAACGTGGGCGAGATCGAGAACCCCGACGCCAAGTCGGTGGAGGGCAGCCCAGCGTGCGGGGACATGGTGGCCGTGTATCTGAAGGTGGACCCCGAAAGCCAGCGCATTAAGGACATCAAGTTTCAATCCTATGGTTGTGCGTCCAACATCGCCACAGGCTCGATTATCACCGAGCTGGCCAAGGGCAAGACGTTGCAGGAGGCCAAGGGAATCAGTTGGCAGCAGGCCTCTGAGGCGCTAGGGGGCCTGCCGCCTATCAAGACCCACTGCTCGGTGCTGGCGGTAGATGGGTTGCGAGCGGCTATTGAGAACTACGAGGAACGCCAGGGCTTGGTCAAGGAGCGTCATCCCACCACGGTCGAGATCGTACGCAAGCGCCTGAAACGAGTGATGAATCCTTTGACCGGGCTGGACGTGTTGCGTACGAAACTGGTCCAGGATTTCGAGATCACCGATGGGACGGTGCGCGTCGTGGTGGATCTGCCCGCCGATCACCAGTTCGCGAACAACATCCGTGAGGAAATCATTGAGAAGATCGAGCCTCGGTGGGACGTAGATCGGGTAATTGTGGACTTCGTTGAATAGAGTGCGGTAAAAGTCAAACCCGAATTCAGGGTGGGAAACGAACCTTAGCA
>CAZYSK010000076.1:0-28815 GCA_964649415.1 uncultured Anaerolineales bacterium
GCTTTGCTCGATCCGGGGGTTGATGCGAACGTCACGTTCTGCTTCGAACATCCGCATCCGTTCTTGCTTGCCTGAACCACCGGCATCAGGTAGAATAGTCGGGCAAACCCAATTATCCACTCCGTCGGACGTGATCTTAAGCGTGGCCTTTAAGGAGGAAAGATGCCTGATTATCGTATCGCGCTGATGCCCGGCGACGGCATCGGCAAAGACGTGATGGATGCCGCACAGATCGTGCTGGACCGGATCAAGCTGGATGCCGAGTACGTCCCCGCCGACATCGGCTGGGAGTTCTGGCGCCAGGAGGGCGAGCCACTGCCGCAGCGAACGATTGACACGCTCAAGACGTGCGATTGCGCGCTGTTCGCTGCCATCACCTCCAAGCCCAAGGAGGAAGCCGAGGCCGAGCTGATCCCCAAACTTCAAGGAAAGGGGCTCACCTACCGCAGCCCCATCGTCCGATTGCGCCAGACGTTCGATCTCTACGTCAACCTGCGCCCCTGCAAGGCGTTCAAGGGCAACCCACTCAACTACCGGGACGACGTGGACCTGGTCGTGTTCCGCGAGAACACGCAGGGACTCTACGCTGGCGTCGAATTCCATCCTTTGCCGGAGGGAGTGCGGACGGCGATGGAGGCCCACAGTCCCCGCATGGCAGCCTTCAAGGGCGTGTTGTCGGAGGATATCGCCCTCTCCACCCGGATCTTCACGCGCGAGGGCTGCCAGCGCATCGTCCGCAGTGCGTTCGAGTACGCCGATGCTCATGGCTACCCCACCGTCACCCTGGTCGAGAAGCCCAACGTCATCCGCGAGACATCGGGGTTGATGGTGCGTGAGGCCCGCAAGATCGCGGCCGAATACCCAGGGATTGAACTGTGGGAGACCAACGTGGATGCGATGGCCATGTGGCTGATTAAGAACCCGCAGGATTACGGCGTGCTGGTCTCTAGCAACATGTTCGGCGACATCGTCTCGGACCTTTCGGCGCAGTTGGTCGGTGGGCTCGGGTTTGCCTCCAGCGGGAACATCGGCGACGACTTCGCCGTCTTCGAACCCACCCATGGCTCAGCGCCCAAGTACGCCGGTCTCCATAAAGTCAATCCGACCGCCATGCTCCTGGCAGTCAAGCTGATGCTGGACTGGCTGGGCGAGACGGGGACGGCGCAGGCGCTGGAGCAGGCCATCGCAGGCACCATCGCCGAAGGGAAGGTACGCACCTACGACCTGGGCGGCAGTAACACGACGCTGGAGGTGGCGCAGGCAGTGGCAGACAGGCTGTAGACCAGGGCTGCTACGCCTTCGCGTCCCGATCCGGCCAGGGAGCAAGCTTGCAGCCAGCCCGGCGGCCCGGGTTCGAGCACGTGATAGAGGGCTTTCCAGCGTAGACGCGCTAACCCAGCGGCATCATCGCCACGAGTACCGCAATGTCGGTCAGCGCCCAGGCATAGAGGGCGCGGTAGAAGCTACGCTGTTCGTAGGCCACGTCCACTTGTTGATATCGCCGGTACCAGGGGATCAGGACTGCCAACCAGCCCATCAGAGCCAAGGCCAGGGCGGTCGAGCGCCCATCCCAGTAGCGCAGGGTCACCTCCAGGGCCAGGAAGGTGAAGCCTATCCCCACACCCAGCATGCCCAACCGGAGGGAGTTCTGCTTGCCCAGGGCCAAGGTCAACGTGTGGTCGCCACGCCCGGCGTCCTCGCCCATCTGATAGACCTGGGTCAGTGGATAGAAGCCGACGAAGAACCAGAAGAAGGCCACGGCGATGTTGACGATGGGGGCAACGAGCGGTTGATCTGCGGCGGCCCATCCTGCGTAGATGGTCAACGCGCCAAAGCCGGTCGCGTTGATGAGCACGTCCAGACCGGCACGCGCCTTGAATCGGAAGGGGGGCACGGAATAAAGCAGGGACATCACCAGGCAGATCCCATAGGCGAGGGAGAAACGCGAGCCCAGGGTCAGCGCGATGGGTATACCCAACACCATCAGGGCCAACGCAAAGAGGGCCAGGTGACGTGGCACAGGGGGTGGGTTTTCCAAATAGCCAATGTCCCCCTCGTCTCTATCGAACGCACTGTTGATCGCCAGCGTGCCGCCGTTGCCCAGTATTCCCCAGGCCAACACCGCGAGCGCCCAGCGCCCTAGCCCTGCACGGTCAAGGGAGAGACCGTTGGACAGCAGGAAACCGACTGACATGTGCGCAGTTACGATAGACCAGGCCCGGGGGCGAAGATGGAGCAGGTAGGGCAACCAGGACGAAGGCAAGACACGGGCCAAAAGCTGTCTGGCAGCGAAACGACGCATAGGAGGCTCCTTTCCTGGGAGAAGAGCGGAGGCGCGGTGCCGCCCCCGTGTTTGACGTGTTCGGTTCAGCGTGTTCAGAAGGAATAACCCAGGAAGAGCCACAGGGTTGCGAAACACATGGCAGCGAGGGCAGCAACCCTGCGTCAGGATGTCAGGATGAATGTGCAGCAGAGACATAGCACAAGTGTAGGGGCAGGCCTTGTGCCCGCCCGGAAGTGAAGGAGGAACACTGTGGACAGTATCACCCGTCAAATGGCCCGCTTCGCGCTAGGTCTTCAATACGAAGACATCCCGGGCGACTCAGTGCGTGAGGCTAAGCGCTTTCTGTTCGACTCCGTCGGCTGTGCGCTGGCGGCAGTTCCCAACGAGGACATGCAAGCGGCCCATCGCGCTATACTCGCGTTGGGCGGCACAGAGGAGGCAACCATCATCGGCAGCGGCCACCGCACCAACGTGGTCAACGCCGCGTTGATGAACGCGCTCCTGGTGCGGGCGTTGGACTACAACGACATCTACTGGGAGCAGGACCCCTCCCATCCCTCCGACATCATCCCGGCCGCGCTGGCCGCGGGTGAGGTAGCCCACCGGGATGGGCAAGAGGTCCTGGTCGGCATTCTCATCGCCTACGAACTGGAGATGCGCTGGTGTCTGGCAGCCACGCCGGGCATCCGGGAGGTTGGATGGCACCACGCCACGCTGACCCAGTTCGTGTCCCCGTTTGTCGCGGCTCGCATGATGGGCCTGAGCGAGGACCAGGCTGTCGCGGCGGCCGGCATCTCGGGCAGCTCCCACTTCACGCTCGGCGGGGTCGTAGCGGGGCACCTGACCAATATGAAGAACACAGCCGACCCGATGGCAACCGAGGCGGGCGTCCGCGCCGCGCTCCTGGCCCGGGAGGGCTACACCGGCCCGGTCGAGGTCATCGAGGGCAAAGAGGGGCTCTACGAAGTGCTGAAAAACGTCGAGTGGTCCACCGAAGCACTATTGGGCGGCCTGGGGGAGGAGTTCCTGATCACTGAATGCGGCTACAAGGCATTCCCCACGGAGGCCCTGACGCACCAACCGATCACCGCCGCGCTGAACATCTGCCGCGCCCACTCTATCGCTGCGGAGGACGTGGCCGAATTACTCGTGCGCACCACCACGCGAGGCGCTGATATCCTCTCCGACCCATCCAAGTACAAACCCACGACGAAGGAGACGGCCGACCACAGCCTGCCCTACTGCATCGCGGCCGCCGTCGCGGATGACAACGTGCTACCCAGTTCCTTCGAGGAGGGTAAACTGCGCGACCCACGCATCTGGGCGCTCTTGCCCAAGATCAAAGTCGTGGCTGACGCGGAGATTGACGCCCTCTTCCCAGGTGTGAAACGCGCCATCGTGCGCATCACGACCAAGGACGGAACGGTCCATGAAGAACAGGTAGACCACGCCAAGGGTAGCCCAGAGAACCCGATGAGCGACGACGAGGTCGTCGCCAAGTTTGAGGCCAACGCGACCGCCGTGCTCAGCCCGGAGAGGCGCGCACGGGTGATCGAAGCCACCTGGGCATTGGAAGACTGCGCCGACATCGGTGAGTACCTGCGCTTGCTGGTCGGTGATCGCTAGAGGGCACGGATCCCGCGCCCCTACACCATTCGCCACTGCACGCGCATCGCTTGCTGCACAGCAGGGTTATATGCACTAGCAGTCATACCATACGACATCGGGAGGAAGTCTCGTGAAGCGAGCCGTCAGCATCAGCCTGGGAAGCACGACCCGCGACAAACGGGTCACTATTACCCTACTCGGCGAAGAGATCACGCTCGAACGCATCGGCACCAACGGTGACGTGGACAAAGCGATCCAATTGTACAGCGAGTTGGATGGCCAGGTAGACGCCTTCGGCGTAGGAGGCATTGACCTGGGGTTCAACGTCGCAGGGCGCTACTATCCGCTCTACGATGCCCAGAAGCTTGTCACGGAGGTGAAACAAACGCCGGTCGTGGACGGCGGTGGTCTCAAACTGACGCTGGAAAGTGGTCTGGCTCAGTGCATCGAGCGCGAGATCGGGGACCAGGTGCAGCCCAAGCGGGCGCTGATATGCGTAGGCGTGGATCGCTACGGGAGTGCCCTCTCCTTTGTCGAGGCGGGCTACGACGTGATCTTCGGCGACTTAGGTTTTGCGCTGGGTTTGCCGATCCCTGTCCGTTCGCTGCGCGGTCTGCACACGCTGGCCCGCTTCGTCGCGCCCATCGCCGGGCGGTTGCCATTGGACTTCCTCTATCCTACCGGCGAGAAGCAGGAGGAGAACGTACCAAGATTCGAGAAATGGTACGCTTGGGCTACCATCATCTGCGGTGATTGTCTCTACATCAGACAGCACATGCCCGAGCGCCTCGAGGGCAAGATCATCGCAACGAACACTACCACGCCCGCCGACGTCGAGGCATTTCGCGAGCGTGGGGTCCGCTATCTGGTCACCTCCACCCCACGGCTGGAGGGCCGCTCTTTCGGCACGAACATGATGGAGGCGGCCCTGGTCGCCGTTGCCGGCAAGGGCCGCCCCCTGACAACCGACGAACTCCACGACATGTTGGAGCAGATCGGCCTCAAGCCCACGCTGCAGCGGCTGGACAAGTAGCCGGATGAGACCTCCCCGCGAGGCCAGCACGCTGAACGGACAGCCATGAGCAAAGCGTACTCCATCGTCGCCATCGTCACCGCAGGCTGGAGCCCAGGAGAGGACGACCCGCTGGCTGAACACACGCAGGGCAGGTCGAAGGCCCTCATCCCCATCGCGGGAAGGCCGATGATCACTTACGTGGTGGATGCGCTCAGTGGGACACGCACCATCGAGCGCGTCGTTATCGTTGGCCTGGATCCCACGGTCCAGATACAGGCCTCGACGCCAGTGGAGTATGTGGCCAACGCGGGAGGGCTCCTGGAGAACATGGAAGCGGGCTTCCAGTACGTGGCTCAGAACTACCCTAACGCGGACGCGATGCTGCTCAGCAGCGCCGACATACCGACGATCACCCCCTCTATCGTGGCCGCCTTCATCGAGGAATGCCTCCGCACAGATCATGACCTGTACTACAGCATCGTCGCGCGTTCGGTGATGGAAACGCGATTCCCTGAATCGCGTCGCACCTACGTGCACCTGCGCGAGGGCAACTACGCTGGCGGCGACCTGACGCTGATCCGCACCGGTGTGGGCTTCGGCCAGCGCGAACTGTGGCGCAACCTGGCCCGGGCGCGCAAGCACCCACTGAGGCAGGCGGCTATGTTCGGCCTGTGGCCCCTCGTCAAGCTCATCACCCGTCGTCTGACGTTGGCCGAGGCCGAGACGCGAGCCTGCGCCGTACTCAACATGCGAGGGCGGGCCGTCCCCTTTCCTTATGCAGAGGTGGGAATGGACGTGGACAAGCCATTCCAATTGGAGATCGTGCGCCGGGAACTGTGTAAGGGCAGGTCTAGCGCCTGCCCGCCCGTAATTCCTAGGGTTGGCCCGTGAGGGCCTCCCTGGAACGGATCGCCGCCCTCGACCGGCAATGGTCGACACAACTCGCCATCCCGCACGAGTTACGCAGGCTGCGCCCGCTCGCCCTGGTCCTCGCGCACAGCGGCGATAGCCCGCTCTGGCTGCTCGGCGCGGTGGCGGCGCTTGTGTGGGGCAACAAGACGTGGCGAGACTTCGGATGGCGCGCGCTTGTCGGGACGCTGGCCGCTGGCGCAGCGGTCACCAGCCTCAAGTGGCTTTTTCGCCGCCAGCGCCCGCAGGGAAAGGGCTGGGGCTTCTACTCGCGGCTCGACCGTCACGCCTTCCCCTCCGGTCACGCCGGTCGCTCCGCCTGTCAGGTCGTATTGTTGGGGCCGCTTCTGCCAACCTGGGGGTGTATCCTCCTGGCACTCTGGGCCGGCCTGGTTGGTCTGGCTCGAGTTGGGCTGCGGGTCCATTTCCTCTCAGACATCGCCAGCGGCTGGGGCGTGGGCCTGCTGGTCGGCATGGTCCTAAAAACGGCGTTGTAGACCTCCGGCCAGGTTTTGGCACCGTTAGCCAATTCTGACCTGCCGTCGCATCGGGCATCCAAAGCCCCACAGAACCGACACCCCCGCTTGGCCGGGCGTCCTTCCCATATCTTGGGGAAGGCACCTCCACAAGCCCTACTTCTTGGGGGCAACACCGTCGGTGAACACACGTCCAACGACTCGCCACATGCTTATCTTAAAACACACCCCGTTTTAAGCTCCCAGGCCGAAAGTCGGTTGTCACAGAAGTGCTCTTCGGGTAGAATATGGACACTTCAGGGCGGGAAGCGATTGGTCGCCACGAGGTTTACCACAACAGCCACTCTGGTTGGCTTAGCGAAAGGGCCAACACAATCAAGGAGAGTATGAACGCCGTTCATTGCTCTTACCTCTATATCGCTTCCTGCCGCTAGTCGTCCTTGCTGATCGTCGTGGTACTCCAGTCCTACAACTCTACAATGGAACCTAAGCACATTTGGTCCGCCGCACTCGGCGAGCTTCAACTACAAATGACCAAGGCCACCTTTGACACCTGGCTCCGTGATTCCAGATTGCTGAAGCACGAAGACAGCGCTTTCGTCATCAGTGTCAAGAATGGCTACGCCAAAGATTGGCTGGAGAGCCGCTTGCTCACCACGGTCACGCGCACCCTGGGCAGGCTGACTGGTCAGACGGTCGATGTCAAGTTCGTGGTATGCAGTGAGGAACCAGTACGCCGGGAAGACATTGCACTGCTTGATCCCGTGCCACTGGGCACAGCCTCAGCCCCACCCACACAACCTGATGCAGCTCCAGACACCGCATCTCCCGCGCACCTGAACTTGCGCTACAACTTCGACAACTTCGTCGTCGGTCCATCCAATCGGCTGGCCCACGCGGCCTCAATGGCGGTCGCCGACGATCCCGCCGGTTCTTACAATCCCCTGTTCATATACGGCGGGGTGGGACTCGGCAAGACACATCTCCTCCACGCCATCGGACACATCTGTCAAGCAAGCAGGCTGCGGGTGGTTTACGTCTCATCCGAGGACTTCACCAACGATCTGATCGAAGCCATCCGCTCGCATACGACCGATGCCTTCCGTGAGAAGTATCGCACGGCCGATGTCCTCCTCGTGGACGACATCCAGTTCATCGCTGGCAAGGAGAGAACACAGGAGGAGTTCTTCCACACCTTCAACGCCCTCCACGGCACAGGCAAGCAGATTGCCGTCTCCTCCGACCGGCCCCCGAAGGCCATGAGCACACTGGAGGAACGTCTATGCTCCCGCTTCGAATGGGGGCTGATCGTCGACATTCAGCCGCCTGACCTGGAGACGCGGATCGCCATCTTGCGCTTCAAGGCATCCGCCTCCGATAGAACGGTGCCGGACGAGATACTTTATTTCATTGCTGACCGGATACAGAGCAACATCCGCGAGCTTGAGGGCGCGCTGAACCAGGTTGTGGCTATGAGCCAACTGACGCAACAGCCCTTGACATTGGATGTCGCCGAGATAGCGCTGAACAGCCTGTTGCCCCAACGCAACACGCTCACAGCGGAGCAGATCATCGAAGCAGTAGCGACCTACTTCGACATCCAGGTTACAACACTCGAGGGGCGCAACCGTAGCAAGGCCGTCGCACGGCCACGTCAGATCGCGATGTATCTTGTGCGAGAAGAGACCGGCGCATCATTGCCGCAGATTGGCGCTATGCTGGGGGGACGCGATCATACCACCATCCTGTACGGATGTGATCGCATCACCGACTTGATCGAGGAAGACACAGAACTCCGGCGGGAGATCGTCACGTTGCGCCAGCGGCTCTATGATAACAACCACAACTAGGATGCCCTAGCTGTTTTCCACAGATCCTTAGCCCGTATCCACACCGCCCATTTGTGGCCCCCGTGATCTTCCCCCCCCCAAGATATGGTGGGGACGCGAGACCTCGGAGCCTCAGCGGAGGTCAATCCTGTGGATAACTCCCTGTTTTCTGTGGATAACAGGCTTCTATTGTGGATAACTCCCTCAGAAACGCGATTTCCTCGCTGGCATCAAACAGGCTGATGCGCCAGTACCCTCTGCGTTCTGCTGATCCCGTTTCCACCTTATCCCTAGCTGTCCACACAAGCCTGTGGATAACCTTATCGGCCTCCACCCCCTACAGGTGTGGCTCGTGAGAGCGTTCGTATGCTACATCTGGGACCTGCAGGATAGCCTCCAGCGTTTATCCCCGCTATTCACCGCTCTACTCATACTACTACATTACATGATACAAACATGCCAGAGAGTTAATTACTCGTCTTTGCTCTCATTATGTTGGTCAATCAGCTCTTGGATTTCCCGATGGAGTTTTTGGCCTATTGCGAGAATGTCAAACAATTGATCCTCGATCTCTTGATCACCTTCGGGATGCGTTTCCCAGGCACCTTGGAGTGCTTCATTCATCCTCGTTAAGCTACGCGACAGAGCAGCAAAGACATCCTCTTCGCTCATCTCGCGGGAAACTAACTTGACCCGAGGGCCGCTGTAGAAACCCAATGCCTCCATTTCGCGCTCCATCTCTTCTGCAAGCTCCGGGTCGTCCTTGAGCCCTTCCGTGTGGTCAACCCCGGGCGTGAACTCGAAGCGATTGTCATCCAGGAGCACTTGCCGAAGTTCCTCCAGTTCGACGTCCAGGGCCAGTCCTTTTCCATGGAGCATCAGCCACAATTTCTTGACCGGTACGTAGAAATCAGGATCGGTCTCCAGAACCTCAATGACTTGAGACATAGCGAAGCTGTCCATCATATGGCCTCCCGTTTCTGCGTATCCGCCTGCCCCACTCGCTTATACCTCGTAGCTCTCGCCGGGTTTGAGCACGATGGGTTCTGATGATGTTTCCTCCCGCACGCGCTTGGCCCATTTGTGGGGATCCTGCTTGATGACCTCAAACGTGTCGTAGTGGATGGGCATGACGACTTGGGGTTCGATCAACTTGACTGCCCGGAGTGCGTCATCTGGGCCCATCGTGTAGTTGTCTCCAATGGGGAGGATCGCCAGGTTGATTCCCTCCTCTCCGATAAGGCGCATGCTGTAGAAGAGGCCTGTGTCGCCGGCGAAGTATATCTTCTTGTCCTCCGCGGTCAGCAGTAGCCCGCAGGGGTTGCCGCCGTAGGTCCCGTCGGGCAGGGCCGAACCGTGATGAGCGATGGTCAGCTTGAGGTATCCGAAGGGATGGGGGAACCCCCCGCCGATGTGTTGGCCGTGCGTCCGGCTCACGCCCTGGGCTTGGAGCCAGGTGCAGATTTCGTGATTGGATATGATCCCCGCCCCGGTGCGTTTGGCGATGGCGATTGTGTCCCCGATGTGATCGCCGTGGCCGTGGGTGATCAGGATGTAGTCTGCCGTGACCTCGTCGGCCGATATGGGGGCGAAGGGGTTCCCTGTCAGAAACGGGTCTACCAAAACGGTCGTGCCCTTGATGTCCAGGGCGAAAGCGGCATGTCCATACCAGGTCAGCTTGATGGCCATTCTCCGTATCCTCCTGTGTTGGTTGTAGCGAGCTGTGACACCCGCGTGGCGTCAGCAGTGTAGACAAGTATAGCGTAGGGGTATGGATATGTCAAAACGGCCTGAGCTGCTTCACTCCCGTCTCAGTGCCTCGATCGGATCCAAGCGCGCGGCTTGTGTCGCTGGATAATAGCCGAAGAAGATGCCCACCGCCGCCGACGCGCCGAAAGCCAATGGAACCGAGGACCACACCAACTCAGTGCGCATGGTACCCAGGGCGTTGAAGACGTGAGAACCCCCGACCCCGGCGGCCACACCCACCAGCCCACCGATCAAGCTGAGCATGATCGCTTCCAGCAGAAACTGGAGCTGCACATCCCAGGGACGCGCCCCCAGCGCCTGCCGCAGACCGATCTCGCGCGTCCGCTCGGTGACGCTGACCAGCATGATGTTCATGATGCCGATGCCGCCCACCACCAGTGAAACGCCGGCGACCCAGGCCAGCAGGTCACGAAACGCCTCGGTCGTGGACGCCCGAGCGTCGATGATGCTGTCCTGGGTCGTCAGTGCAAACCCGGGCGATTCCGGAGTCGTCTCGAGCAACCGCATGATCTGCGTGTTCAACTGGGTCATCACGTCATCCATTGTCTCCTTGCTCTCGGCAGAGACGTAGACCACGCGCAGGTTTTCGCCCCCGAAGTGCCTGCTGCTGGTGAATCTCTGGAATATGACGGTGATCGGAATGTACACCCGGTTGTCATAGTCCGTGTTGCCGACCACGCCTTTTTCGGCCATCGTGCCCACCACGGTGAATTTGACCGACCCGACCTTGACCGACTGTCCAAGGGCACTCTGGTTCCCAAAGAGCTCCTCGGCGATGTCGCAGCCCAGCACGGCAACCTTGTTCGTGCGCTCGTTGTCCTGGTTGGTCAGGAAACGTCCTTCGGCCACATGGAAGTCGCGCACCGCGACAAAGCCAGCGGTGGTGCCGACGATGGAGATGTCCGTCAGGGTGACGCTGCCGGCTTTGACCTCCTGGGTGGTGTTCTGTTCCGCCGAAATGCCGCTGATACCGGTGACTTTTTCCTCAAGCACTGCAAGGTCTTCATACCCCAGGCTGGGTGGTGGTCCCGATCGAGGGCTAAAGCCCCCCCGGGTCATCGAGGGCATGATCATGATCAGGTTGGCACCCAGGGCGTTAATCTGGTCGGCGATCTCCGCCTCGGCCCCGGCGCTGACTGCCATCATCACGATCACGGCCGCCACGCCGATGATGACGCCCAACGTGGTCAGGAAAGAACGTGCCTTGTTGAGGGTCAGGCCTTCCCATGCTACTTTGAGTGTCCGCCACAGGCTCATATCTTTCCCCCCTTGCTCTTGGCCCCGTTCAACCTGTCGGAGACGATCTCCCCGTCGCGGAGGAAGATGACCCTCCCCGCGTGATCGGCGATGCCGGGTTCGTGCGTCACCATCACGATCGTTGCTCCTTGATCGTGCAGGTGATGGATCAGGTCCAGAATCTCCTCGCTGGAGTGGGTATCCAGGTTGCCGGTCGGCTCGTCGGCCAGGATGATGGACGGATTGTTGATCAACGCCCTGGCGATGGCCACGCGTTGCTGTTGTCCACCCGAGAGCTCGTTGGGCCGGTGACGCACTCGGTCGCCTAAGCCCACCGACTCGAGAGCGGTGATGGCACGTTCGGCCTGTTGTCCTTCGGGCTGGCGGTTGTCCCCATCGTACAGCATAGGCAGCATCACGTTCTTGGCCGCGCTCAGCCGGGGCAGCAGGTTGTATGACTGGAAGATGAAGCCGATCTTCCGGTTGCGCACGCGCGCCAGTTCGTTCTTACTCAACCGACTCACGTCCTCACCATCCAACACGTATACCCCGCTGGTCGGACGATCCAGGCAGCCCAGGATGTTCATCAGCGTGGACTTTCCGGAACCGGAGGGCCCCATGATGGCCATGAACTCCCCCGGTTTCACCCGCAGATTGATGCCTTGCAGTGCGTGCACTGCCACGTTGCCCGTGCCATAGGTTTTCACGAGCTCTCTCGTCTCAATCAGATAATCCCCCATCGTTTTCCCCTCTCATGGACCAAACATCCCAGGCATCGGCATCGGCGTGCTTCTCAGTGGGTGTTTGCATTCGCCCTGTCAGGCCTGCCGCCTGAGAAGCGGCTCCTGGCCCGTGCCGTGTCACTCCGCCGCCCGTTGGTTCAATAACTCGACCAGCGGACCCAGCAGGAACCTGATCTGCCCCGCTCCTCCCATTGCCTCACCAGGTGCACCCGCGCCTGCCCTGCCGGGCGCACCCCCACCTGCCTGGGCCGTCTCCCGAAGGGCCTGACGCTCCTCATCGCTCATGTTCTCCATCTCTGCCCGGCGCGTGGCCATGTCGGGTGGCATCTCCCCACCGCCGAACTGGGCTTGGCGCGTGGCTTGCACCTCGGGGGACACGTCCTGGCCTTCGCCTCGCACGCCCTGTCCACCTCCCATATTCAGCCCCTGCTGCTCCATCCAGGTCCGTATGTCCTCTTGAGTGAGCTGCATGGCGGTGATAGCCTCCAACTGCCCGGCGGTCATCGTGCCTTCAATCTGCCTCAGCACCGCCTCCATCTCTACCTGGACCGTCACTCCGCCCTGCAGCGCCTGCCACAGTGGGAGCAAGGTCTTCGCCTGCTCCGGCGTGACGGCGTGCTCTGTGTCTTCCAGTTGGATCGTTCCCAACGCCAGTTGTCCGCCTGCATCCAGCGCACCTTCGTAGTCTGTATCCAGAACGTCGCTGGTGTAGCCTGTACTGACGGTTTCCGCGGTCGGCGTCGCTTGAGTTCCCCCACAAGCAGACAATACTGCCGCGACCAATACAAGACCCGTGATGATGTGCCAAGTTCTCATTCTGTTCCCCCTATTCTCATTGTCGTTCAAGTCCTAATGGACTCCCGTATCAACAAACCGACGCAGCCCGACGAAAACAACCATCCATCCCGCCAGCAGGACCAGCAAGTTCAGCGCCAACCATCGGATCACAGGCCCCTCAGAAATCCGGCGCAGCGTATCACGCTCGAAGAACAGCATGTTGACTGCATTGACGGCCGGATGCGCGCAGATATACAGACCGAGCGCCAAGCCGACGATCCCGTCCAGCGTGGCCATGCCGGTCAGCGTGTGCAGGTAATGGAGCACACCGCTGTAGACGATCGCGAGCAGGATCAGCCTCCACAATGCACCGGTGTTGCGTTTGTGCTGGCGCTGCTCCTCGTTCCTCGCAAAGGCGGGCGACTGATCCCTTTTTGCCAACACGCCTTGGACAAAAAGCGGGATCATGATCATTGATAACACGATAACCAGAAAGCCGACAATCGCGACAGTCATCTTGCACCACACATCAATTCACTGATGTGCTGACTTTCCAACTTGCCGATTTGCCGCCTCATTGCCGCCTCAACGCCTCGATCGGATCCAACTGCGCCGCCTGAGTGGCCGGATAGTAGCCGAAGAAGATGCCCACGACGGCCGAGGCGGCGAAGGCCAGCGGGATGGACGCGGGCACCAGCTCGGTACGCATCGTCCCCACGGCGTCGAAGAGCGACGAACCGCCCACGCCGAGCAGGATGCCGATCAACCCACCGGCCAGGCTGAGGGTGACGGCCTCCAGCAGGAACTGGAGCCGCACGTCGCGAGGACGAGCGCCCAACGATTGCCGCAGGCCGATCTCGCGCGTCCGCTCGGTGACGCTGACCAGCATGATGTTCATGATGCCTATACCGCCTACCACGAGTGACACTC
The DNA here is from genome assembly GCA_964649415.1 of uncultured Anaerolineales bacterium. Lineage (GTDB taxonomy): Bacteria > Chloroflexota > Anaerolineae > B4-G1 > B4-G1 > CAZYSK01. Next base: position 13,578 of record CAZYSK010000076.1, read on the forward strand.
CTGCCACCCAGCCCAGCAGACTGCGGAAGGACTCAGTCGTTGACGCCTGAGCGTCAATGATGCTATCCTGAGTGGTCAGGGTAAAGCTCTCTGACGTAGCGTCAAGGTCGTGCCGCTGGGTCAGCAGTTTCGTAACCTGTGACATCACGCTGTCCATCTCATCTCTGCTCTCGGCCGAGACGTAGATCAGGCGCACCTCATCGTTCCCGAAGCGGGATTGCACGAACCTGTCAAAGACGACGGTGAGTGGGATGTACACCTGCCCGTCGTAGTCCGTGGTGCCCACCACGCCCTTCTCTGCCATCACGCCGACGACGGTGAAGTTGGTCGAGTCGATCTTGACCTTCTGCCCGACGGCACTACTTGCGTCGCCAAACAGCTCGACAGCAACGTCGTAGCCCAGGGCAACGACCTCGTTGGAGCGCTCGTTGTCCTCGTCGGTCAAAAAGCGTCCCACCAGCACCTGATACTCTCGCACATCCGGAAAGCCGGCCGTCGTGCCTATGATGGAGATGTCCTCCAGCGTGGTTGTCCCCGCCTTCACGTCCTGTGTCGTGTTTTGCTCTGCCGACACGCCATTGATGCCGCTCACGTTCTCCTCGATGGCGGTGATGTCGTCATATTCCAATTGGACCCCGGCTCCCGCCTCGGGGCCGAAACCGCCTCGGCTCATTGGGGCCATGACCATGATCAGATTGGCCCCCAGGGCGTTGATCTGGTCGGCGATCTCGGCCTCGGCCCCGGCGCTGACGGCCAGCATCACGATCACGGCCGCCACGCCGATGATGACGCCCAGCGTCGTCAGAATCGAACGGCCCTTGTTGAGGGCCAGACCTTCCCAGGCGACTTTCAACGTCTGTGTCAGGCTCATATCTTGCCCCCATTCCCGCCCATCCCGTTCATCTTGTCGGAGACGATATGCCCGTCACGGAGCACGATGACTCTCCCCGCGTGCTCGGCGACGTCGGGCTCGTGCGTCACCATCACGATCGTCGCTCCTTGATCGTGCAATTCGTGCAACAGGCCCATGATGTCCTCGCTGGACGCGGTGTCCAGGTTGCCGGTCGGCTCGTCGGCCAGGATGATGGACGGATTGTTGATCAACGCCCTGGCGATGGCCACGCGCTGCTGCTGCCCACCCGAGAGCTCGTTGGGCCGGTGATGTACTCGGTCACCCAGCCCCACCGAGTCGAGGGTAGCGGTGGCCCGTTCGATCTGTTCTCCCTCGGGCAGATGGTTGCCGCCATCGTACAGCATGGGCAGCATCACGTTCTTGAGCGCGCTCAGCCGGGGCAACAGGTTGTAAGACTGGAAGATGAAGCCTATCTTGCGGTTTCGGACGCCTGCCAGGCTGTCCTTGCTCAAGCGGCTCACGTCCTCCCCGTCCAGCACGTAGGTGCCGCCGGTGGGCCGATCCAGGCACCCCAGAATGTTCATCAGCGTGGACTTTCCGGAACCGGAGGGTCCCATGATGGCGACGAACTGGCCCTTTTCCACAACCGTGTCTACGCCCCCCAGTGCGTGGACCGCCACGTCACCGGTACCGTAGGTCTTGGTCAGATTGCTAATCTCGATCATGTTTCCTCATATATCCTCATATGGTTGACCGCCCTGCGGTCATCGTGACAGTCGGCCGGCAGCGTCGCTTGCCGGGTCATGCCTCGCGTTTTCGCACTAGAAGCCGCCCCCAGGCCCGGGCCCCATTCCACCCCCAGGCGGCATCATTTCACCTCCGGGCGGCATCATTTCCTCCTGCTCGGTTCCTACGACCTCCACGCTTTCCTCTACCCCGATGCTGACAACCTCTCCGAGCTCCAGTCCTGAGACGATCTCAGCATTGACGAAGTCTTGGAGTCCAACCTCGACCAGGCGCAACTCCATCTCGCCATCGGGCTGTACGACGAAGACGGCGTACTGGTCGGGGCCTAGCTCGCGCAACGCCTGCACCGGCACCAGCAACACGTCTTCAGCCTCCGCAGAGATGATCTCGATGTCGGCGTTCATACCCCCCATCAGGTTGACCTCAGCAGACGCGCTGGCTACGTCAACACTTGCCCATGCCTGGACAGCCAGCGTGTTACCCACCGTCACCAGCGTTGGCTCCACACGGGTGACCTCTCCTGTGAACGTATAGTCAGGTAGGGCCTCGAACTCGATTTCTACCCGATTGCCCACCGCCACGCCGGTCAGGTCCGACTCCTCCACCCAAAACTGCAGCACCGGCTCCTCCAGGTCGGCCAGGACGATGATGGCGGACGTGTCGACGTACTCGCCGGGTATCGCACTCACCTCCAACACCGTGCCGTCGAAGGGTGCGCGCAACTCGGCTGCCTCCAGATTGTCCTGCGCATCCTCGAGCGCCAGCGCTGCCTGGCTGGCCTTCAGCTCGGCTCGTTTGACCGTGTCCGTGGTCGGCCCGCTCTGCAGAAGCTCCAGGCTCTCCTGTGCCTGATAGACGCGGTTCTGGGCCTGATCCACCTGGTTCCAGGCATCCAGTTCCTCCATGTCCGCCTGCTGTATCGCGTTGTCCAGATCCCCCTCCGCTATGCCGCGATCGTTCCAAGCTTCGTCGAAGGATTCTTGATCGACGCTGCCGTCCGCAAGCCCCTCTTCCGCTTTCCAGTACTTCTCGGTGTTCCATTGGTACTCGATCAGGTGATTGCGCACACTGGCATCAAGATCAGAGTTTTGCGCGCTATTGTAGCTATACCAGGCGACTGTCAGCGCGTACTGGGCGCTTTGCACGGCTGCCTCGGCACTCGCCAGTTCGGCGTCGGTGGCTTCCTCGGTGGCGTCGGCCAGGTCGAGCTGTGCCTCGCGTGCCTTGATCTCGGCCTCGGCCACGGCCAACTTCAGGTCATCCGTCTCCAGCTGGGCCAACACGTCGTCTTCCTCTACCTGGTCACCGACTTCTACCAACACGTCGTCCAGGTATCCGCCCGTTTGAAACCCGAGATCAACCTCGGAAACCGGGGAGAGCGTGCCGGACCCACTGACAGAGATGACCAGGTCGCCTTGGCGCACCTCGGTGGTCTCAATCGTCGGTTCGGCCCCTGCCTGGCTGGGCAGGTACTGGAATCTGTAGTACGCGTAGCCGCCACCGCCCGCCAGCGCAAGTGCGATGAGTAGTCCTATCCAAAAGCCCTTCTTACGAAACATGATTCCTCCACCATATGCTGCAGTGACTTGATGCGTCCTGCCGTATTCGTGTTCTCCGTCATTCTTCCCCAATGCGTACGACGTCTCCCTCTTCCAGGCCGTCGAGGATCTCTGCGCTCGTGTAATCCATGAGTCCCACCACAACCGAGCGCATTTCTAGCTCCCCGTCGGACCTGACTACGAAGACGGCATACTGGTCCAAGCCCATCTCTCGCAGCGCCTCTACGGGCACGAGCAACGCGTTTCTGGCCTCCCCGGCGACGATCTCCACATCGGCCGTCATACCGGAGAGAATGGTGACGTCCCGCCCGTCAAAATCCAGCCGCGCCCAGACCTGGACGGCCGGCGTGCCATCCACCGTCACCAGCACCGGGTCGATGTCTACCACCTCTCCGGTGAAGGTGTCGTCGGGCAAGGCTCCGAAAACCACGTTCACCGGAGATCCCACCGCGACGCGGCCCATGTCGGATTCCTCTATCCAGAAACGAAGCAGTGGTTCATGCAGGTCGGCCAGGAGGAAGATAGATGTGTTCTTATTCACCTGCTCGCCGACGGTCCCCATAACGTCCATGATGATGCCATCGAAGGGGGCATAGAGCTGTGCGGCTGCTAAGGCGGCGCGTGCTTCTTCCCTCACCAACAGTGCCTCATCCACCGCTAGCTCAGCTCGGGCAAGCGTGTCCGTGAGCGGCTCGCTCTCCAGGAGCTCCAGGTCTTCCTGCTCCTGGTAGACCGTGTTGCGTGCCTGGGCCACCCGGCTCACGGCTTGAACCTCCTCGGCCTCGGCCTGGTTGATGGCCTCTTGCCATCGCCCCTCGGCCGAGATCATGGCGTTCATAGCCCAGTCGTGATCTGCCTGACTGAGAGAGCCTTCCTCGTACTTCGCTTTCTGTCCTTGATAATAGCTCACCCACCAGTCAAACTCTATCTTGGCAGAGTCCACAGCGGCGTCCATGTTGGAGTCGGATGTGTTCTCGTAGGTGTTCTGCGCCAGCCGCAGCTCAACCTGGGCGTCCCGCAGGGCAGCCTGAGCGTCGGCCAGCTCCGCGTCGCTGGGCCCCTCGCGAACGTCAGCCAGTTCGAGCTGAGCGATCTCCAGCTCGACGTCGGCTTCGGCTGAGGCCCGCTCCAGCGTGTCCGTCTCCAGCCGCGCCAGCACATCGTCCTCCTGTACCTGGTCGCCGACTTCGACCAGTATCTCGTTCAGTTCTCCGCTGGTTTGGAACGTCAGCTCCAGTTCTGTGGTGGGCACGAGTTCGCCGCTACCATCGGCCGTGATGACGATATCCCCCCGCGTCACCGTCGCCGTCTCCAGCGTCGGCTCCGGGGGTTCCTGGGCCACGGAAGCTGGGGACAGGAAGCGGACGTAGGCGAAATAGCCCCCTCCCGCCGCCAGCAGCAGCGCAACGGTCAACACGATCCAAATCCTTCGTCCTTTCATCTCATCTACTCCGTCCTTGATTTGCTGACTTGCCGATTTGCCGACTAGTATGTTCGCCAGCCAGGTCTATCACACCTGTGGCTGTTCTTCCAACGTCACCGGGACTATCTGCTCCGTCCCATCTCGCACGATGGTCAACTCCACCGTATTCCCCACGACGGTCTGGGTCTCCAGATACACCGTCAGGTCCTCAAAGTCGGCGATCGGTTCACCGTCAATGGCCACGATGACATCGCCCCCCAACGGTAGCTGATAGTTGCCGATACGCACTACGCGGTTGCCGCCCTGGATACCGGCCTCGGCTGCCGGTGCGCCTTCCACGGCCTCCAGCACCAGAAGCCCGGCATCCACAGGCACGTCCATGCCTGCGTCGCGCAAGGTCCCTGCCGTGGCTGGCGTGAGGGGCAACATCTGCACGCCCAGCCAGGGATGCGGATAGGATCCGCGCGCGATCAGCTCGGGCACGACGCGCCGCACCGTGTTGACCGACACGGCGAAGCCGATCCCGGACGAGGCACCATCGGGGCTGATGATCTGCGAGTTGACGCCGATGACGCGACCATCCAGGTCGAGCAGCGGCCCCCCGGAGTTTCCGGGATTGATCGATGCGTCGGTCTGGATTGCCTCGCCGATGAATCGGTTGTCCTCTGGGCTCTGAATAACCCGGCCTAGCGCACTGATGACGCCGGTGGTCAGCGTCTGTTCCAGCCCAAAGGGATTGCCGATGGCGACCACGAACTGCCCGACTCTCAACTCATCTGAATCGCCCAACGTTATCGGTTCCGGCAGGTCCTCGCCGGCCTCGACGCGGATCACTGCCAGGTCGTTGACCGGGTCTGTGCCGACGACTTCCGCTTCGTACACCTGGCCGCCAGCCAGCGTGACCACAAGCTCCTCGGCGTTTTCGACCACGTGATAGTTGGTGACGATACGTCCTTCTGTGTCGTACACGAAGCCGGAGCCGGTTCCCTCCTGTGGGGTTGCGCCCCGAAACGCGCTGTAGACGTAACCGCGATTGGTGATGTTGACCACTGCCGGACTGACTGCCTCGTATACGCCGATGATGCGCGCTTCCAGCGCCCTTGTATCGGCATCGGTGTGCGCTTCCAGCGCCTCTTCATCAGCGTAGGAGACGGGAGACACTACTGGCGACGCTGTAGTCGGCGTGGGGGGAGCGACGGTCGGTGTGACGCTCGCGTTGAAGGCCGAAAGGTCGGCCAGGTTGCACCCCAGTCCCGCTATCAGTAGTCCGAGAGCAGCGATGATGATCAAGTGCCAATATTTCCGAAAGTTCTCATTCACTGTCCAACCACTCCTAAGTTCCTGTTCCTGACGTGCCACAGGATTGCCTGTGATCCCTGATTCTGCGGACACTCTCCATGTCCACGAGCATTATGGATGCTTTAGCTGAAGATATCCTAAGTGGATACTGAGAGTATCCTGAGAAGATACCTGTTCGATTCGCTGATTTGCTGACTTGTCGCTTTGCTCCCTCTTCTCAGTGTTTTCTCAGCATCTGCTTAGCTGTATCTCAGATGTCGAGCGTACAATGAGTGTGGTATAATCAAAAGAGCCACTTGCCGGGGCGAAACGACGATCATCACACTATCTCCTCTGCATGCTGGCCTGCCCGTGGAGGAATCTGGATATGGTGAACGTTCTCGTCGTGGATGACGATCTCAAGTTGCTCAAGATGCTGCGTCGTACCCTCACGTATGAGGGATTTCACGTTGTCACCGCTGCCGACGGTGTTGAGGCGTTGGCACAGGTCGAGGTCCATCATCCAGATGTTATCATCCTCGATTGGCTTATGCCTGAGATGAGCGGAATCGAGGTGACAGACCGGCTGCGGTCTGCTCACGACAAGACGATGATCCTGATGCTCACGGCCCGAGACGCGATTGAGGACCGGGTGGAAGGGCTGGAAAGTGGAGCTGACGACTACCTGGTGAAACCCTTCGCTCCGGCGGAGTTATTGGCGCGGGTTCACGCCTTGCTGCGGCGATCCGCCTCGGGAGACAAAGAGCAAGCACTGCTGTATGCCGATCTGACGCTCGACCCTCTGACCCGCGAGACGCGGCGTGGCGACAGGGAGTTTGACCTCACCCCCACCGAGTTTGCTCTCCTCCACCACCTGATGCGCCACCCGCGCCAGGTGCTCACCCGTCAGCAGATCCTGGAGGAGGTCTGGGGCTACGACTTCGGAGGGGATGACAACGTGTTGGAGGTCTACATCGGCTACTTGCGCAAAAAGACCGAGGAGACCGGCGAGGCCCGGCTCATCCAAACCGTGCGCGGCGTCGGCTACGTGCTGCGCGAGGAATAGAACCGCCGTGTCCATACGTTTGCGACTCACCATCCTGTACAGTGCGGTCCTGGCGCTGACGCTCCTGGGCTTCAGCGGACTCGTCTATGCCATCCAGGCCGAATCCACGTTGAGCGAACACCGGGCTAGACTCGCCGAGATGGCCCGGGCTGCGTCGATGCGGCAGCAATGGGGCGACTGGCGGCTCGATCAGGCACCGCCTCCTCCGGTCATCGGCCCCGAAGGACGCGAGGTGGGCTCGTTTCGTCCCAAGGAGTGGGACGTCTACCTGCAACATCTCATCCCGGGAGGTGAAGTCGTGCGGCGCTCGGAGAACATAGGCGACTTCGATTTCCCCGTGAGTGACGAGGGCCTGGCCTCCGCCCAGGCGGGCGTTCCCTGGGAGGGTATCGTCCGTGTCGACGGCGATCCGTACCTCACCCGCTGGGAACCCATCGTGATAGATGGAGAGGTCACGGAGATTCTTATGTTCGCCCGCTCGCTCGCGGACCGCGAGCAGTACCTGGCCACGCTGAGGCGCATCCTGCTCACTGGCGGTGGCATCGCCACTGTGGCCGCCTTCGGCGTGGGCTGGTTCTTCGCCGGAACCACGTTGCGCCCCATCCACCGTGTCACACAGACGGCGCGAGCCATTGGTGTCGAGCGAGACTTTGGCCGCCGCGTCGAGTACTCCGGCCCCAACGACGAAATCGGCCAACTTGCGACCACCTTCAACGCGATGCTGGCCGAACTGCAGGCCGCTTACCAGCAGGTGGAACGTTCGCTCCAGCAGCAGCGGCAGTTCGTGGCCGACGTGTCGCACGAGCTGCGCACGCCGCTGACCACCGTCCGGGGCAACCTGGCCCTGCTGCGTCGTCAACCGGCGATTCAGCCTGAAGATAGGGACGACATCCTGGCTGACCTGGCTGGTGAGAGCGATCGCCTGATCCGCCTGGTGAACGAGCTACTTGTGCTGGCGCGCGCGGAGTCCGGGCGGGTGTTGCACAGCGAGCCTGTCCAGATCGGCTCCCTGATCGAAGACGTGTGCCGCCAGGCGGAGCTTCTTGAGCCGGACCGCCCGGTCATCTGTGAGCCGTTGCTCGACGTGGCCGTCGTCGGCGATCAGGACGCGCTCAAGCAGGTGTTGTTGATCCTGATGGACAACGCGCTCAAGCACGCCGCAGGGCCAGTCACGGTGACGACGCGTGCCGTCAACCCGGATGGCTTGCCAGGCCATCACCAAGCCCAAGTGGTGATCAGCATCCGCGACACCGGCCCTGGCATCGCCCCTGATGTGTTGCCATACGTCTTCGAGCGCTTCTACCGGGGGGACGAAGCTCGCGCTGAGTCAGGCATTGGGCTGGGGCTGCCGATTGCGAAGGCGCTGGTTGAAGCCCAGCACGGCACGCTGTCCCTTGAGAGCCAGCCCGGGCAGGGTACCGTTGCCACAGTCGTCTTGCCCAAGGCCGCCGTGTAGCCCCGTCGCGCATCCGTCACGTGACTGGGCCCATGTGACTGAGGGTGACCCCCTGAACGCGCGGGTGCCCTGCCTCAACCGGTCGGCACCCCGAGTGCGCATCCCAACGCCCTCGAACTCAGCGCCTTGTCCAGACCCCACGACTAGATATAATAGACGCCGCAAGTCGCAACTCGCTACCGGCGATACACCGGTAGAATCCAGACACTGAGGAAGGACGTCTATGGCGACGAAGACGCTGAAGTGCCCTGACTGTGGAGCGCCGATCTCCCCCCACGACGAGTATTGCCCTTACTGTCATCAATACCTCCAGGTAGAGCCGTCCGCACGAGAGGACGCGGAGCAGAAGCAGACGCCGTCTCCGGGCGAGCCATCATTGGGTTCCAACGCCGTAGGGGCGCGGTCTCCGCGCCCTGTCTTCCAGCGCAGGGTGGAGCCAAACGAGGGGGCCTTTGCGCTCTCAGTTCCGCATGGCTGGCTGGTAGAGGGCGGCATCATGCGCGCCAATCTCATGCAAGGAGCTGTTGATGCCCAGTCCATCGAGGCGAAGCTGGATTTCACGGTGAAGCGAGATCCCGCCGGGAGTGTGCTGATCCGCTGGTGCCCGGAGATTAAGTACTGCGATATGGCGTTGAGTCCAGCCGGCAGGATGGGCTTTTTCCCGCCGGGCAGCACCTATCAGGGCATGCTGGTCTGCCCTGTGATGACGGCGCAGGCATTCCTCATCCAGACGGTCTTTCCCTGGGCCCACCCGCAGGCCACTCAGGTCCAGGTGGTGGCACAAGAGAGCCAGCCCCTGCTGGTGGAAGGCTACCGCAGTCGCATGGCGGCGCTGGGTGTGCCCACTAACTTCAGCTACGACGGGGGCATCGTCGCCTTCACCTACGTGGAGAACGGCATCCGTCTCTACGAGAAGGAGTTTGCCGTCATTGAGAATATGGGGCCTCTGGCGGCTGGGATGTGGAGCAACAAGGACACGATTCTCATTCGTGGACCGGCGGACGAGTTCGACGGCTGGGAGCCCATCTTGCATCACGTCCGGGAGTCCGTGCAGATCAACTCCCAGTGGCTTGCGCGGGAGATCGCTAATCAAGAGATGCTGTCCCGCTCGTTTCTCAATGCCCAACAGGCCAGCATGGCTCGGGACCGGCGGATGCTGGAGATACAGCAGCACATCCAGCAACTGGACCGCCAGATCGTCGAACATCGTCAGAGGACCAACGCGGAAATCCAGAATGACGCGTACCTGAATCTGATGGATCTGGAAGAGTACGTGAACCCATACACCAACGAGCCTGAGCTAGGCTCCAACCAATGGGACTACCGGTGGGTGACCGAGGACGGGGACGAGTTCTACACGGACAACCCGGATGACGATCCCAATATCCCATCTGCGTTGAACCGCTCGGACTGGAGGCGCACCGCGGTGCGACCGAGAAGGATCTGAAGAGAAGAAACCAGGCTCTTGGCGATATCCTATCGCACGAAAAGCCTGGTTTCTGTGGGTGTGCCCACTGACTTGGGTTCTAGAGGTCGTACCCGAGCTTCATCCCCTGGCCTTGGCCGGGTCCCGGTGGGCGCGTACGCATACCGCCGCCGCGACCGAACCTCTGGCCGCCTGTGCGTCGCTGTGCCGGGAGGAAGCCCTTCTCCAGCCCTTCCATCATCCAGTCAGCCTGCTCTTGTGTCAGCTTCCCGTCCTCGACGGCCTGCTCGATGGCCTCCTTCCGGGCCTCGACCTGAGCCGCTCTGACGGCCTCGTGCACCTTGTCTATGTCGACGCCCTGTTCCTCGGCGACCTCGGACAGGGACTTGCCCTCGTGCAGCTTGGCGAACAGCTCCTCGGGCGTCAGCTCCAGGGCCTCCGCCACCGTGTCGTACTTCGCCCACGGGCTACGGTCCGCTTGCCGAGTGGCATGGATGGCCTCGCGTACATCCTCCATCTCGACACCTTGCTCCTCGGCGATCTCGGACGGGCTCTTGCCGGCGTGTAGTTTGGCGAAGAGCTCCTCGGGGGTCAACCCCAGGACGTCGGCTACCGTGTCGAACATGGTCCAGGAAAAACCGCGCCCTCCCCCCGGCCAGTTGAAGGGGATCGGAGGTTGGGGATCGGGCTCAATCTCCTGGGCGGATACGACGGATACGCCTACCATACCCGCCAGCAGCAGGGCTGCCAGAATCCCACCGGACAACAGCATAAGCTTCTTCTTGCTCATCTAGTTCACCACCTTCCTTGTCTTCCTGTGATCTGGGTTGGCGTTTCTCCAACCTGCCCCTATCGTAACAGTAGGATGTAAGAAAGGTATGAACGGCATGTTAGGGTTCGATGTAGTTTCCTGGCCCTGCAATCTGTACCTGACCTATCAGTCTCTGGACGAGTGCCCGGTCGCCCACGCCGGTGCCCTCTTGCATGGCGGTTGCGGTTCCACAGGCAACCGCCCGGCGTGCAGTTTCGCGCGCGTCGCATCCGTCGGAGGTCGCCCACAGCAGCCCGGCCAGGCTCGCGTCGCCCGCGCCGATGGGGCTGCGAGCGGTGACCGTTGGGGGAGTGGCGATCACTAGTTCCCCCCTCATCGCCAGCACGAGCCCTTGGATGCCGCGTGTCAAGGCAACCATCTGCACACCCTGCTCGTGCAGGTGCCGGGCGGCGGCACAGTGTTCGTCCGCGCTATGCAGGGGGCGCTGCAAGAGCTCGGCGGCTTCCTCGCTGTTCGGTTTCACGGCGAAGGGCCGCGCCGCCAATCCCTCGCGGAACGGCGGACCACTGCTGTCCAGAAAGGCGCGCCCGCCTCGTTCCTGAACCTGCCGGATCAGCCGCTCGTACAGGTCCTTGGGCGCGCCAGGGGGCAGGCTGCCGCAGAAGGCCCACAGATCGTCCGGTTGGACTATCTGGCCGACCAGTGAGTGCAAGGCAGCCACGTGTTGCGGGGCCACTTCGGGGCCGGGCTCATTGATCTTGGTATGTTGCCCGCTGGCCTGGTCGAGCAGCGTGACGTTTTGGCGCGTCTCGCCTGCCACGTCTATGAAGTGCACGTCGAATCCGTCTGCCAGCAGGCCATCCTGCAGCGCCTGGCCTGTCCGCCCGCCGATGAAGCCGATGATCGTGCTGCCGATCCCCAGTGCCCGCAGTGCGCGCGACACGTTGATGCCCTTGCCTCCCAGATCAACGCGCAGGCTCTCGGCGCGGTTGACCTCGCCCAGCCGCAATCTCGGCACACAGAGTGTCTTGTCCAGCGATGGGTTGAGTGTGACTGTGACAATCACAGTTGGACCGCACCCTATCTGTGACCACGAGTCAAAGTGGGGCTACCCCGCCCGCCGCGGCCGATACTGGATCGCCTCGGCCAGGTGGGGGGTCTCGATGCGCTCGCTCCCCGCGAGGTCCGCGATGGTGCGGGCGAGTTTCAGGATGCGGTGGAAGGCGCGCGCGCTCATCTGGAGTTGCTGCATCGCGGCCCGCACGAGCCCCCGGCCCGTCTCGTCCAGGCGGCAGATCTGCCGTACCTCCGTCGGCCCCATGTCGGCATTGCTGCTGATGGGCGTGCCCGCGAAGCGCGTCCGCTGCACGTCCCGCGCGCGTTCGACCCGCGCCCGGATCGCCTCTGAGGACTCCCCGAGCCGCTCGTCCGTGAGCTTGTCGTAGTCCACGCGCGGTACCTCGATGTGGATGTCTATGCGGTCCAGCAGGGGACCGGAGATCCTCTTCTGGTACCGGCTGATCATCGAGAGGCTGCACGTGCACTCGTGGACCGGGTCGCCGTAGTAGCCGCAGGGGCAGGGGTTCATGGCTGCGACCAGCATGAAACGGCAGGGGAAAGTGAGTGTGCCGGTGGCGCGAGATATGGAGATCGCGCCGTCTTCCAGGGGTTGTCGCAGTCCTTCCAGCGTGCGCGTGCCGAACTCAGGCAATTCGTCCAGGAACAGCACGCCCCGGTGCGCCAGGCTGATCTCGCCCGGGCGCGGCCAGCTACCTCCACCGACGAGCCCGGGGTGGCTGATGGTGTGGTGGGGTGCGCGGAATGGCCGGTGCCGGATGAGCGGCGTATCGGGCGGCAGCAGCCCGGCGATGCTGTAGATCTTTGTCACCTCCAACGCTTCCTCAACCGTCATCGTGGGAAGGATGGAGGGCATGGAGCGGGCCAGCAGCGTCTTGCCGGCTCCCGGCGGGCCGGTGAGCAATGCATTGTGCCCCCCGGCGGCCGCCACCTCCAGCGCCCGCTTGACGTGCTCCTGTCCCTTGATCTCCGCGAAGTCGGTCGCGTACTGGGGCGGAGGCAGGGTGGATGGGTCCGTGTCAGGCTCGTAGGGGAGGATCTCCTGCAGCCCTTGCAGGTGGGCCGCCAGTTGGCTCAGGTGCTCGACCGGGACGACCTCAAGCCCGTGGATCAGGGCTGCCTCGGGCGCATCCACGGCTGGCACGAAGATGCGGTGGATGGATTGCTGGTGGGCCAGCGCCGCGATGGGCAGGATGCCGTTGACGTGGCGCACGGAGCCGTCGAGAGAGAGCTCGCCGACGAAGAGAGCGTCCTCGACGGCCTGGGGCCACGCCTGCTCCGACGCGATGAGCACGCCCACAGCGATGGGTAGGTCGTAGGACGGCCCAGCCTTGCGGATGTCGGCCGGCGCTAGGTTGACGGTGATGCGCTTCATGGGGAAGATCAGGCTTGAGTTCCGGACTGCGGACCGGACACGTTCGCTGGCTTCCTTGACCGCGGCGTCGGGCAGGCCGACGATGTTGAACTGCGGTCTGCCCCGGGAGGTATCGACCTCGACTGCGACGACGACGCCCTCCAGGCCGACGAGGGCGCAACTGGTAACTTTGGCGAGCATCTGCGACTCCAGTTGTGTGGTGGTTCTGACCGATGGACCGGGAAAGCGCCTGTGCCCTTGCGTGGAAATCAGTGTAGCACAGAAAGCCCGCGAGGGCAAGTGGCGTCGCCGCCAGGGGAACGACTGAGGGGCTCCCAACGCCGGGAGCCCCCCCAATTGACAGAGATTTGCACCCTGAGCTTACTCCGCCTTGCGTGCGCGCCTCCGCCGGACGATGGTGCGGATGAGGAAGAACAGCCCGACGATGGGGATGGCGATCAAGATCAGCGTCGGCAGGACGAGGATCAGAATCACAATGGCCGCATCCACCAGGAACTGGAACACGCGGACCAGGCCCTGCAGCGCGTCTTTCGCTGTGCCCTCTGGGTGCCACCCGCCGACCTGGATCGGCTGAGCCAATTCGTCAGGGATGATGTCGACGTTGACGGTGGCCATCGCTGCGGATTGCTCCAGGTACTTGATTCTTCCCTTGACCTGTTCGATGTCGGCCTGAATCTGCGATAGCCTCTCATAGACGGCGAGGGCCGACTCGGTGTCCTCTGCATCTTCCAGGAACTCCAGCAGTTTCTCCTCGGTCGCCTCCAGGTGGCGCAGGCTGGATTGGAGATCCACGTACTCCTCCGTCACATCCTGGCCGGAGATGTTCTCGCCCCGCACCTCGCTTGCTAGGTCCCGGACGCGATCGAGTGCGACGTCCAGTCTCTCGGCGGGCACGCGGAACCTCACGGACGCTCGCTGTCCCTCCTGGTATTGGCTCACGCTCGACTCGACGACGTAGCCTCCCATTTCGTCCACGAGGTCGTTGACTTCGTCCAGGGCTGCCGCTGTGTCCGGCACCACGATGTCAAGCCAGGCGTTGCGGATGATGAGGCGCTCGGTGCTTGCGTAGTTGGCCGCCCGGCCACCCGGTTCGGCGGGCAGCGCTTCCTCGACCACGATTCCACTCTCGACCTCCGCCGCTTCCATCGACTCAGGTGCTCCAGCATGGGCACAGCCTCCGACGATCAAGATCAGTGTGAGAGCAGTTAGAGCATATAGGGTCTTGTGGGTCATAATCATTTCCTTTCTGCGCGCGTAGCGCATGACTCATTCCGCCCTATAGACGTGTGTAGCACGCAGGAAGTTCCCTTCGGTTTCACTGTGCACTGGACGTACTCCCGGGAAGTCGGTCTCATTCAGCGCCCCATCTCTATTCGCTCAATCAGGCGGCGGGGAAGACCTCGGGCTCGCATGCGCTCCTGGGTGATCTCCACCGGGTAAGGGACGCGACGGAATTCCCAAGTCATGTTATCTGCATCGAGCACCGCATAGCTGGCTCGCGGATCGCCATCGCGAGGCTGTCCCACGCTGCCGGGGTTGATGATCATGCGGCTTGGCTTGAGCTCCAGAGGTTCAGCTAAGGGTGGGATCAGTGCCTCGCAGCGTTGCCGCTGCTCGTCCAAGACGAAGGCGATCGGAACGTGGGTGTGGCCCACCAGGCATATCGGCTCGGAGAAATGGGGGAAATTGGCGTAGGCCAGATTGGCGTCGAGTATGTATTCCCAGACCGGCTCGCGGGGGCTGGCATGGGCCATGTAGAAGCCGCTATGCTCCATGTGGGTTGGGAGAGCCGCCAGGTATTCGCGCGTGGTCGATCTGATTTCCGACTGTGTCCAGGAATTGGCGGTGCGGGCGTCTGTGTTGAAGCTACGCAGGTCTAGTCTTCCGAGTACCGCCCAGTCGTGATTGCCTGCCAGGCTGATGTGGGGGAAGTCCTGAATCCGTTCAACACACTCGTTCGGGTTAGGACCATACCCTACTAGATCGCCCAGACACCAAAGCTCGTCGAAAACCGGCGCGTCGGCCAGCACGGCCTCCAGGGCCGCCAGGTTACCGTGGATGTCGGATACGATTAAGTAACGCAATCTGTCATCACTCCGTGTAGGGTTGCTATATTATATACCGGTTATCTGCTTTGCGCTAGCGGCTTGTCGGCGACCGTCACACATTGGGGACAAGCTCCTGAAAAGCCAGGCTGGGCCACTGG
>CAZYSK010000077.1:0-28617 GCA_964649415.1 uncultured Anaerolineales bacterium
GCTGCCATCCCTACTCTACCACACTTCAAATAGTACTCCAAAAGGCGACACCTTCCAGCTTAACACAGGGATCTAGTAGAGCCAATGCGCGGCGATGCACTTTCACGGGGAGTTCTCCCGTGGCTATCAAGGATTCCAAATACTGTCGATCACTTTCACTGAGTTGGACATGTTGTTTTTTCATCCTACCATTATCCATGTCTGGTAGGATTTGGCAATCACTTAAGTTCCGGTGTACTGAATATGCTGGAAGAAGTAATTGTCAGGCAGAAATACGATAGAGCACTGCAGCTATTTGGTGAAGAGAAATGGACTCAGGCTATTGTTGAACTTAGGGAAATCCAACTCCGGAAGCCTGATTTTGTAGAAGCATCTGAATTGCTAGACACTGCACAGCGAGAAAAGCAGAAGGAGCACTGGCTACAGCGGGCTTCATCGTATGTTGAATTGGAGAAATGGCAACAAGCATGCGAGCCACTGATAGACTTGTTAGAAGCAGATCCAAGCAACCACATAGCCGTGACTATGGCAGTACAGGTGCTCAGAGGACTGTTGACTTCCTTGCGAGGATCTCCCAAGCAAGCATAGGCACAACGTGTGTCAAGCGACAATTAGAAATGGACATCGACGACAACTAGAAATGCCCATGCCGAGAGGTCAGCTCTCGGCGTCCTGGGCGGCATCAGAGCCGTCCAAACGAATACCATTGCGACGTGCGGCTTCTTCCGCACGAACGCTCTTCATCTCACGACCGAACTCGATGATCACACTGTGGTGGACCACACGGTCGATGGCGGCCGCCGTGGTCAGGGGATCCTTGAAGATCTGATTCCACTCTGAGAAGACGAGATTGGAGGTGATCACGACGCTGCGGCGTTCATATCTTTCGGCCAGAAAAGTGAATAGGATTTCCATCTCCTCCCGGCTCTGCTGGACATAGCCCAGATCGTCCAGGATGACGACCTGGAAGCGATCCAGGCGGCGTAACTCGCGTTCCAGTTCGTAGTCTCGCTTGGCGCGCAGCAGGCCTCCGACCAACTTGAAGGTGGGGATGAACAGGACGCTGTAACTGCGTTGCACCCATTCGTGGCCCAGTGCGGCAGCCAAGTGGGTTTTCCCAGTACCGGGCAGGCCGAAGATGAGAATGTTCTCTGCGCGGTCAATGAACTCACCATCGCAGAGCCGTGGGAGTTGACGTCGAACACGCAGGGACAACCGCTTTTGATCGAAGGTTTCCAGGGTTTTCCCCGGAGGGAAATGGGCCGCTTTCATCAGGCGCGTGATCCTGCGCTCGCGCCGCCCGGCCATCTCTTGCTCCAGTAGGTGCTGCAGGAACGTCTCCAAAGCCCACTCCTCCCGTTGAGCAGTGACTAGGGCATCTTCCATCACATCAGCCACAGTGGGCAGCCGGAGGGCTTTGCAGTAGGTGCGGATGGCGTCAAGCGGCATGATACACCTTTGAGAGGAGTCGATCATACTGCTGTAGATGGACTTGACCACACGCCAACTGGGGGACCGAGATCGGCTCGGGCTGGAGCAAGCGTTCCACATCGGTTTCATCCCACGGCCGCGGTGTGGCCAGGAGCAATTCCAGCGCCGCGGCGACCTCGGACTCCATCGTCCGAGCAGCCAGCCGCAGGATGCGCAGATAGGTCAGATCGGCCTTGCGTGGGGATTGCCACCGATTCAGTTGCTCCCAGGCGCGACGGAAGACCAGGGAGGGGAACAGATCGTCGCGATACCGGTAGTCGCGGAAGCCGCCGGGCTTGCGCAGCAGGCTGTCGATCACGTGGCGGTAGTTGACGTGGTGCTGCTTTTCGCCCACCAGACGGGGCAGCGTCTCGAGCAGATGGGATTGGTAGTATACTTCCAGGTGCCACTCGTGAATCTGGACGGTGACCCGGCGACCGATCAAGCTGGTCGGTACCGAGTAGACGTTCTTCTGGACGCGAATCAGACTGCCACGCGTGACCCGGACGCGTACCTGGCTGTTGGTGGCCAATGACGTAGCCGTCAGCGGTTTCATCACCGCCAGTTCCTCAGCCAGACGCTCCTGACGAGTACGGTTCCGACGGTCCATCACGTCGAACAGGAAGGCTTCATACGTCCCCACGCTGTCGAAGTCACGGCTGCCACGCAAGAGCAGGTATTGCTCGATGGCACGTTTGATCCCGCCATTGGATGATTCGACGTCACCGTTCTCCTGGGGTGAGTTGAGGTTAGTCGTCTGAGGCTCGAGACCGTAGTGGGCCAACACTTGCAGATAGCCATCCGTGTACTCCCTCTTGTGGTCGGTCTGCGCCTTAGCGCCTGGCCAGTAGGTCGCCGCGCTGCTGTTGTCCGTTCGATGATACGCTGGAACGTGATCGAGCTTGATTAGGGTACTTTGCAGACCCAGATGCAAGGCCGCCAACGACTCTGATTGCGCCACGCGCCCCCACTCCCAGTTCGAGTAGGGTAACACACTATGAATCAGAATGTGCTTGAACGGCTCTCCCTGGATGGTCACGCCGAGTTCAGTCAGCCAGGTGCCATCGGTTTGCATCACTCGGCCGGGATGATGAACCTGCTCCAGGATAGCGACTTGCTTCTGATTCAATGCCCGCCACGTGGCGACACGTCGCTGGAAGGTGCGCAACTGTCCAGGCTGATAGCGTTCGGGATGTTGCTCACACAGCCACTCGAACAGCGCTTTGGCTTCCAGGTTGGGGGCGTCTCCCAGCATCTCCTCGACGGTAGGCCAGTCCTCCACGAACGGATCTGGACGTGTGCGATACTGCCGTGGTCCTTTCAGTTCGCTGGGCAGTTTTCCCAGCCCTTCGTATTTGGCTACGGTCTTGCGGCTGCTCAAGTTTGCACTGGCCGCGGCCTGTTCCTGAGTACGACCTTTCTCTCTTTCTCGCATGATGATCCTCACTTGGGCGTCGGTTGCTGTCATTGCTGTGTTGGCCTCCTTGTCTCTGAGGCCAGTTTACAATGACCCAGCCGATCTTCCTAGTGGGCATTTCTAATTGTCATCAATGGGTAATTATAATTGTCGTTGAACACAACGTGATCACTGTGTGCACTGAGTCATCGGAGGGTGAGATGTCAGAATTGGCCAGATATGAGATCTTGGAGGAGATCGGGCGCGGCGGCTTCGGCGTGGTCTATCGCGCCCGTGATGCCAGGATGGACCGCGAGGTGGCACTCAAGGTCGTCACGGGCAACTTTACTGGCGAATCGCCCTTCGTCGAGCGCTTCCAACAGGAGGTGCGCACCGCCGCCAATCTGCGCCACCCCAACATCGTCACGGTCTACGACTTCGGTGACGCCGACGGCGTGCTTTATCTGGCGATGGCCCTCGTCGGCGAGGGGCACACGCTGCGCGACCTGCTGGCCGAGCAAGCGCCCTTGTGCCTGGAGCACGCCCTGCCTGTCCTGACCCCGCTGGCGGCCGCGCTGGATTATCTCCACCAGCACGACCCGCCCCTGACCCACCGCGACGTCAAGCCGGCCAACGTGCTGTTGGAGGGAGATGCAGACAGCCCCTGGGTCGTCCTGGCCGACTTCGGCCTGGTGCGCTCGATGCAGGCCAGCACGGAACTGACCAAGAGCGGCACCATCCTGGGCACGCCGGCCTACATGGCCCCCGAGCAAGCCGATCCCAAACAGTGGGGCGAGGTCACCCCGCTGACCGACGTTTACGCGTTGGGCGTGATCGCCTATCAGGCGCTCACGGGGCGCGCGCCCTTCGAGGGCGAGATGCCGACCGTGCTCCACGCCCACGCCTACGAAGAGCCTCCGTCGCCGCAGGAGTTGCTCCCTGCCCTGGGCGACGATCTGAGCGCTGTGCTCTTGCGCGCGTTGGCCAAGCCGCCGGCCGAGCGCTACCCCAGCGCTGGGGCGTTCGTGGTCGCGCTGCAGGAGGTAGCCGACGCCTGGACCGAGGCGGCGAGGCGGGATGCCACGCTGGAGCAGTTGGAGGCACAGGCGAAGGAACTGCTGGCGGCCGGTGAGTGGCTGGAGGCACTGGACTGCTGCACCCACATGGTGCGGCTCGATCCTGGACGGCCCGCCGCACTCGACATGCTGACGACGGCCAAGCAGGGGCTGGACCGCGAGGCAGCCGAGGCGGTGAAGCGCTGCCGCCTGGAGGAGCACTACCAGGAAGGACTGGAGCTACTTGACGAGGAAAAGTGGAAGCAGGCCCTGGCTGCCTTGGAGGAAGTCGAGACAGGCAATCCCGACTTCCGGGACGTGCAGGAGAAGCTGGCGCAGGTGCGGGACGAGATTCAGCGTGCCCGGTGGTGCGACGAGGCCATCGTCTACGGAGAGGCCGGGCGCTGGGCCGAGGCCTGTCGCGCCTGGGTGGGCGTGCTGCGCGGACGGTGGGACTATCGGGGTGGAGAGGCCGGGGAGCGCCTGCTGGACGTTGTCGAGGGGCTGTTGCGCCGGCACGCCGAACTGGCGAGCGAGTCCCAGCGATCTGCCGAGGCGTTGGAGCTCTACGAGGACCTGGCGCTGGCGGTGGACGCGGGCGATTGGGGTGAAGTTGTTGAGTCGGGCGAGGCACTCCTGCAACTGGTGCCTGAGTTGGGTGGCCCGCAGGCTTGGCTACGTCGCGCCCGGCGACAGTTGCAGATGACAAGTGAACGCAGCGGGCAGCAACTCAGCGGCGATACGATGGTCTGGGAACGGGATGGCAAGGAGATGGTGCGTATCCCGGCCGGTGCGTTCCTCTACGGAGATAAGCAAGAAACACACGAACTGCCCGAGTTCTGGATCGACAAGATACCCGTCACGAACGCCGAGTACGCTCGCTTCGTGGCCGAGACGGGGCGCGAGGCGCCGAAGCACTGGGAGGGCCAGTCGCCGCCTGAGGATATCACCGACCACCCGGTCGTCTACGTGAGCTGGCAAGACGCCGTGGCCTACGCCGAGTGGGCCGGGAAGCGGCTGCCCAGCGAGGAAGAGTGGGAAAAGGCCGCCCGAGGCACCGATGGCCGGGAGTACCCCTGGGGAGACGAGGAACCGGCGCCTGACCTGTGCAGTTTCGGCAAGAATGAGGGTGGCACGACACCGGTGGGCAAGTACTCGCCCGATGGCGACAGCCCCTATGGCTGCGTGGATATGGCAGGCAACGTCTGGGAGTGGACGTCGAGTGACCACGAAGAAGGCGGCGAGGTGCTGCGGGGTGGTTCGTGGGGCTACCATCAGTTCTACACCCGCTGTGCGTGCCGCGACGGGTACCCTCCCAGCGGTTGGCACGACAACGTGGGGTTCCGGTGCGCCAGGGACTCTGAATAGGTCATCTGTCACGTTACCCAATCGGCGCGAAGCGCAGTCGCCGTGTCTTCTGGCCGTGATTTCAGATTGTGGCCACGGGTGAGGGTGTGGGGGGCAGGAGCGCGACTGGGGGAATCGTAGCGAGGGATGAGGGCGGGCGGAGCAAGGGCGCGATTGGGGAATCGCGGCCAGATTTCTGTGGAGTGAGCAATGGCATTGAACACGGGTGAGATTCTTCAGAACCGCTATCGTGTCGTTCGCCCGATTGGAGAGGGCGGGATGGGCGCCGTCTACCGGGCCTGGCATCTCAGCCTCAACCTGCCAGTTGCCCTCAAGGAGATGACGCCCCAGCCGGGACTTGATGCCGATACCCTGGCCCAACTGCGACAGCAGTTCCAGCAGGAGGCTGCTGTTCTGGCCCGCCTGGATCATCCGCACCTGGTCGGCGTTATAGATTTCTTCGAGGAGGGCGGCAGCGTCTACCTGGTGATGCACTTCGTCGAAGGGGAGAGCCTGGCCGGCCGCATCGAGCGGGAGGGGGCTTTGCCTGAGGACCAGGTGCTGATCTGGGCTGGACAACTGCTGGACGCCTTGGCCTACTGCCACAGCCAGGGCGTGATCCACAGAGACATCAAGCCGCAGAACGTGATCATCCGCCCCGATGGGCGAGCCGTGCTGGTGGATTTCGGACTGGTGAAGCTGTGGGACCCGCACGATCCGCGCACGCGGACGGCGATGCGCGGCATGGGCACGCCGGAGTACGCGCCCCCGGAGCAATACGGCACCCGCCCGGGCCACACCGACCCCCGGAGCGATCTCTACAGCTTGGGGGCGACGATCTACCACGCGCTCACGGGCCAGTCGCCGCCGACGGCCAGCGACCGGATGGCGTTCCCAGACCAATTCGTGCCGGTGCGGGAATGGAACGTCCGGGTGAGTGAAACGACCGAGGCGGCAGTGCTGCGGGCGATGGAGCTGGCAGTCGAGAGCCGTTTCCCCACCGCGCGGGACATGGCAGCGGCGTTGAGTGGGACTGCCGCCCCTGGGCAGAGCGAGGCCCTTCCGGCCTCACCAGGGCGTGGGCGCACGAAGGTGATGTCTGGGCCGCGGCCGGTCGCCGCGCAACAAAGACGTGTGCCCGTGTGGGTCTGGGGAGTGTGCGCGGTGGCGGTGGTGGCGCTGTTGGTGTTCCTGGGCAGGCTGATGGCTGGCGGAGGGGCTGTGGAGGAGCCGACACTGACCGATGAGCCGATTTCGGAGCCGACCTCGACCGCGCCTACGTCGACGCCGACCGTGCCAACTACGGAGCCAACCTCGACCGCTGTGCCGGCGCCCTACAGTCCCGGGAGCCTGGGCACCGAAGATAATCCGATTATTTGGTCCTTCGTCCCCATGGGCGAGACGGAGCAGGTGGCGGCCGGCGCTGAGGTCGTGGCCGGCCTGATTGAGCAAGAGACGGGGTTGGTAAATCGAGACGAACGTCGCCACCGAGTACGCCAGCGTCATCACGGCTATGTGCAGCGATCCGGTTGAGGCCCACATAAGCTCGCTGGACGCCTTCGCCTACGTCCTGGCCTCGAAGAGGGGTTGCGCCGAGGCAGCGTTGGTCTCGATGCGCTATGGCAGTGCCGCCTACAACGGCCAGATCATCGTCCGCGCCGACAGTGGCATCACCGAGCTAAGCCAACTGGCGGGCAAGACTTTCTGTCGCCCCGATCTGCTCTCAGCCATCGGCTGGAGCATTCCCTCACTGGGCTTGGCTGCAGCCGGCGTTGATCCCGACGCGGACTTGGCGGAAGTTGTGGATGCAGGCGCCCACGACACAGTCGTGTCCGCCGTCTATAACGGTGACTGCGACGCTGGCGGTACCTACGTAGACGCCCGCGGCACCATCGAGGGGGATAACCCCGATGTGAAGGAAGTGGTCAGCGTTATCCACACATCGATCGATGTCCCCAACGACGGGGTCCAGTTCGCGCCTTCGATGCCGGAAGACGTGCGCACTCAGATCGTCGACGCGCTCCTCAAGATCGCCGAGACGGAGGAAGGGCAGGATGCCCTGTACGCGGCTTACAGTTGGAGTGAGCTGGAGAAGCATGGCGATGCGTTCTATGATCCGTTCCGCCGGTTGCTCGACGCAGCCGGAGTAGACATCGAGGCGCTTCAGGAATAGCTATATGACGCCCCTACGCACTATCTGTTACTCATCCACCACGCCATCTGGATGTCCCGATCCCATGGCGTCGTTGACGTACGGGTGGGATCGATGTGTTGCGCGGACCATCGCTTTGTGCTAGGTTACTTTCAGCGCAGAGTGGCGGCAGATCGTTCAGCTTCATAGGGCGGAATCATGACAGAACGCAAACGCGTCGGCAAGTACGAGATCATCGAGGAGATCGGCAGGGGCGGATTCGCCGTCGTCTACAAGGCGCGTGACACTGAGCTAGATCGTATAGTTGCGCTCAAGGTGCTGTACCCCTGTTGGACGGCTGACCAGGCCTTCGCCGCTCGCTTCCGGCGGGAGGCACGCGCCGCCGCCCGGCTGAGCCACCCGAGTATCGTCACTGTTTATGAGGCGGGCGAGGCTCAGGGCCAGCTCTACATAGCTATGGAATACTTGCCAGGCTGTACGCTGCGAGAACTGCTGATGGCCGAGGACGCGCTGCCGCTGGAGCGGGCGCTGCCTATCCTTGAGCAGGTCGCGGACGCGCTGGACTACGCTCACGGGGAGGGCGTTATCCACCGCGACGTCAAGCCCGCCAACGTGATCGTGGAGCGGACGGACCGAGGCGTCCGGGCCACCCTCACGGACTTTGGCCTGGTGAAGGCTATGGAGAGCAGCGTGGCGCTCACTTCCCAGGGGACACTGCTGGGCTCGCCGGAATACATGGCCCCCGAGCAGGCCGACCCGGAGCAGGCGGATGAGGTTGGTCCAGCCGCCGACCTCTACGCGCTGGGTGTCGCGGCCTACCGGATGCTGACTGGGAGGGTGCCTTTTCCGGGCAACACTCCTGCTACGCTCAACGCTCACGTGCGCAAGCGGGTGCCCCCGCCGCGTTCCCTTCGCTCCGACCTTTCCAGGAGCGTGCAGTCAGCATTGCTCAGGATGTTGGCCAAGAAACCTGCTCGCCGTTTTGATTCTGCCCGTGCCTTCGTCAGTGAGTTGCGAGAAGCTCTGCTTCATCCGCAACATGTGCGGATACCGAAGTGGGCATTGGGTGTGGTTGGGCTGATTCTTGTGCTTTTGAGCGGTGGGCGGCTTTTTGCTCTGAAGCCGTTTCCGGTGTGGCCCACGCACTCAGAGCTTCCCACACAGACACCGATTTCATCGGTGAATGTGATCACAGAAACGTCGGTTCCGTGGATAGTGACGTCAGTGCCCAATCCAGCTGCTAGAGCTTCTGCGGCCTTCAGGTCCTCCCTTACAGTGACGCCGTGTCCTACACCAACAGCTACACGAAGAACGCCGACGCCAACGCTCGTCACTCCGACATCAACTTCATCTCCGACACTGACGCTCGTTCCTCCGAAACCGACTCCATCTTTGACGCCGACCCCAACGGCGGTCACTTCGACGCCAACTCCATCTTCGACACCGACTCCAGCGGCGGTCACTTCGACGCCGACTCCGTCTTTGACGCCGACCCCAGCGGCGGTCACTTCGACGCCAACTCCATCTTCGACACCACGGGGCCAACCAGTCCGTATTTTCTATACCGTCGAGGCTGGACAAATCTACTATCTGGCCTCAACGGACCCTTCACGTTCTCAGGGGGAACTGCTTGACCCAATTGCCTATGAAAGCTCCACGTGTGCGGGTGGGACCGAGGCGAGGACGTTGGCGGGTCAGTCGGTTCGGATGTTCTATGGCTACCGCTGCCCGATCGTACCCCCTGTGGTCGAGTGCACCTCGCCGGACGGGCAGTACAGTGCCACCGTCTGGCACAGTGAGGGCCAGTATTCGATGAGCATTCGCCGGGCATCGGACGATACGATGGTCCAGGCCGTCTACACCGGCAATCAACTCAACAGCAACGAATATATCCTATGGGCTCCCGACAGTTCCTGGTTCTACTTCACGCTCGATAACACCCTGCACCGGGCCAGTCCAAATGCGGCCGGATACCAGCCTGTGCTGCCCATTGCGTATGAGACTTCGATTTCGCCGGACGGCTCGATGATTCTATACTTGCAGCCGGTGGGGATAGTTGGTGCCTATGACGTGTGGGTGGCCAATGCGGATGGTTCCAACCAACACAACGTGACCAATGCGCCAGATACGTACAAGCTGTGTGCGAGGTGGGGAAGTATGCAGGTGAGGTAGCCGCGATTTTCCAATCGCGTTCATTGCGGCGAATGCCCAATTGGAAGCGTATCGATCTTCGTACCAGAGACCACCAACATCAGCAAGCTCCTGCAATCCATTCAGCGCAACTTAGCACGAAACTACAAAAGGGTGTATAGCATCGACCGGCCCACCCACATGCGGCAGCGGGGTTTCTGGGATCACGTCATTCGGGATGAGGATGATTTCATCATCCAAATTCGATCTTGTGTGACCGGGGATCGGCGGTCACGCGGTGTAGGGCGAGGTTTGAGCCATAGGCGGCGAGAGCGCGATTGGAAATCGCGGCTACGAGGGAGTGCAGGATCGCGATTGGGAAGTCGTGGCCACGAGGGAGTGCGAGAGCGCGATTGGGAAGTCGCGGCCACGAGGGAGTGCAAGGGCGTGGTTGGAGGATCGAGGTTACGAGAGAGAGCAAGGGCGCGATTGGGAAGTCGCGGCCACGGGTGAGGTTGCGCAGACAGACAAGCTGTGCTAAACTGGCTACTACGATGCATGCCGTGGGATTGCGCCAGGGTGTTCGCATGCATGCAGCGGGGGCGGAACGATGGTAGCCACCAGACGACTGGGCAAGTACGAGATCCTCGGTGAGATCGGGCGGGGCGGCTTCGCCGTCGTGTACCGGGCCCGGGACACTGTGCTGGAGCGCGTCGTTGCCCTCAAGGTCTTGCACCCATACTGGGCGGATGATCCCGACTTCGTGACCCGTTTCCGTCGCGAGGCACAGGTCGTTGCCCGGCTGCAACACTCCCGGATTGCCACCATCTACGACGCGGGCGAGGCCGACGGCCAACTGTACGTCGCCATGGAGCTCGTGCCCGGCCGCACCCTGCACGAGCTGCTGGAGGCGGAGGGGCCGCTGGCGCTGGAGCGGGCGCTGCCCATCCTGGGGCAGGTCGCTGACGCGCTGGATCACGCCCACGCCCGGGGTGTGGTCCACGGCGACGTCAAGCCCCGCAACATCGTCGTCGAGGAGACGGCGGACGCCGTGAGCGCGACGCTGACGGATTTCGGGCTGGTGCGGGCTATGGCGGGGAGCGCCGCGCTCGCCGCCGAGGGGCAGCACCTGGGCTCGCCCGAGTATATGGCCCCCGAGCAGGCCGACCCGGAGCGTGCCGCTGAGATCGAGCCTGCGGCCGACCGCTACGCCCTGGGCATCGTGGCCTACCATATGCTCACTGGGCAGGTGCCGTTTCCCGGGGATGGGCCTGCTACACTGGACGCCCACGAACACAGGCCCGTGCCGCCTCCGCGCTCCCTGCACCCCGACTTGCCTCCGGCCGTGGAGGAGGCTATCCTCAAGATGCTGGCCAAGGCGCCGGCTGACCGTTTCGCCTCTGCTCGCGCCTTTATCGTCCAGCTACGGGAGGCCTTGCCGGCCGAGGGCCAGCCTCCATACGTAGGGGTGCGGTTTCCGCGCCCGTCCCCGGTGGCGCAACCCCCACCTGTAGAGGTGGAGCCCTCGCGCCCGGTCCCACCGCAGCAGCCGCCCCCCGCGCCTCCGTTCGAGGGTCGCACGTTGGTCCAGCCTAGCGTGCCCGCGGCAAGGCAGCCAGAGCCGAGTACCGTCGTCCCGGCGAGGCCGTCTGTCGTGCGGCGGTGGGCGCTGCCGCTGGCTCTGGCGCTTGCCGGCGTGCTGCTCGTCGTTTTGCTCATCATTCTGACCCTCGTTGGGTGGCGCGCCGGAGCGGGGCCCATGGCGGCGCTCTTCCGGACCGCCACGCCGACCCCCACGTCGACCCTCATGCACACGCACACACCCGCACCCACGGCCACGCCGGCGCCGGTGGACACGCCCACCGAACCCCCGACCGCCGCGCCGACCCCTACCTGGACGCCAGCGCCGGTTCCCACGGATACGCCCATGCCTCTGCTCCCGGATGCGCGCGTGCTCGCCGGTGGCGCTGGCCTGCGTCCCGGCGTGACCACGTGGTGGCGTGTGCGCACGACCCTGGCCGCCGGGACGGAGCTGGAGTTGCAGGGCTATGATCCACGTTTCCCCGATTGGGTGTACGTCAGCACCGTGGACGGCGCGTCAACGGGCTGGGCCCAGGTGGCCGAACTGGAGATCAACCGCGAGTTGGCCGGCCTTCCCAGGGTTACGCCGCGCCCCACGTTGACGTCTACCCCGTCTGCACCCGTGCCTACGAGTACGCCGGCCGCGCCGGTTCCCGCATGTGACGACATGGGCGCTCCGCTGCGGCTGGATGCCTGGGACGTGGGTAAGTGGTGCATGGCTGGCGGCTGGGGAGCCACAGTGTACGTCGCCGGGCATGGGGGAGACTGCATGTACACGTATTCCTGGGAACACGAGGTCCGGGGCGGGCCGATGTCGGGCTCTATGACCTTCGACGTCACGGCCTCGGGGTTCAGCTCGGCCATCGTGGGTGAGGCCTCGGTCACCTCCGCCGGCCAGACAGCCACGGTGGGCGTGTTCATATCGCCGCCCGACTGCGGCCAGTGAAGAGGGCGACTTTCCCGTGCCTGATGAGCATCCGCACGCCCAATGGTCTGTAGACCTGTCCGGGCCGCCCGCCGAGACGTTGTTGGTCGCGGGCGAGCTGGTGCTGGTTCCCACGCAGGAACCCGACCCGTCCGCTCGGCGCGCCACGCTCCACGCCCTGCGCCTGGCCGACGGCGCTCCGTGCTGGCGGCGCTCCTTTGAATACGCCATGCTAACGGGCCTGGCAAGCGCCCCCACCCCCACACTCCCGCACCCCCACACCCCCCTGCTCACCCTCGTCTCCCTCACCAGCACGGACCTGTTGCGCGGCGCGGGAGCGCTCGTGGCCCTGGATCCGGCAGGGGAGGAGCGCTGGCGCTGGGCGCCCGGCGTGCAGCGTGTCTCCGCCCCGGCATTGGTTCGTAGTAACGACCTCGGGCGTTCCGGTCAAGAGGCGACCAAAGTCGCTACTACGAACGCAATATGCGTCACCGCCGACGCCCGCACGCTAATCGTCCTTGACCTCGCCACCGGTACGGAGCGGGAGAGCGTCGAACTTGACGCAAGCGCCTCCCTGTCCGCGCCGGCCGTCGCGGGTGGCGTGGCCTACGTCCCCTGCCGTGGCCCACACCTGCTGGCCGTACACCTGGGGGGCGGCTCTCCCCGCCGCTTTGGCGGGGGCGGAGGAGGAGCCTGGCTGGACCAGACGCCTGTCGTCGTTGGCGATCACGTCTACGCCGTGCTCAGCACCGGCGCGGTCTTGGCCCTCCGTGTGGAGGACGGCACGCAGGCCTGGCGCACGGGCGTGGGTCCGGCGGGCAAGCCCCTCAGCGCGCCCGCGACCGACGGCCGGCGACTGTTCGCCGGCGCGCGCGACGGCCTCCACGCCCTGGCCCTGGCCGACGGCCGGGAGTTGTGGGCCTTCCCCACCGAGCGCCGGATCACGGCTGCGCCCATCGTCGTCGGTGGCGCCGTCTACGCCACCTGTCACGACCACCGCGTCTACGCCCTCTCAGCCACCGGCCGGGAGCTGTGGCGGCACGCGGTGGGGCGGCGCATCGAGGTCCCGCCGATCCTCGCCACCTGTGGCGAGCCTCCCGCGCCGTGCGTCCTGGTCGCCGACCAGGGCGGCACGCTGACCGCCGTCGCCCGCCCGCTCAGCGCCGAGGAGCACGAGGCCGCCGGGCACTGGATCGAGGCCGCGTCTGCCTACGCTGCCCTGGGCCAGCCCGTCCGTGGCGCCGAGCTGCTGGAGGCGCACGGCGAGCCCTTGAAGGCCGCCGAGCTATGGGAGGCAGCAGGCAAGCAGGATCGCGCCGCGGCGCAATGCGAGGCCGCCGGGGCATGGGAGGGGGCGGCCCGGCTGTGGGCCTCCCTGGACCGGCCGCTCAAGCAGGCCCAGGCGCTGGAGCAGCACGCCCGCGGGCTGGAGGGGACGGCCTGCGATGCGGAAAGGGGGGCAGCGGCGTGGCGCGCCGCTGCGGAGGCGTTCGATGCGGTCGGGGAGATGGACCGTGCGGCCGCCTGCCGGCGCGAGGTGGCCCGCTGGCTGCGCCAGCCGGTGATCAGGATGCAGGTCCACACGGAAAAGGGGCTGTTGCTGAGGTCGTGGTCGCGCCTCCAGTTCATCGTGCGCAATGAGGGATACGGCCCGGCGAGCAGGCTGATCATCCGCGCCACGGGTGACGAGTTCGAGGGGCAGGTCATGGACACCCAGCGCATCTCCACGCTGGCAGCTGGGCACCAGCGTCCTCAGTGGCTCAACGTTTACCCCCTGGAGTGCGGGGACAGCGTTCCACTACGCCTGGGCATCGAGTATGAGGATTGGTCCGGGGATCTGCGCACCTGCGAACAGACGATCCACATCCCGGTGGCCCGGGACAAGCGCGACCCGAGCGCGGTTTACATCACGGTTGAGGGGGATTTCATCGGGGGAGACAAGCGCACGGGCGTCGATCAACGGGGGCAGGTGATCCACGGCCCGCAGACCAACGTCGCCGGCGACGTGCACGGCCCACTCCTCTCTGGGCAGTTCCAGGGCGCGGTCTCCGTGGGTGACTCCAAAGAGGCCACGGAGCGCCGGGAGCGCGAGGTGACCTTCCTGCGCCGCCAATTGACGGAAGCTCGCGAGAACCTGCGCCTCATCCGGGAGCGCAAGGCCGAGTACGTGATGGAGACGGACATCCCACTCAACCTGATCAAGCAGGAGCGCCGGCTGGAGCAGTGCATCGCTGATTTGGAGGATAAGCTGTCGCCTCGGCCAGAGATACGCGAACTGGAGTACAATGCGAAGGTTACTGCTCCGCGGATTGTTGAGATCTATACGAGGTTCGAACTAGAGGCGCAGTTCTTGTGTAGCCCGGAATCGCCATCAAAGGATGCCGAGACTCAATCCCCACAGCAAGCCGAGATCAAGGTGGCCTTCTCGAGAGACCCGAGGACTGGGAGACTTGAGTCGGCTGTCTTGCGGCTTTGTCTTATGGCTCCTGGCTTCAGAGTCCACGGTGAGAGCTGCAAGACAGTGGAAGTCTACCCCTATCGCAACTCTCCACGCTGTGTCTTCCATCTCGAAGCACAAAGAAGTGGGTTGGAGCCAGTTAGTTTGGAAGTGAGACAAGGTGCGCATGTTCTAGGTACAGCCACCCTGAACGTAGAGGTCGAGAGAGCGACGGTTGCCAAACTTGTGCTCCAGGGCATGGAGGTCTCAATGTTACTGCTGTTTGCGGCGGTTCCCCCTACACGGGTAGATGTCTAGCTCCTGCCCCGAGTGAAGGCAGCTGTCCCCTTTGATAGACTTGGCACGACAGACGTGCATGCCCTGGCTGTGACTGCGGCAGTGCTTCCTGAGTGGACACAGGAGATTGATTGTGTGGAATGTCTGTGCCCACTTGGCAAACCCGATGATTGATGTATAATGTATGTGTAATACGCATGCCTGGATAACCGGGAGGTGAGATGATGCATCGGCTTCAGGTGATGATTCACGAAGAGCAATACCTGTGGCTTAAAGAGAGAGCCGGGTTAGAAGGGAAGAGCATTGGGCAGTTCGTCAGGGAAGCTTTCGAGAAGCTCAGGCGGGACGCTGCACTCCCTGACTTGGAGGATGATCCCCTGTCCGAAATGATCGGCATGTTCCGGGGAGGCCCGCCGTACGACGCCAGCGTCAGGCACGACGATGTGATCTACCTGGATGAGCAGAAGAACTGAGATGCACAGGCGCTCTGGCGTCCGAATGCTGATAGACACCTCTGCTCTGTACGCGCTGGCCGATGCGGATGACGTGAACCATCAGGCAGCCAGGGGCTTTCTGGCCGAACATCCAGACACGGTATTCGTGATGACCAACCACGTTTTCGGCGAGTTGATGACACTGGCGAGGAAAAGAGCAGGTGGAGAGATGTCGGTTAAGGTGGGGGAGCGCATTCAACGAAGTGCTCGTTTCAGAGTGGTGCACCTCAGTCCTGCCGATGAGAAACAGGTGTGGGAGATCTTCAGCCGCTATCTGGACAAGGAGTGGAGTTGGGTGGATTGTGGCCTGTTTCACCTGGGGCGGGAAACTGCACTTTGGGAGGTCTTCGCCTTTGACAAGCATTTCGCACAGATGGGCCTCCAGGTATGGCCCGGTGAGGTTAGTTAGTCTGGTCTCCGCCGATTCGCGCGGTTGAGTCGTGTCTGTATTGCCTGAATGCCATGTATCGCTGGCTGCACTGCACTGGTCATCTGAAACCGCCTGTGAAGCCGTATGTCTACCGATGTCCTCTCTACCCTCGAACACATCCGCGCCGCGCTGCGCCGCCCGCTGCCCGGACCCGGCGCGCAGATCACGATGGCCCCGCGCCCGCGTCCCCTCACGCCACCTCCCAGCGTCGAGCCCCGGCAGGCGGGCGTGCTGCTGCTCCTCTACCCCGTCCAGGCCGTGCTTCACCTGGTGCTGACCGTGCGCACGTCCAGCTTGAACCATCACAGCGGCCAGGTCTCGCTGCCTGGGGGCGGTTGGGAGCCGGGCGACGCCTCGTTCCAGGAGACCGCGCTCCGCGAGGCCCGCGAGGAGATCGGGATCGCCACGGAGGGGCTGGAGCTCCTGGGCGCTCTCACGCCCCTGTACATCCCGCCCAGCAACAACCTGGTTCACCCCTTCGTCGCCTACGTCCCCCAGCGCCCCACGTTTCGCCCGGATCCCACCGAGGTGGCCGACTTGCTGGAGGTGCCCCTGTCCCTGATCCTGGACCCGGCGGCGCGGCGCGAGGAAGACTGGACCTGGCGCGGCGAGCCCCTGCACGTGCCTTTCTACGCCGTGGGCGCGCACAAGGTGTGGGGTGCGACGGCCATTATCCTGGCCGAATTCAAGGCCCTGCTCGCCCCGTCGGGCCCTCGCTGACATAAGCAAAGAACTGGGACGCGGATTAACACAGATTTTTACGGATTTGGTCTGTAAACCATCAGAATCTGTGTGTATCTGTGGAAATCCGTGTCCTATTTCGAATTCGTAGATCACCCTATCCAAGACTTGCCGTTCAACACAGTTGGTGAGTGACATAGGGGGCCTCAAGTCACGAAATTCGCGGAAACCTGTCAGGTCTTGACGCCGAAACGGGAATTCCTGGGGCTGCCCTCTATTGCCCCGATCTGGCACCCGGTGTATACTTGTGGTCGGAGATGAAAGCCAATGACAACCCAACCCTCCTTTACTCAACTCGTCCGGCAGGTCGTATCCGGCGCTGACCGGCCTCTGACGCTGGCCGAGATCGAGGCGCGGGTGGAGATGTTCCGCCCGGTGAATAGCCACTCCACACTGCGAGTCGCCATCATGACCAACCAACAGATCGCCAGCCTGGGCGGGCGTCCGGCCCGCTATACCTGGTGGCCGCGCCACCTGGCCGGCAACAGTTTCCGCCTGCCGCTGGCCGAGTCTGACCTGGCTGCCGGCACGCTGGAGTTCAACCACGAGGTCTTGGCGGCCCTATGGCACGGCTCCCCCCGAGGATCGGGCGGCGATCAAGCGCGCGTCACGCTTGCCTTGACTGGCCAGGTGGGGTGTCACACCGAGATCGAGCATGTGGGGGGCGGCTGGGAATTGGATGCCACACCTGTGCTGGCCGACTGGTACAGCCGGCAGGGCGCAACGCCCGAGGATGAGGTGATCGTGCGCGTGCTGGACGTGGAGGCGCGCCGCTACGCGCTCGAGCTGTGTCGGCGGTCCGAGCGAAACGAACCGGCCATCGCCGCGCGTAACCAGGCCCTGGCCGACGCCGCGGAGGCGGTGGCGCGAGCAAGCAAACCGCCTACGCTGGGCTTTGAGCTGGTCCCGCGTCTCGTCGCCCGTGACGTCTATCGGGATGTGCCGCCCCCCGATCCATGGGAGGATGTCCTCCGGGCTGACCTGCGCTTCGTGCCCGGAAGATACTGTATGTACCTGGCCGAAAGAGTGGTGAATGCCATGGAACGCGACCTGGATGTGCCGCCCGACCCCGGGGGTGTCCCGCGCCCTCGAGGAAACCGCCGCAAGGTCCGGTCGGACGAAGCGCGGCAAGCGTGGGGGGAGTACCTCTTCAGCCGGGGGATGGATCACCTGTGGGCCGGTTGGATCGTGGAGGCCGAGGCCTACTACCGGGAGGCGTTGCGGATCGACCCAGGTCACGCCGACGCCTGGGTGCATCTGGGCAACCGGCGCTTCGAGGATGGACGCGTAGCAGAGGCACTGGGCCACTACGAGCGCGCGCAGCGGGCGGCAGAGGCACGCACCATCGGGGACCCCGCGCACTATGCCGCGCCCTTCTGGCTCGAAGTGGACTCGCGGCCCTTCATGCGGGCGCTGCACGGGCGCGGCCTGTGCCTGTGGCAAATGGGACGCGTGGATGAGGCGCGGCAGGTTTTCGCCTGGATGATGGAGCTGAACCCGAACGACAATCAGGGTGTCCGCTTCCTCCTGGCCGGTCTCGATGAGGGATTGACTTGGGAGGAGGGCGCTGCGCGGGATGAGGAGCAGGCGAAGATGGAGGAGGCCTTGACGCGTACGCAGATGGGCCGGCGCGGCACTCAGAGACTCCACTGAACTCGAATCGGACCGCATGGATTGAAACAATGAGCCGCATCCCTGCCCGCATCATGATGGACGACCGGACCGCGGGCGTCCTTGCCCGCAGAAGGGGCGCATCATGAAAGCAAGCTCACGCTTCCTGGTTCTCCTGTGTGGCTGGTTCCTGATCGCGGCGTTCGTCACCGCCCTCTTCAGTTCCCAGGCCGGGGCCACGGTCGAGTATGCCCGGCTGACCGGCCAACCCTGCGGCACGTGCCACGCGCGCCCCGAGGGCGGCGGAGAGCTGACTGCCGTGGGCATCGCCTACGTTCGAGGCGGCTACCAGTGGCCCGTGCCCGAGGACGTGGTCGCGTACACACCCTCGAATCTGGCCAAAACGCTGAAGCTCATCGTGGGCTACGTCCACGTGGTGGTGACCGTCATCTGGTTTGGCACCATCTTCTACATCCACATCATCGTGAAGCCCCAGCAACTGACGACCGGGATTCCCCGCCGGGAGGGGGCGATCGGCTGGATCAGCATCGCCGTCATGCTCGTGACGGGCGTTGCATTGACCGTCTTCCGCTATCTCGAGGTCGGCTCCGTGTTCACCGGCACCTTTGGCACGGTGTTCATCATCAAGCTGGTCCAGTTTGGCCTCATGGTGGCGCTCGCCCTCGTCGCCACGGTGGTGCTGACTCGACGCATGCAGAGGGCCAGTCGCCCTGACGAGACGCCTGCTCACCCTGATGAGGTGACCCGGGAGACGCTTCCCTCGTTCGATGGCCAGGACGGCCGCCGGGCGCTCGTGGCCGTCGATGGCACGCTCTACGACGTGACGGACAGCCGGATGTGGCGCGGTGGCGTCCACGTGAGGCAGCATCAGGCGGGCCGGGACCTGACGGAGGCGCTCGAGGACGCGCCGCACGGCGTAGAGGTCCTGAGTCGGATGGCGGTGGTCGGCCAGTTGGAGGCCGCTCCGGCGGAGGAAGAGCAACGCCCACCGCTGGCGCGGCGCGTCTTCGTGGCCTTCACCTACGTCAATCTCGTCCTGATGTTCGGCATTCTCCTGTGCGTGGCTTGGTGGAAGTGGGGCTTCTCGTGGGGCCAACAGGCAGCCCAGGAAGCGGCCTCGTTGCTCCAACTCCCCGCCGGGCTCTCCGATGCCTCGGCGGACTGCATCGCCTGCCACAGCGACAACGAGTTCCTGGGCGCGCAGATCAGCGAGTGGCGGCGAGGGGCGCACGCGCAGGAGCAGGTGGGCTGCTACGAGTGCCACGGTGCCGAGGCGGACGATCCGGACGCGATGGCGCACAACGGCTACGTCGTCAGCGTCCTCGTGACGCCCAAGGATTGCGCTGAGTGCCACGTCGTCGAAGCGGAGCAGTTTGCAGCGAGCCGGCATTCTCAGGGCGGCGACATCCTCTGGTCCCTGGACAATATCCTGGGGGAGGAGGTCGAGGGCTTGCAGGCGGCCGTCATGGGCTGCCAGCAGTGCCACGGCGCTCCCGTGGAGGTCGCGCAGGATGGCACTCTGACGCCCGCGAGCTGGCCGAACACGGGGATTGGCCGCATCAACCCGGACGGCAGCCGGGGGGCCTGTTCGACGTGCCACACGCGTCATCTGTTCAGCGTCGCCGTCGCCCGCGAGCCCGACAGTTGCGGCAATTGCCACCTGGGGCCGGACCATCCCCAGAAGGAGATCTACGAGGAGAGCAAGCACGGCATCGCCTTCGTGGCCAACCGGGAGCACATGAACCTGCACTCCCATCCCTGGGTGCTTGGGCGGGACTACACGGCGGCGCCTACCTGCGCCACGTGCCACATGAGCGCGGTTCCCGGCGTCTCGGTCGATCACGACGTCGGCCTGCGGATTGCCTGGACGCTGCGCCCGGCCCTCTCGTCTCGCCAGGAGAATTGGGAGGCGCGGAGGGAGGACATGACCCAGGTGTGCCAGCAGTGCCACTCGCCCGGGTTCTACGGCAATTTCTTCACCCAGTTCGACGACGCCGTGGGCCTGTACAACGACAAGTTCGCCACGCCGGCCGTGGAGATCATGCAGCGCCTGCGCGAGGCCGGCAAGCTCACGGACACGGAGTTCGACGAACAGATCGAGTGGACCTTCTTCTTCCTCTGGCATCACGAAGGGCGCCGGGCGC
Organism: uncultured Anaerolineales bacterium; assembly: GCA_964649415.1. Lineage (GTDB taxonomy): Bacteria > Chloroflexota > Anaerolineae > B4-G1 > B4-G1 > CAZYSK01. Next base: position 20,232 of record CAZYSK010000077.1, read on the forward strand.
GCCACGGTGCGGCCATGATGGGGCCGGACTACGTGCAGTGGCACGGCTTCTTCGAGGTCGCAGATCGCTTCTACAACGAGTTCGTGCCCGAGGCCGAGGCGCTGCTTCCCGGCGTCACGCAACCCTACCTGCAGGAAGACTACCATCAGTGGCGCGTGCAATAGCGAGCGCCACATCGGCTCCGCCTGTCGCTTCCCTTCACCTCTTGGAGTTGACGGGCGGCGATCTCAGCGTCCGTCCTCGCCACCCGGCCGGAGTGCCGCCTCCTGCGTTCGTAGTGAGGGTGGATGCCGACGCTGACACGCAGACGGTCCGTCGCGGTCGGCGACATCCGTCCGCAGGTCCGCCGGAGTACTGTCCCAGAAACCAGGTTTTTCAGAAAAAACCTGGTTTCGACGCCCTGGAAGAGGCGGGCTACGTCGCGGTGGAGTAGGCGTGCAACCAGGGGCTATATTCCTTCGTAATCATAGGGGGAAGACAGGGGCGTCAAACGTCAGACGTCAAACACCAATGTCGAGCGTTGACCGTAAGTCCTATCGTGTATTTCTCCATCCGCGGTAGTCGGTCCGGCGTCAAACGTCGGGCGTCAAACGTCAATGTCGGGCGTTGACCGTAAGTCCTATCGTGTATTTCTCCATCCGCGGTAGTCGGTGCCGCGTCAAACGTCGGGCGTCAAACGTCAACAATGTGTAGGGCGCGGTAACCGCGCCCTCCCACGTAGAGAGAAGGAGCGGTGATGAGCACAGATACAGCCATTCGCGTGCAGGAACTGCACAAGAACTACGGAGACGTGTACGCGGTGCGGGGCATCAGCTTCGACGTGCACGCGGGCGAGATCTTCAGCCTGCTCGGCCCCAATGGCGCGGGCAAGACGACTACCATCTCGATGGTCTCGTGCCTGCTGGAGCCGACCCAGGGCGACGTCTCGGTCGTGGGCCATTCGATCCGGCGCGACCCGATGGGCGTGAAAGCGGCCATTGGCGTCGTCCCGCAGGAGATCGCCCTGTATGAGGACCTCTCCGCCCGCGAGAACCTCACCTTCTGGGGCAAGATGTACGGCCTGCGCGGCAGCGCCCTCAGACAGCGCGTGAACCAGGTGCTGGAGATCACCGGCCTGGCCGAGCGCCAGAAAGGGCGGACGGGGAAGTTCTCGGGTGGCATGAAGCGCCGCCTGAACATCGGCATCGCGCTGCTGCACAGACCGCAGATCCTCATCATGGACGAGCCCACGGTGGGCATTGACCCCCAGAGCCGGCGCAACATCCTCGACAGCGTCAAGGAGATGAACCGCCAGGGGACGACGATCCTGTACACGACCCACTACATGGAAGAGGCCCAGGAACTCTCCGACCACATCGCCATCATGGACCATGGCGAACTCATCGCCTACGGCACCCACGACGAACTGGTCGAGATCGTGGGCGAGATGGACCGCATCACGCTGATGATCAGCGCGGAGTCGGCCAGCGTGATGGAGCGGTGGCGGACGACAGACGGGGTGCACCAGATCACGGCCGAGGACGGCACGCTGAATCTGCTGGTGGACGACAGCAACGTCGTCCTGCCGCGCCTCTTCGAATCGGCGACGCAGGCGGGCACGCGCATCACGTCGGTCGAGATCCAGGAGCCGAACCTCGAGGCCGTGTTCCTGCATCTCACGGGACGGGCACTGAGGGACTGATAGGAGACGATCGTGAAACTACTTGACATCGCGATAAAGGACCTGCTGCGCTCTTTCCGCAGCGCCTTCGCCCTGGTGTTCATGTTCGTCATTCCCCTGCTGACGGTGGGGCTGTTCTACTTCGCCTTCGGGGGCCTGGGCGGCGACGATGGCTTCGATCTCGCTGCGACGAAGGTCCAGGTGGTGAATCTGGACGAGCCGGGATCTGAATACGGCGATTTCTCGGCCGGGCACATGCTGGTGGATCTCTTGGAGTCAGAGAACCTTTCGGGACTGCTGGAGGTGAGTGAAGCGTCGGAGCCCGCCCGCGCCCGCGCCGCCGTGGACGCCCAGGAGGCGGCCGTGGCCGTCATCATCCCGGCGGACTTCACCGGCGCGGCGCTCGGCGCAGGGAGCGCTGCCGTCGAGCTCTACCAGGATCCCACCTTGACCCTGGGACCGGGTATCGTCAAGAGCTTCGTCAGCCAGATCGTGGATGGCTTCGCCGGGGCCAAGATCGCCACCGGCGTTGCCGTCGAACAACTCGTGGAACAGGGGGTCTCCGCGAGCGACGCGGAGGCCCTGAAGCAGGAGATCAATCTGGCGTACGGGCAATGGGCCACCGAGCTGGGCGAAGCCCACCAGGACGGTGCCAACCCACTGCTCGACGTGCAATCCACCGGCGATGCCGGCGAGGAAGGCACCGAGTCTCTGACCCAGAAGATACTCAGCACGACCATGGTCGGCATGATGATCTTCTACGCCTTCTTCACTGCCGCCAACGCGTCCGAGAGCATCCTGCGGGAGGAAGAGGCCGGCACGCTGCCGCGCCTCTTCACCACGCCCACGCCGCAGTCGACCATCCTGGGAGGCAAGTTGCTGGCGGTGTTCGTCACCATCCTGGTCCAGGTGATCGTGCTGGTCGTGATCGCAGCCCTGGCCTTCGGGGTGGCGTGGGGCGCGCCCCTGCCCCTGGCGCTGGCCACGCTGGGCCTGGTCGTCCTGGCATCCAGCTTTGGCGTGTTCCTCACGTCCCTGCTCAAGAACACCAAGCAGACGGGCATCGTTTTCGGCGGCGTGATGACGGTGACCGGCATGGTGGGGATCAGCTCCGTCTTCACAGCCTCGGTGCCCGCTGCGTCCGATGCCAGTCAGGTGGCGCACACACTCTCGCTCCTCATGCCCCAGGGATGGGCCTTGCACGGCTGGCGTGTGGTCATGGACGGCGGCGGCGTCAGCGACGTGCTCGTGCCTCTGGCTGTGATGTTGGCTCTGGGCGCCGGTTTCTTCGTGATCGGCGTGCTCCGGTTCAGGAAACGGTTTGCGTGAAGCCGTTATCGGCGTCAGGAGGAATCTCGTGCGTGTGATTGATCTGGCTCTCAAGGATTTGATGCAGACGGTTCGCGACTGGAAAGCCGCGACCTTTCTGCTCGCGATGCCCATCGCCTTCACGCTCCTGTTTGGCGCGATATTCAGCGGTGTGGGCAACGAGGATGACCCGCGCCTGCCGGTCGGCTTCCTGGATCGGGACGGCGGCAGCGTGCTCAGCGTCCACCTGTCGGATTTGCTGAATGCGTCGGATGCGGTGCGACCGGTGGCGCTGGAAGATGAAGACCTGGCAGAAGTGAAGCGCAAGGTAAGCGACGAGGAACTGGCCGGAGCGGTGGTCATCCCGGCCGGCTACACCGAGCGGGTGCTGGCCGGCGAGGAGGCCCGCCTGACGGTTATCGTGAACGAGGCCTCGGCCGCCGGGACGACCGCCAGAAACGGCATACAGGTCGCCGCGACTCGACTGCGGGGGGCCGTTCAGACGGCCCAACTCGCTGCCCAGCGCTACGAACGCTCTTCCGAAGCACGCGGAGTCAGCGCCGACGAGGCGTTTCTGCTGGAGACGCTCGGCAAGGTCGTCGACGCGTGGGAAGAGCCACCGCTGACGGTGAGCGTGACCCACTCCGCTGCCGGGGACCAGGGTGAGGCGAGTGAGATTGGGACGAGTGAGGATGACGCCGGGGAATCCAACGTCTTCACCCAGTCCTCGCCTGCGATGATGATTCAGTTCTCCATCGCCGGCTTGATTGGCTCGGCAGAACTCCTGGTTCTGGAGCGCAAGTCCAGGACGATGCAGCGCTTGCTGACCACGTCCATCTCCCGGCTGGGGATCATCTTCGGGCATTTCCTGGCCATCCTGATACTGATCCTCGTGCAGTTTGCACTGCTCATCGGATTCGCCCAACTGGTGCTGGGCGTGGACTACATGGCCGAGCCCTTGGCCACGTTGCTGATGCTGGGCGCGAACGCGCTGTGGACGGCCAGCCTGGGCCTGCTGGTCGGCGTTCTGGCCAAGACGGAGGAGCAGGCGGTCATGTACGCCATGATCCTCATGTTTGTCCTCTCGGCGCTCGGCGGGGCGTGGATGCCGCTCGAGACGACCAGCCAGACGTTTCAGACTATCGGGCACCTGATGCCGACGGCCTGGGCGATGGATGGCTTCAAGAACATCGTCGCCCGGGGGCTGGGGCTGAGTGCCGTGATGCTGCCGGCCGGAGTCCTGCTGGCCTACGCGGGCGTGCTCTTCGCGCTGGCGCTGTGGCGCTTTCGCTTTGAGTAGCTGGGAGAAGCTGGAGGGTGACGTGACCGAATACAGACCCTTTGACATGGAAACCTATACGGAGCGCTGCCAGACCGGACCGTGTTTCATCTGCGAACTCGTCGCCGGAAACCCTGAGTACAGGCACCACATCGTGTACGAAGACAGCGTCACCATCGCCTTTCTGAACAAGTATCCCACGCTGTATGGCTACACGTTGGTCGCACCGCGGGAACACCGGGAACATGTGACCGGGGACCTATCGCAGCAGGAGTATCTTGCCCTCCAACAGGTAGTCTACCGGGTTGCAGAAGCCGTACGACAGGAGGTGCCCACTGAACGCGTGTACATCCTGTCGCTGGGCAGTCAGCAAGGAAACAGCCATATCCACTGGCACGTTGTTCCCCTGCCCCCGGGTGTGCCCTACGAGGAACAGCAATTGGCGGTGCTGGATTTCAGGCGGAGAGGCGTGCTCGCTCTATCCGATGCCGAGATGGCCGCCCTGGCAGAGCGCCTCAGGAGCAGGATAGAGAAAGCCAGCGGTTAGCATCGGGGGATGGTTGTGGACTCCGACGGCGCGGGCTCTGACGGCGCGATGGCGTAGGACGCCGGCCCGGGGGACAGGAAGGGCAGCCGGATCACCTCGTACTTGACCAGCAGGTCGACGATGCCGACGATAGCCATCAGCACCGCCACGATACGCGTGTAGCTGATATCCGTGCCTGGGACGCGGGGTTGGTCCGGGCGGAAGCACTCGATGATCACGCGTCCGATCCCTGCCAGGACGAGCCACCCGGCGAACACAGTGCCCGGTTTCATCTTCTTGGCGAAGCGGCGAGACGCCCACAGAAGCACCCCGGCGGCCAGGAGGTTCCAGGCCATCTCGTAGGCGAAGGTCGGATGGAAACGCGTGGTGTCCTCTGGATAGAGGTTGAGATCGTTCCAGGGGGGCATTCTGTGCGACGCGCTGATCGAGATGCCCCACGGCAGGTCCGTCGGTTGGCCGTAGAGCTCCTGGTTGATGAAGTTGGCCGGGCGGATGATGGCCTGGCTGATCAACAGCACGGGGCCGACCGCGTCCAGTAGCAGTCGCATGTCCAGCTTGTACTTCCGGGCGTAGATGTAGGCCACCAGCGCGCCGAACAGAATAGCGCCGTAGAAGTGAAGCCCACCCTCGCGGGTGTTGATTATGCTGATGGGGTGCTCGAAGTAGCGCGTGTCTCCTCCCAATATGTCGTTGACCACGTACCACAACCTCGCCCCGACCACGCCGGCGGGCATGGCCCAGGTCAGGGCATTCCACACGTGCTCCGAATCCTCGCCCCGCCAGCGCACCTCGATCGCGGCGATCCAGGTGCCGGCGACGATGCCGGCCACCATGATGATGCCATACCAATGGATGGCGAGATTCACGAAGGGTATGGTGAAAGCAATTGGATTCATCTATCCTCTCCAGAGTATGCCATGCGTCCTGGGAACGGCCTTCCTGCCCGCCTCTCGCGCCTCCAGGGGCGGATGTGACCTGACAGGTTTTCCGAAACCTGTCAGGTCTCGGTTGCATCCCGTTCGTAGTAAGGGCGGACGCAGACATCCGGCGGATGCAGACATCCGTCCGCAGGTCTGCCGGAGTGCCGTCCCTTGCCAAGCGCGGCCCGCTAGAAGTAGCCCAGGTGGCGCAGACGCTGCCGCACGGCCTCGTCCTCTGCTTCCGCCTTCCTCTGCTCCCGCCTCCCGGACCTGCGCGCCTTTGCTTCCTCCAGGAATGCCTCCAGGCGTCCGCGTATCACCTCGCGTACGCGCGTGGCCTCGGTCTCATCAGCGAGGCTGTGCGTCTCCCGTGGGTCGGTGTCCAGCGCAAAAAGCTCGTAGCGAGCGTTCTCGACCTGGATCAACTTGTGCCTGCCCCCGTACACCGCCCGCCGGGTGGCCCGGCAATCCCGCTGCTCAAGCAAATGTGGCTGCTGCGCCTCCGTGACCGCCAGAGCGAACTCAGGCGCATAGGCCTCGCTCAAGACAGCCTGTAGCGTCTCAGGCTGCGATCGATGCCCACCGTTCCCCTCGCGGAGCAAGCTCTGGCTTCGGACGTCGACGGCCGGGCCATGCCCCATCGGGCTGTTCGAGTCCGCCGGATGGGAACCATCCGCGGCGTACGGCGCGATCCCTGCCACGTCGAGCACCGTGTGAAACAGGCGTGTCGCGGATACCGGACCAGTCACGCGGTGTCCCGTCGTCTGCGCCGGGGCCCGGACGAGCAACGGTACGTGAATCAGTTCTTGATAGACGCCAAAGGCGTGCCCGATCAACTGATGCTCGCCCAACATCTCCCCGTGGTCGGCCACGAAGATGACCAGCGTGTTGTCGCGGCGCTCTGGCTGATCGAGGAGATCGAGCAACGGGGCGAGGAGATGGTCCTGGTAGGCCACTTCGGCGTCGTACATGTCGCCAAGCGTCCGCGCCTCTAGTTCGTCGAACGGCTTCTCCATCGGGGTGATCCAGCGTGCCGCCTGCGCGTTGAAGGCCTGCATGAAATGCCGCGCCTGGCGGTCTTCTCGCAGATATGGCGCAAACGTGTCCACGAACTTCTTCGGCGCAGAGAACGGCAGGTGGGTCTCCATCAGATTCAAGAACAGGAAACACGGCGCGTCGCCCTCGCCCATGTGCTGGCGTACGAAGTACGCGACGTCCTCGATAGAGGCGCGCGTGTCGCCTTTGAAGTTGGCGAAGCGGGTCCACAGGGGCACCCAGAAGGGCTTCAGAGCCGCCTGAAACATCTGGCGGGAGGTGGCGAAGACGTCTTGGATCGAATAGGAGATCCTGTGCAGCGCCTTGACGAAGCGCTTGCGGGCTGCACTGAAAGGCGCGAGGAGCGGCCTGGAGGGCCTGTCCAGCCCCGAGGGTATCGCGCCGCCGTAGTTGTAGAAATTCTCGAATCCCCGCCGGAACCCATTGTTGATCACGCCGACCAACGGGTTGTTGCAGAAGCCGACTGTGCGATAGCCGTTCCCGTGCAGAAGCTCGGCCAGCGTCTTGAAGCGGGAATCCAGCACGTCGCCGGACTGCACGACCATGTGTACACTGGGAGGCTCACCGCTGAACATGGAAGCGTGGGATGGAATCGTCCATTGTGCAGGGGCGATGGCCTCTTCGTAGACCGTGGCCGCCTGGGCGAAGGCGTCCAGGTTGGGCGTCGTGCCGCGCGCGTAGCCATAGCAACCCATGCGATCCGCGCGGTGGGTGTCCAGGACGATGAACACGATATGTGGTTTGTGTTCTGTGGTACGCATGTCCCCCTCAACACTGGATCAGGCAACCAGTCAACCGCACAAGCGCCTGGTCACAACTCCATACGTCTGCTATGTAGGGGCGCGGTTTCCGCGCCCGCTCCCTCCCTAGTGGATGTACCCCAACCCCGCGAGGATCAGGACCGGCACAGCGCCCACAAACATGCCGGCGATCAACTGGGCGATGCTGTGGCGTCGGAGCATCAACCTCGCGGTGAACGTCAGGCCGACCAGAGGCGCTAGGGCAATGCTCGCCGCGGCGCCAAATACGAAGCCAACGAACGTGACTGCCAGCACGATGGTGGCCATATGATTGCTGATCAGCCACCATATATTGATTGATCCCAGAGCCGCCATCCCGACGACGTTGCACACTGCCAGGGTGCGCATCAACCGTGAGCCACCGCATCCATGCACCACAATCAGCGCCAGAACAGCACAGACGAAACTCACCAGATAGGGTATTCGCCTTTCACGCCGGTTGCTGATGTGCAAGTCGCTGACGTGGCCGCGATGGAGCAAGTAGAGGATGACACAGATGGGGGCCAGGCACGTGATGACGCCGTACATGGTCGCCCAGGCAAGTCCCGGCCAGAAAGGCAATTCTGACCAGGCGACCGAGAAGCCCAGGGCAGCAAACACGACCGGTGGGCTGACGATATCGGAATACGCGCGGGCGGCCCGAACCGCAACGGGCGCTGACTTGGGGTCCAGATCCAGGGGCTGACGGTCCATATGCCATCTCTCTCCACAAACAAGGAAGGATTATACCACATTCGAGGCAATGCGCGAACATGGGTGGATGCGACCGTCACACATTGGGGACAAGCTCCTGAAAAGCCAGGCTGGGCCACTGGA
>CAZYSK010000078.1:0-28370 GCA_964649415.1 uncultured Anaerolineales bacterium
GCAGACCCACAGATTTGCCCCCCGGAGCTTTCGACCCGCTGCGAAAGCCCGCGAATACGCAGATTTGCATCTGCGATAGAAGCGGTGTATACTGTCAAATTGTGGAATGGGTTCTATCGCACATTTACCTCCTGGGGGTGACACAATGGAAACCGGCAATTCCTCTGACTCCCGCAATTCGCGGAGTGACCTCGTGAATCGTTGTTGTTTACTCTGGATGCATAATCCATATCCGCTCCTGGCTGTTGTGTTGTTGATGCTGGCGCTTGCGGTTTCACCGGCACCGAGTGCCTGCGCTGGGCCAGCCGCCAGCCACTCCCCGGCAATGCACCACGTCGAGGGCGAGGTACTGGCTCTGGGCGAAAACAGCCTGGCAGACGGTGAGCCGGTGGACGACGTGATCTTGCTCCGGCGCTCGGCTGTTCCTCGGACGACCGCGGATCGCGCAGAGTCCCCCGTGCGAGTCCTGGAGAGCACAGAACAGGCGCAGTCCACCAGTACGCCCATCAACCTGTCGAACGACCCCGGCGAATCGATCTCGCCTGCCATGGCCGCCGACGGGGCCGGCAACGTCTACCTGGTGTGGGTCAACCAGGAGGGCCCTTCCGTACAACTGATGCTCACCCAGTGGGATGGGGTGGGGTGGAGTACGCCGGAGGCGCTGCCGTTCGACGGTTGGCCCGGCTCCCCGGACATCGCGGTCAGCGACGAGGGCGTGGTACACCTGGTCTGGACCGCCTGGGTAGATGACCCTTTTCATGACGGCCCGAGAGTGTTCTACAGCAGCGGCGGACCCGGCGGCTGGAGCACGCCGATCGAACTCAGCAGCGGCTTCACGCCTCCGCCCGGCGTAAGCGTGGTGTGGTTGTACGACGCCGTGTCTCCGGCTATCGCTGTCGACCACGGGGGAGTGGCCCACGTAGCTTGGGAGTTCCGGGGCCAGGAGGGAGAGGATCCGGTCTGGAGCGAACGGGTCTACTACGGCCAGGTCGGCCAGCCGGCAGCGGCCATCAGCGCCAGAGGGAGCGATCTCGGCCCGCCGGCCATCACCGTGGATAGTGCCGACGACGTCCACGTGGTGTGGGGCATGACCGACGATGATCTGGTGACCTGGCTTCAGCACTGGCAGACCGGGGGTGTGGCCTCCAACGTGACGAACGCGAATCATCCCCCGATGAGCCGCTACTTTGTCGGGGTGGACGACGCGGGCCAGGTGCACATCGTTTGGGACGACAGTTTTGGGGGTGACATGCCCGACCCTGGAATGCTGCGCCACTGCGTGGGCGATGGCTCCAGTTGCTCGGAAAGCCATTATGTTGCCTACCTGATCGGTGACATGGCCGCCACGCTGGATCCGTTGGGGCATCCCCACGCGGTGTGGTACGATTATGACGGAGTGCTGAGCGGCGGGTGGGATGAAATGGGGTGGCCGGAACCTGTCCTCGTCTCCGACTACCAGCATCCCCCTAACCACTGGGGGCCGTACTTCGCCATGGCTGCGGACATCAGCGGCACGGTGCACATGGCCTGGACGCAGGTCGATGAAGAAGGAGAAGGGGGAGGAGAGAACTGGGAGATCTATTACGCTTCCAAGGGCGAAGCGCTGCCTCTGGACGTGGAGGTGTCTGCGAATGCGCTGACGGTGAACGACGAGGGGTGGTACACAGAGAACCCACTCGTGGTCACTGTCACGCTCACCAATGACACGGACGAAATGGTTGATGCTGCATTTGATCTGAGTCTTGCCTCGCCTGAACAGACAGCCCGCTTCTATGTGTATGATGCTGACTTCTGGGATTCCGACCGGCTTGTTTGTCCGACAGGTAGTACCGAGGGCAATGATCGTTCATTCCGCTCGTACGATGCGTCGTGCTCTGTGATTCTTGAGGGGAGTGAAACGTACTCGGCACGCTGGTGGGTGTGGGTTCAACCCTCGGTCGCGGCCACTCTAGAGGTATCGGCGACCTGGGGGGTCTACAACGATGCGGAGAGCGTCACCATTCCCCAGGCGCAGATCCATCCCGTCGTCTTCGTGCACGGCATCCTGGGCTCCATGCCGCCGGGCCAGAAACTGTGGGCGCAGCGGCCTCCGTTCGGCGAGATTCTATGGCCAGGGGAGCCGGTGTTCGACCCGTTCTTGAAATCCTATTACCCGATGTTGGATCACCTGGAGGCGATGGGCTACGAGTGGGGTCAGACGCTCTTCGGCCTGGCCTACGACTGGCGTGATTCCAACGACGTGTCGGCGGGTTTCCTGAGAGATCGCCTGGGGAGCACGGTCATACCTCAGTCCTCCGCGCTCCCCTACGTCACTGCCGACGGCAAGACAGACCTGGTGGTGCACAGCATGGGTGGGCTGGTCAGCCGGGCATACATCCAGGGCGGTGGCTACAACGGGGACGTGCGCAAGGTGGTCTTCGTCGCCTCGCCTCACCGGGGCTTTGCGTCCGACTACCGCACCCGGGAGGGGCTCACCTGGTCCGACTACTTTGCCAACGAGGTGCCGCTGCTCTCTGATCTAAAGCTGATGACCATGTTGATGGACGGGATACTGTGGCCGCATCTGATCGAGGAGCGATACGACCCGAGCACGGACGAAATCGAGGAGGATTGCACCTGGGTAGTCGAGGATTATTATGGAGCGGGCCACTGGGACTGCCGAGGGGCCTACTACGCGTGGACGCACGATGACAGCAGAGGTGTTCCATCTCTCTACGAGATGCTTCCGACACAGAACATGGACATCTACCTGTTCAGCGAAGAAGGTCAGCCTTGGCCCTGCAGTGCTGGCGTGGTGCCTGAGCGCAACCACTGGCTCGAAGGCCTGAACGCGAACATCTCGAATCTGGAAGCGAGACTGGGTCTGGACAACATCTACGTCCTCTATAGCGAAGCTTACCCAAACCTGACCGACATAGGATATATCGTCAAGTGTAAACCCAGCTTCTTTGGCCATTGGCTCTATGGGAAGCCCGTCGACGAGGGGCACATCTCTGGTGATGACCTGATCCCGGTCAACAGCACGTCGCTAATCCAGAGTGGATTGCTGCCTGCATTGCCAACAGCGCACGAATTTGTCATAGCGGATACCTATGGGCACAAAGGAATCGTCTATGCCCCCGACGCGCAGTCAAAGATAACCGAGTTCCTGGCCGACGGGGCGTTGCCCGGCACGGCCGAGTACGTGGCCCCCTTCGCGGTGAACAACCTGATGCGCATCATCGCCATCATCGTCGGTTCCCCCGTGGAGATCATGGTGACGGACCCGGCGGGGCAGCGCGTGGGCTACGACCCGGCCACCGAGGAGATGGTGGCCGAGATCCCGGACGCCTATTACACCGGGCAGGGGGACGTGCAGTTCATGCTGCTATACAACACGCTGCCGGGCGAGTACCAGATCACCGCCACGGGGACGGACGCGGGCGAATACGAACTGGAGACCTACGTCGTGGAGGAGAGCGGTGTCCGCCTGCTCGATATCTTCACCGGCACCGTCACGGCCGGGCAGGTGGCGAACCACACGGCAGCCTACACCACGACCAGCACGACGCTCTTCTTCGACGACGTCGAATCCGGCCCCGGGAACTGGGCCGCCGAGGGGGGCTGGTCGCCGGGCACCGAAACCGCCCACAGCCCGGTCACCGCCTGGGGCAGCGGCGCGGTCACGCCGAGCCAGCCGCTTACCCTCACCCTGTTGCCGCCACTGGACCTCTCCACGGCGCGTATGGCGAGTCTCACCTTCTGGCACACCTTCAGCCTCTTGAGCGGGGGGCGGGCGCAGGTGGAACTCTCCACCGATGGCGGGGCGACCTGGCAGACCGTGGCTACGCAACAGGGCGGCGAGCACGGCTGGACGCCGGCCACGCTGAGCCTGACGCGCTTCGCCGGGCCGGAGCAGGAACCGCTGCGCTTGCGCTTCCGGCTGCTGCCGGGCGGGCCGGACGACTGCTGGTGGGTTGACGACGTGCTGGTGGAGGCACCGGAGCCCCCGTCCCTTTTCGATCTGCCCTTCGAGGACGACGTGGAGGGCTGGCGCAAGTGGGAGGGGACGGGCGACTGGGCGGTGGTGACCGACATGCCGCACGACGGAGAGCAGAGTTGGGAAGCCAGCCAGGATGGCAGCGCGCTGACGCTGGCCGGACGGCTTGATCTGCAGGAGGCCAGCGCGCCGCGGCTCTCCTTCTGGCATCTTCTCGACGGGGACGGGGCCACAGGTGTCGTTGAGGTCTCGCCGGATGGGACGACGTGGCTGGCGCTCACGACGGTCAGCGCGACGGAGGGGGACTGGTGGCCGGTGGAGGTCGACCTGAGCGAGTATGCCGGGCAGATGATCCATCTGCGTTTCCGGCTGAGCGTGCCTGATGGCGGGAACTGGCATCTCGACGACCTGGCCGCGTGGGAAGCCATCCCGCCGGTGGTGCACAGCCTGCCCTTCGACGACGACATGGAGGAGCCTGAGGCCAACTGGCGGGTGGCCAACGGTTGGGAACCGGTCACGGCGACGGCTCACAGCGGTGCAACCGCCTGGCGGGGGTACACGGGTGAATCGGCCCTGATCCTGGTGGACCAACTGGATTTGACGGACGCGGTTTCCCCGACGCTGACCTTCTGGCAGCGCTTCGATCTGCCGGAGGGGAGCGTGGGGCGGGTGCAGGTCACCACGGACGACGCACTGACCTGGCTCCCCGTGCTGGCTATCACAGAGCCTGTTTCCGACTGGACCCAGGTCGAGCTAGACCTGAGCAGCTACGCCGGGCAACGGGTGGGGCTGGCGTTTGTCCTGGAAGAGGTGACGGGCGAGGGAGCAGGCAGTGCGCGGCTGGAGCCGGCCGTGCCTGATGAGGGAGCGGGCAAAGCGCAGCCAGGGCCAGTCTTGCCCGGCGTGGCGGCGTTGCCGCTTGTGACGGCCGTACTGGCAGGCGTGACCGGGATGGCCGGCCGGCAGCGATACCGGCGTTTGGGCAAGCATCTGCTGGGGATGCTGGCTGTGTTGGCGATATTAGTGGTCGGCTGGCTTGGCTGCAACGTATGTGGACTGTGGCGCTACGTGCCGCCCCTGCGCACCTGGAAGATCAACCACCTGGATGTGGTGGAAGGTGGCAAGACTGACCTGATCGTGTCAGCCGCGCGGAACCCAAGCCGGGCATATCCTTCTCCCGATGGACGTTGGATGTCGGTGTACTGCCAGTCTGGCGAGTGGCTACTGCTGGATACGGCGAATGGTACTGAGGAAAGGATAGACAACCTTGTAGGCTGGTTAGAGGATGATCTCTTTGTGGGGGAAGACTCACGCGGCTACTTCCTGATGGCCGTGCCAGGACTGGAAAAAACGCGGTTAGGGACGTACCGTGGGGAAAACGGCATTGGAGAAATAGAACTGCTGCGCCGGGCTGACCGGCTATATGCAGTGGAAGACGCTGCTCATCCTGGTAGCTACGTCTACATTGTTTTGGATGAGGCAGCCCAGTACGTGACCAAACCTCCCGGACTCGTTACTCTGGAGGATGAGAAAGCACTGCTGGAGGAATTGCCGCAGGCGGTGATAATATCGCGTTGGCCCTATGCATACGCGACAACGGCGCAAGCGCAGTGGGGTGCCAGGACTATCGAGCATACACGCTACTACTCCCCCGATGGCACACTCTACGCGCAGGGTGAGAATCCATCCCCTGTGGATCGTACGCCTTACTTGGAGATTCGCACGACTGAAGGAGATGAGCTGATCGCCCGCGCGCGCAAGCGTAACTACGCGCCTGTTCTGCTGGGCTGGTCAGCCGACGGCCAGGGCTTCTACTTCCAGATGCACACCGGCGCCGTGTCAGGCGTTCTCACCCCGGAGTCGCCGGTCTACCTGTTGCGGCTGCCGGATACGCTGCCGGTGTCCACTCCCACCCTGGCAGTCGAGGGCCTCATCCCTGGCAATGCGCAACTGCTGCCGGTCTCCTACCTCGCGGCCCCCGCGGCGGACGAAGTGGCTGCCGGCTGGTACGTGGACGACGTGGTGGTGCAGGAAGCCACCGCGCCACCGCTTGCACCATTCTGTGGTGACCTGGTCCAGACAGTCAACTACGTGGACGGCGGGTACGCTGCGCCCTGTTCTGGAATCAGCCCTGTGTTCAGGACCCTCAAGCTCGTGGATAGCGCTTGCAACCCCATCGCTGGCGCGCGGGTCAACCTGCGAAACGAGAGCGGTGGCTACATCACCTACAAGAGGACGGACGCGGACGGCGTCGCCGACTTCAGCGACTACGATGGCAGCGCCGTGCCCAGCTTGTTCGAGGTGGACTACCACGGGGCAACGTACAGGACGGTGGCGGGCACCTACGCCACAGGCTCGGTCGTGCAGACGCGGGAGTACCACCTTCAGTTCATCGGCAGCGATTGCAGTCCCATCGAGAACGCCAGGGTCAACCTCAGAAAATCGAGCGACGCCTACGTGACCTACGTCAGGACAGACGGCGAGGGTGTGGCCTCGTTCCAGGTCGTGCCGGAGGCGCAGATGAAGCTGGAGGTGGACTACCACGGGGCCAAGTGGCTCTCTGAAGCCAACACGGCCAACCTGGACGTCGTCCTGGGAGCCGAGGGTTTCCGCCTGCTCTTGATAGACAGCACCGGTGACCCGGTGGAGAATGCACGGGTCAACCTGCGCAAAGCGAACGACAGCTACGTGACGTATACCAGAACCGGCGCTGATGGCCTGGCCTCGTTCGACGTCGTGCCGGGGGGAGAGCTAAAGCTGGAGGTGGATTACCACGGCGCGACGTACTCGACACCTGCGTCCACGTCACACGCGCAGGAAACCGTGCAGACGTTGGCCTTCAGTCTGCGCTTGATCGACAGCACGGGACAGCCCATCGAAAACGCCCGCGTCAACCTGCGCAAGGCGAACGGCAGCTACGTCACCTACGCCCGGACCGGGAGCGACGGCGTCGCCAGTTTCGAGGTGGTGCCGGAGGCGCAGATGAAGCTGGAGGTGGACCACCACGGGGCTACCTACGCCACGCCGGTGACCGAGGTGAGTGCAGACACGCAACTGGAGGTGCAGACACTGGCCTTCAGTCTGCGCTTGATCGACAGTGCGGGGCAGCCCATCGAAAACGCCCGCGTCAATCTGCGCAAGGCGAACGGCAGCTACGTCACCTACGCCCGGACCGGGAGCGATGGCGTCGCCAGTTTCGAGGTGGTGCCGGAGGCGCAGATGAAGCTGGAGGTGGACTACCACGGGGCTACCTACGCCACGCCGGTGACCGAGGTGGGCGCGGACACGCAACTGGAGGTGCAGACGCTGGCCTTCAGCCTGCGCTTGACCGATAGCGCGGGGCAGCCCATCGAGGACGCCCGCGTCAACCTGCGCAAGGCGAACGACAGCTACGTCACCTATGCCCGGACCGGGAGCGACGGCGTCGCCAGTTTCGAGGTGGTGCCGGAGGCGCAGATGAAGCTGGAGGTGGACTACCACGGGGCCACCTACGCCACGCCGGTGACCGAGGTGAGCGCGGACACGCAACTGGAGATGCAGACGGTGGCCTTGACTGTACACCTCACCGTGCAGGGCAACGACCTGGCCGATCAGCGTGTGGGTTTGCTGAAGTCCGACGAGGCCTACGTGACGTATACCAGGACAGGCAGCGACGGGAGAGCTTCGTTTGAGGTCTTGCCGGAGGCCGAGCACAAGCTGCGTTCCACCTATGAAGGTGAGACGTGGGTTTCAGATGGCATCGTCGGGCCGGCAGAAGTCGAGCACGATTTCAGTTGAGGAGAAGAATACCCTTCGAGGTGAATATGCAAGCTCTAGAATACGCACAATCCAACCAAGACCGTTTCCTGGCGGAACTGATCGAGTTCCTCCGCATCCCCAGCGTCAGCACGCAGGCGGCGCACAAGCCCGACATCGAGCGCGCGGCGGCGTGGCTGCGCGACAAGCTCCTGGACGCTGGCTTCCCGAGGGCGGACGTCGTGCCCACCGGGGGCCATCCCATCGTCTACGCCGAGTGGCTGGCCGCCGGGCCTGACGCCCCCACCATCCTGGTCTACGGGCACTACGACGTCCAGCCGCCCGACCCGCTCGAACTCTGGAATTCGCCGCCCTTTGAACCCACCATCGTGGGCGACGATCTCTTCGCCCGGGGCGCGGCGGATGACAAGGGGCAGTTGTACGTGCACGTGAAGGCGGCGCAGGCCTTCAAGGAGACCGCCGGCGCGCTGCCGATCAACGTCAAGTGCATGTTCGAGGGGGAGGAGGAATCCGGCAGCCCCAGCCTGGAGCCCTTCATCCGCGATCACGCCGAGCTGTTGGCCGCCGACGTGGTCGTCATCTCCGACACTCACATCCTGGGCAAGGACACTCCCTCCATCGTCTACGGGCTGCGCGGGATTACCTATGCCGAGATCGAGGTGACCGGTCCCGACCACGACCTGCACTCCGGTACCTACGGTGGCGCGGTCCAGAACCCCATCAACGCCCTGTGCCACCTGATCGCGAAGCTGCAGGACCCCGACGGCCACGTCAACATACCCGGTTTCTACGACCGGGTGCGCGATCTGGGGCCCGACGAGCGCGCCGAGCTGGCCCGCGCCCCCTTCGACCGCGAGGCCTGGCTCCAGGAGGCGGGCGTGAAGACAGACTGGGGGGAGGCGGCGTATACCATCCCCGAGCGGACCGCCGTCTGCCCCACGCTTGACGTCAACGGCATGTGGGGGGGCTACATCGAGCCGGGGGCCAAGACGGTCCTGCCCAGCAAGGCCTACGCCAAGGTCTCGATGCGCCTCGTGCCGGACCAGCAACCGGCAGAGATCTACCAGCTCCTGCGCGACTACCTGGCCCAGATCGCCCCGCCGGCGGTCGAGGTCCAGGTGCGCGACCTCCACGGTGGTGACCCGGCCGTCGTCCGCCGCGACAGCTCGGCTATGCTGGCGGCGTGCCGGGCCTACGCGGAGACCTTCGGCAAGGAGCCGGTGTTCGTTCGCGGCGGCGGGTCGATCCCCGTCGTGGCCGCTTACCAGGAGGCGCTGGGGATTGAGACCATCCTGATGGGCTTTGGCCTGCCCGACGACCGGCTCCACTCCCCCAACGAGAAGTTTCACCTGCCCAACTTCTACAGGGGGATCGAGACCGTCATCCGCTTTATGCAGTTCCTGGGCGCGCGCACTTCCTAGGCGCTCGCCCGGCGAAGCAGGACGCCCCGGTTCACCGGAGGTTTCTGGCGCGAGGCCGCCAGGCCGTCAGCCTGCCCCCGCTGAAGCGGGGCGTCCGTGGTGCCTGAAGCGCGTGCGCCTACGCCAACCCTGACTTCAGCGTATCCAGCAGCGCGTTCAGCATGCTCTCCCGGTAGTCGATCGCGGTCTCCACGTTGCTCTGGTGCAGGTCGAACAGCAACGTGTCCACCTCGAACTCGCCCCCTGCGCCTTCGCTCATGGGGACCACCGTCTCGGAATCCCCGTCCAGGCGGATGATCGTCCGGGCGGCCGGTTTGGCCTGATCGAAGTTCGCGTGGCCGTCGGGACCGACCTCCACGTACTTCGTCTCCACCGTCATCGTGGCCACGTCCGCAACGTATTCCGCGACCTTCGCCGCCGCGTTCTTGATCGAGTTCTCCAGTTCTGCAGCCATTTTCGTCTCCTTGCCTCTTGCATCTCCAGAAACCAGGTTTTCCATGCGATACGGACGCTGCGTCCGCCACATCGCCAAAGACCTGGTTTCGGCGCCTCTTGCCCCTATATGTCCCTCGTCACCCGCTGGTGCCTCTCGATTTCGTCCCGCACCTGGTTGATGAACTTCCACGCTGCCGGGATGGCCAGCAAGGCCCCGCCCGGCGCGCTCAACAGGACCGACAGCTTGGCCGCGCCCGACGCCACCACTACGAACGTCCGCACCAGCGTCTCCCGGGATGCCAGCGACAGCGCCAACGTGCGCTGGTGCAGCGCCATCTGCGCTGCATCCGGCCCCTCCTGCCAGGCCGTGTGCATGTTGCCCGTCCATCCGACCGACGTCCGGCCCAGGAGCTGCCCCTGCACGCGCGTCTCCACCCAGGCGTAGTAGGCGACCACCTGCCGCGCGCGCTCCATGAAGCCCTGGAACTGCTCCGTTGCCTCCTTCAGACCTCCCGCGAGCTCGTCGCCCAGGCCGTAGCTCACCGGAGCCCGGCCCGTCTCGGCCTCCTCCAGCAGGCCCAGCAGAGCCCGCTCCGCCTCGTCCATCTCCGCCCCGACCGCGAACGCCGTCGCCGCGGACGTGTCGAAGGCCACCTGGGCCGTCTGCCGCTTCACGAGGGCATCGATTCTCTCCGTGGCCGCGTCCAATGCCTGCTGCGACGTCTCCAACCCATCCTCGGCCCCGTGCAGGTACGCCTCGGCCTCGTCCGGGTCGGCCGGCAGGTTGACGCGCCACACCGGCTCTTGGGCGGCCGCTGCGCTCACGTCGAAGGCGACGCCTCCTGGGGCCGGTCGTCCGCCCGTGGCAGGGGCCGGGCCGGGGGACGCTGTCCACAGCCCCAGCAACTCGGTCCCGGCCTGCTCGCCTGTCCCGTCACTCAGCTCGAAGACGGCATCCGGGGTTCCGTCGCCCATGCTCGCACCGCCCTCACAGGGCCTTCAGCGCGTCGAAGAGCCCCGTCGCCGCCGCCACCGCCGTCTTGAGCATCTCCGCCCGGTTGGCCTGCGCCTGCTGCACCATGTCCAGGTGGATGGCCCACAGGACCTCGTCGATCTCCCGTCCCCGCTCGGGCACGCATACCTCCGTGTCCCCGTCCATGCGGATGCGCGTGAACGCCCGCAGCTTGGCCGTCGCGCGCATGTCGCGCGTCACCTGGCTCATGTCTTCGCTGACGTAGGTGCTCACCTCCAGCGTCGTCGTGTCGTCCACGGCCTTCTCCAGGACCTTGCCCACCTTGCGCGCGAAGTCCTGGATGGAGTTGGACAACTGCCGCCCGGCTTCCTTGAGCCCGGTGCCGTCCAGCAGGCCGTAGTCCACCGCGCCGGTGGGCACGGTTCCCGCGCCCGCGCGCGCCTCCGCTTCCGGGGCCGGCACGAGGCCTGCCCCTGTGATAGGAATGGCGGCGACCGGCTCGATGGTCGCGCGCGCGGCCTCTGCCTCTGCCTCGTCCGCCACGGGCAGCCGCACGGCCGGGTCCCCCAGGATCACGTAGCTGCGCGCGTCGTTGTTGGCCGTCCACATCCCAGCCAGCGCCGTGTCGTCGGGCGTGCTGCCGTACTTGATGTCCTCCAGCTCGATGCTCAAGTCAGACGAAAGCTCGGCGTAGCGCTCGTCGAAGTACTCCATGGCCGAGCCCACCGGATAGCCCTTCAGCAGTCGCCTGAGTGTGCTGCCGAATACCTCCGACTGCCTCCCCGCGCGGTCCCACAGGAACGAGTAGCCCCACGCCCGCTCCACGTGGCCCACCACGGCCAGCGCGCCCCCCTTGGGATGGCCTAGCAGCCGTCTCGGCAGGCTGGCGACGAAGGCGTGCGGCGCGATCGCCGCCCGCTCCCCCGGCGCTTGGTGGGCGAAATCGTCCAGCCGGGGCGTGCCTGCGCCATAGCAGGCGAAGAAGAATGCCAGCAAGCCCAGGAGCCGGGCGTCGTCTCCCACGTCATCCCCGGCGAAGTAGAAATCCTGCGGGATGGGCTGGTGCCAATCCTGCGGTCCGGGCCAGTCCTGGCACAAGAGCGCCCCCTGGTGTGGCAACTGGTTGGGGTGGCCGTTGGGAAACCCCATGCCGTGGCTGGCGCTGAACAAGAAGGCCGGGGTCTGGTCGCCGCCCAGCAGCCGGCCCAGTTGTGCCTTCGTAGCCTTCTTCGCGACCCAGCTTTCCATACCCCAGTCCGGCCATTCCTCGGCCAGGTCCTTGGCCAGCGGCGTGATCAGCTCGCTGGCGCTGAGCCGGGTCGCTCCATCGTCAGGATTCTGCACGCCGAAGAAGGCCGCCCGGCGGGGCAGCGTCGCCTGGCCCGTCTCGGCCGCGACCACGCTGCGCGCGTACTGGGCGTACTCCTCCAGTGTGTCGAAGTGGATGCGCCCCACCGCGTACTGCACGTCGAGCTGGTACTGTATCCGGTAGGGGATCGTCTCCGGGTTTCCGACGATGAGCAAGTAATAGGGGACCTTGTCGGGATCCGCCGGGCCGGGGCCTGCGCCGTGGCGGGCCAGGAACTTCTGCTTCGACTCGCCCGGGCGGTAGGCGTCGGCGCCCGTGTACTCCTTGTAGTAGCCCGCGTTCTTCTGCGAGGCCTGTTCCCGCCGCAACGCCAGCAGCTCGCCGAGCGCCTCCCGGATGGCGGGGACGTGCTCACGATCGTCGTAGGCGAATACGACGCCCCATCCCGTCTCCGCCAGTTTCCTGGGGTCGACGCCCTCCTTGACGCCCATCGTGGCGACGGTGCTCCACTGATGCCGTGCTTTGAGCTCATCCAGGTGCTCCTGGTCCAGCGCTTCCCCCCGGGCGATCTTGGAGATGGTCTCAACCGTCATAGAGGGTAGCAGATAGTCGCCCGTAGCGCCGTCAATGCCATTGAAAACCAGACGTTCCGTGCTCATTCTGTCCTCCATTCCCTAGCTTCTATGTCCAATCTCCGCAGAAACCAGGTTCTTTCCGAAAAACCTGGTTTCTTTCCTAGCCTCCAACTCCTCCAGCACCGCCTCGACCAGCTCGAGCAGGTCGTCGTCCAGCGGCGGTTCCTGCAACTCGAGCGCCTTCTCCAGGTCCGCGATGGCCAGCTCGTCTTCGCCCAGTTCGGCGTATGTCAGGCCGCGGTACGCGTAGACCCACGGGTTGTCCGATGCGAGACCGATGGACGTGTCGAAGTCCTGAAGCGCCAGCTCAATCTCGCCGCTCCGGCTGTAGGCCCACCCCCGGTTGCTGTATGCGTAGGCGTGTTCTGGATCTAGCGCGATCGCCTGCGTGAAGTCAGCGATGGCCAGGTCGTATGCCTCGACATGGACGTAGGCAAGCCCGCGGCTGTTGTAGGCCGAGGGGGACTCGGGGTCGAGCTCGGTGACCGTGGTATAGTCGGCGATGGCCAACTCGTACTCGCCCAGGCCGCGGTAAGTGTGCCCCCGGCTGTAGTAGGTTGCTATGCGATCGGGGTCGAGTTCGATGGCCTTCGTGTAGTCGGCGATGGCCTGCTCGTAGTTGCCCAGGCTCCGCTCGGCGTCTCCTCGGTTGTCGTAGGCGAGCGCGTAGTCGGGGTCGAGTGCGATGGCTTTGCTGTAGTCGGCGATGGCCAGCTCGTACTCACCCAGTTCCTTGTAGGCGTTTCCCCGGTTGTTGTATGCCAGCGCGTAGCCCGGATCCAATTCGGTGGCCTTGGTGTAGTCGGCGATGGCCAGCTCGTAGTCGTCTAGTTCTCTGTAGGTGATGCCTCGGTTGTTGTAGGCGAGCGCATAGTCGGGGTTGAGTTCGATGGCCGTGGTGAGGTCGGCGATAGCCTGCTCGTAGTCGCCCAAGCTCCGCTCGGCGTTTCCCCGGTTGTTGTATGCCGCCGCGTAGTCAGGGTCGAGTTCGATGGCCTTCGTGTAGTCGGCGATGGCGCGCTCATAGTCGCCCAGTTCCTTGTAGGCGATGCCGCGGCTGTTGTACGCCGCGGCGGAGTCGGGGTTGAGCTCGATCACCTTGCTGTAGTCGGCGACGACCTGTGCGTAGTCTTCGAGTTCCCGGTATGTGTCGGCTCTGTTCTTGTAGGCCAGGCTGTAGTTGGGGGCCAATTCGATGGCCTTGGTGTAGTCGGCGATGGCCAGCTCGTACTCGCCCAGGCTTCGATAGGCGTTCCCCCGGTTGTTGTACGGCTTGGTTGGGTCGGGATCGAGCGCGATGGCTCTGGTGTAGTCGTCGATGGCCAGTTCGTACTGCTCCAGCCTGGCGTACGCGATCCCCCGGTTGTTGTAGGGCCAGCTCAGTGGCTCGAATCCCAGTTCGATGGCCTCGCTGTAATCCGTGATGGCGTCCGCGTAATCGCCTCGATCGCTGTAGGCAGACCCGCGGTAGAAACGCGGCGGGGCGTACTCTGGATCGGCCCGAATGGCCTGGCTGAAGTCGGAGATCGCTTGTTCGGCGTTCCCCAGCCGCAGGTACACGTCGCCCCGGCTGGTGTATGGGTGGCTCAGGGGGTCGTGTTTTCGTTCTATGGCTGTGGTGAAATCGGCAATCGCTTGCTCGTAGTCGCCCTGATTCCGGTAGGCCAGCCCGCGGTTGTAGTAGACGGGCGCGTAACTGGGGTCCACTTCAATGGCCTTGCTGTAGCTGGCGATGGCCTGGTCGAAGTCCTCGATGTCGCGGTAGACGTTCCCGGCTTCGGTGTAGTCGTGCACCGCCTGCTTGACGTTGCGTATCTGGAGGTACACGTCCCCCCGGTTGCTGTACGCGCGGGCATACTGGGGATCTAGCTCGATGGCTTTGCTGAAATCGGCGATGGCTCGCTGCGTGTCGCCCTGATCGGCGTAGACCTTTCCCCGGTTGTTGTAGGGCTTGGGATCGTCCGGTGCCAGCCTCATCGTCTCGCTGAAGTCGGCGATCGCCATTTCGTAGTTGCCCAGCTTGTAGTACGCGTTCCCCCGGTTGAAGACGGGCCAGCTCAACGGCTCGTATGCCAGTTCGATGGCCTGGGTGAGGTCGGCGATGGCCTGCCCATAGTCGCCCTGCTCGTAGCGGGTGAGCCCTCGGTTGTAGTAGGCGGAGGCGTTTTCCTGGCTGATCTCGATGGCCTTGGTGTAGCTGGCGATGGCCTGTTCGTAGTTGCCCTGCTTCTGATAGATCTGGCCGGCGTCCGTGTAGTCTGCGGTGGCCTGTTCCGTTTCGTCCAGGTCGAGATAGGCATCCCCCCGATTGTCGTAGGCTGGGGCGTAGTTGGGGTCGATCTCGATGGCCTGGGTGTAGTCGGAGATGGCCTGCTCGTATTGCCCCATCTCACGAAAGACATTCCCTCGCGCCGTGTAGGGCTGGCTCACGGGGTTGTAGTTGAGCACGATGGCCCTGTCGAAATCGGTGATGGCCTTTGGGTAGTCATCCTGCTTGGGGTCACCTCGATCGTAATGCGCAATCCCCCGGTAGTAGTAGGGGACGCTCGCGGGCTCGTATTCCAGCTCGATGGCCTTGTCGAAGTCGGCGATGGCCTGTTCGTACTTGTCTCCGTCGGCCTGGCCCGCGTCCGTGTAGGCCAGCCCTCGGTTGAGATAGCTCGAGGCGCGGTCGGGGTCCAGCTCGACGGCTGCCGTGTAGCTGGCGATGGCCTGCTCGTATTCGCTCTGGTTCCGGTAGACCCTCCCGGCGCTGACGTAGTCGGCGATCGCCAGTTCGTAGTTTTCCGCGGCCGCGTATGCCCGTCCTCGATTGCCGTAGGCCAGGGCGTAGTTGGGATCCAGTTCGATGGCCGTCGTGAAGTCGGCGATGGCCTGCTCCGTATCGCCCAGCTTGCGGTAGGCGTTCCCCCGACCGTTGTACGGGTAGCTCAGGGGCGCGTAGTCTAGCTCGATCGCCTGCGTGAAGTCGGCGATGGCCTCTTCGTACTCGCCCTGGTTGTTGTAGGCGTTTCCCCGGCTGTAGTAGGGCGCGCTCAAGGGGGCGTAGCTCAGTTCGATGGCCTTGGTGAAGTCGGCGATGGCCGCTTCGTATTCGCCCAGTTCGTAGTGCACGTTCCCCCGCTCGTTATAGGCAATGCCGTACTCGGGATCGAGCCTGATTGCCTCGCTGTAGTCCGCGACAGCCTGCTCGACTTCGCCCAGCCTGTAGTGGGCGTTCCCTCGGTAGTAGTAGGCGGAGCTGAGCGGTTCGTACTCCAACTCGGCCGCCTGGCTATACAGGTCGATGGCCTGGGTATAGTCAGCGACCGCGTCTTCGTATTCGCCGGTTTCTGCGTAGGCCAGTCCCCGATTGAGATAGGCGGGCGCGTAGTTCGGATCGAGTTCGCTCGCTTCCGTGTAGCTGGCGATGGCTTTTTCGTAGTCGCCCTTCTCGGTGTGGAGCGAGCCCTCGCGTACGTATTCGCTGGCCGCCGCCTGCTGGTCGACCTTGGCCGTCTGTGTGATCGCGATGATCAGCCCGAGCATGACGACGCCGGCCACGGAGCCGCCGATCTGTAGCCACCTCTTGCGACGCTCGGCATGCCATATCTCGTTCGATTTCTGGATCGGGCCGATGAACCGGTCGTGGATCAGTTCGTACCACGTAGCGCCGCGCAGCCGCTCCTTCCGTACCAGGTGAGCGTCCACCAGCGGGGGGTCGATGGCCTGGTTATTCAGGCCTCCGCTCTTCTCGACCTCCCTCAGCACCAGGCCTCGAATCCCCTGGGGTGTGATCAGCCGGTTGCCGAACCAGTCCCGGATGGCCCGCTCAGACACGCCCGTCTCCCAGGCGATCTCCGTCACCTGCTCCTCGTAGTACTCGGCCAGGGCGCTGTCCACATCCTGCACCTGCTCCACATCCGCCTCGACGATCTCCGCGGCCTCCGGAGACAATCGCTCCCACAGGCGACTGCAGACCAGTTGGAGCTGAACGGGTTCGACGTACGGGCCCAGTTGCTCCTCTGTCGTGTCGTCCGGCAACTGCACGCGCACGCGACATAGATCGTTGATCAGTTGTTCGGCCGCCGTGTCGCTGAAGTCCACCCCCGCCTGGCGTGCTGGCTCCTGAATCGCCAGGCGTGCGGCTTCCTTGCCCAGTAACTCCAGGCGAAAGCGCGTCCGGAGACGGTCGGGTAGCTGCGCTGCGTGGGGGTCCATCCGGGCGATGTAGTCCTCTCGCATGGATATGAGGACGCCGAGTTGCGGGTAGTCGTTCAGGCACTCCTGCAGTTGGGCGAAAAACTCCTCCCGCTGCTCGATGTAGCCTGCCGGGTGAGTGGTGAACAGCTCCTCGAACTGGTCCAATATGAGCAAGTGGGGTTGGATGCGACCCTCGCCGCTCTGAGTTGAAAGCCGCTCCTTGAGTCCCTCGCTCAGCGTCAGGTTGACCAGTTCGCTGGGCTGGATGGCTTCGCTCGCCAGGCTCAGCAGCGTGCTGAACACGTATCTGTTTGGTACCTCGGTCCTCTCCACGCCTGGCGGCAGGTCGCTGCCCACGCGGCTGATTGGGAGGACCGTGATCTTCCCCCGCGCCTTGAGGTGGGGGATCAGCCCTGCCTGCAGCAGCGACGTCTTGCCAGCGCCTGAGCGGGCGTACAATAGGACGGCCCGGTGGGCGATGATCAGCGAGGCCAGTTGGCGCGTTTCTTCCTCTCGCCCGAAGAATAGGTGGCTCTGTTCCTCCTTGAACGAGCTGGGGCCTACGTAGGGGTTCGCGGTTAGATCAGCCATTGAGGTGCTCCTGCCATCGGGCATGCAAGTCGGCCACAAACTGATGGGCGCTGCCCCAGTATACGTCAATCTGCGAGTTGCCGAAGTATTTCTGGAAATAGCGTACTACTTCGCGGTGTTTCGCCTCATCTACCTCGGCGGCCTCGATTTGAACGGCCACGTGCAGCATGCTCCAGCGTCTCAGGTCCACGTTTGCCAGCAAGCCGCGCATGATGACTCTGAGATCCAGGTCCTCCAGCCGGTAGCCCAGGAACAGCAGCGTCGTCGACGCCAGGCGTGCATTGACGCTCGTGGGGATCAGGTATTGGTAGTCGCGGGAGATGCGGGCCAGATAGTCCAGGTAATCGTCCTGCGTCAGGACCATCGAGAGCGGATGGTTGTCGGTGCCGAACAGGTGCAGGACGACGGGGGGGGCGTCTGGATCAACCGGCGGGTTCAGGTCGTAGTGAGGGCTGCCGGCCTCCTTCTGCGGTGGCTCGCGCCAAGCCACCATCTCGCGGCGCGGATCCAGCTCTTTGGCTCGCAGTGCCAGCGTCATGAAGTTGTCGAAATTGGTGGTCACGTACAGGGGCAGTTTCAGGTCGGCGAGTTGGTGATGGATCTCGCTCTCGGTGAGCTGTTGGCTGAGTCCCGACCAGTTGGTCGTCTCGGCCATCTTCGACAGCCCAATCCGCCAGTTGGTGGGATCCAGCCTCAGTCCCATGCGCCTCTCGAAACCGGTGATCAGATCGCGCAGCACCTCCCTCCGCAGGTGGCGATTGTCGAACGTACCGACGAATTGGGCCACGCATGGCAGGTTGTCGCAGTCAGCGAAGGGGTAGTTGTGCGCCTGGGCCAACCTCTGGGCCAGTTCGGCGTGACTGGGCAAGAGCTCCCGCGTCACGCCAGGCCCCAGGAACGGCGTACATTCGCCGGCGGCGACGTTGTCCAGCAGCACGCTCCAGAAGCTCTCCGCGCGCTCTCCGAGCACCTGCCCGCGCTGGCCGAACAGCATCCCGGATCGCAGGCGCATATACAGGACCGGAATCGCAGCCCCTGGCAGCCTCGCGGTGAGCAGCGTGGCCCGCGCCTCGTTGCTGGCCAGGTCCACGTGCCCGTGTTCGAGCAGCCGCCGATAGAAGACGCCTGCGAAACGCCGGGCGGTATCGATGGGCACCGCGTCCTGCATCGCCAGGACGGCCGGTACCCCGGCGGCGATCAACCTGGGTGCGAAGCCTCGAAACGCATCCGCGGCGCTGCGGGTGGCCGTCTGGCAACTGGCCAGGAACACGAGCCGCAGCGATATCCCCAGGCGCGCGATCATCTCGGCGAACTCTGTATCCCTGACCCGCGCGACCTGATTTTCCTCGTCGGCCAGGAACAGCACAGGGCCTGCCTGCCCTTCTCCGGCGTGCCCGTGGGCCACGACGTGCAGCGCGTGATAGCCCTTCCTCAGCTCGGCCTCCAATGCCTCCAGCGTCACGGGCGGTTCCAGGAAGGTGATGTCGATCTGTTCGGCGTCCAGACCGGAGACCGCCCCGGCGATGATACCCTTCTCTGCATCGACGTCGAATTCGGCCAGGCTGTAGTACGCCAGGTTCTCGGGATGGACGATGGCCACCAGGAGCCTGATGGGGCGTTTGAGGATCGGGCTGCCCGGTCGCCGCTGGCTTGCCAGGTAGCGCGAGAATGGCGTGTCTACATCGGCTGCCAGCGTTCGAGGGGCAACCCCGGGGCTGGCGTCCCGCAGGAGTTCCCACGGGATCGTGTGTAGCTCGGGCGCCGAATCGTCAATCCGCAGCCGGACACGTCGCCGGGGGCTCTGCCCGCGCACGTTCGCCCAGGCGGTCCTCAGTTCCGCCGCCGAGAACAGCAACTGGAACAGCCGCTCTCCGTCCTGGGCGGCGGACGCGGTCGGTACCCACGGCACCACGTCCGGTCTCAGATACCCCCGCGGGAATTGCTGCTCGCCACTGAAGGTGATCTCCACCGGGTATCCCGCATCCTGAAGCGCCAGGATGCGGATCTCAAGATCAGGACAGGCCCCGAGGGCCATTAGCGTGGAGCGTGTCTGGTTCATAAGCTATTGCTCGCCGCCCAGGCTCATCCGCCAGTGAATCTCCTCGCTGGTCCAATAGAAGGCCCGCTCTAGCTGGGGTCCCCAATCGGTGCGGTCGGCCCGCAGCCGGGCCAGCGTGTATCGATCTCCGACGGTGGCCAGGGCCTGTATCGCCTTGCGCCGCAGGTACAGGTTCTCCTTGCCGCTCAGGTGCTCCCGCGTCGCGACACCGCTGAAGTCACCGACGGCGATCTGCTCGAATAGCTCTTTGTAGCTGCTCTCGTACATGCAGCCCAGTGCGTGGATGGCCTTCGCCTTGAGCCACACGCCGGTGTACTGGTACAGGCAGCGGTCCAGAAAGGCGCGGGTCTCCGGGTGCTGGGCCCGTATCCGCCCGATCAGGTAGGCGATCCGCTCGTACCAATGGTTGCGCCGGTTCCACGTCCTTCGGTCGATCCCCTCGCGCTCGGCGACCGTCTTGTCAAGCAGCGGCAGGATCGCGCGGCGCGTCACCACGGCCGGATCCATCAACGCCAGAGCGTCCGTCGCCGCCCAGCGCGTCTCCGACTCGATCTCGGGTTCGAGGAAGGTCTCCACCAGGAGATCCACAGCTTGTTCCGTCCGTATGTCGCCGAGGGCGAACGCGGCGATTGCCTGGATGCCTCCCTCTCCTGCGTGCAGCACTTCGCCCAGTCCTTCCACCTCCTTGGCCCGCCACAGGGCCATCGCATCACACAATTGGCTGTCGATGGCGTCCACGTGGTTCAGGGCCTCCGGCCCCAGGCGCTGGAGCGCGACGGCGGCGGCCATTCGCACGGAACTGTACTCGTAGGTCAGCTCATCGCGCCAGTTGAGCCGCACCTTCTGGTTGGCGACGCGCGCCAGGGGCGGGACGCCTGCCTCAGGGCTCAGCCACTCCGCTTGCCCCAACTGCCCCAGTGCCTGGGCCGCGCGCACGCGGCGTGTGATTGAGCGCTCGTGGTCGCAGTCCAGGTGCCACACCAGCGCGTCCACGACCTGGCTCACCATGTCCGGCGGCACCTCTGTGTGGCGGCTTTCCACCAGACAGCGCGCGGCCAGGAACGCCTGCTCGCCCTCTGCCAGCGCAGCACCGTACAGGAGCATCTTGATGAGCGCGGTGGGATCGGGCATCAACCCGCTCAGCAGGACCAGCGTGTCCTCCCACCAGCGGAGCCGGGTCAGCCGGCCCAGGGTGGCCGTGATGTCGTCCAGGATCTGGTCACGCCCATCCATGTCGAGGATCGCCCTGGCGCAGCAGTAGGCGCGGATTGTGGGGTAGACGAATCGCATCGTCTCCGGCCCTACCTGGGCCAGCAGGCCGCATCCCACCAGCGCTTCGTACAGAGCCTCCAGGCTATACTCGCGGTTCCCGCGTATCGTGGCCATCGTGCGAAGCGCGTCGCTCATGGCCCACGTGCTGCTGCGTGCCGACTGCATATCCCACGCCAGCGCGTAGAGCGTCCGCTCGGCCCGGCTCTGCATACCGCGCTCCAGCGGCACAGAGGTGATCGCGTCCTCGACCAGGCTCTGCAGCACTGCGGTGCGCGACTGCGGGTAGATCCCGTCCCGTGCCTGATCGAGCATTTTCACCAGCAGCCACGGGCTGGCCGCCAGATCGAAGAGCTGCGCGCGGGCTAGCGCGCCGTACAGGCGGCGGCCGGTGGGGCTGTCCAGGCCCCGGAGAAACTGCTCCGTCTTGCGCTGAGAAAGCGGCTGGATGACCAGCAGGTCGGTGACGTCCAATTGGTCTGGGTCGAAGTAGTCCGGGTCCACCGCCAGCATGTACTCGTGTCGCGGGTGCTCGCCGACCAGCGCCTGAATCGCGCGCCACGCCTGGCGGCGCAGCCCGCCGGGCAGGTCATCGCTGCCGTCGATCAGAACCCGCAGCGTGGGACCGCAGTCTTGATCGAGCAGATCGGAGAACTGCTCCCTCGTCAGTCCGGGCCAGAAATGACGCAGACCGTCGAATACCAGGCTCTCGACGGGATTCACCCGGCCTGAGGCAGCAAGCACGCGTCGATCTAGTTCCAGGAGATTCACGTAGATGGGGACGATCTGGCGTACAGCGTCAGGCTGCAGCGAGCGATCCGCAGTGGCCCAGGCGATGCGCCGAAGTTGGGTAGTCTTGGCCGTGCCGTGGTCACCCACGAGTGCTACCAGCAGCGGTTTCTCCCGCTCACTGTCCGCAGAAACCAGGTTTTTTCCGAAAAACCTGGTTTCTTCCCCGGCCATCCTGGTCGCATCTGCCTCGTCATCCCGCGTCTGTGCCGCAGCATACCTCGCGGAGAAGAGGTTGAGCGTCGCTTCGACCAAGTCAAGCGATGGGGCGGACTCCCGATGGATCTGCCTGAGGCTGCCCGCGTCCTGGCGTCCAACCAGGTGCACCGCCTCGATGGGCAGATACTCGTTCTCTGCCCAGGGGCGGTAGGGCTTGTGGGCCCGGATGGCCTGGAGTGCCAGGCCCACCGGATCGGCGGCGAAGAGCTGGCCCTTCTCCAGCCGCATGAACAGCACGGGAATCGCCCAGTCCGTCCGCTCCTGGTCGAACAACAGCAGCCGCGCCCGGTTCAGCGATTCGTCAATCGTGCCGTGCCGCAGCAGGTGTCGGTAGAAGCCGCGCGTCAACTGCTGCGCTGTCTCCATCGGCACCTTGTCCTGCATCGCCACGACCGCCGGTATCCCGACCTGGATCAGCCTGGGCCCCAATCCCACGAACGGGTGCTCGCCGTCCGTCTTTGCACTCTCGCAGGCGGACAGGAACACCAGATATGGCAGAGGGTCTGTGGCCGCGAGCTTGACGACCACTTCCTGGTCCGTGACGGCTTTCC
Organism: uncultured Anaerolineales bacterium; assembly: GCA_964649415.1. Taxonomy (GTDB): domain Bacteria; phylum Chloroflexota; class Anaerolineae; order B4-G1; family B4-G1; genus CAZYSK01. The sequence goes on from CAZYSK010000078.1 coordinate 22,169, forward strand.
ACCTCCCGTCCCCTCGCTCCAGGTAGAGCGCCGCGCTCCCCCGGCCGTCCTCCCTCTCGCGGCGGAAGAACCCGTGCCCCACGAAGTGAAGCGCGTGGTATTCCGAGATCTGGTCGAGGATGGCGTTCAGTCCCGTCGTGCCATCCTGGACCCGGTAACCCTCGCGCTCCAGTTGTGCCCGCAGTCCGGACGGTATGCCGCTCTGGCCCGGCATGAACGTTACCTCGAGCTGTCCACCCCGGCGGAGGTCGCTCAGCGCTTCGCACAGGTTCTCGATCTCCTGCGCGACGTCAACGGGGGTCAGGTCTAGGTCGTCCTTCAATCGCTTGGGGTTGGAGATCGCGACCAGCAGGCGGATGGGACGGGCTGTGATAGGCTGGGGTTCGGGGATCGGCAGGCCGATGTAGCGCGAGAAGGGTGTCAGCGCGGAGGTTGACAGCGGGACCGTCTGGCCCTTGTGCACGTGGTAGAGCCGTTCCCAGGGGATGGCGTGGAGCTCGGCGGCGGCTGTGTCTATCCACAGGCGCACGCGCAGCCGGCCCTCCGTGTCCGCTTCAGCGCGGCCGGTCGCCGTGTCGTAGGCGCGGCGGACAGGTCCTGAGAACAGGGCGTAGAACAGCTCGAGCCCGTATTTCTCAGGGTCGAGATCTGCCGTCAACAGCGCCTGCCGGAGCTGCTGATCGAAACTCAGCGCCCCGTCCGAGAAGAAAGCTCCGTTGTCGAGTTCAACCTCGACGGGATACGTGCCGGCTTCGTCGTCCCAACGAAGGATGCGAATCAGTATATCGGCGTATTCCTCGGACATGGACGCCCTCCCCGCCCGACTCTCCCATGCCTGTCAGGTCATTCGATTGTCGTCAGGAACTCCTGCGCCATCGCTCCCACGTCGCTCTCGGTAGAGATGCCCGTCCAGCCGTCCCCTGGGCGGACCAGGTTGGCGACGACGATGCTAGCCCCGTTGAAGATCGCGCTCCGCGCTTCTTTGAGATCCACACCTCCGGCGGCCGAGATCAGGACGTCGAACTTGCTCCTGAGACGGTTGACGTGCCGGTATTGGATCACCTTGCCGCGCGTGCCCTCCTCGTCGCGGCCACGGTGGAGCACCACCACGGTCGGCGGTGCCTTCAATCGCATCACTGCCTTCAGCGGGTCCTTCACGCCGACCATGTCAATCATCGAGTCCATCCCCAGCTCCGCGCAGCGGGCGATGAACAGGTCGAGTGTCTCGGTGGGCGAGCTCCCGACGATGGTGGCGGCCGTTGCCCCGGCCGCCCGCGCCATGTTAACCTCCCCCAGCGCCCCGTCCACCGTCTTCAGGTCGGCGACGATGTGGCCGCGCCACAGGCTGCGAATCGCCCGCACGCCGCCCATCCCCGTCAGCTTGATGTAGGGCGTCCCGGCCTCGATCAGGATGCGGTCGCTGCGCCGGATCGTCGGCAGTACGCGGCGGACGAGTCCCACGTCGTAGTTAAAGGCAATTTGCAGATAGCGGGTCCTTGAGTCCAGCATGGCCGCTGCTCAGCTCGACTCTTCTCCGGTCAGAGACCCAATCGCGCGACCCAGGTCAGATGGCATGAAGAGGACGATCTTCTCTGAGGGGTCGGCGGCGATGTCGCGGATGGTCTGCAGCGTGCGCAGGTGCAACGCGCCTTCGCTCTTCGCCAGGTTCTCCGCGGCCTTTCGCAGGTTCTCCGATGCCGATAGCTCACCCTGCGAGGCGATGATCATGGCCCGCCGCTCCCGCTCCGACTCCGCCTGCTTGGCCATCGCCCGCTTCATCTCGGCCGGAAGTTCGACCTCCTGGATCTTGATGGACTCTACGTCGACGCCCCATCCGCTCGTCTCTGCGTCCACGATCTCCTTGATGCTCCCGGCGATCTCCTCCCGCTCGGTGAGGACGAAGTCCATCTCGCTGTTGCCGATCACGTCCCGCAGCGCGGCCTGCGTGTACTGTCGCACGGCGAACACGTGATCTTCGATCTTGTTGATCACGTCCTCCGGGTTGATGACCTTGAAGTAGACCACCGCGTTGACGAGCATGGGGATGTTGTCCTTGGTCATCACCTCTTGCCGGGGGATGTCGGCCGTCTTGATGCGCATCTCCACCTTGCGCATCGTCTGGAAGATGGGGACGACCAGCGTCAGCCCCGGCCCACGTATGCCGGAGTACTTGCCCAGCGTGAAGACGACGCCTCTCTCGTACTCGTATAGCATCCTGATGGAGCGCAGGATCAACAAGCCAACTACTACGATGACAGCCACAACGATACAACCGACGGATCCAAGTAGCCCTGCAACGCCTTCACCCATCGCGACTTACCTCCTGGATTAGGTTGGGGAAAGAACACTACGTCCTGGACCAGCCAGCACGCTTGTCCCCTATGATTATACCACCTTTTCTTTAACAGCGCATCAGAGGTGTGTTAATTCCCGTTAACAGTCCGGGTCAAGGCCGTGAGCGGGGACAGGGCGTTGGGGTTGGTTGGCGGGACGTGTGTTGTAGGGGCGAGGCAATCCCGACATCATCGCCCTCGACGGGGCATGATTTGGGATCACTGCCACCTTTCATTTCGATAGGCCGAACGGGGATTGCCTCGCCCCTACGGGCATCATCACCCGCAACAGGACATGATTTGGAATCCGAACCATCTTCCATTACGGTGGGCCATACGGGGATTGCCTCGCCCCTACGCCCACAACCATGTTCGTCCACGGGCGACGATGCATCGCCCGGCGACGGGGCGTCGGTGATGGCGATGATGCCGTGGACGTGGTTCGGCATGACCACCCAGGCATCCACCATCACGTGGGGGAAATGGCGCGGGATACGTGACCAATACGCGTCCACCACGCGCCCGTAGGGGTTCAAACACATGTCGCCCTCGACCACCTCGCCGAACGCGCACACGTGATCCTGGGTGCAGATGGTGACGAAATAGGCGCCCGGCGACGTGTAATCATACCCTTTCAGCCTAATCGACCGGCGGTGGTGTCTTTGCGGATCGTGGCCCATCACGCCCCCGGCTGCGCCTTGACCCGCGCCAGCAGCGCCGACGCCGGTTCGTCGTCCGGATCCTGGTCCACCAGCCGGCCCTCGAAGGCCTTCTTGAGGATGGCCTGGCGCAGCCGCTGGGCGTGGGATGCGCCCAGGTTGGCCCGGTCGCGCGGCTGCACCGACCAGCCGGCGGCGTTCATGAGATCGTCGGTCGTCTCACGGGCTTGCTGCTCGGGGGTGAGGATGGTCATGTATCGATCTAGCTGAATGAAAACAGATGTTGGCTTGGCAGAATGCAGCCCAGCCGTTTGCGCCGGGGCGAGACCTTGTATGGAGACCGGAGCCGTGCTATAATCTCGGTCGTGCCGCGCGTCTCCGCTGGCCAGCAAAGCCTTTCACTGATTGACGGACCTGTAGAATCGAAACCTGAGCACACATCGTGTATCTAACGCCTGCCGCTGTCGGCTATCTCACGCAGATCATCCTGATTTCGGCCATTGTAGGCTTCTTCGCTTACCACACGCTGCGCCGGCGGCACCTGGACGGGGCAGCCCATGCGGGGCTTCTGACCGCCTTTTTCGCGGTGACCGCCGCTTTTGTCCTGGAGTTGTTCTTCGAGGCGGCGTCACCCCCGGCCCGCCGTCTCCAGGTCGTCTACCTGGAGAACGCGACCACCGGACTGATCCTGATTCTCCTGTTGCAGTTTGCCTACCACTTTCCTGATCTGCTTTCCCAGCGGAAATGGGAAGCGCGCCTGGCGCTGGGGCTGAGCGCTCTCTATACGCTTTTCGAGGCCGGTTTCGCGGCTTACCGCTTTGCAGCGCTGGGGCAGGGTAGGGTGTACTACCGCCCTCCCTGGGCCGACTATGCCCTGGTCTTGGGGTTTCTGTGGGTACCTGTCGTCTTCATGCGACAGGCGGTGCGTGCTTCCCGGCAAGAACTGGCAGCGGGCGTCATGCCGGCAGGATGCCGGCGGTCCACTGATCCCGACCGTCTGCGGCCGGCGTCCGCCGCAGACGGCGGTCCGGAGCCCAGGCGATCAGGTCTTGCTCACCTGTGGCGACCCCAGGGGCAGGCCGCCCGGGCGACCCGCTCCTTTGCCCTGGTCTACCTGCTGCCGGTCGGGATGGCCCTGGCCAACCTGTTGCGCGGCTACCGGCTGATTCCGGCCGGTCTTTACCACGCCAGCCTGTCGGTAGGGCTTCTCCTCAGCCTGTTCTTCTTTGCCGTCGCCTACCTGAACGCGCTCCCGGAGACGACGGCGTTCATGGTCAAGCTGGTAGGCGTTACGCTGGTCACCCTGCTGGCCGTGTTAGGCCTGGTGGGATGGGAAATCACGCCCGCCTTTGCGAGAAGCTATCGCGTGGCCTCGCCCGAGGGACAGACGCTGCGCTTCACGCCCAACGATGGCGGCGGCTACGACGTGGCGCTAGCGCCGTTTCACTTCGATCGCGATCTGGGGTACGACCTGGGCCTGGCAGACACTCTGGCGGAAACCGCCAGCGTGGCCCTGGATTTCGACTTTCCTTTCTATGGGCAGACGTATGCCATGGTGTACGTGATGAACGATGGCGCGATTGGCCTCGGTGCACCCGTGGATCATCGCACCGTCCAGTACCACTATGGGGCGACGCCAGCCATCTTTCCCCTGTACATTGACCTGATCCCCCAGGCGGGGGAGGGTGGGATATTCGCCCGGCGCTACGCTGATCGGCTGGTGATCACCTGGCACCGGGTGCCCGCGTTCCACGTGCAGCAGACGACCAGCCCAATCCTAAGAAAACGGACGTCTGCGTCCGCGTATACCTTTCAACTGGTCTTGCATCAGGACGGCGTCTTCGAGATGACCTACGACGGCATTCCCCCTGAGCTGACCTTCCGGCCGGATAGCGATCCCGAAGACGACGTGTGGCTGGTGGGCGCTGTGCCCGGCAATCCTGCCCAGTCAGTGGACCGCCGGACGCTGCCTCGACAGGCAGATTTCGCCGATCTGCCTGTTGCGGGTGGGCCGCAGGGGGTGGTGTTCGACTACTACCTGGCCTTTCGCCGCCAGCTTCACGACCTGTTTGCCCCGTTGGCCCGCTTGATCGTCGTGAGCAGCCTGGCCATCCTGCTGGGTTTTCCCCTGTTGTTCCACGTGAGCCTGGTCAGGCCGCTCAAGGCGCTCTTGCGCGGCGTCCAGCGCTTGGAGATGGGGGACTATGCCGCGCACGTGCCGGTGCAGTACACGGACGAAATCGGCTTTCTGACGCGGGCGTTCAACGCGCTGGCTGCCCAGTTGGGTGACCTGATCCACAACCTGGAAGGACGCGTGGCGGCCCGTACCGAGCAACTGCGCATGGTCAACGCCCGGCTGCGGGCCGAGATTGAGGAGCGCGAGCAGGCCCAGGCGACGCTCGTCGACCAGCAGCGCGCCCTGGCGACGCTGGAGGAGCGGGAGCGCCTGGGCCGCGAGCTGCACGATGGCCTGGGCCAGGTGATGGGCTACGTCAACGTAGAGGCTCAGACGGTTGACACGATGCTGCGCGCTGGACAGATCGAGCCTGCGCGGGCCAATCTCCGGCGTATCGCGCGAACGGCGAAGAAAGCCCACGCCGACATCCGTAGCTTCATCCTGGGGCTGCGGACTGCGCACGAGGGTGCCCCCCGCCAGGACTTCTGGCGGGCCTTGCGCGACTACCTGCACCAATTCCAGACCACCTACGGTATTGAAACCGGCCTCAACCTGCCCGACGGCGCGCCCGCATCCTCGTTCGGGCCGGCCGTGGAGGAGCAACTCCTGCACATCATCCAGGAGGCCTTGACTAACGTGCGCAAGCACGCCGCCGCGCAGCGGGTCGAGGTGCTATTCAGCTTCACCCCCACGGCTGCCCACGTCATCGTCGCCGACGACGGTATCGGCTTCGACGTGAGTGAGCAAATCAGCAAATCAGCACGTCAGCAAGTCGGCGTTGAGCGTCAAGGGGCCAGCAGCCACTTCGGTCTGACAATGATGCGCGAGCGAGCAGAGGCGGTGGGCGGGCAGTTGGAGCTCCGCTCTGCGCCGGGACAAGGCGCCTGCGTGCTGATTCACATCCCGCGCCTGCTCGCTGCGCCTGACGGCGACGCGGAGATGTCGGACCTGGCTGGGTTGCGCCTGTTGTTGGTGGATGACCACCCGCTTTTCCTGGAGGGGCTGCGCAATCTGCTCACCGCGCGCGGCTTCAC
>CAZYSK010000079.1:0-27954 GCA_964649415.1 uncultured Anaerolineales bacterium
TCTGATTGGAGAAACAGGGTGAAGTGCGGGAACTTGTTCTCTTACGAACCCTTAGCCCCAGATCAGCCTATGGCCTCGGTCCTGTTAGACATTGGCCCGCGCCAGGCACTAGCAGGTCAACCCGAATAGCCGGAAGGTTAGTAAACGCCGAACTCGCGTGTCGCATCCGCCCAGACTCGGACGAGGTCGAAGTTGCAGCTCTCCATCTCGCCGACGCCGGGGCTCATGATAAAGCCGCCGCCCTTGCCCACGATCTCACACACCTTCTTCGTGTGCTCACGCACCTGCTCGACGGTACCGCTCTGCAGCAGCGAGTTCTTCATACCGCCGATGATGCACATGGTATCGCCGACGACTTCTTTCACCTTGAAGATGTCGCTGCTCTGGAACCAACCCGCGGTCTTGCCCTTGGGCAGCTCGGCCAGGTACTCGAGCCGCTGGTCCCACACGCCCTCATAGAAACAGATCGGCCTGAGGCCGTTATCGACCAGCGTCACCATCATCTCCTTCAGTTGTGGCCAGTAGAACTTCTCAAACTGCGCAAGCGACATGAAGCCATCCGAGCCACGGTGGAGTGGGATGAAGGCAACCTTCAAGCCAGTAGCTTGAGCAAACGAGATGGCATACTCGAGCTGGAACCCGAGCACTCTCTCCTCTGCAGCCAAGAGCTTCTCCGGCCGGCGGAGGATATCGAGCATAATGCCGCGCATACCGCGCAGCGTGTCGGACATGAAGTCAAACGGCGCCTCGATCGGCGCACCAGCCAGGAAGTGGGGGGGGAAACCCAGGGCGGCCATGCGCTCGACCGACTCGCCCATCTTGGCGCCATCGGCCACCGCGATCTCCATCGCCTTGCCCAGCGCCTGCAGCGCAGACTGCACTGGCGGGATGGCGTACATGGGCAAGTTGCCCAGATGGTAGTGGCCGAACGCCCACATGCCGAACGGCGGCAGGTACTTGAGGCCCTCTAGCTCGCCAAACGCGCGCGGCAGGTAGGTGCGAATGGCCCAGTCGGAAGGGTCGGCCAGGAAGGCATCATAGTCCTCACCTTTCATAAACTCGTGCTCGTCGAACTGGAACGAGCCGGTGTCCGGCAGGCCGTAGCCGGGCCACTTGGTCATGCGGTCGCCCAGGGCCAGGCTGGGCCGGGGGTTATTGAACAACCCCATGGTGACATCCGGTTGGAATTCGCACGCGAATTTCTCCAGAAGCTCCTGTGACTTCTCCCAGTTATCCTGCTGCTCTCGATGCGTGACGCCCCCATATTCGGCCAGGATGTAACCGGCAGGCATATGAACGGGGATACGGTCCGGCTGCTTCAGTTCGATCGCGTCCTGGACGCGCTTGCCACGTTCGGCGAGTAGTTGCTCGGCGCTCTTGCCCCCGTCGAGTTTTTCCGTGAATGTCATAGCAGTCATGTTAGTCCCCTCCTGTCCACTGGTTGGCCAAAGCCACGGCGGCCATAGCGTCCACCCCATACGCGTCCGCGCCGGCGTACTGCCGCACTTGGTCGTCCACCGTCCCGCCACCGACCATGATCTTGAGGCCGTTGCGCAGGCCCGCAGCCTCGATCGCCTCCACCGTCTCCTTCATCGAGTCGTAGGACAGGGTCAGGAAGCCGCTCAGCGCGACCACCGCCGGCTTGACCTCGACGATCTTGTCAACGAACACCTGCGGTGCCACGTCGACGCCCAGATCGTACACCTCGAAGCCGTTGACGTCCAGCATGAAGACCACGATGTCCTTGCCGATGTCGTGGATGTCGCCCTTGACCGTGCCGACGATCACTTTAGCGCCCTTCTTCACGTCGTGATCGCCCGGCATGTGCAACTTGACCTCCTCCGAGATCGACTTGAGCATCTCGCCGGCCAGGATCAACTCGGGGATGAAGTACTGCCCCTCCTCGAACCGCTCGCCGACGATCTCCATCGCCGCCCGGCAATCGTCCAGAATCGCCGTGGGCGGCGTCCCGGCGCTCAGCAGCTCTTTGGCGAGCGCCAACGCCTCCTCTTCCTGCATCTCTGCAATGCAACTGACCAGTTTGTCCGACACGTAAGATCTCCTTGTGTGAAGTTACTCCAACAGTCCGGCGCGAAACGCCCAGGTGTAGTCCAGACAGCGATGGTCGACGTCCGACTGCCACTCATCTGGCACAGCCGGATCTGGCAACTCGCCGCGTCCTCTCGGGCGTTTCTGGCTAGTACACGCCGTACTCCTTGGTGAAATCGACCATCGCCTTGACATTCTCGTGTTTGGCCTCGTCGAACCAGATACCACAGTCGACAATGAGGCCCCCCCCCTTGCCCACCACGTCGATCAGCTCTTTGACGTAGTCCTTGACCTGCTGGACCGAACCCGTGCACAAGAGCGATGGTGGTACATTGCCCCGGAAGCAGACGGTGTTCCCCAACACTTCCTTGGCCTTGTGGAAATCGACGGTCTCAAACCAATACAGGGCCTGGCCTCGGGGGATGTCGCTGATGGTTTCCAGGCGATCGGTATAGCAGCCCTCGTACAGGGGCATGGGCACAAATCCTTCATCGATGATGCCCATCATGACTGCGCGCAAGGTCGGCCAGTAGAAGGTCTTGAACTGCTCCAGGGACATGAAGCCCTCTGGCCCCTTGTGAAGCATCAGGGCCACAATGGGCGCGCCGCTCATTTTGGCGCCATCCACCCCCATCTTGATGGCAATCGGCACCAGGCGCTCGAGCGCTGCCTGGAGCTTGTCGGGACGCCGGTACATATCGAGCATCACGCCCCGGGTCCCCCGGAACCAGTCACCAATGAGGTCAAAGGGCGCGGCAGCATGTCCCCCATAGGGATTGGGGAACCCCATTGCCTGGATCTTATGCCCTTCTTGAGCCAGATGTCCGGCCCACTTGAGCGCTTCAGCCCCTGCCTTCTGCAGGGTTTCCAACATCGTGACGAATTCTGGCATAGCAAAGGGGATCACACTGGTGACAGTACCCAGGTAGTAGCCAAACACTTCGCGCAGAGGCCGCAACCCCTTCAAGGGAGCCATCGATCCATTCACGAGAGGAAGATAAGTTCGCAGCATGAAATCAGTGGGATCGTCGAGGAAGGGATCATAGAACTCCTCACCCGAAACAAACTCCCATTCATCGAACTGATAGACCGTCTCAGCGGGCACCCGCCGACCGGGCAGCTTGAGCAGCCGATAGTCGAGGACCTCCAGGGTAGGTCCCGAAGATGCGTAGCCTGAACCGAAGAAGAAGTCCGGCTCAAAGTCGGTCAGGGTCTTTATCCAGGCTTTCTCGGCCTTTTCGTAGTCAAACATGACCTCTTCGCACGTGTACCCGTTGTCGAGGGCAGGGAACATGCCAAAGCTGGGCATAACAGGTACGCGGTCGGGCACTTTCAACTGGATGGCATCCGATATCCTCTTGGTCCTGGCTTTGTACCCTTTCTCTGCCTCTGCGTTGAGGAACTCAATGCCCTCCGCAGCACACCAACGTTCCAGCGTTTCCTGTACCTTGTTCATTTCTCTCTCCTACTCTGCCCCGGTCCACTGGTTGGCCAAAGCCACGGCGGCCATAGCGTCCACCCCGTACGCGTCCGCGCCGGCGTACTGCCGCACCTGGTCGTCCACCGTCCCGCCACCGACCATGATCTTGAGGCCGTTGCGCAGGCCCGCAGCCTCGATCGCCTCCACCGTCTCCTTCATCGAGTCGTAGGACAGGGTCAGGAAGCCGCTCAGCGCGACCACCGCCGGCTTGACCTCGACGATCTTGTCAACGAACACCTGCGGTGCCACGTCGACGCCCAGATCGTACACCTCGAAGCCGTTGACGTCCAGCATGAAGACCACGATGTCCTTGCCGATGTCGTGGATGTCGCCCTTGACCGTGCCGACGATCACTTTAGCGCCCTTCTTCACGTCGTGATCGCCCGGCATGTGCAACTTGACCTCCTCCGAGATCGACTTGAGCATCTCGCCGGCCAGGATCAACTCGGGGATGAAGTACTGCCCCTCCTCGAACCGCTCGCCGACGATCTCCATCGCCGCCCGGCAATCGTCCAGAATCGCCGTGGGCGGCGTTCCGGCGCTCAGCAGCTCTTTGGCGAGCGCCAGCGCCTCCTCTTCCTGCATCTCTGCAATGCAACTGACCAGTTTCTCCGACATGTAAGATCTCCTTGTGGGTATGGTATGGTTACTCCAACGTTCCGGCGCGAAATGCCCGGGTATAGTTCAGGCAATGTCGGTCGATGCCCAGCACTGCTTCTGCTGCCAGCATGGCCTTGCGCAGCTCGCGGTCCAGCGGGTCGAGGATGGCTGTGTCCAGCCCTGCCTCCAGCATCAGCGTCAGGAACGCGCGGTTGATGAGCGAGCGTTTGGGCATCCCGAACGACACGTTGCTCAGGCCCGAAGTGAAGTGAACCTCGGGAAACTCGGCCTTGACCGCGCGCACCGTGGCCAACGCCACGCGCCCGGCGTCGCCGCTGGCGCCGATGGTCATGACGAGCGGGTCGACGTAGACTTGCCCGTCGGGGATGCCGGCGGCGCGTGTCTCGCCGATGAGCCGCTGCACGATCGCCAACCGGCCCTCGGTCGTCGCGGGGATGCCCTGGTCGTCCATGGCCAGGGCGATCACGCCGCCACCCGCCTGGGCCGCCAGGGGCAGCACGCCCGCCAGCCGTGCCTGCTCGCCGCTGATCGAGTTCAAAAGGGGCGCTTGCTTGACCTCGGGCAGCGCCGCCGCCAGCGCGGCCGGGTTCGCACTATCCAGGCACAGCGGCTTATCGACCGCTGCCAGCACCGTCTGCACGAGCCACACCAGATCGTCCGGCTCGCGGTCGGTGGGCGTGCCCGCGTTGACGTCGATCCAGGTCGCGCCCGCTTCGGCCTGGGCGCTCGCCAGATCCTGGATGAACGCCGCGTGGCGGCTCAGCACCGCCTCTTTCACCTTCTTGCGAGTGCCGTTGATCTTTTCGCCTATGATCTTCATGCTGAAGTTTCCTCACTTGGGATGGGTGCCGGCTGACCAGCCGGGAAGAAGTGCCCGTAGCGGATCGACTCGCCGGGCGGGACGACGACAAAATCGTCATCCCACGGGCCAAAAACCATCTTGCGCAATAGCGCGTTCGAGCCGGGGATCTCTTCAAAGCGCAAGCCCCAGCGTTCGGCCAGCGCGCGCGCATGGTCTCGATAGCACTCAATACCGTCCCGGCCCGTGTCGATGAGGGCCAGGCGGGTGTAATGCTTGATCATCTCGTGGACGAGCCATTCGGCCTTTTTCGGGCCATATCTGTCCGCCAGGCGGTCGTACTCATCGAACGGCGTGTCGGCGACCTCGATCCAGCCCTTGGTCAAGTAGTACGTGCCCGGCTCGGCACGCGATTGCCGCTTGTACGCCTGGGAAGAGCCCAAGAAGATGGCGATGCAGTCATCCACGCGCGGGACGACCAGGGTACAGCCGTTGGCGCGTAGGCCGACGACGGCCATGCTGCACAATCCATAGCCCAGGATAATGGTATCGGCGCTGTCCGCTGCCACGTCGATGGCGTCCTGAAGCACGCGTTTCAGGTTAGCAGGATTGATGTGGAGGCCGAAGTCGAGGATTTGATACGACACGTCGGGCGGGAGAAGGGGCAGCATCTCCTCCATGACAGTAGCGCAAGCCAGAATGTGACGAGAGGCAGGTATCAACGCATGCTCCAGTTGCTTGTAGGTTTTCTGACCCTTCACAGCCCTAATTATATAATACCCTAGGGAACTTGTCAAATCGGAGCAAGACTGATTCGATAATACACTAGGGAATTTGCCGAATTCGGAAAGCCGTGTATACTACAGTCAGAAAGTTTCTGAAACTCAGGCCGGGGGCGTACTGGCCCACCCCAGTGCGAGTGTGAGCCAATATGGCGGACAGAGAACCCAAAACAACTTCAAAGCAAAGGCTGGCCGGGCTGCGCATCGATCGCGATCTGTTCGAGCCGCCCTACTTCCAATTGGCCAATATCCTGCGCCAGCAGATCGCCACGGGCACCCTCCGCCCGGGCGACCGGATCCCATCCGAGGCGCAGCTTTGCGAGCAATACGAGGTCAGCCCGATGACTGCCCGCCGGGTGCTGACAATCCTCCAGGATGAGGGCCTGGCGAAGGCCGCGCGCGGCAGGGGGACCTTTGTCAAGCCCCTGGTGCTCACCACGGCGACGTTCGGGCTGGATGCCCTGGAGGAGCTGTTCGACGGCGAGCGCACATCGGTCCGCTTCCTATCAGTCAAGACGATGGCCGCCACGGCGCACATCAGCCGCGAATTGGGCGTCGCCGTGGATGACAAGGTCATTTCCATCCGCCGCCTGCTGTCGCGCGACGACCAGCCGGTGGCCTACCACCGCGAGTACTTGATCCTTGACCCGTCCCGGCCGGTGGTGGAGGCGGAGATGGGCATCACCAACCTGCAAGGGCTGTTCGGTGGAACGGGTGAGACTGTGCTCAAGCGCGGCGACCTGGGGATTCAGACCACGGTGCTCAATGAGGAGGAGGCCCGGCTGCTGAAAGCGGACACCGGCAGCGCCGCGTTTCGCATCGAGCACACCTTCTTTGACTTCAACGACGAAGCGGTAAGCTGGGGCTGGTTCATCGTTCCGGGCAAGTGCTTGGCGTTCAACGCGACCGTGGGCGCCCCGCCGGTCGCGACGTAGCGCAACGGGAATGAGTGGGGGAGTAAGCATGAGTCAATCCGAGCCACCCTGCACGACCGAGCTGTGCCTCACACGGGCGTTGGCCGACCTGCAAGAGAACGAGGCGTTGGAGATTGTCCGGCTGCGCATGGACCGCGGCGACGATCCTATGCAGATCATCGAGGATTGCCAGGCAGGAATGCGCGAGGTGGGCGAGCGCTACGCACAGCAGCGTTACTTCCTGTCGGCCCTGATCATGGCCGGCGATATCCTGCGCGTGATCATGGAAATCGTCCTGCCGGCTGTCGAGGCCAAGTACGATCGGGAGAGCGCAGGCCGAGTCCTGCTGGGCACCGTTCAGTGCGATATTCACGACCTGGGCAAGAATATGCTGACGATGCTGTTGCGTTCCTACGGCTTCACGATCCTGGACCTGGGGGTGGACGTCCCCCCGGAGAGGTTCGTGGAGGCCGCGCGCGATTTCGAGCCGCACGTCATCGGCCTGTCGGGACTGATCACCGCCGCCTATGAGAGCATGCGCCAGACCGTCAGTGAACTGCGCGCCATGATGGCCAAGGATGGCAGTGCTATCCCCATCCTGCTCGGCGGGCAGGTAGACGAACAGGTATGCCACTTCGTGGGCGCCGACTATTGGACCACCGACGCTATGGAAGGCGTGCGGCTGTGCCAGCGGCTGGTAGGGGAGAGTTGACAGCGCACGAGCGTTATAGTGCATCAGACCCCGTATCAGCCACGCGCCCGCAACGCTTGAGCCTTGCGGCATAGTGCCACGTACCGCTGAGCAGAAGCTGATCCCCAGTCGGGCGCGGCAGTACCTGCGCCCCGCTCACGAACTCCGAACCCCGTTTCCTCCTGACACCCTTGGTGGGCAGTAACGTCAAGGCCGTGTATAATAGCAGCGTTCGCCGTCCGATTCGTTCCTTTCCCAATTCGCTGTTCGATTCGCTGCCCGATTCGTTGCTTTCTCAATTCGCTGTTCGATTCGCTGTCCGATTCGTTCCTTTCTCAATTCGCTGTTCAATTCGCTGTCCGATTCGTTCCTTTCCCAATTCGCTGTTCAATTCGCTGTTCAAGGAGGACCACCGTGCGTAGAGCACACCTTCTCTATCTCAGCTTGATCGCCGCCATAACCCTGTTGGCGGGCTGCGGCCCGGCCGCCGGCCCGTCCGACGTTGATCTGTCCGAACGCCAGATTCGCGTCGTGACCACCATCGGCATGATCACCGACGTCGTCCAGATCGTGGGCGGTGAGCGCGTCGCCGTCACCGGACTGATGGGCTCGGGGGTGGACCCGCATCTCTACAAGGCCAGCGAGGGTGATGTGCGCCGCCTGGCGGAGGCAGACCTGATCTTCTACAACGGCCTGCACCTGGAGGCACAGATGGGCGAGGTATTGGAACAGATGGACGGTCGGGGCATTAAGACGCGGGCAGTCACGGAGGGCATCGAGCGCGACGACCTCCTGCAGCCCGAGGACTTCGAGGGACACTACGACCCCCACGTGTGGTTCGACGTGACGCTGTGGACACAGGCCGTGGAGACGGTGCGCGATACGTTGGCCGAGATAGACCCCGGCAGCGCCGGCACCTACCGCGCCAACGCGGCGGCGTACCTGGAGGAACTGGAGGCGTTGCATACTTACGTCCAGGAGCAAACAGGGCGCATCCCCGACGAGCAGCGGGTGTTGATCACCGCCCACGATGCGTTCAATTACTTCGGACGCGCCTACGGCTTCGAGGTGCGCGGCTTGCAGGGCATCAGCACCGAGGCCGAGGCCGGCACCGGCGACGTCCAGGCGCTGGCCGGCTTCATCGCCGAGCGCCGCATCCCGGCCATCTTCATCGAGTCCTCCGTGCCAGAACGCAACGTCGAGGCGGTCCAGGCGGCCGTCCAGGCCCAGGGATTCGAGGTCGCCATCGGCGGGGAGCTCTTCTCCGACGCCATGGGCGATGAGGGCACCGAGGAGGGCACCTACGTCGGCATGGTGCGCCACAACGTGGATACGATCGTGGGGGCGTTGCTGCAAGAGTAAACGGAACACGGAGGAAGTAGCCGCGATTTCCCAATCGCGCACCAGGCGGGAGGCAAGAGGTAGCCGCGATTTCCCAATCGCGCACGAGGCAAGAGGCAAGAAGCAAGAGCGAGAACAAACGCAACACGCAGCACGCAACACGCACACTGTGTTTCGTGTTGCGCGGTTCGTAGTTCGCAGACGGGGAGACATATGAGTAGAAACGCTGTCAGTATCACGGACTTGACCGTCGCCTACCGCGAGAAACCAGTCCTGTGGGACGTGGATCTGGAGGTGCCGGAGGGGGTGTTGATGGCCATCGTCGGCCCCAACGGCGCGGGCAAGTCCACGCTGATCAAGACGATCCTTGGGCTGGTCGAGCCGGCCGCGGGGCGCGTGTACATCTACGACGCGCCCTACGCGCAGCAGCGACAACTCGTCGGCTACGTGCCCCAGCGCGGCACGGTGGACTGGGATTTCCCGACCAGCGCGCTGGACGTGGTGATGATGGGCCTGTATCGCCAGGTGGGCTGGATCAGGCGACCCGGCCGGAGCGAGCGCAAGGCAGCGATGGATAGCCTCGACAAAGTAGGTATGGCCGACTTCGCCGACCGGCAGATCAGCCAGCTCTCCGGCGGGCAGCAGCAGCGGGTCTTTCTGGCGCGGGCGCTGGTGCAGGACGCGCAGATCTACTTCATGGACGAGCCCTTCGCCGGAGTGGACGCGACCACCGAGCGGGCCATCGTCGACCTGCTGCGCGAGTTGCGCGCGGCCGGCAAGACGGTAGTCGTCGTGCACCACGACCTGCAGACGGTCCAGGAGTACTTCGACTGGCTCATGCTGCTCAACGTGCGGCGCATCGCCAGCGGCCCGGTGGGCGCGGTCTTCACCGACGAAAACCTGCGCCGCGCCTACGGCGGGCGCATCGCGTTCCTGTCCCAGGTAGCCTGAGACAGATCGCGTAATACGCGTTGTGTTCTAGACTGCTACGCGCGGCACGACGCGACACGCAACACGTCAAAGCGAGACACCTATGGATATCGGCCAGATCCTGCATGATTTGCTCTTCGACTATACCCTGCGCACGGTGGCGCTGGGCTCAGCGACGCTCGGGCTGGTGAGCGGCGTGCTGGGGGCCTTTGCCGTGCTGCGGAAGCAGAGCTTGCTGGGGGATGCGATCTCCCACGCGGCGCTGCCGGGCGTGGCGCTGGTGTTCCTGCTCACCGGCTCCAAGGAGGCCGTCGTCCTCGTGCTGGGCGCTGTCGCCGCCGGATGGGTGGGCACGCTTTTCGTGACGCTGGTGACCAGGCAGACGCGCGTGAAACAAGACGCGGCGCTGGGCATCGTGCTCTCCGTCTTCTTCGGCTTCGGCATCCTGCTGCTGACCTTCATCCAGCGCCTGCCCACCGCCAGCAAGGCCGGGCTGGACAAGTTCCTCTTTGGCCAGGCAGCCACGCTCGTCCAGCGCGACGTCGTGACCATGGCGACGCTGGGCGGCATCGCGGTGTTGCTGGTCGTGCTGTTCTGGAAAGAGTTCAAGCTGCTCAGCTTCGATCCCGATTTCGCCGCCAGCCTGGGCTATCCGGTGCGGGCGCTAGACATCCTGCTCACGTCGCTGACCGTCATCGCCATCGTCGTCGGCCTGCAAACGGTGGGCGTCGTGCTGATGAGCGCCATGCTGGTGGCCCCGGCGGCGGCAGCCCGGCAGTGGACTGACCGGCTGGACGTGATGACGATTCTTTCCGGCGCTTTCGGCGCGCTGGTGGGCCTGCTCGGCGCGGTGACCAGCAGCCAGGTCGCCCGGCTGCCCACCGGCCCGACTATCGTGCTCTACATGAGCGGCATCGTGTTCATCTCCCTGCTCCTGGCACCGAGACGGGGCCTCGTGGCCCAGGCCCGGCAGCGCCGCCACCAGAAGGTGCAGTTTGCCGTCGAAGCCCTGTTGGTGCACCTGCTGCACCACGAAGGTTGCGCGGAGGAGCCGGCGGAGAGCACGTTGGACCACATGGGCGCGCACATGCACTGGCGTGATGCCTTCGCCCGCCGGGTCGCGCGCGCAGCCGTGGTCAACGGGATGGTTACCCGGGCCAACTGCTGTTTCAAGCTCACGCCGTACGGGCGCGAGGTCGCCCGCCGGGCCATGGTGCGCTAGGGGGGCGTATGCTTTCACAGGCTCAGTTCGAGATCATGCTAATCGCCTCGATGGTGGCGGCTAGTTGCGCGCTGATCGGCACCTTCCTGGTGTTGCGGAAGATGTCGCTCATGAGCGACGCCATCAGCCACGCCATCCTCTTCGGCATCGTGATCATGTTCTTCTTCGTCCAGGACACCGGCTCGGTGCTCCTGGTCGTCGCCGCGACGTTGACGGGCGTGCTGACCGTGGTGCTGGTGGAGGTGATCGTCAACACGCGCCTGGTCAAGGAGGACGCCGCCATCGGCCTGGTGTTCCCGGCGCTGTTCTCGGTGGGCGTGATCCTGATCAGCCGCTACGCCGCCAACGTCCACCTCGATGTTGACGCCGTGCTCCTGGGCGAGCTGGCCTTCGCGCCCTTCGACCGGCTCGTCGCCGGCGGCGTGGACCTCGGCCCCAAGGCTTTCTGGCTGGCGCTGGCCGTCGGCCTGGTCAACCTGGCCTTCGTGCTGCTCTTCTACAAGGAGCTCAAGCTGGCGACCTTCGACGCGGGACTGGCCGCGGCCTTGGGCTTCTCGCCGGCGCTGATGCACTACGCGCTGATGACGTTGGTCTCGGTGACGGCGGTCAGTTCCTTCGAGGCCGTGGGCTCGGTGCTGGTCGTGGCACTGATGATCGGTCCGCCGGCGGCCGCGTATCTGCTGACCGACCACCTGCCGCGCATGATGGGGCTGAGCGTGCTGATCGGCGTCCTCAGCGCCGTCGGCGGCTACTGGCTGGCGTACGCGCTGGATGCATCCATCGCCGGCTCCATGGCGACGATGGTCGGCATCCTCTTCGTGCTCGCGCTGCTGTTGGCACCGGACCGGGGCCTGATCGCCGTCGCCAGGCGCCGCGCCCGCCAGCGGTGGGAGTTCGCCCAGACCATGCTGCTGATCCACCTCTTCCACCACGAGGGCACGCCGGAGGAGGCGCGGGAGAGCAGGATCGAGCACATGCACGAGCACATGCGGTGGGAGCCGGATTTCGCGCTGAGGCTGGTCAGGCGCGCGGAGAGGGCCGGAGCGATCACGGTTCACGACGGCCACCTGTCGCTGACCGAGCGCGGGCGCGAATCGGCGCGCGAGGCGATGGTCGCGTGAAGCGATGGTCGCGCGTGGTGGTAGGGGCGCGGTTTCCGCGCCCGCCGAAGCCCTCAGTCGAGTGTAGGGGCGCGGTTTTCGCGCCATCCCAAGGCGGATGGATGGTTGATGATGTATGAATGCAGAATACCCCTTGAGTTCTAGGTTGGAGGGCCTCTCCAAAGAGGCCTTCTCCAAACGGATCTACACGCCGCGCTCTCTGCTTGCGGATTTGCGCGGCATCCTGGCCCACTCCCAAGACATCCTGTCGGCGATGCGCAACCGGCGGGTGGACCACGCGTTTGCTGAAAAGGTCATGCTGGCCGTCACGGCCGTCAACGGCTGCCGCTACTGCAGCTACGGGCACGCCAAGGCGGCCCTGGCCAGCGGCGTGAGCCAGGAGGAGGTGGACCTCCTGCTGAGCGGGGAGGTGGACCACGTCGGGCCGGAGGAGGCCCCCGCGCTGTTCTTCGCCCAGCATTACGCCGAGAGCAACGGGCATCCCGACCCAGAAATGGTGCAGCGGCTGGTCGAGACTTACGGGCCGGAGAAGGCGCGTGACATCCAGGCCTACATCCGCATGATCACGATGGGCAACCTGACTGGCAACACCTATGACGCCCTGCTCAGCCGCCTGCGCGGGCGCCCCGCGCAGGAAAGCAGCCTGGGCAGCGAGCTGGCGACGCTGGCCTTGCTGGGGATCGGGACGCCGCTGCTGGGCCTGGGGATGCTGGTCAAAGGCGTCGCGGGCGCGGTCTGTTCGTAGGCGGTCGCTGTTCGTAGTAGGCGCTTCAGCGCCGTCGTTCGTAGTAGGCACTTTAGTGCCGTCTCAATGCTATGTACGAGTATCGCAAACTGACACCAGAACAGCGCGCCGAGTTGATGCAGCAACGTCGGGAACGTGGCTATCCGCCCCACTCACCACCGCATCCCGTGAGTGACCAACCCTTCTACCTGCTCACGGCAACCTGCTATGACCATAAGTGTCATATGCGATCTGAGTCTCGCCGCCAGCAAGTGCTAGACGCGTTGTTTGAGCAGTTCATCACTGGCGGCGTGGAGATTCGCGCCTGGGCCATTGTGCCTAACCACTATCACCTTCTGGTCCACGTCACGGACTTCAAGGCCTTGGGAAGCATGTTTCGTCTGGTGCATGGCCCGACGGCTCGCCAGTGGAACCTTGAGGACGGGACGCCTGGTCGCAAGGTCTGGTACCGCTTCACGGATCGCGCCATCCGCTCTGAGCGACACTATTACACCACGCTGAACTACATTCACTACAACCCGGTCAAACACAAATGGGTCAAGTCTCCCTACGGGTGGGCGGAGAGCAGTGTGCATTGGTACCTGGAGCATTATGGACGCGAATGGCTTCGAGACCTGTGGGTTAGCTTCCCTCTTCGTAGCTATGGGAGAGGGTGGGACGATTTCTAGATGTGTTTCTAGCGCCTGCTTGAGCGCGTCTTGACGGCGCTGAAGCGCCTACTACGAACAGACGTTCTGGACAAAACCGACTTGCATTGCCCACCGTGTCGTGCTACAATATCTTCGATGCTTGAACCCATGTAGACTACACGAAACTTGAGGCACGGCCAGGGCGCTGCGGGGCACCGCGGGCGTGCGGGGACCTGGCTAAGGAGATGCGCGGTTGATCACCGAAGCTGATACGTGCCGGAAGTACGTGCTGCCCAGGCTCTACCAGGCCGGTTGGACCGACGACCAGATCAGTGAGCAGAAATACTTCACCGACGGCCGGATCGTTCCCCTCGGGCAGGGGCACACGCGCAAGGCCGGCAAGCGGGCCGACTACTTGCTCCGCTACAGACCAGATTCTCCCATTGCCGTCGTCGAAGCCAAGGCAGCCTACAAGAAAGCGGACGAAGGCATGCAGCAGGCCATCGAATACGCCGAGATCCTGGGCCTCAAGTTCGCGTACGCAACCAATGGACACGGCATCGAGGAATATGACTTCATCACGGGCAGGCAGACCTCACGGGACACCTTCCCCTCGCCCGACGACCTGTGGCAACGCTGGCGCGCCGATGAGGGGATAGACTCCGACGCGGACGCCGAGCACTTGCTGTTTCCCTTCAACCGTGAACTGCGCAACCCCGACGGCACCGTCAAGCGTCCCCGCTACTACCAGGAGATCGCCATCAGGCGCGCCGTGCAGGCGGTCCTCCAGGGCAACAAGCGTATCCTGATCACCATGGCCACCGGCACCGGCAAGACCTTTGTCGCGATGCAGATCGTGTGGAAGCTGTGGCGCACCCGCCGCATGCGCCGCATCCTATACCTGGCCGACCGCAACATCCTGGTGGATCAAGCTAAGGACCGCACCTTCACCCCCTTCGGCGATGCCGTGTGCAAAATCCAGCGCCGGCCCTTCAAGAGCCGGGAGGTCTACTTCGCCATCTACCAGGCCATCGCCGACCGCGAGGGCCATCCGGGCCTCTACCGGCGCTATCCCGCCGACTTCTTCGACCTGATCGTCGTGGACGAGTGCCACCGCGGCAGCGCCCGCGACGAGAGCAACTGGCGTCAGGTTCTCGAATACTTCAGCCCCGCCGCCCAGATCGGCATGACCGCCACCCCGCTGCGTAGCGACAACGTGGACACCTATCGCTACTTCGGCAATCCGATCACCATCTACAGCCTGGCCCAGGGCATCGAGGACGGCTTCCTGGCCCCCTACCGCGTGCACCGCATCGTGACGGACGTGGACGACGCAGGCTGGCGGCCCGACCCAGGGCTGCTCGATCGCTTTGGCCGGGAGGTGCCCGACGATCTCTACGAAACTGCGGACTTCGAGCGCGTCGTCTCTCTGCTGGGGCGCACCGAGGCGGTGGCCCGCCACCTGAGCAACTATCTGAAAGGCACCGATCGCTACGGCAAGACCATCGTTTTCTGCGTGGACCAAGAGCACGCCCTGGACATGCGCAAGGCGCTCATCAACTGCAACACCGACATCACGCGCAGACAGCCCGACTACGTCGCCCGCGTCGTCTCGGACGAGGGGAAGGTCGGACGGCGGCACCTGGACAATTTCCAGGACCCTGAGCAGGACTTCCCGGTGATCGTCACCACGTCTAAGCTACTCTCCACGGGCGTGGACGTGCCCACCTGCCGCAATATCGTCCTCTTCAAGCCCATCCACTCGATGGTCGAGTTCAAGCAGATCATCGGCCGCGGCACGCGCCTGTTCGTGGACGAGGACAAGTTCTGGTTCACCATCCTCGACTACGTCGAGGCCACCCGCCTCTTCTACGACCCCGACTTCGACGGCATACCGGAGCTGACGGCCGAGGAAACGATCGATGCTTATGGCCAGGTCACCAGCAGCACCCAGACCGGGGAGGCAGTCGAGGCAGCCGGGCAGGTCGGGGAAGACCTGGGGGCCGTCATCAGCGACGACAGCGAGGGCGAAGCCCGCAAGTACTACGTGGATGGCGTGCAGGTGCGCGTGGTCCGCGAGATGGTGCAGGAGCTCGACCCCGAGGGTCACGAGCTTCTCGTCCAGCGATTCGAGGACTACACCCGCGCCCAGGTCCGCACGCTCTACGGCGACGCCGGCAAGATCCGTGCCGCCTGGCGCGATCCGGAGACACGCGACGCCGTCATCTCCGACCTGGCCAACCGGGGTATCTCCTTCGAGCAACTGGCCGAGGTGACCGGGCGGCGCGACGCCGACCCGTTTGACCTGCTGACCCACGTGGCCTTCAACGCCCCTCTGCGCTCCCGCCGCGAGCGTGCCCAGGTAGTGCGCCAGGAACACGGGGACTTCTTCGACGCCTACGGCCCCCAGGCCCAACCGGTGCTCGACTACCTGCTGCGCAAGTACACAGACTTCGGCGTGGCCCAACTGGCCGATCTGCACATCCTGGAGCTCCCCGACGTGCCGGTGAAGGGCACCGTGGTCGAGATCGCCAATCTCTTCGGCGGGGTGGATGAGCTGAGGAAGGCCACGCGCGAGTTGCAGAATCTGATATATGCCGCGTGACGGCCCCCAGCACGCTTGACACCGGCTCCGGCTTCGTGTAAAATACTTATACTAAGTATAAGGTTTTTTCTGATGCAGCGCGACCCACAGGACAATGCACGGCGGCTCTACGACATAGCGGCCGCCCAGGGCGGTTATTTCACGTCGGCCCAGGCCAGGCAAGCAGGATACGCCTACAGCCAGCAGCACTTCCACGCGTCCCGTGGCAACTGGCTGAGGGTCGACCACGGCCTCTTCCGGCTGCGTGATTTCCCCCCCGGCGAACGCGAGGACCTCATCCGTTGGTCCCTGTGGAGCCGCAACCAGAAGGGTTCGCCGCAGGCGGTCGTCTCGCACGACACAGCCCTGGCGGTCCACGAGCTGAGTGACGTCATGCCCGCCCGGGTGCACCTGACCGTGCCAAGGGGATTTCGCAAGAAAGGGCCGCCTGGATGCGTGCTCCACAAGGCCGACCTGGCGACTGCAGACGTCGAGGCCCGAACTGGCTACAACGTGACCACACCTCTGAGAACTCTCATAGACGTCGCTGACAGCCCTCTGAGCCGGGAACACCTCGATAAGGCCGTGCGCGACGCTATAGAGCGTGGTCACGTCCGGCGCCACCTGCTGGAAACCGCGCCCTGTTCGCCAGAGGCCCGCCGCCGCCTCGACCAGGCGCTGGCCGCGGCCGGGCGGGAGGGAACGTGACGTGATCGGACCCTACGACACGCCCCACGCGTTCCGCACGGCTCTTGAGGCACGATTGCGGAACGCGGCGCAGCGCCGTGGCGTTGACTTGCAGCGGCTACAGCGGCGCGTGGCCTTCGACAGACTGCTAGCGCGGCTCTTTGCCCAGGACAACCCGCCCTGGTATCTGAAGGGCGGTTACGCGCTGGAACTGCGCCTCGAAGACCGGGCGCGAGCTACCCTTGATCTGGATATATCGGTGCCTGATCCGGGTTGCCTCCAGTTGTCGAGCATAGCTGAGGGGGATGCATCAAGTGCGCAAGCGGTGCGTGAGTATCTGCAGCAGGCCGCAGGGCGCGACATAGGTGATGGCTTCGGCTTTCTGATCGGCCAGACGCGGGAGCAGCAGACCGGGGCCCCCTATGGCGGTGCCCGCTACCCCATCGAGGCGCGCCTGGCAGGGCGCACGTTCGCCCGGTTCCACCTCGACGTAGGGCTAGGCGATGCCATGCTAGACGAACCCGATTGGGTACAGGGAAACGCCCTGCTCGCCTTTGCCAACATTCCGGCTGCTCGAATCGCCCTCTATCCGGCAGCCCAACAGTTCGCGGAGAAACTGCACGCCTACACGTTCCCCTGGCAGACACGCGACAACACGCGCGTCAAGGATCTGGTTGACATGATTCTGCTGGTAGATTCAGCCCTGCTGGATCCTCCGGCTATCAAGCGTGCGTTGAGGGCGACGTTCGATGCGAGGGATACACATCCGCTTCCATCACGCCTGCCAGACCCGCCCGTGGACTGGAAAGAGCCATACGCAGCCTTGGCTCAGGAGCTTGGACTGTCGGTCCAGACCTTGCAGGACGCGTATGCAGTCCTGAACGCGTACTGGCATGACTGGGGCCTGGGCCAGACCAGTGAATTGGAGACTCAAGGGACGTGACAATGCGAAAATCCGAACTCTCCTCCGCCATCAAATCCGCCCGCGACATCATGCGCAAGGACGCAGGTCTCAGCACCGACGTGGACCGCATCCCCCAGCTCTCCTGGATCCTGTTCCTCAAGTGCTTCGACGACCTGGAACAGCGGCGGATGCTCTTGGGAGGCAGGCACCGCGACGTGATCGCGGCCCCCTACCGCTGGCGCGACTGGGCCGCCGACGAGGACCGCGGCCGCACCGGCGACGAACTGCTCGAGTTCGTGAACGACGATCTCTTCCCCCATCTGCGTGGGCTCGCCGGTACCGGTGAAGGCGACCAACGCGACGTCATCGCCGCCATCTTCCGGGAGACCTACAACCGCATGCTCAGCGGCTACCTGCTGCGCGACGTGGTCAACCTGGTCAACCGGATTGACTTCAACCTCAGCGACGACGTGCACGCCCTCTCTCACCTGTACGAGAGCATGCTGCGCGAGATGCGCGACGCGGCGGGCACCAACGGCGAGTTCTACACGCCCCGGCCCGTCGTGCGCTTCATGGTCGAGCGGCTCGCCCCCCAGATCGGCGAGACCGTCTACGATCCCGCCGCCGGCACCTGCGGCTTCCTGGTCGAGGCCTACGAGTACATGAAGGGGCAGCAGCGCACGGTGGAGGACTGGCAGGCGCTCCAGGCCGCCACACTGTACGGCACGGAGAAGAAACCCATGCCCTACCTGTTGGGGATGATGAACCTGCTGCTGCACGGCATCGAGTACCCCAACCTGGTGCGCGAGAACACGCTGTCGCGCCCGCTGCGCGAGATCACCGACCGCCAGCGCCACGACGTCATCCTCACCAACCCGCCCTTCGGCGGCGAGGAGGAGGCCGGCATCCAGGCCAACTTCCCCGAGTCCACCCGCACCTCGGAGACGGCCCTGCTCTTCCTCCAGTTCATCATGCGCAATCTCAGGCGCTCCAGGGGCGACGTCCCCGGCGGGCGCTGCGCCATGGTGCTGCCTAACGGCCCGCTCTTTGCCACCGGCGTGGCCGCCCGCATCAAGGAGGACCTGCTCAAACACTTCAACCTGCACACCATCGTCCGCCTGCCCAACGGCGTCTTCGCGCCCTACACCAGCATTCCCACCAACCTGCTCTTCTTCCAGCGCGACGGCCCCACGAAGGAGATCTGGTACTACGAACTGCCCCTGCCTGAGGGGCGCAAGAACTACACCAAGACCAAGCCCCTGCGCGACCGCGAGTTCGACGCGTGCCGCGCGCTGTGGGACGAGCGCCCGGAGACAGAGCACTCCTGGCGCGTGCCGGTGGCGCAGGTGATCGAGAACGAGTACAATCTCGACGTCAAGAATCCCTCCAGCCAGGAGGCGCTCGTCTACCGCCCGCCGCAGGAGTTGGTCGAGGCGATTCTCACCAAGGAACGACGGATCGCGGAGATCGTGACGCAGATCGGGGCAAGACTGGAGCAGCCCCAGGGGTAAAGAAAGACTTCCGGGGTTTCAGAAAACCCCGGAAGTCTCAGAGACGTGTCACCGGGGATATAGGAGCCTCTCGGCCACGACCGGGTGCTCACACGGCATGAAGCCGAATTTCGTCCCCGAGCAATCATAATATACACGCGCGAGCTGGATTTGTCAAGGTCTGGTAATATGGAACACTTCCCAGGACACATATGGTCAATGGTACCTTTGGAAAAGGTGCTGACCAAGTCTAGTGAGTCGGTGGAGATTCAACCTGACCGTGAGTATCGTCAGGTCACCGTGCGTCTTTGGGGTGGGGGTGTCGTTCTTCGCAATGAGGTGGGCGGCGTGCAAATCACTGCCAAACGGCGCTACGTTGTACGGCCTGGACAGTTCCTCCTGTCGCGCATTGACGCCCGCAATGGTGCATTTGGACTCGTCCCTGATTCCCTCGACGGAGCTGTGGTCAGCAATGACTTCCCCGCCTTCGATATTGATAGGAAGCGTCTTGATCCGCCTTTCCTGGAGTGGATGAGCAAGACGCGAGATTTCGTTGATCTCTGCCGGATGGCTAGCGAAGGCACCACCAACCGTGTGCGGCTGCAGGTGAACCGTTTCCTGGCAACCAAGGTCCCCCTCCCCCCCCTCGACGAACAACGCCGCATCGTGGCCCGCATCGAGGAACTGGCGGCGCTCATCGGAGAGGCGCAGGGGCTGCGGGTCAAGGCGCGGGAGGAGGCGGGAGCTTTGGCAAATGCACGAGCTAGAGAAGTGCTCTCCGCTGTCGACGCTGAAGTGACTAAACTGCGCGACTGGCTCGACCCAGGTCGAAACGGCATACAGACAGGGCCATTTGGATCAAATCTGGGCTCCAACGATTTCACCGAAACAGGCGTCCCTGTTCTTACAATTGGCAACGTTCAGTACGGCGGACTTCACCTCGATGATCTAAAACATGTCTCAAACATGAAGGCAGGGCAACTAGGGCGCTATCGGATCGCAGAGGGAGATATTCTCTTTGCCCGCATGGGTACTGTGGGACGATGCTGCGTCGTTCCCAAAGAAGCCGAAGGCTGGCTCATTAACTACCACATCATCAGAGTCGCTTTGGATACATCTAGCGTAGAACCTCGCTTCATACATTGGATGATTCAAGCTTCCCCAGATGTGAGCGAGTACCTTGACGAAAACGTCAGGGGGGCAACTCGAAAGGGCGTGAATACCAAGATAGTGAGTTCCATTCCCTGTCGCGTTCCGTCTCTGACACAGCAACAGCGCATTGCTGACCATCTCGATAACCTGCAAACCCAGGCAGACGAACTCACCTTCCTTCAGGATGCCACCCAGGCCGAGTTGGACGCGCTGCTGCCGTCGGTGCTGGACCGGGCGTTCCGGGGAGAGCTGTGACTCACAGGCCTCGCCCAAGCGCGCGAAGGCCGTCCGCGCCTTTCACGCCCATTCACGGCCTTCGCGTTCTTGGGACGTAGGCCAGGAGGCACGCGCATGAAACCCAAGATAGACCGGACCGAATTCGGCCACATCGTCATCGCCGGGGAGGCTTACGACCACGACGTCGTCATCCGGCTGGACGGCCAGGTGAAGAAGCGCAAGAAGAAGCTGTCCAAGGCGATCTACGGCACCTCGCACGTCATCTCCCTGGACGAGGCCCGGCACGTCTACGAGGACGGCGCGGAACTGCTGATCGTCGGGACGGGGCAGCACGGCCTGGTGGAACTCTCCGAGGAGGCGGCCGATTTCTTCGAGCGCCACGGGTGCCGGGTGGACTTGCGGCCCACGCCGGACGCTATCCAGGCCTGGAACGAGGCCAAAGGCGCGGTCATCGGCCTGTTCCACGTCACGTGCTGAGCCTGTGGCCGCGGCATGAGATAGGGGGACATGATGCCACATCCACTGGTCACGCAACTGCGCTTCGCCCGCAGCGAGTTCGTGCGCTGCCTGGCAGGCGTCCCCGAAGAAGACGCCCGCCGCCGCCTGGAGCCGATGAACTGCATTAGCTGGATCGTCGGCCACCTGGCGTGCCAGGAGAACCTGTACTGGGTGCTACGGGCTCAGGGTCGGACCGTCGCGCCCGGGCTGTGCGAGCGGACCGGCTGGGGCCGGCCGCCCAGCACGCCGCCGCTGGCGGAGATGTGGGACGCCTGGCACGCGGTCACCCGGGCCGCGGACCGCTACCTGGACTCGCTGACGCCTGAGATGCTCGACACCCACCTGGAGTGGGAGGGGAAGCCGCTGCCGGAGAGCGTGGGCACGATGCTGCTCAGGAACATCTTTCACTACTGGTTTCACCTGGGCGAGGCGCACGCCATCCGGCAGATGTTGGGGCACCCGGACCTGCCGCAGTTCGTGGGGGATATGGCAGAGGCGCTGTACCGCTAGAGGGTAGATGGACCAGGTAATCAGAATCTCGCTAGATGGTATGGGACGCATCCTGATACCGGCAGCGGTGCACGACGAGGACAAGAAACCAGGTTTTTCGGAAGAAACCTGGTTTCGACCAATGCTACGAACCGCGTAGGTCGCGGAGCGCGTTCTGCATGCGTTCCAGCGCCTCGGTCAGGGTAGCGCGCGGGCAGCCGAAGTTCAGGCGCACGAAGCCCTCTCCCCCTGGGCCGAACAGTACCCCGTCGTTCAAGGCCACGCGGGCGCGCTCCAGGAAGAACTGGTGCGGGCCGCCGGGGAGCGCAGCCTCCCGGCAGTCGAGCCACGCCAGGAACGTCCCCTCCGGTCGCTGGCACGTGAGTCCCGGCATGTGAGCGGCGACATAGTCGCACACGTAGTCCCGATTCGCCTCCAGGTAGTCCAGCAGCGCGTCCAGCCACGCCTGCCCATCGCGGTAGGCGGCCAGCGCGGCAGTGTAGCCCAGCACGTTGACGTGGGGCAGCAGGCCGGCGCTGGTCCGCTTGATCCTGGCGCGCAGGTCTGGATTCTGGATCACGGCCACCGAGCAGGACAGCCCCGGAATGTTGAAGGTCTTGCTGGGCGCGAGCAAGGTGATCGTCCGTGCGCCCACCTCTGGGGCCAAGGAGGCGATCGGGACGTGGCGCTGGCCCCGGTAGATAAAATCGCAGTGGATCTCGTCGGAGCAGATCACGACGTCGTGGCGCAGGCAGAGTTCGGCCAGGCATTCGAGTTCGGGCCGCTCGAAGACACGCCCCACCGGGTTATGCGGGTTGCAGAGCAGGAAGAGCGACGCGCGACCGGTGACGGCCTGCTCAAACGCGTCGAAGTCGTGCCCGTAGCGCAGGCGGCCTTTGACCAGCGGAACGACCCGGCTTGTGCACCCGTTGTTCTCGGCGGCGGCCAGCATGGGAGGATAGACGGGCGATTCCACCAGTATCTCGTCGCCCGGTGCCGCGACGGCGCGACAGGCCAGGTTGAAGCCGCTCACCACACCGGGCAGGAACAGAATGTCGTCCAGCTCGACGCGCCAGCCGTATAGCCGGGCCAGGCGCTCTTGAATCACCGCGGCGAGCCCGCCCGGCGGCTGTTCATAGCCAAAGATCGGATGTGCCACGCGCCGTGCCAGGGCGCGGGTCACCGATTCGGGCACGGCGAAATCCATGTCGGCCACCCAGAGGGGCAACACGTCCTCGTCGTAGCGGCGCCATTTGACGCTCTCGGTCTGCCGGCGGTCAATGATCTGATCGAAGTCGTAGGACACAGCCATTCCCCCAGTGTAGGTTACTATCCAGACTAGACCTGACAGGTTTTCGGGCCAGCCCTTGAGTAAAGGGAATCGCCGTTTGGAGAAGCGCCTACGGCGATAACCTGTACCCCAAAACCTGTCAGGTCTCGAGTGCAAGCATACAACGGTCTCGGTCAAAAGTCAAACGGGCATCGAGAGAATTGACAAAAGAGTCTGATGCGTGTATGATGAATCTTAACCTAAGATTCTGACTCCAGGCGAATGGCGGGTAACCCTGGTTGTAAGCCTCAGGTGTGGCGAGATACGGGCGGGCGGACCTCTCAACCAACTCCTCCCACCAGGGGCGCATAGTTGAGCGCAGGGGGTAATTGCTATGAATACTCGCACACGCAGTCCCCTCATCCCGCTGGGCCTGTCCACGGGTTTGGTGGCGTTGACCTTGGGCCTGCTGGGGAGGATGGCCCGGCCGGGGCTGGCGAAGCCGCTAGGCACTGACGTCACCGGCCCCATCAACAGCCCCACGACCTGGGTCGCCGCTGCCAGCCCCTACGTCCTCAAGAACGATATCGTGGTCGCCACCGGCGTCACCCTGACCATCGAGCCCGGAGTGGTGGTACAGGGAGAGAACAACTTACGCCTGGAGATCCAGGGCTACCTGGACGCGGTGGGGACAGCCGGGCAGCCCATCACGTTCACCTCGGCGGCCGACAGCGGCCCCGGCGGGTGGGCCGGGTTGCTGTTCGAGGGCGGTGCCGGCCACCTGGGATATGCCACCGTGCGCTACGGCGGCGATTCGGACGGCGTGAAACGCAGCAACGTCACGGTGCGCAACGTCAGCGCGGGCGAGGTGCACATCGAACACAGTGCGGTGCTGAGTGGGCCTGACACCGCCGTCCAGGACGACTATGGGCTGTACGTCGAGGGCGCTCGCGTGGCCGTCGACGACGTCCTCATTGCCAACAACGGCAGTGGCTTGGGTGACGACTACGGGCTATACGCCGCCACGGGCAGCGTCGTCACCGTCACCAGCAGCACGTTCCAGGATAACCAGGGCTGGGCCGTCGGCGTGGAAGCGGATGAGGTCCGTCGTGTGACCGGCAACAGCTTCAACGGCAACCAGTTCGACCGGGTGCGCATCACCGGTGGCTCGGTGGGAGCTGACCTGACGCTCACCTCGCAGACCGGCCTGGACGGGTATGAACTGAAGGAAGACCTGACCGTGTCCGGCGGCGCGACGCTGACGGTGGCCCCCGGAGTGGCCGTGATGGGGGCGAATGGCAAAGCCCTGAAGGTAGCGGGCTACCTGGACGCGGTGGGCACAGCCGGGCAGCCGATCACGTTCACCTCGGCAGCCGACAGCGGCCCCGGCGGGTGGGCCGGGCTGCTCTTCGACGGCGGCGCCGGGCACCTGGCATACGCCACCGTGCGCTACGGCGGCGATTCGGACGGCGTGAAGCGCAGCAACGTCACGGTGCGCAACGTCAGCGCCGGCGAGGTGCGCATCGAACACAGCGCGGTGCTGAGTGGACCCGACACCGCCGTCCTGGATGACTATGGGCTGTACGTCGAGAACGCTCGCGTGCTCGTCGACGACGTCCTCATCGCCAACAATGGCAGCGACTACGGTGACGACTATGGGCTGTACGCCGCCGCGGGCAGCGTCGTCACCGTCACCGGCAGCACGTTCCAGGGCAACCAGGGCTGGGCCATCGGTGTACTGGAAGCAGATAGCATCCGTCGCGTGACCGGCAACAGCTTCAGCGGCAACACCTACGACCGGGTGCGCATCGTCGGTAGCTCAGTGGGGGCTGACCTGACGCTCACCGCACAGACCGGCCTGGACGGGTATGAACTAAAGGAGAATCTGACCGTGTCCGGCGGCGCGACGCTGACGGTGGATCCCGGAGTGGCCGTGATGGGGGCGAATGGCAAAGCCCTGAAGGTACTGGGGTACCTGGACGCGGTGGGCACAGCCGCGCAGCCCATCACGTTCACCTCGGCGGCCGACAGCGGCCCCGGCGGGTGGGCCGGGCTGCTCTTCGACGGCGGTGAGGGCCATCTGAAATACGCCACCGTGCGCTACGGCGGCGATTCGAACGGCGTGACGAACAGCAACGTCACGGCGCGCAACGTGAGCGCAGGAGAGGTGAAGATCGAGGACTGCCAGGTGCTGACTGCATCCAGCGGCACCATCGCGGCTGCGTATGGGCTGTACGCCGCGGGAAGCCGCGTCGTGGTCAGCAGGACCACCTTCGCGGGCAACATCGCCGGGAACAGCGACGACTATGGGCTGTACGCCGATGGCGGGAGCGTGGTCACGGTCACAGGGAGCACCTTCCGAGACAACGGCGGCTATGCGGTGGGCGTGACGGCGGACGGCGTGCGGCGGATGACCGGCAACAGCTTCAGCGGCAACACCTACGACCGGGTGCGCATCGTCGGTGGCTCGGTGGGGGTTGATCTGACGCTCATCTCGCAATCCGGCCTGGACGGGTATGAACTGAAGGAAGGCCTGACCGTGTCCGGCGGCGCGACGCTGACGGTGAACCCCGGAGTGGTCGTGATGGGGGCGGATGGCAAAGCCCTGAAGGTATTGGGGTACCTGAACGCGGTGGGGACGGACACCCAACCGATCACGTTCACCTCGGCCGCCGACAGCGGCCCCGGCGGGTGGGCCGGGCTGCTCTTCGA
This sequence comes from uncultured Anaerolineales bacterium, assembly GCA_964649415.1. Lineage (GTDB taxonomy): Bacteria > Chloroflexota > Anaerolineae > B4-G1 > B4-G1 > CAZYSK01. The sequence continues at coordinate 25,348 of CAZYSK010000079.1, forward strand.
CGGCGGCGCCGGCCACCTGGCATACGCCACCGTGCGCTACGGCGGCGATTCGGACGGCGTGAAACGCAGCAACGTCACGGTGCGCAACGTCAGCGCGGGCGAGGTGCGTATCGAAAACAGCGCGGTGCTGAGTGGACCTGACACCGCTATCCTGGATGACTATGGGCTGTACGTCGAGGGCGCTCGCGTGATCGTCGACGACGTCCTCGTTGCCGACAACGGCAGCGGCGTGGGCAGCGACTATGGGCTGTACGCCGCCGGGGGGAGCGTCGTCACCGTCACCGGCAGCACGTTCCAGGGCAACCGGGGCTGGGCAATAGGCGTGGAAACCGACGGGGTGCGTCGCGTGACGGGCAACACCTTCAGCGGCAACACCTACGACCGGGTGCGCATCATGGACGGATCGGTCATGGCCGACACCACGCTGGTCGCGCAGACCGGCCTGGAAGGGTATGAACTGCAAGGCAGCGTGATCGTCACCACCGGTGTGACGCTCACGGTGCCGCCGGGGGTGATGGTGATGGGGGAGGACGACGGGCTGCTGAAAGTAGCGGGCTACCTGGACGCGGTGGGCACAGCCGCGCAGCCCATCACGTTCACCTCGGCGGACGACAGCGGCCCCGGCCAGTGGGCCGGGCTGTTCTTCGACGGCGGTGCCGGATATCTGCGCCACGCCATCGTGCGCTACGGCGGTGACGCGGGCGGCCTCAAGTACAGCGGCATCGCGGTGCGCGACGTGCTGGCGGGCGAGGTGCGTATTGAGAACAGCCAGGTGGTGAGCACGTCCAGCGGCACCATCGCCGAAGATTACGGGCTGTACGTGGAGGCCAGCCGGGTGATCGTAAGCGACACCATCCTGACCGACAACGGGAGCGGCATCGAGGATCACGGGTTGTACGCGGCATCTGGCAGCGTGATCACGGTAACGGGCAGCACCGTCCGGGACAACCGGGGCGACGGCGTGACGGTGGACGGCGGCCACGTCACGATGACGTGTGTCACGGTCGCCGACAACCAGACCGATGGCATCCGATTCACCAGCGCGGGTCACGTGCACGTCTTCAGTTCTGGCATACGCGACAACGATGGCGACGGCCTGCACAATGACACCGGCGTAACCGTGGACGCGCGCTACAACTGGTGGGGCAGCAGCACCGGCCCGGCTCACAGCTCCAACCCAGGCGGCACCGGGGACGCGGTCAGCGACGACGTCACGTTCAACCCGTGGTTGAAGAAGGCCATGTGCGCGAGCATCGACGATGCCGACCTGGCAGTCGCGGGCTCCGTCTCGCCCGGCTGGGTACCGGCGGGGGACCCCCTGACCTACACGTTCACCATCACCAACTACGGCCCGGCGGGTGCCGAGAGCGTGACCCATACCTACACGCTGCCGGGAAACGTGACGCTGGACCAGGTCACGTCCAGCCAGGGCACGTGCAGCGTGGCCGGAGGCGCCGCGATTACGTGCACTATGGGCGCGATGGCGATCAACGACACCGCCACGATCACCGTCTTCGTCACCTCCACGTTGGAAGGCATGGTCACCAAGATGGCCCGCGTGAACGGCAATAGGACCGACCCCGATCTGGGCGACAACACGGCGGCGGTCGAGACGTGTGTCGGTCCGGTGACCGACCTGGTGGTCACCAAGGTCGCCTCCTCGGGCGCGGTGACGGCGGGGAGATTGCTAACCTACACGGTTATCGTGACCAACGCAGGCCCATCGGAAGCTGCCGGCGTGACGCTCACCGACACGCTGCCCGTGAGCGCCACCCTCGAGTCGGCCGTGGCCAGTCGCGGGTCAGGCTGCACGCCATCGGGCCGCAAGATCATCTGTCCCCTGGACGACCTGGCCTCCGGGGACGCCGCGGTGATCACACTGGTCGTATCCGTCGATCCCATGGCGCGGGGGGGGATCACCAACGAGGCCACGGCGGAGGGCGCTGGGCACGATCCCAACGCAGGCAACAGCACGGTCACCGTTGAGACCCCCGTCAGCGCGGAGGCCGATCTGCAGGTCGTGAAAACCGGCTCCTCCGGCATTGCAGTCGTGGACAATCCGCTGCGCTACATGATCTCCGTGACCAACTTCGGCCCGTCGGCGGCGACAGGGGTGACCCTGATCGACGTGCTGCCCCCAGGCGTGACGTTCGCTTCGGCCACGCCGACGCAAGGGACCGGCTGCGGGGAATCGGGCGGCACGGTCACCTGTGGGCTGGGCACCTTGTACCCCAGCGGCACCGCGGGCGTCACGCTCATCGTCACGCCCACTGTGGAAGGCGCGATCACCAACGAGGCCCGTGTGAGCAGCGTCGATCCCGACCCTGATGCAGCGAACAACACAGACGAGGAGAACACGGCCGTCAAGTCCGACTGGGAGCTATATCTGCCGCTCGTGCCGAAAGGGTGACCGGACAGCAAGGGGGCAAGGGGACGGGGGGACAAGGTTCGTAGTGAGGCACGCAGGTCCGCCGGAGTGCCGTCTCGCACGCGCGCGGCAGAGCGAGCAGGGATGCTCGCGGTCCCAGACCGGTTCGTAGTGAGGCACGCAGGTCCGCCGGAGTGCCGTCCCGCGCGCGGCAGAGCGAGCAGGGATGCTCGCGGTCC
>CAZYSK010000080.1:0-27630 GCA_964649415.1 uncultured Anaerolineales bacterium
GTGCGTCCGCGGACATTGATCGTGCGTCCGCGGACATTGATCGTGCGTCCGCGGAAATCATTCTCTGGCACGACATTCACTTGGGTGTCGCGATGAGCGTGGACGACTACCTGGTCGTGCCGGTGATTCGGGAGGCGCAGAACAAGGATCTGGAGCAGATTGTGACAACCTTGGCCGACCTGACAGGTCGCGCCCGCGGCAAGCGCCTGACACCGGCTGAGATGACGGGTAGTACATTCACCATCTCTAACCTGGGGATGTTTGGCGTTGAGTCTTTCACCGCCATCATCAATCCTCCTGAGTCGGCGATCCTGGCTCTGGGAAAGATCGTGGATACGCCGGTGGCGGCAGACGCCGTCGCCGACCGCCGCGGTCGGGGGCATCAGTCGGCGGACCTCGCCCACCACTTGGTGGAGTTGCGCCCCATGATGAGTATGACGATCTGCGTGGACCACCGCGTTGTTGATGGGGCGGGGGCGGCGCGCTTCCTGGCCGAGTTGAAGGACACGCTGGAGAATCCATATCTCCTGGTTTGATCGTTGCGCTCTTATTGGGATTTCGGCGGTGAGATGAAAGGACAGGCGTTTCCCCTCGTTATGGCCTTACTGCCCATCCCCGGCGTGACCAGGCCATCACCTGGGTACGCTTCTCCAGCTAACTTAGCTGCTCAACCGAGCAGATTCTCCCACCGGCCATTGGATTCTGGGTCTTCGCCAACGATGTGACGTCTTTTCGATTGGGATAGCGCTGTGGTCACGGCTGACGCGTTGGCCATAGCCGTAGGGCGCTAGCTGAGCAAGCTTTTAGCTCTGCCTCAGGCTGTGCTTGACGCCGGTTGTTTGGAAGACGGTGCAATCTGGAGTAGGACACAGAGTTTGGGTCAATCCTAGACTGGAGGAGACAGATGGCAGAGTACCTTCTTGGCGTGGACAATGGGAATACGGTGTCCAAGGCGGCGATCTTCGATCTGGAGGGGCACGAGGTCCAGACAGCCAGCCGCAAGGTCGAATCGGAATATCCGCATCCGGGTTGGACGGAACGAGGTATGGACGCGCTGTGGAAGGGCACGGCCGAGGCGATCAGGGAGGTGCTCAGTGCTTCGGGCATAGCTCCTCAAGAGGTCGTTGGGATCGGCAACACCGGTCATGGCAACGGTTTGTATCTTCTTGATAGGCAGGGCAACCCCGCGCGCGCCGGCATCCAGTCCATGGATACGCGGGCCGCGGAGATCATCGACGACTGGTATGCACGGGACCTACGCGGTCAGGTGTTTCCCTACACAGTCCAGTCTTTCTGGCCCGCACAGCCTAACGCGCTTCTGGCTTGGATCAAGCAGAACGAACCGGAGGTATATGGGCGAATTGGTGCGGTGTTGATGTGCAAGGACTACATCAATTACTGCCTGACGGGGGAGATCACCACCGACTTCAGCGATATGAGCGGGACCAGCCTCATGGACGTGAGGAACAAGTGCTACTCGAAGGAACTGCTGGAGCTTTATGATCTGGCCGAGCTCATACATGCCATGCCGCCGCTGGTTCAAAGCTTCGACGTCGTGGGGAAGGTCACGCCGGAGGCAGCGGAGGCGACGGGGCTCGTGGCTGGCACGCCGGTAGTGGGCGGAATCTTCGATATTGATGGTTCTGCGCTGGGGGCTGGCGTCTTCGAGGCCGGACAAGTCTGCATCATCGCGGGCACGTGGAGCATCAACGAGATCGTCACGGCTGAGCCGGTCGTCGATCCAGACCTTTTCATGACCTCGATCTACACCGTGCCGGGCTTGTGGCTTGCGACGGAGGCCAGTGCCACCTCGGCGACGAACCTGGAGTGGTTCGTCACCCAGTTCTGTGGAGAGGAGCGCGCCGAGGCGGAGGAGAGAGGTGTCTCTGTGTACGACATCTGTAGCGAGATGGTGGCCAGCCTGCCGCCGGGTGGCACGGACGTCATCTTCCACCCGTTCCTCTACGGCTCCAACGTGCAGCCGACGGCCAGGGCTGGCTTCTACGGCATTGCCGGCTGGCACACGAAGGCACACGTCGTGCGCGCCCTCTACGAGGGCGTCGTCTATTGTCATCTGAATCACATCGAGAAGCTGCGCGCGGCCGGTGCCCAGATGGATGTGGCGCGTCTCACCGGCGGCGGGTCGCGCAGCCAGGTGTGGACCCAGATGTTCGCGGACGCTGTCCAGCTGCCCATGGAAGTGCCCGAGGGTGGCGAACTGGGTGCTAAGGGCGCGGCATTCTGCGCAGGCGTCGGGGCGGGAGTGTACGAGGACTTAGCGGACGCGGTGGCCAGGGGTGTGAAGCTGGAACGCCGGCAGGAGCCGAATCCTGAGGCCACTCATCACTACCTGGCGCGCTACGCCGAATACCAGCGCCTGGTGCAGGCGATGCAGGAGCCCTGGAACCACTTGAGCAAGCTAGGCCAGTGACGTAGAACATGCAATGGGTGGCAGATGAGGATGACGTGAGAAGGTCGTTGCCGCTCCCGAACAATGCGAACCGGACCGCGTCCTGAAAAGCCGAACAGCCTGTGGCTGTAGACTGAAAGGCGTTTCTGTCTGGGGCTTTCCACCTTAGGAGAGCCCCAGATCGACATCTGAAGTAGTGGAGCATCTCTATCGTGTGTTGCTGAAGGTGCCAAAGCGACCGCGCGGTATGTATAAAGACGCATATGAGACGAATACATGGTTAAGTTGAAGGATATTTCGCATTTGATCGTTGACATGGACGGCGTGCTCTATCGAGGCGACGCGCCGTTGCCGGGGTTGCAGGCGTTCTTCGCGTTTCTGCGGGAGCGTCCAATCCCATTTGTCCTGGCGACAAACAACTCGACCCAGACGCCGCAACAGCGTGTGCAGAAGCTGGCCCGCATGGGAGTGCAGATACTCCCACAGGAGGTGCTGAACTCGGGCCAGGCGACGGCCCGGGCGCTGGCCCGCGACTATCCACCGGGGACCCGCGTCCACGTCTTTGGCTCCCCGGCGCTTCGTGAGGCCGTGACCGAGGAGGGATTCGTGCTGGCGGACGAGAACGTGGAGTTGGTGGTAGCCAGCATGGACTGGGACGTAACGTATGACAAGCTCAAGCGCGCCGCGTTGCTCGTTCGAGGCGGGGCCCGCTTTGTCGCCACCAACCTGGATCCCACCCAGCCTACGAATGAGGGCCTGTTGCCCGGTACTGGCTCGCTCATTGCTGCGCTGCGGGCGGCTACCGATACCGAGCCACTGGTCGTCGGTAAGCCGGAGCCGACGATGTTCCAACTGGCTATGGATCAAATGGGGGCCAGGCCGGAGACAACGGCCACCATTGGCGATCGTCTGGACACCGATATCCTGGGCGCCCAACGGGCAGGCCTCATCACAATCTGCATGCTGTCCGGGTCCACCAGCAGCCGGGCTGAGGCCGAGGCGTATTGCTGTGACTTTATCTTCTTGGGGATTGCGGAGCTACTCGCGGCCTGGAAGCGTGAGTTGAGGGACAGGCACGCGTGAGGGCGATTGCGGCTGGCGATAACATGACTATGGGTAGTTGGTGGTGGCACGGCACGAAGGAGGACACTCTTGGCTTTTGTAACACTGAACGAGATCCTGGCGGATTGTCGCAGCGATCGGGCGCGTCCGTGGGCGGTTCCGGCGTTCGACGTGATCAACATGGAGACGGTGGTCGCCGTGCTGCAGGGCGCGGCCGCCGAGAAGGCCCCTGTGATTGTCATGGTCTATCCCAGCCATACTCCCCTGCCGCAGTGGCCGGGAATGGTGGCCTTGATCAAAGCCGAAGCGGAACGGGCCGGCGTGCCGGTGTGTCTGCATCTTGATCACGCTGGCGAGATGGAGCAGATTCGGGCGGCTGTAGAACTGGGCTTCTCATCGGTGATGATCGATGCCTCCATGCTCCCTCTGGCGGAAAACGTCGCGCTCACCCGCCAGGCAGTGGATGAGGCCCACGCGCGCGGCGTCCCTGTGGAGGCCGAGTTGGGACACGTGGGCTTTGGAGACGAGATGCTAAGCAAGGCGGAGGCTGCCAGCCGTCTGACATCCGTCGAGGAAGCGGAGCATTTCATCGGCGAGACGGGTGTGGATGCGCTGGCTGTGGCCATTGGCACAGTCCACGGCCTGTATCGGGGCGAGCCCCATCTGGACTTCGAGCGCCTGCGGGCGCTGAGCCAGGTGGTAACGGTGCCTTTGGTGCTGCACGGCGGTTCGGGCACGTCCGATAAGGATGTTCAGCGGGCCATCGCCGAAGGCATATCCAAGGTCAACATCTGGACCGAAGTGCGGCTGGCCTTCATTGAGGTGTTGAAGGAGGGGTTGGACGTGCCTGTGGAGAGCTGTCAACTGAACGCGGCACTGGCCGCAGCCCAGGCCAGTGCGCAGGAGGTGGTGCGGCAGAAGATCCATCTGTTGGGCGCTGCGGGCAGGGCGGCATGATGGCGCGCGCGTGGTGGGTTGTGTGAGGATCTGACTGGACTTGCGTGGCTACGCAGGATGGAGTACAATGCGCCATCAGAATGGCGCCTTTGTAAGGATGATGGCGCGGCGACAGGCGGGCTGTTCACATGAACGGTCTGTGCCTGTTGCGCAACATATCCTGGAGTGGAGACGGAGTATTGGAGAAATCCCGAATTGGAGATGTGCAGACTGAGCATGCCGCTTCGGCTAACGCGGAGCACGACTATCCCGCAGACGACGAGCGGGTCTCTCTGGCACGCGCTTTTGGCGGCCGGTCGCTGTTGCGTGAGGCCCTGGAGACCATTCTATTAACCCTGATCATATTCCTGGTGATCAACGCGGCCACCGGACGCTTTGAAGTGCGTGGCTCCAGTATGGAGCCAGCGCTGCATGATGGACAGTATCTGGTGATCAGCAAGCTGGTCTACTGGATCCATCCGCCGGAGCGTGGGGACATCATCGTCTTTCATCCACCGAACAATCTCACTGAGGACTACATCAAGCGCGTAGTGGGGCTGCCGGGAGAGGAGATCGAAATCCGGCATGGGGCAATCTGGGTGGCCGGGGCCTTGCTTGAAGAGCCCTATATCGCCAATCCCGGGTTCTACTCGGGCTCGTGGACCTTAGCAGAAGGGGAGCATTTCGTCCTGGGGGACAATCGCAGCAATTCGAGCGATTCGCATAGCTGGGGAGTGCTACCTGAGGAGAACGTCGTTGGAAAGGCCTGGCTGTGTTACTGGCCACCGGAGAAGTGGGGCTTGGTGGCACATCACGCCTTTTCGGAGCCCGCAGATCAGGAGGACTAGACGAGCTATGGAACAGCAGGGGACTGAGACAAAGGGCAACGTGGCGAGCCTGATCGATCACACGCTGCTCAAGCCCGATGCAAGCAGCGAGCAGGTTGTGCAGTTATGCAACGAAGCCCGCACATACCGCTTCGCTTCCGTGTGTGTCAACCCAACCCACGTCGGGCTGTGTGCCCAGATTCTGGATGGCAGCGGTGTTGCCGTGTGTAGCGTTGTGGGTTTCCCACTGGGAGCCACGTTGACCGAGGTCAAGGTTTTCGAGGCGCAGCAGGTAATGCGCGAGGGGGCGACCGAGCTGGACATGGTGATCAACGTCGGCGCGCTCAAGTCCAAGGACTACGAACTGGTGAAGCAAGACATCGCCTCCGTCGCGCAGGCTTGCCACGCCGGGAACGCTATACTCAAAGTGATCCTGGAGACGGCTTTGCTGACCGACGAGGAGAAAGAGACGGCCTGCCAGCTCGCTATGGCGGCCGGGGCGGACTTCGTGAAGACGTCCACCGGATTCGGGCCGGGCGGGGCCACTGTGGAGGACGTCGCCCTGATGCGGCGCGTGGTCGGCCCCGCGGTAGGCGTCAAGGCAGCCGGTGGCATTCGCACCTACGCGGACGCACAGGCTATGATTGCGGCGGGTGCCAACCGACTCGGTGCCAGTCGCGGCGTCAGGATCGTGCAAGAATCTGAGAAGTGAGCCGCTTGGAATGGCTCGAATGTCCTATTGCGTTTTGGCACACACCTGTGGTAAAATACGTGCAGGCCGTGCGTACTTAGGGGGTTTGCCGGGGGTGCGGGGCGGTCAATGCGTACCCTGCTCCATGGATGCCCCATGGGTTGGGGCAATCCGCTTTGTCGGGGGTTTCCTGCGCGGACGGAGTGGATGATCGGAGTGTGCAGGGATCAATATACTGAGTTCTGAGTATGGCCGCCGAAGGAGGGGGCCATATTGGTATCTAGCACGTGCTGTTCGGGGCTTTCCGATCGGCGCGTGAGCCGCGGGGAGCGGGCCCCGGTCGGCACGTGCGTGCAGGTTGTGGAATGGAAGGAACTCGACGATGGGAGAACGACTGAGTGGTGCCTGGTTGGTGGCGGAGTTCTTTGTCCATAGCTATCGCATGTCCGGTCGCCTGGATGTGCGCCACAAGAAACTGGCCGACCAGCTCAACGATCACACCACCGACTTCTTGTCGCTGGAGGACGTCTACGTTTCCAACATCGAACGGCCCGCGGATATCGCAGTCAGCTATCCCAGTTCAATCCTCCGCAAGCAGAACATCACCGCTGTTGTCGTCGCCCGGCAGGAGGACGGCCTGTCGCGGGAACACAGCTATGGCAGCTATTTCGGCGCCTACTTGCGCCCAATCTTCATCACGATACCTTTCTTCGAGATCAAGGGCCATTTGCGCCTATCGGGCAGGGTGGATCTGCGCACGGTCCTGACTACTGGTACGTCTGGTTTCCTACCCATCCTTGATGGCCAGATGGCATCCTCCGTGCGCATGGATCTCGAGTTCGCCGGCGCGATTATACTGGTCAACAAGGATCACATCGGCGCATTCTGGGTAGAGGAAGGGGCATAGCTGGGCCATGACAAAGGTTCTAGTGGTAGACGATAACGCGGATCTTGTGGAGACAATTCGCCAGATTCTGGAACAGCGCGGAGGCTACCAGACCATGGTCAGCACCGACGGCGTGGATGCGCTGAACAAGGCCTTGGCCGAGCCGCCTGACCTGGCGATTGTTGACGTGATGATGCCGGGTATCAGTGGCCACGAGGTCTGTCGCCGACTGCGCGCGGAGCCGGCGACGGCGTCTGTCCCGATCATCGTCCTTACGGCGCGTGGACAGCTTGTGGACCGTCAGGCCGCTCTGGACGCTGGTGCCGACGACTACATCGTCAAGCCGGTGACGATGGAGGAATTGCTGGAGCGAGTCACCCAGATGCTGGCGAGGCAGGATGCGGAGAGATCGCCAGCGGTTGCCGGGACGATTGTGCTGCTGAGTATGCGCGGCGGGGTTGGCACCACCACACTGGCGGTCAATCTGGCGGCCTCGCTCGCTCAAGCCGGGGATGGGGCGGCCTGTCTGGTGGACCTGTGCCCTTCATCGGGACACGTGGCGCTGCAGTTGGGCCTCCGGCCCGAGCCCAACTGGTCCGACTTTGTCCGCGCCGGTATTCCCGACACTGCCGCCATTGGAGCGCGCCTGTTGCGGCATGATTCTGGGTTGCATGTGCTGGCGTCACCGCTTTTCCCTGTCGTGGGGCCCGGGTTGGCGCGGCCGGTTGTGCAGACGATGCTGCGCGACTTGGAGCAGCGCTTTGCTGCGACCGTGGTGGATGCGCCGCCTGTGTTGAGTGAGGGGGCGATGGCGGCTCTGGAGGCGGCGAGCGCTGTGGGCCTGGTAGTCACCGCCGAAGCCGCTTCCATCCAGGCGGCTGTCGGCACACTGCGCGTGCTCAGGCCGTGGTTGGATAGGACCTGGATCATCCTCAATCAGGTCTCACCAGGGGCTCATCTATCAACAGAGGCAGTTGAGCGTACCCTTAGACGTCCGCTGCTGGGCAGCGTTCCTTTTGACACGGACCAGGCGCGAGGCCTGGCACAGGGGGAGCCGGCGGTGCTTCACAGGCCCACTTCGCCGCTGGCACGGGCTGTAGAGGAATTGGCGCAGTCACTGGCGCGGAACATGGCGGGCGCAGCGGTCGGCCAGTAGTCTTGGTCGATTGCCGGTCGCTGTGGGCGTTTGGTGGCTGCTGACTACTTGGAGGAACATTGTGAATCGGACATTGGCTATACTGGTTGCTGCGGCCGCCTTGTTGATGGCGGCAAGCTGTTGTTGCTGTGGTAGCTTGGATTGGAACGATTGGGATTGGGGAGAGATCCTCGAGCCCACGCTAGTGTATGAACTTGACCCCACGCCGGTGCTGGAAACCCCCACCCCCAGACCGACACCCGTTGTCACCCGTGAGCCGGTGGGGGATGTCGGGGCGGAGACGGAGGAACTGCTGGCAACGACGGAAGTGCCCGTACGTGATTTGCACGACCTGGCGGTTCGCCTGCGTGGTCTGTCTCCTGACACGCCGCGCTTCGTGAATGCCGGCGGGTCCCCCGACTACGAGGTGGGCACTCGCCGCATCTTCAACGTCTCGAACGTGGATACGGACGAGCAGTTCGAGATTGATGCCGTCCTCGAATACCAGACGGAGCACGTGTATATGTGGGTCGAGGATGGGGCACGTTTTGACCGGGATGATCTCGAATCTGCGGCCGACCTGTTCGAGGACCACACGTATCCCACCGACCGCGCTTTCTTCGGTTCCGAGTGGAGCCCTGGGGTGGACAACGACCCGCACGTCAGTATTCTCCACGCGCGCAACCTGGGCGACTCCGTCGCTGGCTACTACTCCAGCGCCGATGAATTCGTTTCCCTGGTACGTGACGACTCCAACGAGATGGAGATGTTCTACATCAACATCGAGAACGTGGACATCAACGATGACTTCTACAACGGGGTGCTGGCTCACGAGTTCCAGCATATGATCCACTGGTACAACGACCGCAACGAGGAGACGTGGTTGAACGAGGGCTTCTCTGAGCTGGCTTCCTATCTCAATGATTTCGATCCCGGAGGAGCGGATTGGATATTCTCCATGTCGCCGGACACACAGCTCAATTCGTGGCCCGAGGGACCTGGCGCGGCCGGGGCCAACTACGGCGCCGGCTATCTGTTCACCTCCTATTTCCTCGACCGGTTCGGCCCTGAGGCCACCCAGGCATTGGTCGCCCATCCCGAGAACTCGTTCGCCAGCGTGGATGCTGTGCTGGAGGAACTGGGAGCCGGCATGTCGTACGTGGACCTGTTCGCTGACTGGATCGTCGCCAATCTGCTGGATGAGCCCGACCTGGCCGATGGACGCTATGGCTACGAGGAGATTGACCCACCGTCCTTCAACGTCGAGGTCACCTACCGCGAATCGGACTATCCCATCTCCGCAAGCGAGACCGTTCACCAGCACGGAACCGACTACATCGAGCTGCGCGGCCGAAGCCCCCTGGAGTTCCGCTTCACAGGCTCTACGCAGATTGGCTTGGTGGATGCCAGCGCGTACAGCGGACGATACGTCTGGTGGTCGAATCGGGGCGATGATTCGGACATGATGCTCACGCGTGCCTTTGACCTATCTGGCGTTAATGATGCCACGCTGGAGTTCTGGATCTGGTACGATATTGAGGAGGATTGGGACTACGCTTATGTGCAGGTCAGCTCCGATGGCGGAGCAACCTGGGAGATACTCGAGACCCCGTCAGGCACGCCCACTAATCCGAACGGCAACTCATTTGGCTGGGGCTATACGGGCGCGATCGGTGGTGGGGGTTCGCCGGAGTGGATCCAGGAACAGGTGGATCTCTCTCCGTATGCCGGCCAGGAGATACTCGTCCGTTTCGAGTACATCACCGACGACGCGGTCAACCGCCCTGGTTTTGTCCTGGACGATGTCGCCATTCCTGAGATCGGCTACTTCAGCGATTTCGAGGACGACGAGGACGGTTGGGAGCCGGCTGGTTTCATCCGGCACGCGAACGTGTTGCCGCAACGCTGGCTGGTGCAGTTGATTCTCCTTGGCCCCGAGACGAGTGTGCAGCGGTTGGAGTTGGACGAGGATCAGAGCGGCGAGTGGGTCCTTCCGCTGGACCGGCGGACAGATCGGGCGATGATCACCATCTCGGGCCTGGCTCCTGTGACGACGGAGATGGGGTCGTATAGTTACGAGATTGAGGAGCAGTAGGGGCAACGCTTGTGGTTGCCCTGCATTTGTGCCCTTGTAGTTGCCCGCAGGGTGTAGATCGCTGGCAGGTATTCGTTCCAATGGGAAGCCCGTCTCGCAAGGAGACGGGCTTCTTTGGTTTGCAGTAGCTTGCCCCCTGATTGGGGCAGGTCACGAATGGTTTCGTGTGATCAGTGGCATGTAGAGTTCGTGGCGGGTGGGCTCGAAGAACAGGCCCTTGTTGGACGTGACCGTCACGTTGCCTGCCCCGTCCACCACCTGGACGAAGTAGACGAAGTCGTCGGCCAGCCCTGTGAAGCTCGTCTCCCAGCGGCCCTGAGAGGGGCTGTACGCCAGGTCCCGCCCGTGCCAGTGGCTGCCATCCTCCGTGTAGACCATGAGCACCCGCTGGATGCCGGAGGGATCCTCGGCAGTGACCCAGAAATCAGCTGCGCTCTCGAGTGCTGCACTTTCCACCAGCCAGACGACGGGTGGCGCGAAGTCACCGCTGGCGGTGCCGGTGTAGTAGACCTGGAACGAGAGCTGGGTGAAGCGGCGCAGCGTGCCGCCATCCTGGTCGCCCTGGAACTGGGCGGGCACCACCGTCAGGCGTGGCTGGTCGCCGAGGCGGTTGACGGCCCAGGGGTTGGCGGGGAACCAGGATTCGGCCTGGAAGGAGGGCTCGCTGCCGGTGGTGTCGGTGACGGGGATGGAGATCAGGGGGTCGAAGGACTCGTCGGTGGCGCAGGTAGCGCCGACGAGCACCACGCCGTGGGGCGTCTGGCCGGTCTTCGTGAGCAGGTCCTGGCCGGTGAGGGGCTGGACGGGGCGGCCCGGGTTGGCCTGGACCTGGCCGTCGACGGAGTAGTAGTCGCCGGCGGCGGAGCCGGTCTCCAACTGGAAAGCGGGTGAGAGGGTGATGGACTCGGTGGCCGCGTGGGTAGCGCCGAGGGGCGGTGGGGATGGGGCGGTGGGGCCGCCGGAGACGGAGAGGCGATACATAGGCAGGCCGTAGAGCGTGGCCTCGATCATGGCCTTCTCGTCGTAGGTGCCGAAGCCGCCGCTGGGGGCGCTGCCGAGGTAGCGGTTCTTGGCCCAGCGGAGGGCTTCGCCGACAGGCGTGCCGGGGGCATCGGTGAGCTTCTGGGCGAAGAGATGCATGATGCGCTCGGTGAGGGCGACCGAGTCATCCATGCCGTAGCCGTAGCCGGAGTTGCCGAGCCACCAGGCGCCTTTCTGAGCCAGAGCCTGGGGGAAGTCGAGAGGGTGGCCGCCAGAGGCGTGGGTGTCGTGGACGCTGAGGCCGGAGTGGCAGCCCATGGAGAAGTTGAGCGTGCCGCTCATAGGGCCGGCGGCGGCGAGGTCGCCGGTGTCGAGGGTGGAGGAACCGGCGGCCGGGATGGCCTGCCAGTGGTCGAAGTGGGCGTTGACGGAGGCGATGTCGCTGGGAGAGGAGAGCCAGGCGGTCTGAAGCTGTGAGGCGGTCCAGGAGTCGTTGATGAGGGTGGTGGGGGAGAGGCCGGCGAAGATGAAGGTGTCGCGGATGGCGTCGGCGCTGTCGGTGAGGAAGTCGTAACCGCTGACGAAGGCGGAGGTGGCGGTGGCGGAGTCGTTGCGGAGGAAGGCCTGGACCATGGTCTGGATCTCGGCGGGAGACTCGACGAGGCGACCGGAGGCGACGTCGGGGACGAAGAGCAGGCGGGCGCGCCAGTGGAGGGGGGAGAAGTCGGCGTAGAAGTCGTCGGTGGGGACGAAGCCCAGGTCGAGGGCGGCGTGGGTGGGGTTGTTGGAGTTGACGGCGGAGCGGGTGGCGTAGACGGACTCGTTGGCGATGAAGGCGTCGTCGGGGACGCGGTAGAAAGGAATCATGAGATCGTCACCGACGATGACGATGTACTTGAGGGAGGCGGAGTGGCTGTCGAAGAAGGGGAGGACGACGTCTTGCTTGATGGCATCGGCGACGAGATTGGCGTAGAGAGGGTCGCCGGCGTTGCCGGAGTCCCAGGCACCGTAGGCGTCGGCCACGGTGGAGGTGTTCTCGATGGGTATGACGACGCCCTCGACGTCGGCGTCGTCGGCGAGGGAGCGGAGAGTGGGGATGAGGTTGGCGGTGGCGGCGGTGCCGTAGGCCTGATCCATGCGCTGCTTGTTGACCAGGATGAGGGTCTCGGGTGAGTCGCTGGCGTAGGTGCCGGTGTAGATGGAGGTGGGGGAGCCGGCGGTGTAGGTGAAGGAGGTGCTGCAGGTGGGAGCGCCGGGGAGGGGACCGGTCTGGATGGTGAGGTCATAGGGATCGAGCTCGAAGGCCCCGTTGTGGGAGAGGACGAGGGCGTAGAGGGTGCCGGTGATGGAGCGGACCTTGGTGATGGCGAGTTCATCCTGGGTGCCGGGTCGGGCGGAGACGGCGCTCATCTGGCCGACGGCACTCATCTGGCCCACAGCACTCATCTGGCCGACGGCACTCATTTGGCCGACGGCGCTCATCTGGCCCACAGCACTCATCTGGCCAACGGCGCTCATCTGGCCGCTGGCGTCGACCTCGGTGGAGTCCTGGAGGTCGCCGAGGGTGTCGGTCTCCTGGGTGGGGGAGTAGAGGTTGGTGAAGAGGATGAGGTCGTAGTCGGCGGGGAGGCTGGTCAGAGTGACGGTGACGAGGCGGGGGCTGGTGAGTTCGAGCTTGTACCAATCGAGGTCGCGCTCGTGGCCGACGTAGCTCTCGTAGGTGCCTGGGGTGACCTCGTGGGCATCCGGCCACACGTCGTTCGGCTCGTAATTGTCAACTACGATCGTATGTTCGGATGACCATACAGGTTGCCCACCCACGTCGGCGTAGATCTTGAAGTAGACCGGCCCCGAACTGGGCAGGGTGATCGCGTCAGCATACGAGCCCACAGAACCTGACTGCGCCTCGGTGGAATAGGTGTAGTCGTTGTCGGTTCTATGGGAGACGATGTCCCAGACCACGTAGGTGGAATTGACGCTCGTCCCATCCGAGACCTCCCACTCGATGGTCGCCGACGTGTTGCAATCACCGATGGGTGGGTAGTCGGTGACTTCTGCCTTGGGCTGGAGGATGATATCCTCCGTCATTTCGTCCCATTGGCCGCTGCCACTGGGGTTGTAGTCGTAGGTGAAGAAGAACACGCGCGATCCCGACGTGATCCCTGGGATGTCTCCCAGCAGCGTGATGGTATCCCTGTCGGCGTCCACGTAGACGGTGGCGCTAGACAGGTAGCCCCACGTGCCGTCTCCCTCGTATTCCCAGACGGTTGCATCTACCATATACTCTATGGGCCAGGTGGCGGGGGAATCTGGCTCGAAGACGAAGTACATGGCAGAGATCGAGTACTCTGCCCCTTTTCTCCGGCTCGATGTACTCCCGGTGTCCGGATTGTTGTCTACGTCCACGTACACGCCCCACTCGTACTCCAGGTAGTTCTCGGGTATCCCAACCCTGTTGAACGTCAAATGGTACGGGACATCTCTCAAGCGGAGAACGGACTGCAACGTCTCTTCGGTCAGCGTGGTGCTCATAGAGGTGACGTCAATGTGTGCCAGTGAGACGTCGTTGGCAGGGTCCAATACGGTCTGCCCGGGCCTGGCCGCTCGCGCCTCCAGGCTGTGGACGGCTAAGGCCGTCGCCAAGAGCAGGACGGTGGCCATTCCAATGGTCAATATGCAGGGTGTTCGTCTTTTCATCGCTTCACTCCTTTCGCATGGTTCGTGCTCGCCTGAGCGCTGTCTCATCGGTCGCGCCCGCGCCTACGCCTGGGTCAAGGCCTGAGTCTCAGCCAGATCCAGGCGCGCTCCCAATTCCTCGAAGATGCCCTTGGCCTGCCTGAGATAGCGTTGCATCGGCGCGTGCTCGCCGCGCATCAGGTACAGGCGGGCCAACTGGAAGAGCGTCTTCCCGATCTCGTACTGGCTGTTCAATCCCTCCAGGATGCGCAGGCTCTCCCGCAGTTCCTGCTCTGCCTGGGCCAGGTGGGGGCCTTGGCGGGCCATGTGGACCTGCCCCAGCACCCGGCGCGTGGCGCCCTCTTCCAGTTGCATCTCCTGCTCCAGGGCCACTGCCAGGGAGCGCTGCGCGCAATCGAGGGCCGCGTCCAGTGCCCCTCGGCCCAGGTGGCCCAACGCCTGGTGCCGGTATACCTCGGCCAGGAAGTCGCTCGATCCGATCTCCTGGAACATCTCCAGGCTTCGCTGCAGCAGCGTCGTGGCCTCGTCCAGGTCACCCTTTCGCAAGGCTACCGCACCCATGTTGTTGTGCAGCAGGGCGATGGCGTAGTTGGAGCCCAATTCCTGCCACATCTCTAGACTCTGCTGATAGTAACCGGCAGCCCGGTCCAGGTCTCCCTGGTTGAGGTACACGCCTCCCAGGTTAAGGGTGATCAGTGCCTGGGAGTATACGTCGCCAATCTTGCGCGTCATCTCTAGCGCATGGAGGTAGTGTTGGGTGACTCGGGGCCAGTCTCCCTGCTCGAAATAGGCGTTGGCCAGGTTGATGTGTGCCTGTGATTGGCCAACGATGTCGTCAATCTCTTCGTAGACCTCCAGGCTGCGGCAGCAGAACTCCACCGCGCGCGCCAAATCGCCCTGGCGGGTGTAGATGCCGCCCAGGTTGTAATACGCGCGTGCCATCGCCTGTTTGCCGTCTCTCGTCTGGATCTGGGAAGCGACGCCCAGGCTCTTCTGGCACCAGTCAATGGCTTCCTCGTTCTTGCCCTGGCGGCGGTACACTGCGGCCCCGCCGATGTAGATGCGCGCGACCTCGATAGCCTTCATCCCTTCTAGCGCGATCAGTCCCCCGCTCAACCAGTCGAGGGCGGTTTCGTAGTTGCTTTTCTTCCTGTAGATCGAAGCGACCTTGCGACACAGGTCGGCCAGGCGACGGGCTGTGTCTCTCGGAAAGAAGCCGACTGCCATCACCAGGTCTTGTGCCTGGTAGATGTGATTCAGCGCCCCGTCGTATTCCCCTGTCGTGTCCAGTACATCACCCAACCCCTCGTGGGCCAGCAGTTGGCGATCCTCGCTTCCCGCCACGTGCTCCGCAGCCTGGAGCGCCTGGTGGAAGTGATGGATGGCGGCCTCGTTGGCGTAGATGGACTGTGCCTTGCGAGCGGCCTGGAGGTGGTAGTTGAGAGCCTTTTCCCAGCCCTCGGCTATGCTGAAGTGGTATGCCAGCACTTCCCAGTATTCAGCCAGCCGGTCGCCGCGTTGGCCCTCGATGGACTCGCCAATGCGGCGGTGCAATTGGCGGCGGTCAGCGTAGAGCAGGCTTTCGTAGGCCACCTCGCGCGTCAAGACGTGGCGGAAGAGGTACAGAAGTTCAGGCAGGGGACCGTCCAGTATCTCGCGCTCCGACAGCTCGTCCAGCCGCTCCTGCAGTTCCCCCGATATGTGGCGATAGGGGTAGATCGAGTTGAGCAGCCACTGCTCAAACCGCTGCCCGATGACGGAGGCGACCCGCAGTACGTTGCGGCTGCTCTCATCGAGCCGGTCTATGCGGCTCATGATGACGCGGTTGACTGAGTCGGGTACTTCGATCTGGCCCAGGTCAGTCCGGGCGCGGTAGGTGCCCGTCTCTTCATCCAGTGTCAGGTAGTTCTCGATCAAGCTGTGGGCGACCTCTTCGATGAAGAGCGGGTTGCCCCGCGCTCTGTTCAGAATCACCTGTTTCAGGTTCGGCGGCATCTGAGGTGTGGTTGGCAAGAGCACGTCGAGCAGCCGCAGGCTATCCACGTCAGAGAGTTCTCTGAGTGTAATACCGGTGTGCCCCGGTAGATCAGCCACTGCGAGCGTGGCGTCCAGGCCTTCCTCTGGTCGATGCGCCAGTACCAGCAGGAGTGGCCGGTCCGTGATCTGACGGGCCACGTGGTTGACCAGTTCGACGGACGTGTCGTCGGACCATTGCAGGTCGTCCAGGGCCAGCAGCAAGGGCTGCTCGCTGGCAACGCGATCCACCAGCCCAATCACCGTGCGAAAGATCATCCGCTGGCGGGTCTGAGCATCGAGGGCACTCACCAGGTCGCTCTCAGGAGCCTCCAGGCCCAGCAGTTGTCCCATCAGCGGCGTCCAGTCGCGCCAGGTGGGGTCTGCTTCCTGCAACAGCGTCTCGACCTTCTCTAGCTTCGCTTGATTGGAATCAGCAGGCTCGAACCCAAACATCGTGCGCAGTACGTCCAACCAGGGCAGGTAGGGCGTGTGGCGACCAAACGATGGACAGGCGGCACTGATGCTCACCGCCCCGTGCTCGTCTGACAAGTGAGTAAGCAGCAGCTCTAGCAGGCGCGATTTCCCCATTCCCACGTCGCCCACGATGCTGAGCACGTGCGTCTCGCCGGCCAGGCTAGCATCAGTCAACGCGTGAATGGTTTGCCATTCCTCGTCGCGCCCGATCAGTGGCCGGAGATCGCGCCCACGAACGCCGCGATCGCGGGCCTCCTGCAGCCCCAAAACCTCGTAGTTGTGGACGGGCAGCGATTTGCCCTTCACGCGCACCGGCGCTTGCTCGTGAAGCAGAAAAGCACTCCCAGACTGGCGGGCCGTGCTTGGGCTGATGACTACCTGCCCCTCGTTGGCCACCGCCATGAGACGGGCCGCGAGGTTCACCTCGTCGCCCATGACCGAGTATTCCTGCCGAGTGAGCGAGCCTACGTTACCGGCGAAGACAAGACCGGTGTTGATGCCGATGCGCTGCTTGAGGCAGAAGCGTCCGCATGATGTGTTCAGTTCGGCGAATGCGGCCATGGCGTCCTGCATCTCCAATGCTGCCCGCACGGCCCGTTCCGGGTCATCTATGTGGGCGCGGGGTGCGCCGAAGAGAGTCATAATGCGATGGCCTACGGCGTAGGTGTCCACCTTGTTGACCACACCGCCGTATTTGGCGATGATACGCCTCATCGTCGTGAAATGGGTGTTGAGGATCGCCGTGATCTCTGCGCTCCGTGCTTCGCCCAGTTCCGCGATAATCTCGTCGATGCCGTAGAAGTTGGCGAAGAACACGGTGACCGGGCGGTATTCGCCGCCGATGGCGATCCGCTCGGGGTCAAGTTTGATCTTGTCCATCAGGCCGGGCGGCAAGAAGAGCGACAGAGCACAGATTCGTTGAGCTGTGGCCGCGATCCACGGTAGTATGTCGTCTCCCATTGGAGAGGCGAGGAAAGCGACCAGGGGGTCCTTTGAGACACCGCTCAGGTCCGGGCTGCCGCGAAACGCGAGTAGTTGGTAGAAGCCTCCCTCCGCCTCCTGGACATTGACTTGATCGGCGGCAGCGCGGTACGTGTCCACGTCAATGAAGATCTCGCCTGCCAAGGCCCGGTCCTCAGCTTGGGCCATCCGGGCCATCCCCTGTCCCATCACGGCGAACTCCATGCCCGCTTCCGAGCCCAGCTTGGCCATGAAGAGTGGGCCGGTGCCCAGACCTATGCTCATTCGCAGGCGGAAGACTCCTTGAGAGGTGGATGTCTTGGAGAAGCGAGACATAGTGTCCTGCATCTGTAGTGCGGCCAGACAGGCACGGTGTGCGTGGCCTTGGTCACCGAAGAAGACGATCAGCGCATCGCCGCCAAACTTGAGCAGGTCACCGCGGTGGTGGCCGGTGACCTCCAACAGTGCCGCGAAGAAGCGATTCACGATGGCCGTGATCTCCTCGGCCCCCTGCTTGCCCAACTGGGAGAGTTGCTCGGACATAGCGGTGAAGCCCGAGATGTCGGCGAACATCACCGTGCCGTGGGTGAACGTCCCTTCGACTTTGCCCCGGTCCGGGTTTGCCAGCAAGGGGACGACGACCTGGCGCGGAAGGTACGTGGAGACAGCCCGCAGCAAGGCGGTGAGATATTGCGCGCAGGGGTGGGGAGCCGTGATCTCGCTGCCCAGCAGGCACTGCCGCTGGAGAGAGGCTGGCAGGCAGTCGCGTAGATCCGCCACGAGCTGTGCCTTGGCTGGGGAGTCGTCCCATTCAGACATGGCCACCTCTGTGAGTCTGGCTGGTCGAACTGGTTCGGCGTGGACTAGAGAGGGTTGCTGCTCGAATTCGATTATAGTGTATATGGGCTCTTTTGCAAACGAGCGGCGACAATTCGTCCGCTGGCACGTCCAACAATACCATGGTACCGGAGAAGCGTGATAGTCAGGTATAAGAGATACAAGAATCTATCAAGACGCGAGCGCCGTTGCCGGTGTTTGGTCTCCGTGTTCTGGGCCGTTTCCCGCTGTTATGGTATACTAAACGACACTTCATTTCCCAGGGCAAGGCCCACTCTTGCTCGATGAGAGGGTTGCCCCCTTATACCCTATGCTCCGTGTTCGAGGGGAGGACGCGTTGTCTGGTCTACGGGTGCTTGTGGTTGACGACAGCCGCGAGATACGCGAGTTCGTCATCAGTTTCGTCCTGGAGCCCAACGGCTTCGATGCTGTGGAAGCCGCTGACGGTGCTGAAGGTGTGCGCAAGGTCCTCAAGGGGGGAATTGACCTGGTGCTGCTTGACCTGGAGATGCCCAGAATGACCGGCTTCGAGGTACTTGATGCCCTGCGCGCTCGACGCTCCGAAGTCCCGGTGATCCTCATGACGTCCCACGGGTCCGAGGCTATCGTCGTTGAAGTGTTCCGCAAGGGCGTGCGCGACTACGTGATCAAACCCTTTACCGCCGATGAGATGCTCGTGACCATCCAGAGGGCCTTGAGAGAAGTGCAACTCCAGCGAGAGAAAGAAGCCCTCACGCTTCGGTTGATGCAGTCCAAGCAATCGCTGGAGCAGCGATTGCGCGAACTCAATACCCTCTTTCACATCGGCAAGTCTGTCACCGCCTTCATGGACCGCGACAAACTGCTGGGCCGGATAGTAGATGCTGCGCTCTACATTGTTGGCTCGGAGGAGAGCGCGCTCTTCCTGCACGACGCGCAGGCGGCCAAGCTCCAGGCAAGTGTGCGCCGGCAGCGTGTCAGAGGCAAGACCAGGCAGGTATCGAGGCGCACGGAGGAGCAACTGGCGGCCGATACGATGCGCCAAGGGGATGCGCTGGTCACCAGCGCGATGCTCTCTGTACCCCTGAAAGTCGGAGAGCGAGCTATCGGTGTGCTGTGCGTCAGCAACAAGGTCAGCGCTCGTTCGTTCAGTGACCACGACTGCCATCTGCTTATGGCACTGGCCGATTATGCGTCTATCGCGATTGAGAACTCCCGCCTGGTGCGTCAGATTGAGCAGACCAAAGAACAGGAGAAGAATCAGATCAGGGGACTGTTCGAGCGCTACGTCGCCCCCAGTGTGGTGAACAAGCTCATGGCCCAACCGGACGCTGTCAAGCTGGGGGGCGTGCGTCAACGGGCGACGATCCTCTTCGCCGACATCCGAGGGTTTAGCGATTTCAGCACGCGTGCTGCGCCCGAGGTATTGGTAGACGTCCTCAACCGTCACATAGCCGTGGCTGCCGACGTCATCTTGGATGAGGGGGGAACACTGGACAAGTTCCTGGGTGACGCGGTGATGGCTTACTTCAACGCGCCGCTCCCGCAGCCGGATCACGCCCTGCGTGCAGTACGCGCCGCCTGGCGCATATCCCGGGCAGTGGATCAATCTCACTCACGGCTTCCCCAGGCCTCCCGACTTCGATTTGGGGTTGGCGTCAGCACCGGTGAAGTGCTGGTCGGCAACGTCGGAGCGGCCCAATTGATGAACTTCACGGTCATTGGTGATGCAGTCAATATGAGCCGGCGGCTGCAGGAGCATGCCCACGGGGGACAGGTCTTGATCTGTCAGCAGGTCTACGGACTGGTGCGTGGCTACGTTGAGGCGCGCCCCGTGGGTATGGTGGCACTCAAAGGGCACTCACAATCTGAACCCGCTTTCGAGCTGGTGGCAGTACGTGTGTGACCTTGCCGATTCTTGATCGCGCCCCGTTCCGGCCGCCGCTGTAGGTTGATCTCGAGTTCGCTCTTGGGTCAATTGTGGATGCTGACCAGGGTCCCCACCTGTGCCCAGTTGTACAGCCACTCTGCCTCCGGCGTGGGAAGGTTGATACAGCCGTGGCTCATCGGGTGGCCGAAGTTGCTGTGCCAATAGGTGCCGTGCAATCCGTAGCCGCCGTGGAAGTACATCACATAGGGCACGTTGCGCAGATAGTATCCCGGGCCACTCATGTCATCGTAGCGAAGTTTGATCTGGACGTGGTAGCGCCCGACAGGCGTGGGCGTTCGTGGCAGCCCTGTGGAGACGAGCGTAGTGCGTACCAGATCCTGTCCCTCGTAAGCGTTAAGCCTTTGGTGTGTCAGGTCCACATCTATCCAGCGCACGTTGCTCTCGATGGAAGGGGGCGCGAGCGTCGCGGTAGGTGGGAACGGTGGTGCAGTGGGGAGGGTGGACGGTGGGCGCTCCGGACTGGAGCGATCTGCTTCATCGGGGAGTGTGGCAGTCGGGCCAGGCAGGGGCGATCCTTGTGGTCGCCCGGTGGGGGTAGGGGAAAGGGTCCGCGTGGGTGTAGGGGGGGGCGTGGGGGATACGACATGCGTGGGGCCGGCGATGACCGTGGGGGCCGAGGACGGCGATGGGTTCAGTGCGGCCAATACGAGCAGCCTGTGGGGCAGAGACCAAATCAATCCGGCGCCAATGAGGATGATCAACAGGCCCAGGGCGGTGGCCGCGATATAGCGTCGCCACCGGGGCTGCGACCTCTGTGCGGAAGATGGGGATGGATAGGAGGTGGCACGCCGGCGTGCCCAGCGCAGCGCGGCGTGAGCGCGGGGATCATCGGGGGCATGGGTCAGCGCGCGTGCAACGTACGCCAGACTGGCACGGGGGTCTTCGCTGAGCCAAGCCAGCCAGAGCAGGGCGCTTAGGTTGGTGGAATCGAGCATCAGCGCCGCACGGAACCTGCGTCGTGCCTTGGTCTTCTGTCCAAGGCGTGCGGCGGACTTGCCTTCTTCTACCAGTGCAGCAATACGCTCATCTTCCATCTGGCAGCGCTGTCCATCAGAATTCTCGCTCGGGCCAGCCGTGCGGCTCGTACGGGCAACGTCGCCGTCTTGTCGAACTGGCTATGGCTGCTCGTTTTCAATGAAGCACACAATGCCGTCCACGATGCCCTGGGCCACCAGATCAGTGCGTTCGGTCAACAGGCGGCGGTCGTTCATCATGAAGCCGGTCTCAATGATGGCGCCCGGAGTCTGGTCGTCTATCTCGTAGAACGTATGATAGCGCGTCATGTCGAACGTGATGCTGTTAGCGTGGAAATACATCCCTGTGCGGGCTGCGTAGCACTGGGCCAGACAAGCGACCAATCGTTCCTCTGCCTCCGGTACCAGGCTGTCCTCGACGCTGGCGACCTTGAAGCCACTGGCCGGCGGGGTGGCGTTCGGATAGGACTCGCAGGAATCGGCGTGTACGGACACTAACGCTTCCGCCTGATAGCTGTCCAGGCGAGGGTCGAATTCTGCCAGCAGTTCGGCCTGATATCCGAGAGCTTGCAGGATGTAGACGACCCGCTGGGCAACGTCGAGGTTGATCTCGACCTCCGTCAGGCCATCAGAGCACGTGGCCCCGGTGTCGTTCCCCCAGTGACCGGCGACAATGCCGACACGCGGGACCCCAGCAGAATGCTCGGCAGGTGGTGGCGGGTCGTCGGAGAGGGTCAGGGGTTGCTCGGTGGCGTCTGGGGGAGCGATGACCGGAGTGCTGAGTGGTTCAGAGGAGGCCACAATCCCTGGTGGGGAGACACGCGGTGGCTCTGTCGGTCCCGTCCCCCAAAGCCCGTACCCTGTCGCGGTCACGGCGGCCAAGCAGGAGACGATGACGACCATGCGCATAGCGGTGGAGGCTGCGCTTGTTGGATCGTCGTATGTAGATGACGCGCGAGTGCCTGTTCGACGTGCCACGTCCCTTCTCCTCATCATTTATCTTACACTGGAATGGGCGGTAAGTCAACAGGGTGTAAGCTTGCGCGCAAGGGTGTGGCAAGGCTGGCACGTGGGGCGGTTCCTTTCGTGGTCGCCCCGGGGGGGGGAGCGGTACCCCTTAGAAACACGGAGAGCCGGGGTCGCCGCACCCCGGCCCTCACAAAAAGGAGGAGAAGAAGAGAAACCGCCCCTGACTCTGCCTGTAGGATACCACATGACGCGGGATGGGACTTGACGTTAGGTCTACGCCAACCCTACGGAAACCCTACGCTGTCCCTACGCCGTTCTTCGACGGGCAAAAAAAACGGGACGCTCAATGGAGCGTCCCTTAGGTGTTCAGGCGCAGGATATGCGGCACGCCGCCGGATCAGTCGCGTTCTGCGCCGTTTCCTGCCTCTTGAATCCCGGGCACGACGAAGCTGAAGACGCTGCCCACTCCCGGCCTGCTCTCGACCCAGACGCGCCCGTTGTGCTTCTCGATCACCGACTTCACGATGGCCAGGCCCAGCCCGGAGCCGGCCAGGCTCAGCGTCTCGTCGGACTCCACCCGGTAGAATCTGTCGAAGACGTAGGGCTGTTGGTCTGGAGGGATGCCGATGCCGTTGTCAGCCACGTGGACCACGATGTATCCCTCGTCCTCCACAGCGCCTACGGTGATCCAACCACCTTCTGGCGTGAATTTGATCGCATTGTCAAGCAGGTTGTCCACGACCTGGCGCAGACGATAGGGGTTGCCGTGCACCATAGGCAATGTCTCGGGCAGCTCCCACCGCATTTCTTGATCTTTCTCATCTGCGCGCGGGCGAAAATTCTCTATCGCTTCTTCGAGCACCTGCCTCAAGTCGCAAGGGATCATCTCCAGGTCGAACCCGGTCTCGAGGCGGTTCACATCCAGGAGATTGTTGAGCATTTCGGTGATGGTCTCCATGCTTTGTCCGACGCGCAGCACAAACTCCTGTTGCTGCGTGTTCAATGGTCCCGCTCGAGGAAGCAACTCGATGTAGCCCTGGACGGTAGTCAGCGGCGTCCGCAGGTCGTGAGAGACCCGGGTGATGAACTCCGATTTCATGCGGTCCAGTTCCTTGAGGCGTGTGATGTCCTGCATCACCAGTACGTGCCCAATCCCTTCGACGGGGGTCAATTGTGCGTTGAAGGTGCGCCCGTCGTCCAGCAGCACCTCGCTGCGAGCTGCCTGGCCCGTATCCTGCGCTTCGGTGAACATCGCGTCTATCGTGGGGTGGGGAACAGCTTCCACGACCGGCCGGTTCAACAGGTCGGCCCCGTTCAGCCCCAGCGTGCGGTGGGCGGCTGCATTGCATAGTAGGACGTTACTCTCCCCATCCACGACGATGATCGCCTCTTGGGCCTCTCGCAAGACGCTCTCCAGCTTGGCCCGTTCCACCTCGACCCGCTCGAAGAGGCGTGCGTTCTCAATGGCGATGGCCGCGTAGTCGGCGAGCGCTGATAGCAGGAACACGTCTCGCTCCGAGAAGTCCCGATCTGCCTCGCGGTTGATCGCCCCTAGCACGCCGATCACTCCCCGTTCAGGGACTCGGAGCGGCACATAGAGCAAGGAGTTGACCAGATAGCCGGTGGTGACTTTCGCGCGCTCTCCGGACATAAGCACGGGCCGGTCCGTCTGGATCGCGCGCCCCGCGATGCTGTCGTCCACCCGCATGCGCAGACTTCGCGCTACAGCTTCATCCACTCCCTTGGCTGCCCGCAGGTAGAGTTCTCGCCCGTCATCGTCCAGTAGGAGGAGCATGCCCTCTTCGGCATCCGCCAGGTATACCGCCGCCTCCGCCACGCGGTTGAGCACACTGTTCAAGTCCAATAGGGACGTGACCGACCGTCCAATAGCGTAGATGGCATTCAGTTCCTGGAGTTGGCGCTGAAACCGTTGGTTGGCCTCCGTCAGTTTGTCAGTGAGCCGATCCCTCTCTTCAAGCAGCGATGTGGAGGATAGGATGCGCTGGATGGCGTCAAGCATCTCTTCTGGGCCGAAAGGCTTGATCACGTAGTCGCGTGCTCCCAGGCGGAAGGCCCGCACGACCAACTCGGCCGATTCGCGGACTGTCGTGAAGATGACCGGAATGTCTATGTATTTCTGCTGCATGGCCTCCAGCACTTCGAGGCCGTTCATCTTCGGAAGTTGCATATCCAGGACGATGAGTTCGGGCAGTTCCTGCTGGGCCAACCGTAGCCCTTCCTCGCCATCCAGAGCCTCGATGGGGCGGTAGCCATTGGGCTCAAGCACCAATTCGGTCAGCAATTGCTGTATCTCAGGGCTGTCGTCTATGACCAGAACGCGTTCTTGTGCCACTGCTTTCTCCTACTCACTTCGTGTGTCGTATGTCGCGATAGCATATGCTGTAGGGGAACACATACACGGGTTCGCGCTGTGGGCGAGTCTACATGTCTTGCTCGACTGGCTGACAGGTAACGTGGAGATAGGCGAACTCCCCGCGCGGCGGGATCAAGTCAACGACTTCGATGACCTCGAACTGTTCGCCGCCCAGTTGTACACGATCACCCACACGCGGCGGGGTCTCCAGGTTGACGATCTCACCCGGGTGTGGCCGGTCAACGATGACGTAACTGACTTTGTAGATCATGGGGTGTCTCCTGCCAGCCTGACTTGCAGGTTGCGGTGACGGAGTTTGAAGGACAGGTCGAAGGCAATGTTGCGCATCACGATGTAGCCGATGTGATGATCACCATCACAGAGGTCCCAGAAGGCCTGTTGAGGGATGACGTAGACTGTCGTATCGTCATCCGCGCAGCGCACTGTCGCTGAGCGGACGCCGCGGTCCATCAGTGCCATCTCACCGAACACTTGCCCCTGGCCCAGACGAACCAGGGAACTGAACTGGGGCGGACCCGGCACGTCGTGTATTGTGTCCCTTGAGACTTCTACCTCGACCATGCCGCTGCAGATGATGTACACCTCGTCCGACGGGTCGCCCTCACGGATGATGACGTCACCGGCGTTGTAGACGACTTCCTTACCCAGGACAGCGATTCGCTCAGCTTGTTCGGGCGTGAGACCAGAGAACAACTCCGTGCGTCGCAACAGATCGGTCACAGACATGGTTCATCTCCCTTCTCGTCTCTTCTCGCCGCTGGCGATACCTGCCGCGTCCGACGTAGACTGCGTTTTGGGTTTCCTCTAGACAGTCTCTTTCCATTGTACCACAAAAGTGAGGATTTCTGAAATGTTTGGTTGGCGTTTTGCTGTCTTTTTGCTACAATCCGTTGTGAGTGGCCTGAGCGTAGCGGGAGGCAAAGCGATGCACGAAATCTTTTATCCTGATAGTGTGGCAGTCATTGGCGTCTCGGAGCGGTCGGACAATCTGGCGGCCAACATTCTTCGCAATATGTTAGGGTTCGGTTACGCCGGCAGCATGTACGCTGTCGGCCTGAGAGAGGGCCGGGTGCATGGGATTCCTATACGTCCGTCGGTGGGGGCGCTGCCCAGCGGGGTGGATCTGGCCGTGATTCTGACTCCGGCGGCCACTGTGCCCGATGTGCTGGAGGACTGTGGGAGAAAAGGGATTCGCCACGCGGTGATCGAGTCAGGCGGCTTCTCTGAATTCTCGGAGGCAGGGCGTGAGTTGGAAGAACGCGTTCGCGCTGTGGCGTGCCGCTGGGGTATCCGTTTCGTGGGGCCGAACTGCATCAGCGTGATCAACATGGAAAACGGTCTGTGTCTGCCTTTTGTGCACCTCGATCGCCAGGCTGTCCGGCGCGGCCCGGTCTCAGTGCTCGCGCAGAGCGGGGGTGTGTCAATCACTTACTTCCACCTGCTTAGCGAGGCCGGGCTGGGTGTTAACAAGGTGGTCAGCATGGGCAACAAGGGCGACCTGGATGAGGTAGACTACCTGGCCTTCCTGCTGGACGACCCGGGCACCGAGATTGTGTGCCTTTACCTGGAAAGCATCGAGGATGGTCGCCGGCTGATCGGCCTGGCGGCCTCGTCGCCCAAGCCTATCATCGTTCACAAGGCGAACACCGTCCGGTCAAGTGCCGATATTGCCTTCTCGCACACGGCGGCGTTGGCCAACGACGACCGCATCGTTGAAGCGGCCCTGCGGCAGGCACGGCTCTCTCGCGCTCGCAGTTTCGACGACGCAGTGGCTCTGGCGCAGGGCTTCGCTCTGCCACCGGTGCGCGGCAACAACCTGGTCATTGTCTCGCGTTCTGGAGGTCACGCGGTGGTGGCTGCCGATGCAGCCGAGGCGAACGGCTTCCGCTTGGTTTCCATCCCGGATGCTTTCCTGTCCAGTGTGCGGAGCCTGTTCCGCGCCGATGTCATTGCGCCGACGAACCCGCTTGATCTGGGGGCCATCTTCGACTTCGACGTGTACGCGCGTGTCGTGGAGAAGTGTCTGTATGATCTTAACCCCGATGCGTTGTTGCTGGTGCACACGTATGTCGCTGGTGCTGAGGGTGAGGTGTCACGCCGGCTGGCCCGCCGTACGCACGAGCTGAGCCGGGAGTTGGAAAAGCCGGTCGCCTTCTGTGCCTTTGCGCAGCAGGGAGAGATCGAGTTGTTGAAACGCGAGACGGACTGTCCGGTTTTCGGCAAGATCGAAGCGGCCATGCGTGCGTTGGCTGCGTCGCGTGAAAGATATACCCGGTCGAAGTCGTTGACTCTTGCGCCAACCTACCGGCCACGACGGGCTGGTCAGTTGCCGGTGGGCCGGGATGGCGCCCTATCGACCGACGCGGCGTTGGCTCTGTGTGCATCCTACGGAATCCCCGTTGCCGAAGGGTCTGTGGCGCGCACTGTGGAGGACGCGCTGACCGCCGCCGGTGCTTTGGGGTATCCCGTGGCACTCAAGGTGCTTTCGCCTGACGTGAGCCATAAGTCGGATGCGGGCGGAGTGGCGCTGGATGTCGGGAGCCCTGAGGAACTGGAAGTGGCGTTCCCCACGCTTGTGACGCGCTTGGAAAAGCGCGTCCCTAATGTGCAGGTCGAGGGAGTGCTGGTGCAGCGCATGCTCAGTGGCGGGCGGGAGATCATTCTGGGTGGTATGCGCGATCCCACTTTTGGGCCGGTAGTCATGTTTGGGCTGGGCGGGATATACGCCGAATTGTTTGATGACACTGCGTTTCGTCTGGCTCCCTTGACCCGCGAGGATGCCGTGGAGATGATCGCTGAAGTGCGGGCGCATGCCTGGCTACAGGGCGTGCGTGGTGAAGGGCCTGCGGATGTGGCAGCGATCGTTGATGCGCTGCGAGGGCTGTCGCGAATGCTGGTCGAGTGCGCGGAGGTGGTCGAGGTCGACATCAACCCGCTGCTGGTGTTCGAGCGAGGGGCGGCGGCGGTGGACGCGCGGGTGCTAATGCGTGGAATTGGGCTCCATTTACCCTTGACAGGAAATTGAAGTGTGCTATAATATCGGTCGCACGAGAGTTCACCCACTGAGTCAGTGGATGATTGTACAACCGAGACGGATTGGGGCAAGACTCCCGGGGGGATACTCGCAGGAAGTTGCCTGGCCGGTGCCGAAAGATGGGCAGCGGTTTTCTTGTCTCCCTTGACAAAGAAATGAAAGTCTGCTATAATATCCGTCGCAAGGGGAAATCGCCCACTAAGTCAGTGAGGTGATTGTACAACCGAGATGGATCGAGGCAAGACTCCCGGGAAATACTCGCAGGAAGTTGCCTGGCCGGTGCCGAAAGATGGGCAGCGGTTTTCTTGTCTCCCTTGACAA
>CAZYSK010000081.1:0-26038 GCA_964649415.1 uncultured Anaerolineales bacterium
TTGGGGAGGCCACATCCGAATTTGGGACCGCCGAGGCCTGCAACACCGAGTAAATCGGTGAGCTTACGGTGGTTCCAAATTCTTCTTTCCCCCAAGTCAGACCATTTGGGAAGAACGCCCCTTGGAACCGCTGCTTGTTCTCCAGGGAAGCCTCCTGCCACACGTGTGGAGCACGGACCATGAGATGCTGGGCAAAGTCCAGGAGAGCCTCAACGTCGAGGTCCAGGTGTTGAGCTTGGGCGATCTCTGACTGAGCCTCCATGAGGGCTTTGATGATCTTGTCCCGCTCCTGGGTGTATGTGTCTTGGTCGATAGCCTCCCGGTAGATGAAAGCGTCGTCGAGTTTCTCCTTCTTCTGCCTTAGTTTCTCAACGTCCCCCGCAAGTACGTCCATCCTCCGAGTCCTGTCCTTGCTTGCCTGCTGCCAAACGTCCAGCGCAACGCGGCGAAACAGCTTCAGGTATTCGAGCTTCGGGCAGAGACTCTCCAGGAGTTCCACGAACTTCCGCTCCAGTACCTCCTTCCTTACTCTTGGTTTGACCCCGCATTTCTTTCCGTAGCAGTGATAGTAGCCATACGCGGCGTTCCTGCCCTTCGACCAGGACCCCGTCATGGGCTTCTCACAGGCGGCACACTCAACGAATTGCCTGAGTGGGAAGTCAGGATGATTCCTGAGATACGGCTGCACCGTCGGCTTCCTCCCGCTCCGGACCGCCTGGCCGCGTTCGAACAGATTCCGAGATATTAGCGGTTCGAAAGCCCCGAGAACGGGTTCTCCCCAACCTCGCACCTGCATAAGTCCCATGTACATGGGATTGCGGAGCATCCTGTTGAAGGTCTGCGGCGTAACACGTGTGCCCCTGGCGGTCCGGAGGCCCTTGCGGTTGGCCTTCCTCAGGACTTGAGCCTTGGTGTAGACACCCGTGGCGTATGCTTCGAATGCCGCCCTCACGAGGGGTCCGTGCTTCGGGTCAGGAACGATGTTGGGTTTGCCACGGCCGTCGAGGCCGCGCCTGTAACCGGTAGGTGGCGCAAATTGCCAGCGGCCGTCCTGGAAGGCGGAAATCATCCCCTGCCTCGTTCTCTGGCTCCGGATGTCGTTGTCGAACTGAGCGGTTCCAGCGAGGATTGTCTCAATGAGCCTGCCAACCGGGTCGTCCTTGAGTGGTTCTGTGGCGGACCTGAGCGTGACGCCATGTTCGAAGAGCTGAGCACGCAGGTTGAAGTGGTCGCTCGTCTCGCGGGCAAAGCGGTCCAGCTTCCAGACGACAATGCGATCGACCTTCCCTCTGTGTTTCTTGCAGTAATCCAGCATTCGTTGAAGCTGCGGTCTCCTGGCTGTCTTTGCCGAGGCTCCTTCCTCGCGGAAAACCCTCGCCACTCCCAGCCCGTTCCGCTGACAATACTCCCGGCAGGCCTTCTCCTGGTTCGCTAGGCTGTAGTTCTCCACCTGTTCGGCGGTACTCACTCTGCAGTAGATAACTGCTTTCATGTCAGCCCTCCCCGCCCGTCTCAGTGCGCTGCTGGAGCCGCCCGAGACCCTGTCGCCACAGGTCCTGAAGGGCATGCTTCTCGGCTTCACTGCGCGGCATCGCGCCGTCGTACTCCCGCATTCCAGCACGTTCGATCAGATGATCCCGCTCGTCGGGGGGCAATACCGCCAGAAGGCGATTGACGCTGCTGAAGGGATCGGGTGCGTCATCTGATTCAAAAGGAGCTTCCTGGTCCTCGCTGCGCTCCTGTGCCGCTCCCAGCTTCTCCCGGATGAAGTCGATGAGAGGTTCTACAACCGCATACATCGCATCCCGGATCTGTTCAATCTCCTTGTCGCTGAGTGACTTGTCATCTATCAGCTTGCGGCAGTCTCGAATACTGAGCATGGGTCCACCATGTCCACACGACAATCTGTCGTTGTGGCCGGTAACCTCAGCTCAGTTCCGCCCCCGCGCACGTGCGCTAGGCCCTACTGCCGCTTTGGTCGTTGTTAGTTCATCCCATCAGGGACAGAGCCTGCCGTCACCTTGTGGCTCGGCTACCTCTTGACCCTTCGGGAACGCTTCTTGGGCTTGTCTGTTCGTTCGCGTGTCTCCTCAACACGCATGATCTTGCCGTGGTCTGTCTTCAGGGTGTATGTACCTGGTGGACCCCCAAGCAGTTCCGCCATAATGCCCTGTGGGTCCCTCTTGCTCGTGTCCACGGATTTCCGCTGCTTCACTCCGACGATCCGCGCCCCCTTGCGTCTGACCGTCACAGATTTCACTGCCTCCTCACGCAACGCCGAAATGACCTGCCATTCCTCAATCGTCAAGTCCTGCGTCAGCTGATCCGCAGACATATGCTGATCGGGTTCGAGGGGCAAGGACCGCCTCCCCAGTGCCTCAAGAGCAATGTTCAAATAGGGATTCGCGGGATAAACGATCAAAGGAGCGAGGTCCGCAACGGCATTTCCCAAGTACGGTTCTTCGAGGAACCAGAAGGTCGAGTACAAGTCAGTGCAAAGGTACATCATCCTTCCCGCTGCCATTACGAGGAGACAATGCCAGATGGGGAAGCAAGTTCTCACAATCCTCCAGACGGCCTCTCGGACCTGCTCACTCTCACCGGGGACGGTTCCTTCTGTGATAAATGCCGAGAGCTGCATTACTGTCGTGAGATCTAGGGACGAAGGTCGCGCGGAGGCCACATCAAGGAAGAACCGCCGCGCTCCGGCAGGCCAGTGCTCGGTGTTGATTTCACGCATTTGTTCTTGCGAGCGCAGGATCTGTGGGGTCCGGAACGACTCGTCGTATTCTTCGTAGGTTGTGTCATCCCAGGGCTTCCCAAGTAACCAGCCCAGTAGCGACTCCAGCCGCCATAAGGGGGTGCTGTAGATGAGGCGTACATCGCTGAGGATTCTCACCGCCAACACCTGGTGAAGCGTGAACTCCCGCCATCCTCTCTTGGATGCTCGTGTGTGCGGGAGCATTCCGCGGCGATCCCAGTCCGAGATCATACGATAGGACAGCCCGGTAGCTTGACTGAGCACCTTGGCAGTGATTCGTTCGGTAGGTAGCTCCGTTGAATCCGAATGTCGGTCATCCTTCATGGCAAGGACTATTTTAGACCGTACGGTGAAATCTGTCAAGCCCAAAGAAGCCTCTTGGTTTCGGCATCTTGGCGAACTACCACACCGAGAAGTACCTCCCTACTCTCTTCTCCGATTCAGGAGCGAAAGGACCACAGCATCTCATCCTGCAACCGCACACTCCGTGCGCCTCTCTGGGGGTTGGCTGGCACCTATCGGCTGTTGTTGACCTCCAAGTCTTCTACCATTTCGATTCCAGCCGTTGCAGCGGCACTGTCCCGTCTCCGAGGGTAGTCAGAACCGTGACCGGTGTCCGCAAGACAACTGGCTGGTGAAGTTGTGCTTGTCTCCCCCCGCCCGTTCCACTAGAATAAGGTGTTTTTCTGGAGATGCGATCCTAGAATGCTCAGGGGGCATGGCGACCAGATGAGTACAGAAGCCGACACCTGCCGCAAGTATATCCTTCCCAGGTTGCTAGAGGCTGGCTGGGACAACGAGCCTCATTCAATAGCCGAGCAGCGGACTTTCACCGACGGCAAGATCACGGTGGCGGGTGACAAGATCCGCCGAGGGCGGCAGAAGCGGGCTGACTACATACTCCGATACACGCTTGACTTCCCGATTGCAGTCATCGAGGCCAAGGCGGAAGGCAAGCCGGCCGGGGCCGGGATGCAGCAAGCCAGGGAATATGCCGAGATCCTGGACCTCAGGTTTGCGTACTCAACCAACGGCCGCGAGATTCTCGAGTACGACTCCCTCACCGGCAAGGAGATGCCGGTCGACGGCTACCCCACGCCTGAAGAGCTATGGCGAAGACTTCGGGAGGAAAGAGGCCTTGCTGATGACATGGCGGAGTGTGTCCTGGCTCCCTCATACACACTGGCCGGCAAGACCCCACGGTACTACCAGGAGATCGCCATCAACCGCGCCTTGCAGGCGGTCGTGAAGGGTCAGAAACGCGTGCTCTTGACCATGGCCACGGGCACGGGGAAGACTCTCGTGGCGTTTCAGATCTGCTGGAAGCTCTGGTCTTCACGCTGGAACCGCACAGGGGAATATCGGCATCCGAAGATCCTGTACTTGGCTGACCGGAACGTGCTCATAGACGACCCCAAGGACAAGATGTTCGTTCCCTTTGGCGATGCAAGGCACAAGATCGAACACGGCGAAGTGATCAAGAGCCGAGAGATGTACTTCGCCATCTACCAAGCAATCGCACAGGATGAACGCCGCCCCGGACTGTTCCGCGAGTATTCGCCTGACTTCTTCGACCTGGTTATCGTTGACGAGTGTCATCGAGGCAGCGCCAGCGAAGATAGCAACTGGCGGGAGATCCTGGAACACTTCCAGCCCGCATTCCAAATTGGCATGACTGCGACGCCTCTCAGGCAGGAGAACCGCGACACATACAAGTACTTCGGGAATCCGATATACACGTACAGTCTCCGGCAAGGCATAGACGATGGGTTTCTCGCCCCTTATCGCGTGCACCGCGTGATGACCGGGTGGGACGCAGCCGGCTGGCGACCGAGCAAGGGTGAGCTTGACCGTTACGGCCGCCAGATTCCAGACGGTGAATATCAGACCAAGGATTTCGAGTACGCCATCTCACTCCGGGCTCGAACTGAGGTGGTTGCGCGGCACTTGTCCGATTTTCTGAAGAAGGGCGATCGCTTCGCCAAGACCATCGTGTTCTGTGTGGACCAGGAACACGCTGACGACATGAGACGGGCTCTCAACAACCTCAATTCAGACCTGGTCCGCCATTACCCCGACTATGTCTGTCGTGTGACTTCTGAAGAAGGGCAGATTGGACGTGGACACCTGAGCCGCTTTCAGGAGCTCGAGACTGTTTCGCCGGTCATACTGACGACCTCGAAGCTGCTGACTACCGGGATCGACATGCCGACCTGCAAGAACGTGGTCATTTTCCGTGTCGTTGGAGCGATGACCGAATTCAAGCAGATCATCGGGCGAGGCAGCCGGGTCCGGGACGATTACGGAAAGTACTTCTTCAACATCCTGGACTACACAGGATCGGCCACAAGACACTTCGCAGATCCCGAGTTCGATGGCGAACCGGAATCGATCACCGATGAGGAAGTCGATGAGCAAGGCAAAGTCAAGAAGAGGAAGACAGAAGAACGCGAGCAGGATATCGATGACAATGGTGGCGAAGGGGAGATTGGAAAGGGCATCCTTGCGGGTGGTGAAGGGACCGAGCGTGGCCGACGGAAGTACTACGTCGATGGTGGGCAGGTAGAGATCGTCCTTGACGTTGTCTACGAGCTAGACTCCGAGGGCAATCAGCTCAGGGTGGTGAGGTACACAGAATATACGGCGGAGAAGGTCCGGACCCTCTACCCTACTGCCATGGAGCTCCACAAGCTCTGGGTCAATCCTGACGATCGCTCTGAGATCATCGAAGCCCTCTCAGATCGTGGCATTGACTTCCAGGAGCTGGCCGTTATCACCGGTCAGCCTGACGCGGATCCATTCGACCTGCTTTGCCATGTCGCCTACAACGCGCCTCTCCGTACACGACGCGAGCGAGCCCAACGTATGAGAATCGAGCAGAAAGACTTCTTTGCTCGGTACGGCCCGGAGGCAAGAGAGATTCTTGGCGAGCTCCTCGAGAAGTATGCCGAACACGGCGTTGCTCAGTTCGTGATCCCAGATGTTCTGAAGGTCCCCCCGATCTCAAATCATGGAAACGTTGCCGAGATCGCCAGGATCTTCGGCGGAGCGGATGATCTTCGCGAAGCGGTGCGGGAATTGCAGACGCTGCTCTACGCGGCTTGAGATCTGCAACGTCCCAGGGCCAAATGGGCAGATTCGAACCTGTGGACCTGCGAGTCTTCTGCAAGGACAAGATCCAGGATTTCACTGTGTGGCTAGCGGAGGAAGCCAACCCGCCAACGGTGTCGGAGACCCTGTGCCTTCTTGGATGAGGCTGGGGAAGAGGAAGCGGAGGCCTAATGGCACGTCGGAGGACAACGCAAGAGAACACGAAAACCACTGCTCAGCAGATTGGGAGCATTGTCAAGTCTGCGCGGGACATAATGCGGAAGGACAAGGGGCTCAGTGGTGATCTGGATCGGCTACCAATGCTCACCTGGATCATGTTCCTGAAGTTCCTCGACGACATGGAGCAGGTCCGGGCGGAAGAGGCGAAACTCGCTGGTAAGCGCTTCCGGCCTGCCATTGAGAGCCCCTATCGGTGGCGGGATTGGGCCGCGAAGGAAGACGGGATCACCGGCGATGAACTGATCGCATTCGTCAATCAGGATGAAGCAGTGCGACCTGATGGTGAACGCGGGCCGGGGCTGTTTGCCTACCTCAGATCTCTCCGAAGCGCGAACGGAGCGGATCGCCGCGATGTGGTCGCCACTGTATTCCGGGGCGTCATCAATAGGATGATCAACGGCTATCTCCTACGGGATGTGATCAACAAGGTTAGTAGTATCCACTTCGATTCCTCAGAAGAAATCCACACGTTGAGCCACCTTTACGAAACCATGCTCAAAGAGATGAGGGACGCCGCCGGAGACTCCGGGGAATTCTACACGCCACGGCCTGTTGTCCGGTTCATGGTGGAGGTAACTGATCCACGCCTTGGAGAGACTGTTCTCGATCCAGCCTGTGGAACTGGAGGATTCCTGGTCGAAACGTTCAAGCATCTCGAGAAGCAGTGCAAGACGGTCGGGCATCGGAGAACTCTACAGCAACGGTCAATTCTTGGCGGAGAGGCCAAGCCATTGCCCTACCTTCTAGGACAAATGAACCTTCTCCTGCACGACTTGGAATATCCCCAGATAACATATGGAAACTCGCTTGCCACGAATCTCAGGGAGATTGGCGATAGGGACCGGGTCGATGTCGTCCTCACCAATCCCCCGTTTGGAGGCGAAGAGGAGCCCGGCATTCTTGGGAATTTCCCTGACGACAAGCGGACCTCTGAGACTGCGCTCCTCTTCCTCCAGCTGATCATGAGGAAGCTGAAACGGCCAGCTCGTGGATCGGAGACGGGTGGTAGAGCTGCCGTTGTGGTTCCGAACGGCACACTTTTTGGCGACGGGGTCTGCGCCCGGATCAAGGAGGAGCTGCTGAGGAACTACAACCTGCATACTATTGTACGCTTGCCGAAAGGTGTGTTTGCACCATACACAGATATAGAGACCAACCTGCTTTTCTTCGATCGAAGCGGCTCCACGGGGACGATATGGTTCTACGAGCACCCGCTGCCCGAGGGACGAAAGAACTACACCAAGACCAAGCCAATCCAGTACAGCGAGTTCTCCGATTGCCTGGTCTGGTGGAACAAGCGCGACGAGAATGAGTGCGCGTGGAAGGTGCATGCTGAGGACATACTGGAGTATAACGAGGACGGGACGCTGACTTCCGTCAATCTGGACCGTAAGAACCCGAACAGCTCCGAGGCCCTGGAGCAGTTGCCGCCGAATCAGATAGCCGATGAGATCGTTGCGAAGGAGAAACTCATTCTGAAGATCATGGATGAGGTCAAACAGATTCTTGGGGGACACCGAGGTTGAATGCCAGACGGAGAATTAGCACGCTCGGAGATGTTCTCAGGCGGTCTGAGGATTGGGTCCAGATTGATCCCAGCGAGTCATACAAGGAGGTCACTGTCCGACTCTGGGGCAAAGGTGTAGTCCTCCGTCGAATAGCAGCCGGGTCAGAAATCAGCGGCGTTCGACGTATTAGGGCCCGTTCGGGCCAGTTCATTCTCTCCCGTATCGATGCTCGTAACGGCGCTTTTGGGCTTATCCCGGATGCTCTAGACGGGGCTGTGCTGAGTAACGACTTCCCAGTTTTTGACGTAGATCACTCACAGATGCTGCCGCAATACCTGTCGTGGCTAAGCAAGACGAGGGGCTTCGTGGACCAGTGCAGAGCAGTCAGCGAGGGGACAACCAACAGAGTCCGGCTCAAGGAGGATAGATTCCTCGCAATCCAAGTAGTGTACCCTCCCTTGTCTGAACAAAGGCGGGTAGTTGCAGCGATCGAGCAAGTGGCGTCCAGATCTCATGAGGCGATTAGGCTGAGGAGATTGGCTGCCGCTGAGCTCAAAACAATGTGGAATTCGCTCCTAGGTAGCAGCTTTCGAGCGGAGGAGTCCGAGCGCTGGTCAAGTAAGGAATCTGCCGTCACTGCTTTGGAATCCCAGGCTGAGGCTTGGAAAGGGACCGAGCTAGCGAGATACAATAACGCGCACCCAGCCAAGCCCAGTTTCTATCCAGATGGTCCCCACAAGCTGCCACGAGGCTGGGTGTGGACGGACCTGGGAAGTGTGCTCACGCATCTGGTCGACTGTGTCAACGACACACCAGACTTCGTAGATGAACCCACAGGCTTTCTTGGACTCAAATCCTCAAACATCCGTCCCTACGGCCTGGAGTTGCACCAGCGCTGGTATGTCACCGAAGAGGACTTCGGACTGTGGAACCGACGGGAGCAGCCCCAACCCGGAGATCTAATTCTGACTCGAGAGGCACCAATGGGCAACATCTGTATACTTCCAGATGAGATCACTGCATGCCTCACCCAGCGGCTCATGCTCCTTCGCTGTGACTCGAGGTTCGTGTCGAACAGGTACTTACTCCACTACTTGAGCTCCCCACAATTCAATGACCAGATTGATGAGAAATGCAGAGGTATGACCGTTCCCCACATCCGTGTGAAGGACACGCCCGCATTTCGAGTGCCATTGCCTCCCCAACAACTGCAGGCACGAGTTGTCAGGTACTTGGATGGCTTGAGAGAAAAGGTGGTTGCCGTACGAGATCTGCAAGCTGCAACTGACCCTGAGATTGCGGCCCTGCTACCTTCATTCCTCGATCTCGTCTTCAAGGGAGAAGATTGATGGCCGAGGAGCTGCGGTTCATCGATCCAGCAGTCTCATGTGAGGTGGTGCTCAGGAAAGTCAGCAGAGCCCTGTACGTAGTTGCCGAGGACCAATTCGAGCGCCTCCGCAAGGTTCGCAATCTCGGACTGGCTGGCCAGTTCCACCCCGCAGCAACACACAGCCGGCATGATCACCTCGTGGGGCTAATGCGGTTGTTCGAGAAACTTCTACTTCAGCCTCACGGAGACGGATTGCCCAAGAAAACACTCTGGTCCTTCTGGTGCAGGCTTTGCTTTGGCCAGACGGGGCACGCTGCCTTCAGCTATGATGCCGAGAAGGCCGTCCTGCTGGCATGCCAGTTGGACCCATCCTTTCGACAAGAGTTTGTGGATTTCCTCGCACCTGTCACCGAGGAGGCAAGTGTTACTGGCAGTGAGACTGGTGCGGGGAGCAGTGCTGCCAAGAGCAAGAGAGGGGCCGAGTGGCTAGCCGCAATGATCGATGGGAACAACTGGAAGCGGGTACACCTCTGGGTTGCTGCCCTGAAGCTCATCCAGCACGCTCGCCTTGGGGGTGTGTTGAGCCAGGAGGAGGGCAAAGAGCCAGGGTTCGACAGGCGCGCCGCTCTCGATATTCTCGTCAATCCCGAAAGCGAATGGGATGACAAAATCGTCAGATTGAACTGCCTCGACGCGGTGGTCAGAGATCTGACCTTCACAGGGCGCATGAATTTGGTGCTCGACGTAGATCGTCTTGTAGCCACTGTCAATGTCGATGATCCCATGTGGGGTTTGTTGGAGAGCCTCGGCAAGTACTTGACGGCCACCATGTACGCCTCCCCCGAACGACAGATGGAATCTGCGCTGTTTCAGCGCGCACTAGCTGAACGTCTGACGAATGGAGCAGTTTCTCTTGAGGAGCTCTTCGGAATCGACCATAGAGACTGCCTATCAGACGACGATCTCAAGGCAAGGATGCTGCGGACCACTCTCGGCAAGCAGATCTTCGATCAGGAAATCCGCCAGGGGTGGCACACGTGGCACATTCGAGCGGCCATTGACAAGGAGAAACCTCCATGCACAACCGAGATGGAGCTCCTCAGCCAGAAATCTCGAAGGACTTACTTGTCCTCTCCATCACGGCAGAAGGTCCTGTGCTACAAGATGCTAGGTGGAGACGCACTGGGCTTGGCCATACGCCACAGAGGTAACGTCGATCGGTCGACCCCGGCCACGTTCCTGAGAGTGTGCCGGGCGCTCTCCCTCCATCAGCATGCTGTGGTGAATCCGTCTGACCTGTTCCAAGCGACGTCCGAGGCGATCATCGGCAGGAGGATTACCCACGCGATAGACAGCATGATCACACTTCTGTCGGATCTCGAACTT
This sequence comes from uncultured Anaerolineales bacterium, assembly GCA_964649415.1. Lineage (GTDB taxonomy): Bacteria > Chloroflexota > Anaerolineae > B4-G1 > B4-G1 > CAZYSK01. The sequence goes on from CAZYSK010000081.1 coordinate 10,316, forward strand.
GAGACGGACGCTCTGAAGCGAGCCGCAAACTACGTCCACGGAAGATACCGCCCCAAGGGGCAGACCATAGATCAACTGAGTCTTGTGATTGGTGGAAAGGGCTACCCCATTTCCGGTCAGGTCGATGATCTATTCCTCAGTGTAATGCACGCCGCGCTGGTGAGTGATCCGGCTATGCAGAACCGTCTCGGCATGCCCGCAAGGCAGGCAAGGGCTATTCTATGGAGCCACCTGCTATCTCGACAATCGGTGTATTTCAAGGGTAAGGTCGCCGTGGTGATAGCGAATCTACTGAGGGACGCTCAGCGGAAGCTGGGCGCGAGGACTGCTCGGAGACAAGCAGGAGCCGCGCAGGACCTAGAGACCTATACATTCTTGGAGGCGCTGCTGTCTCCTGCAACGGAAGTCTCGTTTCGGATCGTGCTTCCCAACTTCACTGTTATGAGCGACGAGAACAAACCCGAGAACGAGTACGATGTCGTCTCGCTCATGCTGAGAACGCACGGAGCGGCAGAAGCGTGGGTGTGGGGTGTCACATGCGACAGCAACGTGCAGAAGAAACAGAGGGATGATCTCGCGAAGATCCAGAAACTGAAGAATATCCTTGGGACTCGATGGGGCGGTGAGATTCGGACCGTGACCAACTACGTTCATCTAGACCGGCATGCCATCTGCGTGGAGGTTGACGGACGACAAGACAAACGCGCATTTGGCAAGTCCGCGACGCGTGGCTCTGATCCGGACACCGGTGTCTCCGACGAGGCATAGCCACGACCGTCCTGCGACAATGACTTCGCTGTTTCGGGCTTGCTGCATTTGCAGACTAGGGAGGCTAGCTCCTGTGCTACCGACGCTTTGCAGGGGGTCCGGGAGTAGATATCGTGGCCCCGGACGATCCGAGTGTTTCGGACGCTGCGAGGTCCAATGTGGCGGAGCATTTGATTTCCACTCGCGGTCCGTCCTCGCGGCTAAGGATGATCACTGGAGGCGATCCGACAATGAACATCAGCGACATTGAAGAATCTGGCGTTGAGATTCTCGCGCTGTTGCGCGCCTATCAGTATGGCCCACTTGACCGCCGAGAAACGCGGATAGACCCTGTGGTGCTTGGCTACTTCCAAGGCCGATTCGGAAAGATGTCCCGCCAACACTACGTTCGCATGCACAGCAAGCCGAAACCGCAGAGAATCGACTTCAGACATGGTACTCACAACCCAGTCGTTATTGAGTTGGCTGTTCGCCCACCAAGCGGACTGCGGGAACTATATGGTTCGCAGAACAAATCCGAGCTGCGCAAGCTCACGCGTGTGTTGCCCAGCCAGGCTAGACTCCGTGTGCTCCTTCTTCTGGATCTGTTCCACAAGCCGATTCCACTTGCCAACTTGAAGGCGACGTACGACGTGCAGAACGCGGGGCGGGGCAAGTTCAAACGCCACAGAGTCCGTGTCATCTATGTTCACAAGGACGTTCAGTACAATTTCTCCTGGGATCCGAAGACCAAATAAGGAAGCTCGCCTGGTTCCGAGAATTTCTGTTGGCGAATCGCGGACGTAGCCAGATTGATCGGTCTTCTCAGCTGCTACAGGTAGAGGAAGCCAATTCCTGCTAGCTCGAGTGTCGAAAGATCGCGTTGGCGCTCCAGTAGTGGATCGGTGTCGTTGCAGATCAGCGGAGTTGAATCATGCGATCATTCATCTGTCTCAACCGCGGCGGTCGGCCGTACAAGCTTGCCTGGTTCAACGAGGACTCCAAGGGAGTCTACATCGGCATGTACGGAGCTGTGGCAGGATTTCATTTCTCTTATCATAGCGATGGCACGAGGCACTCCAAGGGTGCTCTATTCCCTGAGCCGATACTTCAGCACAACGCGATTCCGATCGCCAAGATCGAGACCTTCCAGCAAGTAGTGTTTCAGCTCACGCCACTCTCCGACGAAATCATTGCGATTACTGGCTTCGAGCACACGAAGGAGGACGACAAGGCATCGACAGCTATGTTCCTCGACGAGGCCGCCTTTCCAGAGAACACATTGGCCGTGGATGCGTACCTGGTCAACCGGACTTGCGAGAGGGACTTCCTCGACTTTCTGTTTCGGCGATTCCCGGATGACCAGTATTCACTGGTATCACTGGTTGTTCAGGCCCTGGAGTTCTTCCCCAAGCACAAGCTCGGCCTCGCGCTGCTGACCGGCAAGGGTGTGATCCCGCAGCAACGGGGTTGAACGCCGAGGAAATGCTGGCCTTGCCAGCGTCAAGAACGCTTATCGGACAGCCATACGGCCGAGCCGTGCGGCGATGTCATCGTTGTCGGCAACGATTCTGGATGTCACACTTTGGAGATCTTGCGGGAAGATCAGTCTTTCGGCACAGGACCCCGGGCAGGAAGACGCAGGTTGCGGACGGTCGTAGGCTCCGAGGTCATCAGCTCGTTTTCTCTGGCGGGGCTTCGTCAGCGAAGAGAGGCACCATGGTGCGGGCTCCAACGCGGAGGGCAGGTGAATCCTTATGCACCTGATCGAGATACGGATCGACAACTTCCGGCTGTTCGGAACGGACACACAGGCGCTTGTCCTTCCGATCCGGCCGGGCCTCAACGTGCTGGCTGGTGAGAACGACGCCGGGAAGACGGCTGTCATTGACGCGATTCGGCTGACGCTAGGCACAACAAGCCAGGAGTTTCTCCGCATCTCTGAGGAAGACTTCCATCTTTCAGGTGACACACGTGCAACCGACTTCACCATTCGGTGCAGGTTCGCAGATATTGACGAAGGCGTCGGAGGGTCACTCCTCGAACACTTGTCCTACGAAAGTGGGCAGCCTTGTCTCTACGTGACCTTCCGTGCCACGCGCAATGAGGCATTGAGCGCGCGGCGACGATTCAGTGTCGAAGTCAGATCCGGGCCCGACGGCAACGGGCCGAAACTGGAAGGCGAAGCCCGCGTCCTACTCCAGGCAACCTACCTCCGCCCCTTACGTGACGCCGAGCGTGAGCTAGCCGCTGGACGGAATTCTCGACTGTCCCAGATACTCCAGCACACCAAGGAGATCGCAGAGCATAAGGACGAAGTGTTCGAACCGGCGTCGTTTGTGAGGGCTGTGACGGAGAAGGAGGAAACAGAGTTCCCGAAAAGCGTTGCGAATGTCTCGCGTCTTGCCGATCACTTGATCCAGGAAAACGAGGGTATCACGAAGGCCAGGGGCCGGTTGGATAGAACCTGCCTTGCGGAACTCAGCTTGGGCGACGAACAACTGGGAAGCAGGGTGTCTGTCACAGACATCGCGAGCGCCGACCAGCGTCTGCGAACAGTCCTGGAGAAGCTCGAACTTCGTCTTGCCGCGTCTGGCGACCCTAGGGGCCAGCTTCCGCATGGGCTGGGCTACAACAACCTTCTATTTATGGCATGCGAGCTCCTGCTCCTTGGGCAGGACCGGGACACTCTTCCACTCTTGTTGATAGAGGAGCCTGAGGCGCATCTTCACCCACAGCTTCAGCTGCGGCTTATGGAGTTTCTACAGGAAGAGGCCGCTTCGGCAGTGGGCAGGCAGGTGCAAGTCATCATCACAACGCACAGCCCTAACCTGGCTTCGAAGGCCAAACTCGCCAGCATGATCCTCTTATTCCAGGGACAGGCATTTCCACTAGCACCGGAATACACCCTGCTGTCCAAACCAGACTACCGATTCCTTGAGCGATTCCTGGATGTGACGAAGGCAAACCTGTTCTTCGCGAGAGGCGTCGTGATTGTAGAAGGCGACTCTGAAGCTCTGCTCCTGCCTTCCCTGGCTTGTCTGGTGCGCCGTGATCTCACACGATACGGAGTGTCAATCGTGAACGTAGGAAGTCGTGGCCTACGGCGGTATGCACGGATCTTCCAGCGCAGGTCGATGGCAGACGGGAGCATCGCTCCTGTCATCCCGATCCATGTGGCGTGTCTGGCAGACCGTGACATCATGCCAGACTGCGCCACCGAAGCCTTCGGTTTGAAGGACCACGGAGACGACTCAGAAGGAAAGAAGCGAGAGCCGAAGTTTGAATCTGATCTGGCCGACGAGGCTGCGCGCCAGAGTCTGATAGAGGACAAACGCCGCGGCGACGGCGAAAACGTGAAGACCTTCGTGTCAGACCACTGGACCTTGGAATACGACCTTGCCCACGCTGGGCTCGGCTGTCTGCTTTCGCAAGCCGTCGCCTTGGCCAAGGACGAGGTGCGGCAAGACCGGAAGAATGACGACCAGACTACTGTCTCGCCTAAGGACGACGCAGGGGAAGACAAGAAACGAGTCGAGGACGCAGGGAGCAGCCGCGAGAAAGTCCTTCGGAAAGCGACGAAGGCGTGGGAACAATTGGAGCATGAGCATCAGGACCGGAGTGACAAGGCAGAGTTCCTGTCATGCAAGGCCTATGAATCCCTGCGCAAGAGCGTATCAAAACCGATGGCGGCCCAGCACTTGGCATCCCTGTTGGAGGAATCCTACGATCAGAAGGGCACGGAAGAGGCGCGAGAAAGACTGCGGAAGTGCGTGCCCAGCTATATCCAGAAAGCTATCGAGTATGTGACGTGCGCGAATATCTCAAACCGAACGCCTGAGTCGTCCGGGGAGACACGAGTAGAGGAGCTGGAGGAATGACAGGGGCAGACCAGAGAACAGAGGCTCTGCTTCCAGAGATTGTGGACGCCGATATTCGAGAGGCCGAGCAGCTGCTCTGTGTGGACTTCGACGAGTCCCGCTGCGCGATCCTACGCTCGAATGCGAGCTTTGATGTTCAGGCGTGCCCCGGTAGCGGAAAGACGACGCTCCTAGTGGCTAAGCTCGCCATCATGGCTAGCAAGTGGCCCCATGCCCGTCGGGGAATCTGCGTGCTATCTCACACGAATGTGGCTCGTCAAGAGATTGAGAGGAAGCTCGCCGGGACCACGGCTGGACAACGGTTGCTCAACTACCCACACTTTGTGGGGACAATCCACAGATTCGTCAACGAGTTCCTGGCTCTGCCGCTGCTCCGTTCGGAGATGCGCGAAATCAGCCGCGTTGATGATGATGCGTGCTTCCACTGGATGAAGCGGCATCTGATGTCCTGGCCAACAAGCAAGCGGCTTGGGAACCTGCCTTACAGAGGGAATACGTTTGACAGAAACATCAGATCTCTCGTGTGTTGCGGTGTTCCCGAAACCCTGCAGCCACCGAAGAACTGCAACAGTGACCAGTGGAGCGCATTTGTCGAAACAAAATCCAAAGCTATGGACAAAGGTATCTACTACCACGCGGACATGTTTGCAGTTGCGGAGCGGCTCCTGAGTGAATGTCCAGTGGTCGCCGGGTTCGCGCGATTCCGTTTCCCTGCCGTCTTCATCGATGAGATGCAGGACACGTCAGAACTGCAAAACCGAGTGTTGGCCGCAGTATTCCCGACTTCATCCTGTGGATTGCGACAGCGGTTCGGCGACTCCAACCAAGCCATCTACGACTTGAGCCAGGCGGAAGCGATCACCGACTCATTCCCAGGCAACGATATGCTGGAGATCCCTGACAGTCAGAGGTTCGGGTCAGACATTGCGACCAAAGCGGCACCGCTCGCTCCCACTCCCCCAGAACCCACGCTGGTGGGAGTAGGCCCGCGCAGAAATCTGTTCCCTGTTCATGTGGATTCCAGCGGCCTACCACACACGATTTTCTTGTTCGCTGCGGGGTCCGTAGAGCAAGTCCTTGCCTCCTTCGGCTCCCTCCTGCTTGAGAGCTTCCCAGATAACGTGCTCCACTCCGATGCTTTCGTCGCGCGCGCGATAGGCAGAGTCGGTAAGCCAGGTGAGGACGACAGCAAGTGTCCCAGGCACTTGGGAGATTACTGGGAAGGCTATGAGCCACGCGCTGCGAGACTGGACCCACGTCCGGAGAGGCTTGCTGACTATGTGCACCTCGCCCAGCGTGGACGATCCGCGCTCGCCGATTGCGCGTACGCTGTCAAGACAGTCGAGAAGGGCCTTGTAGAACTGATCGAGATCCTGGGTCCAGATGAAGCACCACCGAGTAGACAGGGGGTCCGATGGTTGTCTGAAGCGATTAAGGATGATCAGGAGGCGCTAGGGTTTCTCCGCCGCCTCATGTGGGGGTGGTGTATAGAAATAGCGCCGCCAGGGGAATCAGAGTGGGTAGGCCAAGTTGAAAGCCTCAAGCGGGTTTTGCGCCCGATCACTGGAAATGACTGGCCGGAAGGAGCGAAGACCTTTTGCCAATGGTCAGCGGAGTTCATGGGAGAGCCGGTTCTAGATGCTCCTACGAGGCGCACCGGGCCGAACCTCTACCATTTCGTCGACGGGGAGCGGTTTGTCGAGATCGACGTAGGTACGATCCACAGCGCGAAAGGCCAGACACACACGGCCACTCTCGTGTTGGAGACATTCTACAAGAGGCATGACTTGGCGGATCTACTGAAGTGGGTTCTGGGTAGCAAGAGTGGGGCAGAACGGAAGGAGGGTCCGGAGCGGCTGGCCAGAATGCGGTTGGTCTACACCGCCATGACTCGTCCAACCCACCTCCTCTGTCTGGCCATGCGGCAAGAGGCTCTGGGAGATGGCCAAGAGCTCAAGACCCGTATCGGACAATTCCAGTCTATGGGATGGAAGGTCCAGGTCGTGAAGTAACATCGAGCTGTTTGGTGGTCCGAAGGACGCCATACACGACACCGATTCCCAGGTTTCGGGCTCCCCGCATTCGTAGACGGGGAAGAGTGGGCTTGTCGCTACCGACGTTTGCAGGGGTCAGGGATTAGGTATCGCGTCCCCGGACGATCAGACAGACTCCGAATCGGATCTCCGGCGCGGGCAGCGAGGCGTTACCTTCCACCTTATCAAGACGTTGTCCTGATGGGTAGTCTCTCCTAGATTACCGAGTTCTGTTGGCAACTGCCGTTACGTTGGGGTAAAATAGTAGTGCAAACCAAGGGCATCCCCACGGATCAGGTCGGGAGGCAGACAGTGATACGGCGAATGGCTACTATGCTGCTGCTCTTGTCGGCTGCGCCCGCTGCGGACGCCCGGGCGGTCACTTGGGTCGTCCCCTCCCAATGCCCCACCATCCAGGCTGGCATCGATTCGGCTTCCGCCGGTGATACGGTCCTTGTTGCCTGCGGCACCTACTACGAACACGACATTTTGCTGAAGTCCGGTGTGGTCTTGCGAAGCGAGACTGGGAACGCAGATTGCGTCACGGTGGATGCGCAGCAACGTGGGGAAATCCTACGCTGTGAGGATTGCGCCGCCCTCGTCAGGATTGAAGGTCTAACAGTAACACGGGGATACTCATCGTGGCAGGGGGGCGGAGTATTCTGCGAGAACTCGTCGGTGGCGTTTTCCGGCTGTAGGGTCTCGGGGAACTATTCTTCCTACCTCGGCGGGGGTGTCTATGCGGAGAGTTGCTCCCTAGTTTTCAACAACTGCATCATGTCACAGAATTCTAGCGGATCCTCAGGCGGGGGAGTCTACTGCTGGGACTGCGCTCTTGAGATGACCGACTGTACTTTCTCGGGCAACTCTGGAGGCCATAGTGGGGGTGGGTTGTGTGCCCAGCGCGGGCAGCTCACGAGGTGCACCTTCTCGGGCAACTCGGCCCGCCTCGCGGACTTGTCGGGTGGAACCGGTGGTGGTGCATGGTGCGGCTCGGCTCTTGTTACGGACTGCACTTTCCGGGACAACAGCGCATGTGCGCTGGGGGGCGCGCTGGGCTGCTACACTGCAGTAGTGGCCAACTCCATATTCTTCCACAACAGTGCTGGCGCGGGGGCGGGTGTCTACTGTGCTGACTCTGCTGCGACGCTGACGAGTTGCACGCTTTCCGGGAATTCCGCACCTGGAGCTTCGGGCATCCTCGCCGAGAACTCGTCTGTAACCATGGAGAAGAGCATCGTCGCGTTTGGAACAGGCGGTGAAGCTGTCTGGTGCGAAGGTACGGCGAGTGCGCAGCTCAGCTGCTGCGTCCTTTTCGGGAATGGTGGTGGGAATTGGGTCGGCTGCATTTCAGATCTGTATCCTGGAGCGGGGAACTTGGCAAGCGACCCTCTCTTTTGCGATCAGGACGGTGGTGATTTGCGGCCGTGCGCATCGTCGCCCTGTCTCCCTGAGAACAACACTTGCGGGGTTCTGCTGGGTGTGCTGCCCTTGGGGGAATGCGATTGTCCTGTTCATGTGACGCACTCGGTTCCGTATGACTATCCGAGTATCGCCGAAGCGCTCGCTGCAGCCACCTACGCCGATACGGTCTTGGTTCACCCGGGGACCTATGTAGAGAACGTTGTCATTCCTTGGGGGGTCGCGCTGTTGAGTGTCAGTGGCTCTGATTCCACAACGATCGACGGGCGGGGGGGGCAGACGACGGTCAGGATATCCTACGAAGCGGGCAAGACTGGAAGTCCTGACACCCCGGCGAGACTGGAGGGTTTCACGGTCACTGGGGCAACTCGGACGGGCGTGGTAGTACTTGCGTGCGATCCTGTGATCACAGGCTGTGTGGTAACTGGAAACTCGGGCCTTGAGGGTGGAGGTCTGAGTTGCTACGCGGCCTCACCGCGGGTGACCTACTGCACCGTCTACGGGAATCAGGGCAGCACTTGGGGAGGAGGGTTCTACTGTGAGGGCTCGTCTCCCACCGTTGAGAACTGTACGTTCAGCGGCAATTCGGCTCCGGAGGGTGGGGGCATCTACAGCAGGTCTTCCCGGCTCAGTCTCGCGAACTCCGTGGTTGTCTTCAGCACCGCCGGAGAGGCGGTCTACTGCTATGGAGACACGGCCACTCTGACGTGTTGCGACCTCTTCGGCAATGCAGGCGGCGACTGGGTGGGTGCAGTCGAGAATCAGTACGGGAGCAACGGGAACATCTCCGCCGACCCTCTCTTTTGCGATCAGGATGGCGGTGATTTGCGGCTGTGCGCATCGTCGTCCTGTCTTCCTGAGAACAACAATTGCGGGGTTCTGCTGGGTGCGCTGCCCTTGGGGGAATGCGATTGTCCTGTTCATGTGACGCACTCGGTTCCATATGATTATCCAAGCATTTCCGAAGCCCTGGCAGTGGCTTCCTACGGTGACACAGTTCTAGTTCACCCTGGGATCTATGAGGAGAACATCCTCCTTCCCTGGGGAGTCACGCTGCTGAGTACCGACGGATCTGACTCGACGACAATCGATGGGCGCGGGGGAACGACAACTGTCGCGGTGTCGTACGAAGTCTCAAAACCGGGAGGGGCTGACACCCCGGCGAGACTGGAGGGTTTCACGATCACCGGGGCAACTCGCACGGGCATCGTAGTGCTTGCGTGTGATCCTGTGATTGCGAACTGTGTGATCACGGGGAATTCGGGGCTCAAGGGTGGGGGTCTGAGTTGCTACGCCGCCTCGCCAGCGGTCACCTACTGCACAATCCACGGGAATCAGGGCAGCACTTGGGGAGGGGGATTCTACTGTGAGGGTTCATCCCCCACCGTTGAGAACTGCACGTTCAGCGGCAACTCGGCGCCCGAGGGTGGAGGCATCTACAGCAGGTCTTCCCGGCTCAGTCTCGCGAACTCCGTGGTTGTCTTCAGCACCGCTGGAGAGGCGGTCTATTGCTATGGAGACACGGCTACTCTGACGTGTTGCGATCTCTTCGGCAATGCAGGCGGCGACTGGGCGGGGCCAGTCGAGAATCAATTCGGGAGCAACGGAAACATCTCCGCCGACCCTCTCTTTTGCGATCAGGATGGCGGTGATTTGCGGCTGGACAAGGACTCGCCTTGTGCTGGAGGAGAGGGCTCAAATTGCGAGATCGTGGGAGCTTGGGGTGTCGGTTGTAGCTCGACTCCCCCAGCACTCGCAATCGGAGTGTTCCAAGACCCACTTGAGACACAGCGCCTGGAAGTCTATATGGTCTGTTCCGACGAAGTGGACAGTACCTCGGTCATAATAACTGTGGGCAGCGACACACTGGATGTATGGCACTCTGACTCATCGGAGAATGTATGGTGTGGCGACTATGAACTAGTGAGCTCGGTTGAATCACTCTCAATCACTGGGTGTGCCGCGGACGGTGTCGGCCGGGACACATGCGTCGCAGTTAGCTTATCCGCCACCCTACTTGAATCAGCTTGTGGTGGTAGGGCAATGAGCCCAGACGAGAGAGTAAGACTGTTTCTCAGCCCCCGTGCACTGGGCCACGACGCATACCTACTCGTGCTCCAAGGCTGCGCTGCGGACGTGTCTCCGGGGCGGAGCCTCCTTGGAACCGCGGACGCGACACTCCTGTGGAGCAACAATCCGCCGACAACCTCTTGGCCGTATTGCATCAGCCCTCAGGGAATCCTAACCGGCCCATCAGCCACATTGGAGTACGTGTATAAGGGCACAGACCTTGAGCATGAACCGCCCGACCGGCTCTATCTCGAGCGCGTTGGAGGGCCAGCCCTCATCTCTTTGGTTGACATCGTAGCCGGGACAATCTCGGGGATCGTGAGCGAGTTCGGGGTCTTCAGGGCAGCCGTTGGCCCCGCGGGAAGTGGAACCTTGCGTGACCGATGGTTCTTGCAGGCTGATCAGAACTATCCGAACCCGTTCAGAAGAGACACTACTATTCGTTTCGAAATCCGAGACAGACAGAGGCTCTCGGTTGATGTCTTCGATGTGCGTGGACGACATGTCGCGAGAATTCTCGACACTCGAGTGCAGCCAGGCCCCCAAGAAATCCGGTGGGATGGAAGATCAGATGCTGGATATGACGTCGAACCGGGCGTCTATTTCTGCCGTATTCGCGGAGAGCTCAGAGAGTCAATCCGCAAGATCATCTTGGTGCGATGAGGCGAGGGCAGGCTATAACCCGTCGTTGTCCCACCCCTACTATCCAGACTGTCGTTCCCTACTCTTCAGATTCCTGCGCAAGCTTCTCAGGGACCTAGGTGCTATCGCAGCAAGAGCATCTTCTCGACCGTAGCCTGTCCATCCACTTTCAGGCGACAGAAGTAAACGCCGCTCGAGACGGCAATACCGTCGCCGTCCTTGCCGTCCCATTGCTCGAAGTACAGGCCGGGATCCATGTACTCGTCCACGAGGGTTCTCAGCACCTGCCCGTTCACATTGTAGATTCGCATGGTCACTCTGCCCACCACGGGAATCGCGTAACGAATGGAGACCGTGGGATTGAACGGCTGAGGATACGCCTCAAGGACGGGCGGTGGATGCGGGCCGCGGCCTTCTGAACCCTCATCGCTGACATTGCTGAGGAACCTGTCGCTTGAGAAGGTAGTATAGGCAAATGTGGCCTCATTAGGAGGACAGGGCACGTAAATGTTCTCATAAGGGTCATGATAAAGGCACGAGCCCTCTTCTCCAGGTTCCGCCTGGTGGACAAGGAAGTACACGAATGTCTGGAGCGTGCACGCGTCAGCAAAACGATCGTATGCGCTCAAATCGCACCACTTGTAGTCAAGAGCGTCCTGAACATCTGCAGCAAACACGCCGTCCATCATGAGCAGGGGAGCAGCGCCGTCAGTCGGAGCCCGATGGTGTCCCCAGCAACCGGCCCTTTCCCCTGACGGCAGAGAGACAACCTTCGTGATCCGGAAGGCCGTCGCCACTACCTTTCTAGATGGAAACCCGCAGTCATCGCCGGCAGGACAATTCCATTCGTACGATCCAATGAGTTCCATAGCATCTTCATAGGATGTGCTGTAGTGATCAATGTCGGCGTACAGCGCGTCGTAGACGGCCAGTCCGGCGTCAGCCCGGCCCCATCCCACGTGATAGTTGGGCCTCCAGGCGTCGGGTATGTCCTCATCTCTCCAGCACGGATTGGAACTCCACTCCATTATCCCGTAAACATCCTCCGGGATAGGTCTTACATGGAAGACATTGTCTTGTCGGTCCATGTAGGCATCAATCACCATCGCCCCGAGACCAGAAGCGAGGGCCGTTGCGGCGGAAGTTCTACTCGTCAGGCCCATGCGATACTTCAGGCTGTCTGTGGCGGCCGTCCCCTTCTTGCAGCTACTCCAGAACTGTGAACACCGCTCGAAATGGGGAGCGGGAATGCCCTCAGTCCCAGCAGGCAGGGCGAGGTCGATCCAGCCGTAGGGGTACATGAGAGGATCAAACCCACAGTTGCCGTGGAAGAACGTTGGGTAATGGTCCCCGGTCTTTCCCGTTGTGGTAATCGACTCAACCCAAGGGAACGCTGCGGGATACAACACATACGGGGTTGAACAATCGGGAGGCGGCTCGACTGGAGAATCCTCGTTTCCGGCAGCAAAGAACATCGCCACCGAGTCCTCAGCAAAGGCCTTTCGAGACGATCTCCGTAGACTAAGATTGGTCATCAGCCAAGTGTTGCGCGGTTCTTGAGTCCAGTAATCTGTGCAGGGATTGGCATACACGCCGTAGGAAAAACTCCCCGACGCCACGTGGCACGCATGCTCCGTCGGATCTCCGACTTCGTCAAATACCTCCCACCACCTATCGCCGAATTCTTCGTAGCATGGGTAGGTGCCCTCCCACAACTCGGTGCTGCAGACACGCATGGCGCCCAACTCAACATTACCCCAGCAAATGCCTGCCATCCCCATTCCATCGGATGTCTTGGAAGCGATCAGACCCGCCATGGCTGTTCCGTGCCCATTGGGGCAGCAGTATCCTGATTGGACCTCCTCATGTGCGATACCTGAACCCAAAGCGGTCACCCAGTCCTTGCCGGTGTGAACGACATTGTTGCCGCCGTAGCTAATCGTGCTATCTCCGCCGAATTCCGGATTCGGCCACCAGATACCATTGTCGAGAACAGCAATCCGGATATTGTTGGAGATGAGATCGTAGCCCCATGCCTCGGGACAGTTCAGTCCGATTCCATCGCGATCATGAAGCGGCCACTGCATATGCTTGATCGGGACGGTCTCGGCACTACCCCAGTTGTCGCAGTACTTATCGACTTCGTAGGGGCAGCAAAGCGTGCTGTCATCAAACACCTGCTCGTCTGGGATCTCATCGGAGAGCACACCCGCGGCGCCTGTCGATGGGATTGGATGTAACCCAAGCACTGACCGGCATTCACACAGAGCACTCATGTCCTCGATGATGTTCTCGGACGGTGAGCTCAGCCTCACTAGGTAGGTATCCTCCAAACCAAGGGCCTCGGCGCGCGTGTCGTCTCTGATGACCTTGAGGATCTGCTCGACGTTTCCCAATGTATCAAGCGCGTCGAAGAGTGAGCTGTCAGGCACTGAGCTCCTGGAGAAAGCGGTCGAATCCTTGGAAGCACCGAGATAGACACTGCCTCCTGTAGTCGTTATCTCGAACAGATCTTTGCAGAACGCCGAGTCTATCTGCCCCGACGTCATTCCTCGATACTGCCAACGAAGGATGTTGTCGTAGAAACGGAACTTTCCGATCAGGTGCTCGTCTTCCTCTTTGTACTGGCCGTAGAATTCCCACTTGCCTGTGTCGGGGCTGACGGTCCAGCCGAAGCACAGCTGCACTCCAGCAACGGAATCCACGTACGACATGCTGATGGTGTCTGAGGTGGATGGGTACTCCGCCCACCAAGAGTAGTCATCGTTGTTGGGGCTCTGAAGCCCCTTGAGGCATAGGTAGAAAGGAGTTGTGTCTGGGGCCTCCAGAGCAAAGGGCCCCAGAAGCTCAACATCGCCCCACGAGCCCAGGCCGTCCCCCTCACCTCCTCCACTGCCCCCCACTTCTTCCGCGTCCGCTTCGTCAGCGGCCATGTCCCCTCCGTCGGTGGGCCCATCAGTATTCCCACCGGTATCGCCTGTGCCGCCACCGTCCTCTTCACCGCCACAGTCCGGTTCGGGGCCGGAGTAGGTTCCTCCAATCGCACAGCCGCTGGCGAGAGCAATGTCATCCTGTTCATAGTCCACTGTGCAGTCCAGGATGTATAGAAGCGAATCGTCGTCCGAAAAGGTGCTCGGTATGAGGCTCAGATCGATGGGCAGGTCCGTCGAGTCCAGGGGACCGAAGCTCCAATAGGCGAGGATGGCAATTCCGTTCGTATCCGGCTCAACGCAGGCTTCGAGAGCAGTAAGACCCCCGCCGCCCTCGTGGTCTCCGAGTGTCAGGTTGTCTTCGCACCAGTACGGGCCGCCGAGGGCTGGTGCGCCTCGCCCGGTAGGCCATCCGTCCAGAGCAAACTCAACACCCGTGATCGAGTCGATGTCATAAGCGACAAGCGCGAAAAAGCCGTAGCCATCGGCTGCTGCGAGGTCCTCCGCGGAGATTTCTAGGCTGATGGAATCACAGGCGGAAGGAGCAAGTTCCGCGCATCCGAGCGAATCAGAGGACGCTACTAAGTGCAAAGCGAGCTTGGCGCTCGGGTTCTCTCCAGCAAGAACGGGTGTCACCATACCGATGACAATAACACAGGTGATCAACAAGGTTCTGCTGGACATGTTCCACCTCCGATGCACGACGACACAGTCCTGAGAAGACTCGACCGAATTATGCTGCCCGTAACAACTTATGCCGCACCTCGTGACGGAGTCAAGTGTATTCTCCTAGGACAGCAATTCTCCTTCATATGACTATGACTGACAGGCGGAAACATGTGGGTGCTTCACTTGTCGTTGCTGCGCGGGACTTGGGACCGTGATCCTTCTGCCTAGATTCTGAACGGTCAAGGAGCAGCCGTACGGCCGAGCCGTGCGGCGATGTCGTCGTTGTTTGCAACGATGCTGGCCGTGATACCCTGGAGGGCCTCCAGGAGGATCTGTGGGGCGTCGGGAACACCTTGAGTCCTTCGGGCCAGAGCGAAGACGAATTCGGCCGCCTGATGTCCCGCTCGATCGCCTGCTTCTCGCTCCGCCCCGTCCCAATGATCGCCCTTCTGCTCTCTCTTTGCCGCCTCGACAGCTTTGACCAAGGCCTCGATGTATCGCGGGATGTCCAGGCGGCCGGAACGGGCCAGTGCGGCGGCTTCGTTGAGAACGGATTCCAGTCTCAGCATGGCGGCATCTGCGAGCTTCGATAGGAACTCCAGACGAGCCCTCTCACCTTCCAGCAGCCACCGCCTCCGCTCGCCCTCCACGGCGCGCTGGAGATCGCGGATCTCCGCATCGTACCGGACCGCCCACCGCTGGAGAGTGTTCAGGGATGGGGTCCTCCCGAACTGCCCGCCGATCTCGGCCTGGATCGCCCGGAAGCTGCTCCCCTGACCTCCCGAAGCCCTCCGGGTCTTGAACAGGGTCAGGGCTTCGTCCGGATACCGCTCGGTGGAGATCTTCCCCTTCCCGCGAGCAGACTTCCCCTTCAGCGCCGTGGGCATCCGCACACCTTCACCCATCCCGGCGTCCGCACGAACTCGCCGCTTCCTGCCCCGCGGCTCACCGGACTTCTCGCTCATGGACGCGCCTCCAGACCCCGTTACCTGTGCTGACAGCGTGTCAGTTCCGTAGCTCCCCCAAAACCGAAAGTCAGAAGCACCGATTCTCCCAGTCCCGCTCCCAGCCAGGCTCCACCACCATCCTTGCCCCAAGCCCCTGTCTTCATAGTCATTCCTCCTACCCGACAAGGGGCATTCCCCCTGGTTCCACTCAGCTCTGGCATATAGGGGAGCCCGCCGAGCGGCATCACAGCCCGCCTTCTGCGGCTTCCTGGGGAGGGTGCCAGGAATCGCCCTCAAAGGCCGGAAAGCCCGCCTTTCGGAGTGCGTCCATCGCCTGGAGCCATTCCACCAGCCGGTTCGAACTCAGCTTCATTGGGGAGGC
>CAZYSK010000082.1:0-25901 GCA_964649415.1 uncultured Anaerolineales bacterium
TCCAGTGGCCCAGCTTGGCTTTTCAGGAGCTTGTCCCCAATGTGTGACGGTCGCCATTCTCCTCTCTTGCCCGTCTGTGCCCGCGTGGTATAATCTTACCTGTCATGACCCATCGTTCAGCGCGTCCTGACGGTCGCCGGCCCGACGAACTGCGCCCTGTCAGTTTCACAGTCGGCTACGTCGACTACCCTGAAGGCTCGGTGCTGATTGAGCTGGGCCGCACGCGCGTACTGTGCAACGTGAGCGTCGAGGAGAGCGTGCCGGCCTGGATGGCACGAGGCGGCTCGCCGGGCGGGGGCGGGTGGTTGACCGCTGAGTACGCGCTGCTTCCCCGCTCCACGCACACCCGCACCCCCCGCGAGCACCGGGGCCCGCGCGGGCGGACCCAGGAGATACGCCGCCTCATCGGGCGTTCCCTGCGCACTTGCGTCGATCTCAAGCTGCTGGGCGAACGCACGCTGGTCGTGGATTGCGACGTGCTCCAGGCCGATGGGGGCACGCGCACTGCGGCCGTCACCGGGGGCTACGTAGCCGTGGCAGTGGCGCTGCGGCGCTTAGCCGGGCAGGGCGTGGTGCCGCCGGAGGTGCTCAGGCCGCCGGTGGCGGCGGTCAGTGTGGGCGTGGTGGATGGCGAGGTGCGGCTGGACCTGTGCTATGCCGAGGATCGCGATGCCGAGGTGGACCTCAACGTCGTCACGGTGGCAGACGGTCGCCTGGTTGAGGTGCAGGGCACGGCGGAGCGCGCGCCGTTCTCGCGCGAGACGCTCAACCACATGCTGGACCTGGCGGCCGGGGGTATCGCGCACCTCGTTCGGCGGCAACGCGAGGCGTTGGCGTGAGCGTCTCTGGCTTCACCCCGGGCCAGCGCCGGACCGTCATCATGCTGGTCATCGCCGTCGTGGTCGTCTTCGGCATGCTGACCGGCTTCATCGTCACGTCTCTAGAGAGGTGGGAGTCCCTGTCCCCCGTCCCGGTGGAGCCCGCGGTTTCTGTGCTTGATACGCCCCGTCCAACCTCGACGCCTGTCCCGTCCCCCATGTCCGACGAGGGCATTCTCTACCAGGTGCAGGCCGCCCGCCTCTTTGACCAGATCGCGCATCAGGTGGAGATGCTGCGGGGCCTCTCGCCCCGCGCCGAGGTGCCGCTCAGCTTCCTCGACGAGCGTGAGATGACCGCGCTCCTCAGGCAGTTTCATCAGGATCGCGATCCCGAGTCGCAGTTGCTGCCCTACGCTGCGTTGGGGATGTTGCCGGACACCCCGGTCTCTGTCCGTGCGCAGGCGGTAGCAGGCGTCTACGTGCCCGAGCAGGAGCAGCTCTACGTCGCCACGGGGCGGCCGCCGAGCGATGCGGACGATCAGGCGCTGCTGGCTCACGCCTACGCGCGCTCTCTCCAGGATCAGCATTTCGACCTGGAGGCGATGGACGCGCGCGCCGCGACGACCGACGCCGCGCTCGCGGTCCGGGCGCTGGTGGCCGGGGACGCGGTGCTCATGACCGCGCTCTATCGCTACGAAAACCCGGCGGAGGCGGATTGGGACCGCCTGGCCGACCTGGCCGCCGACGCCGATCAGCCGAGTTACGGCGCAGAGTTGGACCGCAACGAGGCCTGGGTGCGGGTACAACGGTTTCCATACTGGCAGGGCCGCCAGTTCGTGAGTGAGGTCTTCCGCGCCGGCGGATGGGATGCGGTCAATCAGGCCTACACGAATCCCCCGCGCTCGACTGAGCAAGTGCTTCACCCGGAGCGCTTCCTGGAGGAAGCGGATGGTCCCACCCGCGTCGTCGTGCCCGACGTGCGGGCGGTCCTCGATGAGGGCTGGGACGTGCTCGTGGAGGACACGTTGGGCGAGTTCACCGTCGGCCTGTATCTCGATACGGAGCTCCCGTCGGAGCACGCCTGGCAGGCCGCCGCCGGCTGGGATGGCGATACTTTCGTCGTGTGGGAACACGAGGACGGGCGCCGGCTGCTCGTGTGGCGCACGATCTGGGACGGCAACGCGGAGGCGGTTGAGTTTGAACAGACCCTCGTCGAGTTCGTCATCCAGCGCTACCTGCCTGCCTGGCCGTTGGATCCGCCGGAGGGACTGCCGGGCAGGTGGTGGGAGACCGGGACAGGGGCGGTGAGCGTGTCCCGGGCGGCGCGCTACGTGGTCTTCGTCGAGGCACCGGATCCCAACACCTTGATGAACGTCACGGAGGTATTGCCCTGAGGGGAGAGCGGGTGAGGCGCATGTTGAGACATGGGGTCGTCCTTGCCGTCGGCTGTGGGGTTGGCCTCGTCGGGCTGCTGGTGGGCCTGCGCCTGTGGACCGAGTGGACGTATCGAGGCCGCATCTACACCGACCCAGGGGACGTGCCGCCGCGTCCTGTGGCCGTTGTCCTGGGTGCGGGTCTGTGGCCCGATGGCTCGCCGACGCCTGTCCTGGCCGACCGCGTCGCGACGGCAGCCGATCTCTACGACGCCGGCGTCGTTCAGAAGCTCCTCTTCAGCGGCGACAACCGGTTCGTGGACTACAACGAGCCCCAGCGCATGCTGGAGTACGCTGCGGGTCTGGGCGTGCCGGAGGACGCCATCGTGCTGGACTACGCGGGCCGGCGCACCTACGACACGTGCTACCGTGCGCGGGCGATCTTCGGCGTCGAGCGGGCGGTGGTCGTCACCCAGCGCTTTCACGTCGCTCGCGCGCTCTACCTGTGCGATGCACTGGGCCTGGACGCGGTGGCCGTCATCGCGGACCGGCGGGAATACGCGATTGACCGCGTCACGTGGGAAACGCGGGAGTACCTGTCGCTGGCCCTGGCATGGTGGGACGTTAACGTGCGGCATCCGGTGCCTGTCCTGGGCGAGCCGTTGCCCATCTTCGGGCCGGATGGATCGTAGGTGGGTGTGCTTGTCTTCTCACCCCTTGTGCTCTATAATAGTCGCCAGGTCTGACTGGTACATATCGGCAGAATAAGGACTCGGATATGGCTGAACAAGGATCAAGGAGCCGACACACGGGCCAAACGGTGCTGGTCGTGGACGACGAGGCAGCTTTGGCTGAGGCCGTTGCCGCGACGTTGGACATGCAGGGCCTGCGACCGGTCGTAGCGCACGACGGCGATGAGGCGCTCGTGCTGGCCCGTGCGCTGGAGCCCGACCTGATCATCCTGGACGTGATGATGCCCGGCCGCTCCGGCATCGAGGTGTGCGCCACACTGAAGACCGATCCCGGCACGGACTCCATACCGGTGATCCTCTTGACGGCGAAGTCGGAGAAGACCGACCGCATGGTCGGGATGGCGGCCGGCGCCGACGAATACCTGACCAAGCCATTCAGCCCCACTGAACTCATCACGCTAATAGACGAGGTGCTCGCCGGGCGTCCGGTCGCGCCGCGTCCGCGGCATCGGGACCTGTCTCAGATGCCCGCCGACCAATTGGTGGTCTACGCGCGGGAATGGACCGATCTGTACGAGCGCGAGCGTGTCGAACGGCAGGCACTGGAGGACGCCCGGCGGCGTCTGGATGAGCTGGACCGGCTGAAAGCGGCGTTTCTCAGCGCGGTGACGCACGAGCTCCTGACCCCCTTCTCGTCTATCGGCCTGGCCCTGCAGGTGATGCAGCGTCAGGGCGAGGGCCTCGACGCCGAGCATCGGAAGGCGCTGGACGATCTGATGACCGAGATCGCGGACCTGCATCGGCTGGTCAATGGCGTGGTCAAATTCGCCGAGTTGGTGAACAAGCGACGTGAGCCCCGGCCGGGCTATATCTCTCTGGCGCAGGTGCTTCCGTCGGCTCTGCAGCCGGTGGCGGTGCTGGCCCAGGCGCGGCAGGTGGACTTTCGCCTTCTCATCCCCTCCGATCTGCCGAAGGTGCACGCCGACCCTCAACTGCTCAGCGAAGCCATCTATCAGATGGGGCACAACGCGGTCAAGTTCAACCTCCCGGGGGGACACGCCCAGGTGCGCGGCTTCGAATACAAGGGCTGGGTCGTCGTCGAGGTGAAGGACACGGGCGTGGGGCTGACGCCGGAGCAGCTATCGGTACTGGGACAGCCCTTCGAGCAGGGCGCCGATGCACTGCGGCGCGGGCGGGAAGGGCTGGGAGTCGGCTGGGCGTTTGTGCGCTACGTCGCGGAGATGCACAGCGGCTGGACGCGCGTGGAGAGCGCGGGGCCGGGCGAGGGAAGCACCTTCTCGCTGGCGCTGCGCGTCGCGGGTGAGCCGCAGGCACAGGATGGGGCGCGCGAAGGCGGCGCTGGAAGGTGAGGGAAGGTCAATTCGATTCAGCGCCGAAATCTACCGTCCAGTAGCAGATGTAGGTGCTCTGTGGATCGTAGACAAAGCCCACACCGATGTCCTCATAGTCAGGGCTGAGGATAGTGTCACGAGTGCTGGGGCTGTTCATCCAGGCCTGCATGACATAGGTCTGGTCCTGTTCTCTGCATAATCCTTCCCCGGCAGCCAGGTTTTCCCCATAGGTCCACCAATTGTACCCCTGCCGACTGCCCCGCTCCCTTGGGAGCGAGCCGTCGGAGCCAGTAAAGCTATAGAAGTCGTTCAGCGCCATGTCCAGGCTGTGTCCTTCGGCGGCGGTCATCAAGCGCTCATCTTTGAACAAGGGCGGCAAGCCGTGATTGGCCCGTTCCTGATTGGTCATAGCAATGATTTCATCTTCCCAGCCAGCACCCGGCGTCGCGGTAGGGAGGGGCGTCGGGATCGGGGTGCGCGTTGGTGTGGAAGTTGGAGTCGGCGTATTGGCAGGAGGAGATGTGGTATCAAAGCTCCACAGCGGCCCGGTGGTCGTCGTTCCATGTTCATCAGTGGCGACGATTTGCCAGTAGTAGCGAGCACCGTAGCTCAACGTGCCGGGGTAGCAGGAGGCGATAGTCATGTCATTGCAGATCAACGCATCTGGTGTGCTGTCGCCAGCCTCGAGGTAAACGTCGTAGGTCACATTGTCTCTGTCGGGATCGCCGCCGGTCCAACTCAAGACTACGTTCACGCTCCGGTTGATTGCGCCGTCAGAAGGCGAGGGGTTGGCGGCGCTGTTGGGTGGGCGGTTGGTCTGCCCAGGGCCAGGGGTGAAGCTCTTGACAACGACTGGCAGGTAGACGAACCTTGGGCCTCGGACGGCCACTCGAATATCGACTTGTTCCCCTCCAGGCGGTAGAGAAGTTCCAAGAAGATCAAGCAGCCATTGTCCATCCTCGGGATCCTGGATGGAGTAGAGTTCGTAAGTGCGGCCTTTGGCATGGTAAACGTCTGGAGCTATGGTCGCTGGCCCGATCTCTCTACCGTTGGGACTGGTCAAGCTTAAGCTGACTTCGCTTCCTGGCCAGCCAATGAAGAATGTGGCGGAGGATTGGTCAGTCGATAAGCCAATAGATAGTCGTTGACTGCTCCCCTGGGTCATCATGACACTCGTATTCAGGACAATGTTACCGTTGGCTAACTGTTGAGAGATCTCAAAGTACACTGCTTGTAGCTGATTGGGATCAGTCAGTGCGATGTACTGTCCCCCCGTGTCTGTTGCGATTTGCCTGAGGAGTGCCGGATTCGTGTCGCCTCCCAGCCCGACAGCATATACCGGCCATCCCTGACTCTTGTATTGGAGGTGGCTTTGTGGGTCATAGGGTCCACTACCTTCTTGATTCCCATCAGTCAAAAAGACAGCGGCCTTGTTGTTGCTACTGGTAGTATCAGAAAGAAGCTGATCAAAGCCCGCATTGAGGCCAACGTTGAGATCCGTCCAGCCATAACTGTCGACTTGATCAACAGCCGCGCTCAGTTCGTCTCTATCGGTCTGGGATTGGATAGTGTGCAACGGGGCCAAGAGGTGAGCTTGCTGATCAAATGAGATGACGGCAATCCGGTCGCCAGATCTGGCGGCAGCAATGAATACCTTGGCTGCATCCTTGCGCATCTCTTGAGGGTCGTTATCATCCATGCTTCCTGTAGCATCAATGATGAGGGCTACATCCACGTTGCTGATCTCTGTGCACTCCACGTTATCTACCAGGTACTCACCGGCGTACCGTTCGCCAAAGACGAGGTAGTAGTCGTTGCAGTTGTCAAGCGTGACGTATATTGAGCGATTCGCAGTGGCTCCTGTGCCCACATCCAGATCGTATGAACCTTTTTCCTGGCAACCTGAGAGGCTTTTGAGAAGGACGTAAGGTGAATACTGGTCGGCTTCTCCTAATGACTTCACGTCGAAAGTAACACGGTACGATTTACCGGCCTCAAAGTCAGCCCAGTGGTAGTGCAATCCCTCGTTCCACTCCTCGGTAGAGTCCCCCTTGACTTTGCCGGAGACTCCCGATATACCGCTCTGGACGATTTCACCATCCCGTTTCGAGACTTCGGACTCGCTATCGAGTACGTGCCAGGCCCCGTGCTCCTTTTCGCTCTCAAAGTCGAACGGCCCCAGCGCTGGCAGCGAATCGTCCACAGGGATGAAGCTTATGCTCGCCGAGTTGTCGAACGGCGTATGAGACATCCACTCACCAGCCCAGTTCATGTGGGATACCTCAAAACTGTTGTTATCCTCGGAGACGGCTTCCACATAGGCAACGTGGCCGATGGAAGTGAAGACGGCAATTGCGCCTATCTCAGGGTCGCTTGACAGCTCGTATCCACACAGATGCGCGTTGTCAGCCCAATCGCCTGCATTTCCTTCTATACACCCGCCCACATCCGGCCGCTTGTACGCGGCCCACCAGGTGCAGTTGCCTGCTGACCCCGAGTATTGGCAAGCCCATAGATTGGACTTCCAACTGTCAGCTCTGAAATTCTCATAGCCATAACAAGAGATATCTCCCAAGGGTTGTAACACCGACTCCCCAGATCTAGGTAGGTGTGGAGTCGTTTCGGTCTGCAGGCTTGTCTCGGTGAAACTGAAGCTTGACAGAATCCTATCATACGAGTCAGCGGCTGCTCCACCATCAAAGGCAGAGTAAGCAATACGGAACACGAATTCTCCATCTGTGAGGTAAACAGATGTGATCGCTGGATAGTGTTCTCCTTTGTCTCGATCAAATTGCGCGGCGGGCAGTCCATCTACCAGGCGATTGAGCACAATAGGATCATCCGCGATGTCCACAACCAGGAACTCTCGGTACCTCTCCAGCCAACTCGTGAGGGTGACTGCGTCGCGATTCTCCCATACGTCAACGTCAACTTTCGCTCCCTGGGGGCTAAAGAAAGCCACCCGGCGTCGAATGACGTATTCCTTGTCCCCTGTCTTGTCAAACATCCACTGCCCTTCCCATCCCGGTGGATAGCTCACGCGATAGCCAAAGGCGAGATCAATGTACGTTTGCCATTCACCAGGTGGGACCTGTCCTTCGGCTTCTGCTCCGCGTGCTTCCATCAGCGGGACTATTGTCACCGCCAGCGTTATTACTATCACCCACGCAATCCATGTGTGTTTCATTTCCACATTACCCCAGATTATTGAGAAGGTACATTCTCATTGTGTAGCGGTGGTCCGAGAGTATATTCTAGTCCAGTAGTATGGGGGGGGCAATAGTACTTTCGTCCCGGTGGTTGCCCACAGAATGGGAGAGGGAGGGTCGGCAAGAAGAGGCGCGGGACATGCTGAGATTTGTCAAGTAGGAGATTTATGGTAGAATAATAAGTGTTAGCTGAAACTACGTTCGCATCTTTGGGGGCTCGTCTAATGGTAGGACAGCGGACTCTGAATCCGTATGTGGGGGTTCGAATCCTCCGCCCCCAGCCTGACGTTCCAGAATGAGGCAAAGACGCTATCCTGGGGACAACGCCCTCCAAAAGGGGGCGTTTTTGCGTTCTTGCCCGCTTGTGCAGCCGGTCATAAAGGATAGGCGGTGACGCAGGGGACGGTTTTCGACATCAAGAGGTTCTCTATTCACGATGGGCCGGGAATTCGCACGACTGTCTTCTTCAAGGGCTGTCCGCTGAGTTGCTGGTGGTGCCACAACCCCGAAAGCCAGGCCGCGGAGCCGGAACTGGTCTTCCGCGCTAACCGGTGTATTCGGTGTGGGGCGTGTCTCACGGCCTGTCCCGAGGACGCGATCTCGATGGACTCCGATGGCGTGTCCACTGACATGGAGATGTGCACACGCTGCGGGGCCTGTGTCGAGGTGTGTTACGCGGAAGCACGCGAACTCGTGGGCCGGGAGATGAGTGTGGCCCAGGTGGTGGCGGAGGTGGAGCGGGATGTGCCCTTCTTCGATGGATCCGGCGGGGGTGTGACCTTTTCGGGTGGCGAGCCGCTGATGCAGTGGCGTTTCTTGCTCGGTCTCCTCCAGGCGTGTCAGGAGCGCGAGATCCACACGGCTTTGGATACGTGCGGTTTCTCGCCGTGGGAGGCGCTGGATCGGGTGCGGGAACACGTGGACCTGTTCCTCTACGACCTCAAGTTGGTGGATGACGCCAGGCACCGCAAGTTCACGGGTGTATCGAACGCATCGATCCTGAGCAATCTGCATGCACTGTCGCGGGAGGGACACCGCATCGTCCTGCGCGTGCCTATCATCCCTGGAGTCAACGACGACGACGCCAGCGTCCAGCGGATCGGCGCATTCGCGGCTGCTCTACCCCACCTGGATGGGGTAGACCTATTGCCCTATCATCACGCTGGCGTTGACAAGTATGAGCGGCTGAGCCGGGTGTACCGGTTGCCTCGGACCCACCCGCCGTCGGGTGAGCGGATGGCCCGGGTTGCACACGTTCTGAGGGAATTTGGCCTGCAAGTGAGAGGAGGTTGACGCATGTCTATGAGCGAACGGGTTGCCCGTCTGAGACAGCAGAGCCTGGATGCCAGGCCCACCATCTCGACCGAGCGAGCGGAGCTACTGACCGAGTTCTACCGGCAGGATTTAGGGCTGACGTCTGCCCCCGTGCGCCGTGCGCGGGCCTTTGAGTACCTGATGGCGCACAAGACTATCTGCATCAACGAGGGGGAGTTGATCGTCGGGGAGAAGGGGCCGGTCCCCAAGGCAGCGCCTACGTATCCAGAGCTGTGCTGCCACAGCCTGGAAGACCTGGACATTCTCAATTCGCGGGAGAAGATACCCTTCGCGGTAAGTCCACAGGCGCGCCGGGTGTACGAGGAGACGATTATCCCCTTCTGGCGGGGCAGATCTATGCGCGATCTGATCTTCCAGGAGATGACGGATGCCTGGCGGGCCGCTTATGAGGCGGGTGTGTTCACCGAGTTCATGGAACAGCGGTCTCCGGGTCACACGGTCCTGGACGACAAGATCTACCACAAGGGCTTTCTCGGCTTCAAGCAGGACATCGAACGCAGTCTGCAGAGCCTGGACTACCTGAACGATCCCCAGGCCTACGCCAAGCAGGAGCAACTGAAGGCGATGTCCATCTGTGCCGATGCCTTGATCTGCTTCGCGGAGAGACACGCGGAACGGGCACGGGAACTGGCCCTGGAGGAGACGGATCCCCAGAGGAAGCGGGAACTGGAGCGCATCGCCGAAACCTGCTCCTCGGTACCGGCTCACGCGCCTCGAGATTTCTGGGAGGCGTTGCAGTACTACTGGTTCGTCCATCTTGGCGTGACGACGGAGCTGAATCCGTGGGACGCGTTCAACCCGGGCAAACTGGATCAGCACGTGTATCCTTTCTACGTGAAGGGGCTGGACGAGGGGATGCTGACCGCCGAGGGAGCGTGGGAGCTGTTGCAGTGCCTGTGGATCAAGTTCAACAACCAGCCCGCGCCGCCCAAGGTCGGCGTCACGGCGGCTGAGAGCAGCACGTACACGGATTTCGCCCAGATCAACCTGGGGGGCGTGAAGGAGGATGGATCCGACGCGGTCAACGAGGTCACGTATCTGATCCTGGACGTGATCGAGGAGATGCGGTTGCTGCAACCCAGCTCTTCGATCCAGGTCAGCAAGAAGGGGCCCGATCGGTTCATCAAGCGCGCCGCCCGGATCATTCGCACAGGGTTCGGGCAACCGTCTGTGTTCAACACGGACCTGATCGTCCAGGAGTTGGTGCGACAGGGCAAGTCGGTCGTTGACGCGCGGAACGGTGGTTCCAGCGGCTGCGTGGAGGTCGGTGCCTTCGGGAAGGAGAATTACAACCTGACGGGCTACTTCAACATGCCGAAGGTGCTGGAGATCGCGCTGCACAACGGTGTGGACCCTCGGACGGGCAGGCAGATCGGGCCGGAGACAGGGGACCCGGCGCAGTTTGCGAGCTTCGAGGAGATGTTTGAGGCGTACAGGCGGCAGTTGGCCTACTTCGTGGACGTCAAGGTGAGGGGCAACAACGTCATCGAGCGGCTGTACGCGCACTACATACCCGCGCCGTTTCTCTCGCTGGTGATCGATGATTGCATCGCCACGGGCAGGGATTATCACGACGGTGGTGCCCGGTACGACACGACGTACATCCAGGGTGTGGGCCTGGGAACCATGGCCGATGCGCTGACTGCCATCAAGTATCACGTCTTCGATGAGCGAACCCTGACCATGGAGGCGCTGCTGGCTGCACTGGGGAGCGATTTCGACGGCCACGAGCGGGTGCGCCAGATGCTTGTGAACCGGACACCCAAGTACGGCAACGACGACGACTACGCTGACGACGTGATGGTCGCGGTGTTCGATGCGTACTTCAATGCGGTGGATGGCCGGCCGAACACCAAGGGCGGCACGTATCACGTCAACCTGCTGCCTACGACGGTCCACGTGTACTTCGGATCGGTGGTCAGCGCTACACCGGACGGGCGGAAGGCGGAAAAGCCCCTCTCTGAAGGCATCTCGCCTGTGCAGGGGGCAGACCGGCACGGCCCGACGGCGGTCTGCCGGTCGGTGGCCAAGATGGACCACGTGCGCACGGGGGGCACGCTGCTCAACCAGAAGTTCACGCCTCAGTTGCTTGCGGACGACGAGGGTTTGAACAAACTGGTCCAACTGATTCGGACGTATTTCAGACTGGATGGCCATCACGTCCAGTTCAACGTCGTGGACGCGGCCACGCTGCGCGCCGCGCAAGCCAACCCTGAGCAGTACCGTGACCTGATCGTCCGTGTGGCAGGCTACAGCGACTATTTCTGCGATCTGAGCGAGACGTTGCAGGATGAGATCATCTCCCGCACGGAGCATCGGTCGTACTGACACGCGGTCCCAGCGACTGAAGCGGCTTTCGGTCGCCGGGACCTGCCTCTACACCATGATTGGCTTGATGGAACGCCATGTGATATAATCGTTTTGCTATGGCATCTACCGCAGAGAGCGGTCTCCACGTTGCCATCAACGCGCATCTTCTCTCAGGGCGGGCATCCTACCGCAGCGCGGGTGTGCATCAATACATCTACCACCTGGTGCGCCACCTGGGGCAGGCCGACGATGGGCTGCGTTACACCGTCTTGCTGGGGGACGGATCCCTCCCCCCCGATGCTCTGCTCCCGGTGCTTCGTTCGCGCTGGCCGACGGGCAAGGCTCCGAACCGGGTGCTGTGGGAGCAGTTGGTGCAGCCGTGGGTCCTACGCCGGATCAGGGCTGACCTGGTGCACGGGCCGGTCTTCATCGGCCCTGTGCGCGCTCCCTGTCCGGCAGTCGTCACGATCCACGACTTGAGTTTCATGCGCTTTCCCGAGATGTTTCGGCCCGCGAACCGGCTCTATCTGAGCGTGCTGACGCGGCTCTCCGCGCGCCGCGCACGGCGGCTTATCGCGGTCTCCGCCCACGCGGCCGCCGAGACCACGCGGCTGTTGGGCGTGCCATCGCAGCGGATTGACGTGATCTATCACGGCGTAGATTCGACGTTTCGCCCGCTGCCGGCCGAGGCGGTCGCGTCGTTCCGACAGCGTCGAGGGTTGCCGGAGCGCTTCATGCTGTTTGTGGGTACACTGGAACCACGCAAGAACCTGGTGCGCCTGGTTGACGCGTTCGCGCGCGTCGGGGACGGTGGGGCCGCGTTGGTGTTGGCGGGTGGGAAGGGCTGGCTATACGATGAGCTATTCGCCAGGGTGGAAGCCCTGGGCCTGCGTGAGCGGGTTATCTTCCCCGGCTTCGTGGTGAGCGAGGAATTGCCCCTGTGGTATAACGCAGCCGCGGCCTTCGTCTATCCTTCGGTGTACGAGGGGTTTGGGTTGCCCGTGCTGGAAGCGCAGGCATGTGGCACGCCGGTGCTGACGTCAGACGCGTCGTCGTTGCCCGAGGCGGCCGGAAACGCAGCTTTGATGGTAGACCCCTATGACGTGGAAGCGCTGGCGGCGGAGCTAGACCGGTTGTTGACGGACGCGGCGCTGCGGCAGGAGTTGCGAGAGCGCGGGATTGGCCACGCAGGGCAGTTCTCGTGGTCGCGCACTGCGCAGCAGACGGCGCGCGTCTACCGGCACGCCATTGCCGGAGCTTTTCAGGGCGTTGACGGATCGTCTAGCCCGGGCACCCTCGATGGGAGGGGCGCGTGAAAGCACATCATCGTGCCCCATGGTGGGTGCTTGTCTCCGACGTCCTGCTGATTGCCGGCAGCATGGCGCTGGCTTATTGGGTGCGCTTCGAGCTGCGGTGGTTTCTCGAAGTCAGTTTCCATCACCCACTGTCGGCATACGTTCCGTTTGGTGTTCTGTTTGCCGTGTTGATGCTGTTGATGTTTCGCATCGACCAGGTCTACGTCCACTGGGGCAGGCGGCCGTGGCTCGACCAGGTATATCGTATCATCAATGCCGCGGCCAAGTCTGTGGTGCTGATGCTGGCGGTCACCTTCGTCTTGCAGCCGCTCCAGTACTCACGTCTGCTGCTGGTCGAGGCGGGTATCATCGCGATTGTCCTGCTGGCGTTGGGGCGGGTGGTGCAGGCCCAGATCCTGGGCGGGCTGCGCGCACGCGGTGTTGGCGTGGCCCACGCGATCATCGTGGGTGCCGGCGAGGTGGGACGCACCGTGATGCGCACCATGGTGGCCCGGCCCGAGTTGGGCTACCGCATCGTCGGTTTCGTGGACGATAATCCCGAGAAGGGACAGACGGACATCGGTCGCCTGAGAGCCCTGGGTCCGCTGAGTAACCTGCCGCGCTTGATCGAGGACGTCGTGGTGGACGAGGTGATCATTACTCTCCCCTGGATGTACCATCGCAAGATTATGTCCATCGTTCGTGAGTGCGAGCGGCAACAGGTGAGTGCTCACATCGTGCCGGATCTCTTCCAGATGAGCCTCAGTCAGGTGGACGTGGACGACCTGGGCGGGGTGCCACTGATCAGTGTTCGGGAAGTCGGTTTCGATCGGGGGGCACTTTGGGTCAAGCGGGGGATGGACGTTGTGGGGGCTCTCATCGGGATGGTGGTGGGGGCACCGCTACTGGGCCTGATCGCGCTGGCGATCCGGCTCGACTCGCCAGGTCCGGTGCTTTTTCACCAGGTTCGCGTGGGCACGAATGGAAAGCTGTTCGAGATATACAAGTTTCGTTCGATGCGCGTAGGTGCCGAGGGCGAGTTGGAGCATTTGCGTGAACTGAACGAGGCCGATGGGCCGCTGTTCAAGATACGCGACGATCCGCGTCTGACTCGGGTGGGTCACTTTCTGCGCCGCACCAGCCTGGACGAGTTGCCCCAACTATGGAACGTCCTGCGTGGCGAAATGAGCCTGGTGGGTCCCCGTCCTCCCATCCCGGCGGAGGTCAGCCGGTACATGGAGTGGCACAAGCGTCGCCTGGAGGTGCGCCCGGGGATGACCGGGCTGTGGCAGGTGAGTGGCCGCAGTACGCTCAGTTTCGACGAGATGGTGTTGCTTGACATCTACTACATCGAGAACTGGTCGGTGTGGCTTGATTTCAAGATCCTGCTGCGCACGATTCCCAAGGTGCTGTTTGGGGAAGGTGCATATTAGGGAGAGGATGAAAGAAACCAGGTTTTTCGGAAAAAACCTGGTTTCGAGAGGGGGGGCGAGAGGTCTGGTTAAGGGGTCTTGAGTGCTTTCTTCAGTGCCATCCCCAGTCTCTGGATGCCTTCCACGATCGTGTCGGGTGGGCAGTAGGAGAAATTGAGGCGCATCGCGTTGTGCCCTCCATCTGCGTTGGGATAGAAGTGGACGCCGGGCACGAAGGCGACTTTCTCTTTCAATACCGTGTTGAGAAGCTCCACCGTGTCCAAAGGCTCTGGCACGCGTGCCCAGAGGAACAGGCCACCCTGGGGGCGGGTCCAGTTGCACTCGTCGGGCCAGAACTCGGCCAGCGAATCCAGCATCGTGTCCCGGCGTTCTCTGTACATCTCGCGTAACTTCTTGACGTGAGGCTTGAGCAGACCACGCTGGCAGATGTCGGTCGCTATGTATTGTACAAAAGTGCCCGTGTGCAGGTCGGCCCCCTGCTTGGCCTGTACAAAGCGTTGGATCAGTGCCTCCGGGCACACGATCCACCCCAGTCGCAGGCCGGGAGACAGGGTCTTGGAGAAGGTGCCCATATAGATGGTGCGCTCGGGGATCAGCGAGCATATCGGGATGATGTCCTCGCCTTCGTAGCGCAACTGGCCGTATGGGTCATCCTCCACGACAGGGATGTCCAGTTTCGTGGCGATCTCAGCCAGGCGCTCGCGCCGCTCCAGTGGAAGCGTCGTGCCCGCCGGGTTGTGGAAGTTCGGAAGGACGTAGATGAACTTGGGCGGACGCCCGGAATCGGCCACAACCTTGTCGTATACCTCCTCGACCTCCTCCACGATCATGCCTTCGTCATCGAGATTGACCCCCTGGAAACGCGCCTCGTAGGCACGCCACGCCTGGATTGCTCCCAGGTACGTCGGGCGGCCGGTGATCACGTAGTCGCCGGGCTCGATGAAGAGCTCACCAACCAGATCCAGAGCTTGCTGAGAGCCGTTGGTCAAGAGGACGTTGCCTGGCACGGCCGGGACGCCATACTTATGCATGGTCGTGGCCAGGTACTGCTTGAGCGGCTTGTGCCCCTCGGTGGCGCTGTACTGCAAGGCTTTCTCACCGTCCGAACGGACAATGTGCCGGCAGGCTTCCTCGATCTCACGCAGGGGAAAGGACTCCGGCGCTGGCATGCCGCCCGCGAATGAGATCATGTCGGGTTGCTGTGTCCACTTGAGCAGTTCCCGGATGGCGGAGCTTTTCATCCCTGCTGTGCGCGCGGCCAGACGGGGCTCCCAGTCTAGCAAGGGTATGTCGCGGTCCAGATCGAGATTCGGTTCCATTGTCTACCTCCCAATTGGTATGTGTAGATCCCTCACCGATTCACAATTTGACAGGGCATACGTGTGTGCCGCGCCGTCGAGGGGGCGGTCGGCGTGTGCCCTGCTCAATAAGACTGAACAAAAACAGCCCCACACCGGCGTGCCGTGGGGGCTGTACTTGCGGTTGGAGGCAAGCTCCACACCCTAAGATGCAGGCTAGTATGAAGATGGCACAGTACATCGGATAATCGGTTACCCCTCGGACCATTTGCTGTCTCAACTTTACCCTCAGTTTACATGGTAGCACCATAGCGGGAGCAAGTCAAATGATGAAAGTCACACTGTTGGATGACGAACGCAACTTGACTAGAATGCAGGATTGAAGTATCCTTGGCCTCGTTGAGGAGCGTTCGCCGGATGCATCGAAGCTGTCGCGTGGTCCGGTCCGGTGCACTTATCGAGGCAAGGCATAGCTACGTGTACTGAAACTACGTAATGCGCTTTGGCATCGCTGGTGGCGCATTACGTTTTTGGTTGCCTGGCCGCTATTTCTGACATGGAGGTTGCTTGTGTACAAGATCCTGTATAAGGAAGTGCTCAGCGATGTCAACAAACTGATGGTCGTTTCTGCGCCAGAGGTGGCGCGCAAGGCCCGGGCAGGGCAGTTCGTTATCGTGCGTATTGACGAGCACGGGGAGCGCATACCGCTGACCATCGCCGACTACAACCGGGAAGACGGAACCATCACGATCATCTTCCAGGAAGTGGGCAAGACGACGATGCATCTCGGCACGCTTGATGTGGGCGATGAGTTGGCCACCTTCGTCGGCCCGTTGGGACACCCGACCGAGATCGAGAACTTCGGAACCGTCGTGTGTGTGGGCGGGGGCGTGGGCATTGCGCCTCTCTACCCGATCACGCGGGCGCTCAAGGAGGCCGGCAACACGGTCATTTCGATCATCGGCGCGCGTACGAAGGAGTTGCTCTTCTGGGAGGACGAGATGCGATCGGTCAGCGACGACTTGGTCGTCTGCACCGACGATGGCTCGTATGGGCGCAAGGCCCTGGTGACCGTGCCGCTCAAGGAATTGCTGGAGGAGCGTGCTTCGGAGATCTCGCGCGTGTGGGCGATTGGGCCGGCCATTATGATGAAGTTCACTGCCCTGACGACGCAGCCCTACGAGGTGCCGACCATTGTGAGCCTGAACACGATCATGATCGATGGCACGGGCATGTGCGGTGGATGCCGGGTGTTGTTGGAGGAGGGGGCTCGGTTTGTCTGCGTGGATGGGCCGGAGTTCGATGGACACAAGGTGGATTGGGACAATCTGCTGGCCCGCCAGCGGTTCTACCGTGGGGAGGAGCAGCAGGCAGTGGAGCAATGGGAGCACAAGTGTCGCCTGGAGGGTGTGCTGGAAGAGGGAGGTGCCTAGGTGTCGGAACTCACAAACCGCGAGCGGATGCAGATTCCCCGGCAGACCATGCCTGAGCAGGATGCTGTGGTCCGCGGGGGGAACTTCAGCGAGGTTGCCCTAGGTTTCACGGTGGAGTTAGCCCAGCAGGAAGCCGATCGCTGCCTGCAGTGCGCGCGGCCTCAATGCGTCGAGGGCTGCCCGGTGGGGGTGCTTATCCCTGAGTTCATCCGCGCGTTGCGCGAGGGCGATATGGTTGGCGCCGTCCAGGCGATGAAGGTCAGGAACGGCCTTCCGGCCATCTGTGGCCGCGTCTGTCCCCAGGAAGTTCAGTGTGAGGTGCGCTGTGTCCTGGCCAAGAAAGGCGAGCCGGTCGCGATTGGGCGGCTTGAACGGTTCGTTGGAGACTATGAACTAGCCCAACGGACCTGCCCACTGGAGCGCTCTGAGCCCAGCGGCAAGCGCGTCGCCGTCGTGGGCACTGGCCCGGCCGGGTTGACCTGCGCGGTGGACGTGGCACGCGAGGGTCACCAAGTCACCATGTTCGAGTCGCTGCACAGCCCGGGCGGCGTGTTGGTCTACGGCATCCCTGAGTTCCGTCTGCCCAAGAGCGTGGTACGCGGTGAGATCGAATACGCGGCGGAGTGCCTGGGGATCGATATTCTCCGCGATCACGTGATCGGTCGCATCCGCACGTTGGGCGAATTACTGGAGGAATACGACGCCGTATTCCTGGGGACCGGCGCGGGGTTGCCTTCCTTCCTGCGCATCCCCGGCATCAACTACAACGGCGTGATGTCGGCCAACGAGTTCCTCACCCGGGTCAATCTGATGAAAGGGTATCTGTTCCCTGAGTACGACACGCCGGTCAAGGTAGGTGAGCGAGTAGCGGTGATAGGCGCGGGCAACGTGGCGATGGACTCTGCCCGGTGTAGCCTGCGTCTGCAGCGTCTCGTGGCTCAGAGAGACGGGGCGGAGCCCGGAGAGGTGCACATCGTCTATCGGCGTTCGCGCCATGAGGTGCCGGCTCGGGCTGAGGAGTTCCACCACGCCGAGGAGGAAGGCGTGATCTTCGATTTCCTGACCAATCCGGTGGCGATCCTGGGGGATGAGAATGGCAACGTGCGCGCCATGCGCTGCATTCGGATGGAACTGGGGGAGCCGGACGATTCTGGCCGGCGACGCCCGATACCCATAGAGGGTTCTGAGTTTGAGATGGCGATGGACACGGTTGTCATGGCCCTCGGAACCAGTCCCAACCCGTTGGTCTTCGTAGGTGCCGAGGGCTTGGAGCGAAGCAAGTGGGGCACCGTGATCGCGGATGAGGAGACGGGACGGACAACTATGGCTCGCGTGTGGGCGGGCGGCGACGTGGTGACCGGCGCAGCGACGGTCGTCAGCGCCATGGGGGCCGGCAAGCGGGCCGCCGTTGACATCAACTCGGTCCTCTCAGGGGAGGTAGCCTGGGACAAGGCGTAGCGCTGGTGCGCGGTCTGCAGCGCGCAGCATGCGTATTACAGCGCCGCTCTACGGAGCGGCGCTGTGCATTTCCGTCTATGGGGTGGGAGTGGCCAACGGCGTAGGCGTGGGGGTGGGGGTAGGCTTCAGCCAGACGAAGGTGCGCATCTCACTGGCGGCTCCGGCTGCCTTGTAGACCAGCTCACCTTGTGTGTTCTGTGTCTCCTGAACGACTCGCACCCGCCAGCGAATTTCGCTCCCGTCGGCGTCTGTGACCAGCAGCAGGTCAACAGGGATACGCCAGGCCGTGGCGCGGGTGCGGACCGTGGGGGATATCACGTCGCCATTGGGTCGGAACAGGGTCAGTTCATACCACTGGTCGTCCCGCAGTATGCTCACCGAGGCCCATTGCAGAAGAATGGGCTCTTCGCTCTTGATGACCACGCCATCCGCCGGTTTCAGCAGCGGGGGGGCCGTGTAGGGTGGGAGCGGAGTGGCCGTAGCGTTGGGATTTCTCGTTGGCGTGAGGGTGGGCACTGGCGTGCTCAGTGGGATCGTCAGCGATTGATTGAGGAAGACCGTGTCGTCACCGGGGGCCATGTCGTTGGCGGCGCGGATGGTCTCCATAGAGACTCCGTATTCCTCTGCGATGGTGCTGAGCGTGTCATCCGCTGCCACGATGTGGATCACGTAGTCCGGCGGTGTCGGCGTGGGCATGCCTGGCTCCAGCGTGCTGGTGGGTCCGGGTGTGGGCGTCGCAACCGGAATGAGCAGAAGCTGCCCGACCTGGATCAACTCTGGGTCCACGTTTGGGTTCAGGGCCAGGATTGCCTCGGTGGTGGTGTCGTACGTAATCGCGATGTCGATCAGTGTCTCCCCCTCTTGCACTGCGTGGGCCACGGGAGGGATCGGCGTGGCTGTCGGCATCGGTGTGGGGGTGTGAGTAGGCGTCGGCGTCGGGGTGGGGGTAGGCGTGCGGGTCGGTGTCAGGGTGGGTGTCGGGGTCTGGGGCTCGGGTTCCTCGGGGAGTAGCCCGTAGAGCGCGAAACCGCCCGCTGCCAGGATCGTCAGCGCCAATGCGACGACGATAATCGCCCTGAGCCAGCCGGGCAATCCCCGTCGTCCCTTTTCCTCCGTGTCGGCTGGGGCTGTCTCCTCGCTCAGGGAGGCCCCACACATAAGGCAAGTCGTCGCCAGGGCGGCCACGCGTGAGCCGCAGGCAGGGCAGCGACGGGGTTCCTCGGTTGGGACGGGGGCTTCAGGTTCTTGGGACATCATCACCTACCGGGCAATGCGGGGCATGATAGCACAGACGCGGGAAATGACAAACCGGCGAGGGTCTATGGGAATCGCCGGTGGCGATTACTTCCTCGCTCGCCAGATGGAGATGACCAGCCACAGGCCCAGCAGGCTGACGAAGAGGAATCCTGCGATGATCAGGATCGTCGCCAGGTTCACCTGCTCGGTCAGGTTGAAGGCCGGTATGAGCAGGGCGAGCCCGACGATGAGCGCGGCCAGCAGCATGCTTAACGAGAGACGGTTGGCCGTGCGGTCCAGCCGGACCAGCGCCTGATCCAGCTCCTTGTGGCTGACCGTGAGCTCAACCTCACCTCGTTCGACGCGATTCAGGAACTGCGAGCCGACGCGCGGGATGTGGCCGAGCAACTCTGCCCAGTCCCCGGCTCCCTTGACCAGCGATGGTGCCCACGCGTTTGGGGAGGCCATCTGCCACATGAACCGGCGCGCGTAGGGCCTGGCGACGGCGAGCAGGTCGAAATCGGGGACGAGCTTCAACCCGACGCCCTCCATCATGGCCACCGTCTTGCTCAGCAGCCACATATCCGAGGGCAAGCGCAGGTTGTGGCGGAAGATGATGGGCATCGTCTCTTCGATGACTTCGTGCGCCCGGATAGCCCCCAACGGTAGCCCATGGTACTTGCGCAACAGGCGCAGCACGTCCCGTTGCAGCCCGGCCCGGTCCACGGTGCTGCCGATCACGCCCATGCGAATCAACTGGTCTACGATGCTCTCCTCGTCGAGTTGCACGGCGGCGACGTAGAGGCGCGTCAACTCGTTCTGTGCCTTGCGACTCAGGTGGCCGACCATCCCGAAGTCCATCGCGCCGATGACCTCGCCCGGCATGACGACGAAGTTGCCCGGGTGGGGGTCGGCGTGGAAGAAGCCGTCCTCCAGCATCTCTTTGACGATCATGCGGGCGGCGTTCTCCGCGATGCGGGTGCGGTCGTACCCGGCGGCGTCCAGGGCTTCGATGTCGTCAATCTTGATGCCGGTGATGCGCTCCATAACCAGCATGCGTCGCGTCGTGTGGTCCCAGTACACGTGCGGGATGTGCAGGTAGTTCTCAGTGGCGAAGTTGGCGCGGAAGCGATCGGCGTTCCGTCCCTCGTGGTAGAAATCTAGCTCGGCCCGCAGGGTGGCGCTGAATTCCTCGGCGATTTCTGGCAGTTCGTAGAACTCCCCGAGGGGCGTGCGTTCCTGAAGCAAACGGGCCAGGTCGAACAGGATCTCGAGGTCGGTATCGATGATCGCCTGGATGCCCGGCCGTTGTATCTTGACGACGATCTCTGTGCCGTCGAACAGTGTGGCCGCGTGGACCTGAGACAGAGAGGCGGCGGCGATGGGCACGGGAGCCAAGTCGTTGAAGCGCTCCTCCAGCGGCCGCCCGAGTTCGGCATCAATGTGGGGGCGGATCTCGCTCCACGGCACAGGGGGCACTGTGTCTTGGAGCTTGGACAGCTCGGCGATGAAGGCCGGAGGCAGGACGTCGGGACGGGTGCTGAGGGCCTGGCCCAGCTTGATGAAGGTGGGGCCGAGCGTCTCTAACGCCAGGCGCAGGCGCTGGGGGACGCCCAGGCGAGGTGAAGTGGGCCGTCCCCGGCGCAGCAGCCGGCGGGGCAATGAGAGGTAGGGCAGTAGCTCCAGCGTATCGACCAGTTCGCCGAAGCCGTGATGGATGAAGACCTGGGCGATCTGGCGGTAGCGCTGCAGATGCCGGACGCTGCGGACAGGTGAGCGGGCCATCGTGTGCTATTCTACCACAAGTGCGGTGCGAGCGGTATTGAGCGGGGCACGCTGGCGAGTATCCCGATGAAGCGGGTTGTTCCAACCTGTGGGGCGTCCGATTCCATGAGAAACCAGGTCTTCCGGAAAACCTGGTTTCTCAGGCACGCGGTCCATCGATGGGCAGCGTCTACTCGGCCGCCTTTCTCGTCCTCGCCGGCTTCTTCTCGCCTGCCAATGCCTCGACCTTGGTGGCCAGTTCGTCGATTTTCTGGTTCAGCTCCTCTATGTCCGCGTGGGAAGCGACGGGAAGCCGAACCTTGAGCTTGTCGAGTTCGTCGCGCACCAGCTTGCGCATTTCTTCCCGGTCCTGCTCACCCCGGGTGACCAGTCTGTCGACGATGTCGGAAGCTTCCTCAGGCTTGACTTCTCCCTCTTTGACCATCTCATTCACGAATTGAACGATCCGGTCGCGGGTCAAGGACAGCGCGCCCAGTCCCATCAACAAGCTCTTCTCAATGAACCCTGTCATCGTTTTGCCTCCTCAAGAAAGATAGTTGGTCTGCTCTTAGGGTGCTAAAGGCCTAAGGCCCGCAGCACCTCGTACACGAAATCTGACAAGCGTGCCTTCTCTCCCCCGGTCATGCTGTCCAGATGCTCGCGGAATTGCTGTGAGTAGGAGAGCATGAGTGACGTGGCGCTCCGATTCGCTTTCTCGACCAGTGAAAGCGCCAGGCTCAGGCCGGCCAGTGAGTACAGCACCGCCCACCCCGGGGGTCCGAACAGGCGCAGGTAGGAGAACGCCTTCCGCGCCTGCGCGGAGTCCCGCAGTTCATACAGGACCAGGATGGTGGCCGTGATCATATCGGCGGCGAAGAGGAGGGGCGACTTGCGCTCGGGAATGCGCAGCAGCAGTTCGTCCAGGAGATCCCGGTAGTCGGTGTCGCGTTCGAGGGCGTCCAGTATCCCTGTCTTGGCCGCTTCCCATTCCTGTCTATCCTGTCTATCCAGGCTGTCGCCCGCCAGGTTAGCCAT
The DNA here is from genome assembly GCA_964649415.1 of uncultured Anaerolineales bacterium. Classification (GTDB taxonomy): domain Bacteria; phylum Chloroflexota; class Anaerolineae; order B4-G1; family B4-G1; genus CAZYSK01. The sequence goes on from CAZYSK010000082.1 coordinate 22,042, forward strand.
GAGGGCGCTTGCTGTCTCGGTGGGCGAGAAGACGACGATGGAGCGGCCTTTGTGTCCCTGGGGGCGCACCGTCTCCGAGCGTACCAGGCCCTTGTCCTCCAGCAGGCGCAGCATCTCATAGGCCGTCACGGGTTGCACGTCCAGCACCCGGGCCACGTTGGCATAGTGTACGGGTGCCTTCGCCTCGCGGCACAAGGTGAGCAGTTTGCTCAGGAATTCCCGTTGTCGGGGGGAGAGTCTCGTCGTTGTGTTCACAGGTCAAAAACTGCCGAATATTCCGAAAGTTACGAAAATTATACATCGGGTGGGTGGATTTGTCAAGGGGGGGGCAGGATGGGGCGGACGTTGATCGTGCGTCCGCGCGGTCCGTTGGTGTGCGGCCGGGTTGGGGAGGGGCGCTGGTATGCGGCCAGGATGGCCGCGGTCCGTTGGCATGCGGCCAAGATGGCCGCGGTCCGCTGACACTTGGCTTGACGACTTCGGCGCTTCGCTGTAGAATGGCTACCTGTGGACCAAATACCGCTTGTCACGCTCACAACCGATTTCGGTACGGCCGATGGCTATGTGGGCACGATGAAGGGCGTTATCCTCAGCATCGTCCCCGGCGCTCAATTGGTGGACATTTCCCACGAGATCGCGCCTCAGAATGTCCGCCAGGCTGCCTACGTATTGTACACCGCTGTTCCCTTCTTTCCCGCGCACGCCGTGCACGTCGTCGTGGTGGACCCTGGCGTGGGCAGCGCTCGGCGGCCCATTGCCGTACGCACGCCGGCAGGCACGTTCGTCGGGCCCGACAATGGCGTGTTCAGCTACCTGATGGCGTGCGAACCGGTCGAGGTGGTGGTGGAACTCGCCGAGCCGCGCTATCACATGCCCCAGGTCAGCCACACGTTCCACGGGCGCGATATCTTCTCTCCTGTGGGTGCGCATCTGGCGGCGGGTGTTTCGATTAACGCGCTAGGCCCGCCTGTGCACGACCCGGTCGTCTTTCCGCCTCCGCGCCTGGAGGTCGGTTCAGGCCAGATCTCGGGCGAGGTGCTCCACGCCGATCATTTCGGCAACGTCATCACCAGCATCGGGCTGCTTGTGTGGAGAGGGGATGAACTCTCGTTCACGCCAGCCTTTGGGGCGGCAGGGGACGGGGCAGAGGTGTGTCTCAATGCGCGTGAGGCGACGGTCGCGTTGCCCGAACGGGATCTGTCCGGGGTGTTTCGCACCTACGCGCAGGTTGCCCGCGGGGAGGCGCTGGCCCTGGTGGGCAGTGAGGGACACCTGGAGATCGCGGTGCGCGAGGGCAACGCTGCCCAGGCGTTGGGGCTGCGCCCTGGTGATCCCGTCGTGCTGCGCTGGTAAATGGCCTGCCAAACCTCTCAACCTGTCTGCGGAGTGATGTGAATGGAGAGATTCATCATCGAAGGCGGGTACCCCGTGTCTGGCACCGTGGTACCCAGCGGGAATAAGAACGCGGCGCTGCCACTCTTGGCCGCCTGTCTATTGACCGACGAACCGGTCACGCTTTACAATCTGCCGGCTATCGGGGACGTGGTGACTATGGGCGAGCTGCTGGCCGACGTTGGCGTGTCTGTTGAGAGACCGTCGCCCAACGCCTGGCGCTTGCACGCCCACGATATCCGCACGTCTGAGCTGAGCTCACGGCTCTTCGGTCGTATCCGGGGGTCGATCACGTTGGCCGGGCCGATGCTTGCCCGGACGGGCACGGTGCAACTGCCGCGCCCTGGCGGCGACGTCATCGGGCGCAGGCGGGTGGACACGCACTTCCTGGCGCTGAGCGCGCTGGGTGCGGACGTGGACGCGGACGGCACGTTCCATCTGCGGGGCAAGTGTCTGCGCGGCGCCGACATCCTGCTGGACGAGGCCAGCGTCACGGCCACCGAGAACGCAATCATGGCGGCGTCGCTTGCCGACGGCACGACGGTGGTACGCAACGCGGCCTGCGAGCCGCACGTGCAGGACCTGTGCGGCCTGCTGTGCCGGCTGGGGGCACGGATCGAGGGCATCGGCTCGAACACGCTCACGATCCACGGCGTGGAGCGGCTCAGCGGTGGGGAATACACCATCGGGCCGGATTACATGGAGGTGGGCAGCTATATCGCGCTGGCGGCGGTCACCCGCGGCGAGCTGCTGATCAAGAACGCGGCCCCTGAGCACCTGCGCATGGTCCGTTTCGTGTTCGAGCGGCTGGGCGTGCGCTTCGAGGCGCGAGGGGATGACGTGTTCGTGTCGGCTGAGCAACCCCTGAGCATCGTCCAGGACATCGGCGGGGCTATTCCCTCCATCGCGGACGCCCCCTGGCCGGGCTTCCCGGCCGACCTGATGAGCATCGCCATCGTCCTGGCCTCCCAGTCTAAAGGGACGGCGCTGATCCACGAGAAGATGTTCGAGAGTCGCATGTACTTCGTGGACAACCTGATCGCCATGGGGGCGCGCATTATCCTCTGTGACCCCCATCGGTGCGTCGTGCAAGGCCCGTCGCCGCTGCACGGCGACGAGGTGGAAAGCCCCGACATCCGCGCGGGCATGGCGTTACTCATCGCGGCGCTCTGCGCGGAGGGACGCAGCGTCATCCACAACGTGCGGCAGATTGACCGGGGCTACGAGCACGTGGAGGAGAAGCTGCGGGGCCTGGGCGCTCGGATCGAGCGGGCAAGCTAGGGGTTGGCTGTCCAGGCGGGGGGAGCGGCCAGGGATGGCCGCGGTCCGATGCAGGAGGCGGCCAGGGATGGCCGCGGTCCAGTTGAGCGTGCGTCCGCGCGGTCCGATGGGGGACTAGGGCACGATGTAGGTGTCCACGACGTTCCCTGACGCATCCCGCAGCGTGATCAGTTCGCCGCCGTTCCACGCTGGCGTGGTCCGGTCCCAGTACAGGTCGGTGGGGGCGGTGTCGCCCGTGGTCGAGTGCACGTTCACCTGCGTGTCGGCGAACAGGGTAAGCGCCGGAAAGGTGAAGGTGTTGCCCTCGGCGTCAGAGAGTGTCCACCTGTCCAGGCTGATCGCACCGCCTCGATTGCGCACGATCACCACCTCGGCCACCAGGTCTCCAGAGCCCAGCACTTGAGCGATCTCGACCAGCGGTGGCCCTGACGGGGTCAGGGTCGGCAGTGGAGTGGGCAGGGGCTCCGCCGGTGGAGACGATTCGGCCGGTGGGTTGCCGGTCGGGGTGGGGAACGGGATGATGAGGGCCTGGCCGACTTGCAGCACGTTGGGGTCGACAAGCCCGTTGGCGGTCATCAGTTCCTCGACGGATATACCGTACACGCGGGCGATGGCCAGGAGTGTGTCCCCTGCCTGGACGGTGTACATCAACGGGCCGGACGGTGTTGGGGACGCGACGGGCGGCACGGTGGCAGGGCTCACGGCCTGCGCAGTGGCCGGCTGGACGGGCGTTGGGGTGGTGGGAGGGGGAGCTGGCGTGCGGGCGCGCTCCCAGACGAACAGGACCGCCAGCATAACCAGGGCGGAGATGACGACGTTAACCCCGATGACGATGGCCCACGTGCGTGTGCGCATGCTTCGGATGACCTCCCGTGTTGGCGATCTAGCCTCTGCCTATTTTATCACACGGAAGGCAAAAGCCCAAACCCCAAAGCCCAAGGGCCAAGCCCCAAATCCCAAATTCCAAATCCCAAGATTGCGATTTCCCAATCTATGGGTCTTGTGCTACACTCGGATTGAACGTGCTGGGACGGGCAATTCCTGTTATGGGGGGAAACGTGAGGGGGTAGCCGCGATTGCGGACTGTTCTAGTCGGATGCAGTTGTGTAGAGTGTGTTTCGCGGCGAGGCACGCGCGATTGGGAAATCGCGGCTACAGGGTGAATTGCTGTGCTGGGGGCACATATG
>CAZYSK010000083.1:0-25028 GCA_964649415.1 uncultured Anaerolineales bacterium
TGGGACCGCGAGCATCCCTGCTCGCTCCCCATGCGGCCAAGATGGCCGCGATCCGTGGCTGGGACCGCGAGCATCCCTGCTCGCTCCCCATGCGGCCAAGATGGCCGCGATCCGTGGCTGGGACCGCGAGCATCCCTGCTCGCTCCCCATGCGGCCAAGATGGCCGCGATCCGTGGCTGGGACCGCGAGCATCCCTGCTCGCTCCCCATGCGGCCAAGATGGCCGCGATCCGTGGCTGGGACCGTGAGCATCCTTGCTCGCTCTTCCGGCAACCAGGAACCGTGGAACCGGCAACCACCGCGCGACGTCTTACATGCACGATCAGACTATCAATCTACAGGAGGCACGTTGTGAAGACACGTAGCGTTGCTATCACCCTGCCAGCGCTGGCGCTGGCATTTGCACTGACGCTGGCGGCCTGCGGGCCCGCCGCCGGGCCGACTCACGAGAGCGGCACCCTGCCGCCCCCACCCACCCCCGCGGACGAGACCGACACCCCCGCGCCGGCACATTCCACGCGGGATGACAGCCCCCTGGCCCAACCGGGGCTGAGCCCGATCTCGCCTCTGCCCGTCCGGCCGGGGCAGACCGTGGCCACCGATGCCGCGGCCTACCTGGCGGCAGAACTAGGCATCTCGCCAGACGAGGTGACTATCCTCTCAGCCGAGGAAGTCGATTGGCCGGACGCCAGCCTGGGCTGTCCCGAGCCAGGCATGATGTACGCCCAGGTCATCACGCCCGGCTACCGCTTCACCCTGCGAGCCGGGGAAGAGACGTACGAGGTCCACACCGATTACACGGGAGAGAACATGGTCGTGTGCTCGCCGGGTTCGGGTGAGCCGTAGCACAGTACAGGTACAAGCACAACGCGACAGACTGGCCTAAAGAACGGTGTGCGATTGCGCGGCTTCTAACGTTGACTGGTATACCCAGAGATGTTATACTTACGTATACGCTGAGTAGACAACAGATGCTGCCAGTGCCGATGTCGACCGCAGACGATCAGACAGACGGTCGGGCACCGGCTGATGTCCGCGTGAACTCTGACTTGACAACTTGGCAAAATGCCGAACGGCAGGATACAAAGTATACGGGCAAGGGGTATGAAACGTGCAATCAGTGTATCCGAACACGTGTACGTAGCTCTGCAGCGCCGGGCTGAGCGCAGCCGCCAGTCGCCGAGCACGCTGGCTGAGAACTGGCTCAGGCAGCACCTGGGCTTGGATCAGTACCACGGCCTGGAATGGCGCCAGGGGCCGGGGGGCTGGCGCGTTGGCATCGAGGGCACGGCCATTGACGTCTATGTCGTCGTCGGCTATTCCCAGGCAGGCTACAGTCCCCAGGAAATCGCCAGCGAAATGCTTCCGCGGCTATCGCTGGACCAGGTACGCACAGCTCTGCGCTACTACGCGGACTATCCCGACGAGATCGAGCGTACGCTGACCCACAGTGAGACAGAGATCTCAAAGGCCCGGCTGTATCGCACCGTGGGGCCAGAGGCCTATCGGCGGTTGACAGGTCTCTTGGAACAGCCTCGTATCATCCAGGAAGATCGCGCCCAATACGAACACGAGTCAGACATCACGATGGACCGACAACAGCAGCGTCCACAATGCATCGACCATCAGCACACCCAGCAAATCCCGACCCCACAACGCAGGCCCCGCTGATCCTGGTCACCAACGACGACGGCATCGCGTCGCCCGGGCTGCGGGCCACGGTGCGCGCGGCGCAGCCGCTGGGCGAGGTCCTCGTCGTCGCGCCGGCACGGCAGTCGTCGGGCGCAAGCCGGAGCGTGCCACTGGGGCCGCAGGCATACGTCCCCCACCGCGCCGTGGCACTGGACGGATATCCGGCAGTCACGGCCTACCAGGTGGACGCACCCCCGGCCGTGGCCGCGCTGTACGGCACGCTCAAGCTGGCTCCGCGCCGGCCCGCGCTGCTCATCTCCGGCATCAACTACGGCGAGAACCTGGGCAGCGACGTGACGATCTCGGGCACGGTCGGCGCGGCGCTCCAGGGGGCCGCGCTCGGGATCCCCAGCCTGGCCGTCTCGCTCCAGACACCCAAGGAGACGCACGTCCACCCCACTGATGACGTGGACTTCGACGCCGCAATCCACTTCACGCGCCAGTTCGCCCGGTGGGTGTTGCATGTGACGCTGCCCTTCGACGTGGACGTGCTCAAGATCGACATACCCGCCGACGCCACGCCGGACACGCCCTGGCGCTTGACGCGCGTGTCGCGCCAGGCATACTTCGTCGACGTCCCGAGCCCGTCGCAGGGGACCGGCCCGGAAGATATGGCAGGCTCTGAGCATACTGCCGGCCTCGGGGACGGCGTCCTGGACTACGAGCCTCTCCCGCATCCCGAGCGGACCGAGCGCGACTCCGACATCTACGCCCTGGCGGTGGACCACGTGGTCTCCGTAGCCCCCGTGAGCCTCGACGTCACCTCACGGACGGACTTCGGGGAGATCGAGGCGCTGCTGCGCGGTCCGGCGGCACGTTGACCCGTTAGGGTGATGGGGTGGTAGGGTGGTAGGGTGGTACATTGGTAGGTTGGTAAATTGGTAGACTGGTAGGTTGGTGGGGTGTGCAACACGTTGACCGGTTAGGGTGGTGTGATATAATGGCGGATGCAGGCACGCGGCGCATGTAGGCATCCGGTGGTGCGTCACGGCACTCCGGCAGACCTGCGTGCCTCACTACGAACTCAATGCGTGGTGCGTCATAGAGCTCGGTGTTGGTACCCAATGAAGACAAGCAACCCCTCCCTAGACCTATCCATCGTGCTGCCGGTGTATAATGAGGCCGGCTCCCTGCCCAGCTTGATACCGGAACTTACAGCCGCGCTACGGCCGCTGGGCCGCAGCTACGAGATCATCGCCGTCGATGACGGCAGTTCCGACGACAGCCTGGCCGTCCTGCGTCGCCTGCAGGAGCAGGAGCCCCGCCTGCGCATCATCCAGTTTCGCCGCAACTTCGGCCAGACCGCGGGCTTCTCGGCCGGATTCGACTACGCCCAGGGCGAGATCATCGTCACGCTGGACGCCGACGGCCAGAACGACCCGGCCGACATCCCGCGCCTGCTGGAGAAGATGGCGGAAGGGGACTACGACATGGTGAGTGGGTGGCGGCAGAACCGCAAGGAGCCCTTCCTGACGCGCAAGCTGCCGTCGATGATCGCCAACTGGCTCATCGCCAACGCCAGCGACGTACGCCTGCACGACCGGGGCTGCTCGCTCAAGGCTTACCGCCGCGACCTGGTCAAGCAGATCAACCTCTATGGCGAACTGCATCGCTTCCTCCCGGAGATGGCGAGCCTGATCGGCGCGCGCGTGGCCGAGGTGCCGGTCAAGGACCGGCCACGCAAGGCCGGGCGTTCCAAGTACGGCGCGCTCTCGCGCACCCCGCGCGTGATCCTCGACCTGATCACGGTATCTTTCCTGCTCAGCTATTCCAGCCGCCCGATGCAGCTCTTTGGCACGGTGGGCATGGCGAGCAGCGGGCTAGGTGGCGCGATCCTCCTATATCTCTTGGGCGCGAAGGCCGTCAACGGCCTGCTCTATGGACCGGAGGGATACCGGGCTTACACCATCGGCACCAGCCCGTGGCTGACGCTTTCCGTGCTGCTGATCGTGCTGGGCGCTCAGTTCCTGATGATGGGACTGCTGGGCGAGATCATGACCCGCACGTACCACGAAGCGCAGGGCAAGCCCATCTACGCGGTGCGCCACGTGTTCGAGGCCTCGGACCGGGAAGTCGGAGAGGAAGGGTGAGCCGCGTCGCCATTCCACTACAGGGGGATCCGGAGAAACGTCGCCTCTGGTGGAAGCAGTATCATACCTGGGTGGGAGTCGTCGCCAGCGGCCTGCTGGTAGCCGTGTGCTATGGGTTCTCCTTGCAACTGCCCTTCTTCTTCGACGATTTGCCCATCATGACGTGGCTGAACCTCCACGGCTGGCCGGACATCTGGGCCCACTCGAGCGAAAACGCCTACTACCGCCCGCTGGCGTTCACGGTGTACAAACTGGGCGATCTCTTCCCCCTGGGAACGCGCCAGGTCGTGCTGCGCTCGGTGAACCTGGCGATCCACTGGCTGAACGCCGTGCTGATCATGCAACTGGTCAAGCTCTGCGGCAAGGGCTCCGTACAGGCCGTGCTGGCGGCGATGCTGTCCGTCGTGTTCCCCTTCGTCTACCTGGCGGTGCCGTGGATTACGGCGCTCTCCCACCCCATGGTGATCGCGTTGACGCTGGTGGCCGCGTACGGCGCGCTCAGGGCCGAGCGGGACAGTGCGGACACTGACCATGCGTCCGCGGCAGACCCTAAAGGTTTCAGAAAACCTTTAGGGTCTTCTGATGGTGGTGCGTCCAGGGCCGCGTGGTGGGGGCTGAGCCTCTTGGCGACGGCGCTGGCCCCCTTCGCCCACGAGAGCGGCCCGATATGCAGCGTCATCGTCGGTGGCTGGGTGATCATCCGGAGCGTCATCCCCCCTCAAGGGACGCCGTTCCGATGGCGCGCGAAGCGGACCGCGCTGGCAGGCGTCATCCTGGGCGTGCTGCTCAACGTCGGGGGCGTACTGGTGCGCAGCTACGTGCCGGGCGTGGGAGACATGCAACTGGCCGGGCTCCGCGAGTGGCCCCAGAGCACGGTATATTTCCTGCACGGGCTGGTGTACCCGGTGGCCCCGGTGATCGGCTGGCTGGTCAACCACCATGGCGCCCACGACCTGACACTGGTCAAGATCGCCACGGCAGGTCTGGGTCTCCTGCTGGCCGGGCTGACGCGCCGAAGCCGGGACTGGCGCTATGTCGCGTGTGCCCTGTGGTGGTGGGCATGCGGGGCCGTGCCGGCGGCCGTGTCGCTTCGGTTCAACTACCTGTACATCTCGCCGCGCCTGCACGCCCTGTCGTCGGCCGGCGTCGTGATGCTGTGGGCCTACATCATCTTCGAGCTGGGCCGGCTGGCGCGCCGGGCAACGCTGCGACACCTGGTGTGGGGGCTGCTGGCCGCAGCCATCGTGGTGCAGAACAGCGCCTTCCTGGCCCGGCAGCGTGCGCTGTTCACGTCGCTCAACCACGTGTACCAGGAAGTCCTGGAGGCAGCGGCGGACGCGGACAACGCGCCACTGGGTTTCGTGAACGTCCCAGACGCGCTGGCGTGGCGGGAGAAGACATACGCGCTGGTTCAGGAAAACGTCATTTTCGTCCCCTGGTACTCGGGCACGGGGGAATTCATCGAGGTGAACCAGGGATGGCGGCCATCGGACACGGTGAGGTTCACGCCGGTCCTTCAGGACACAGAGCAGGTGTTCGGATCGCAGGGCCAGGGACTCGATTGGGAGCAGATGCGCCAGTTTGCCACGGAACACCGCACGGTCTGGCTGGCGCGGTACGAGGGCGAGCGATTCGTGCTGAATCAGGTCGGGACGGTCGCGCCAGACAGCCCTGCATCCACCGAGGAGCCGCTGGTCCGTTTCGAAGGCGGGCCGGTGATCGAGTCTGCGTCGGTCCGGGAACTGCCGGACGGACGGTGGGCACTCGCCCTCACGTGGTACGCGCCGAGGGCGGGGGACTTGGACGTATTCGTCCACGTGCGCGACGCCAGCGGCAACGTAGTCGCGCAGGCAGACGGCCCGGCGTTGGGCGGGATGGTGCCGATGTGGATCTGGCAGCCCGGCGACCGCGTCCACGACATACGCCACTTCGCACTGCCTGGGGCCAGTTCACCCACCGAGGCCGGACCGTACACGGTGCAGGTCGGCCTGTACGATGACACCGGACGGTCCCCTGCATTCATGGACGGCCACCGCTGCGCAGAGGACGCAGCGCCCGTGGCGACGTTGGTCCCGTGAACCTTGGTAGATTGGTAGGTTGGTAGGTTGGTAGACTGGTAGGTTGGTAGATTGGCAAATTGGTAAATTGGTAGATTGGTAGATTGGTGGACTTGCCGATGAGGGAATCTGTGGCCAGGTCACATTGGGCTGCTCGACTGCGGCCGCTGGCCGGTTGGCTGCTGCTGCTCGTGGCGGCACTGCCGGCGGTCCAGCCGCTCCTGAAGGGCGCGCTGCCGTGGAGCGCCGACGGGCTGTTGCACTTCCACCGCCTGGGCCAGCTTGACCGCGCCCTGGGCGCCGCGCTGCGTCAGGGCACGCTCTACCCGCGCTGGGCGCCGGACATGGGCCTGGGCTATGGCTTCCCGCTGTTCAACTACTACGCCCCGCTGAGCTACTACCTGGCGGAACCGCTGCACCTGCTCGGCCTGAGCACGCAGAACGCGCTCCTGGCGGCCTTCGTGCTGGCGACCTTCGCCGCTTGCATCGGCGCCTACCTGTGCGCGCGCGACCTGTTCGGCCCTCAGGCCGGGTTCATCGCCGCCCTGGCCTACGTCTACGCTCCCTACAACCTGTACAACGTGGTGCACCGGGGCGCGCTGGCGGAGGCGTGGGGACTGGCATGGCTGCCCTTCACGTTGTGGGCTCTGAGACGCACAATCTTGCCGCCAAGATGGCGGCGGTCCGGCGGGGCCTTGCCACCGGGGTCGCAGCGGTCCGGCACAGTCGTGCCGCGAGGATGGCGGCGGTCCAAGGGCGGCCACGCCGGCACGAATCTGCTGCTCACCAGCCTGTTCTACGCGGCGCTGATGCTGACGCACAACATCCTGGCGCTGGTGTCCACGCCCATCCTCGTCCTGTACGCCGTCTTTCTCTGGGGGTTCCACGGTCGAGGTCGCCGGCGCGCGCTGCTGCTGGGCGGAGCGCTGGCACTGGGGCTGGGATTGACCGCTTTCTTCTGGGTCCCGGCGCTGCTCGAGATGGATTACGTCCAGATCCATCAACTCTACGCGCCGGCCGACCTGGACTACCACAACAACTTCACCAGCCTGGCCCAACTGCTCGCCGCGCCCCGGGCGATGGACCCGGCGCTCATCAACCCGCCGATCCCGCGCAGCATCGGCTGGCCCCAGTTGGCGCTGGCCGTCTTCGCGCTGCTCAGCCTGCGCCGCACCCCGGGCCGGGAGGCCCGCCTGCACCTCGCGCTGCTCAGCCTGGGACTGCTCGCGTTCACCGTGCTGATGCTGCCGTGCTCGGTCGGCGTATGGGAGCGGGTGCCCCTCCTGCGCTTCGTCCAGTTTCCCTGGCGCTTCCTGGGACCCGCGGGGCTATTCCTGGCTATCCTGGCCGGGGCGGGGGCCGCCAGCCTGCCCGGCGCGGATCGCGTCCGCCTGCCCGCCACCGGGGCGCTGATCACCATATTCGCTTTAACCTGGCTGTTCCCGCACTTCTACCCGCCGCAGGCGGACCCCACGCCGTCCGGCCTGATTGCCTTCGAGCAGGACACGGGCGCGCTGGGCACCACCTCGGCCGGCGATTACCTGCCCGTCTGGGTACAACGCCTGCCGCCGGCAGATAGCCTCGTGCCGGCGTACCAGGAGGCCGGTCCAGAGGCGGTCATCCCGCGCCTGGATCCCAGCAGCCTTCCCGCCGGCGCCGAGGTCTTGGAGGCGGACTACGACCTGACGCGCGCCGACCTGGTGCTGGACGCGCCGTCCAGCTTCACGGTCGTCTTCAACTGGTACTTCTTCCCCGGTTGGTGGGGCTGGCTGGACGGCCAGCGGCTGGAACTGCGGCCGGTGGGCGAGCACGGCCTGGTCGGGGCCGACGTGCCCGCCGGTCACCACCATCTGAGCATCCGCTTCGGCGACACGCCCCTGCGCCGCTGGGCATCCCTCGCATCCATCGCCAGCCTGGCCGCTCTGCTCATCACCGCCCTGTTCTGCCCAGCCAACCTCCCCAGAAACCGGGTTTTCCGGAAAAAACCCGGTTTCGTTCTCCAACCTCCAGTCTCCTCTCTCCTCCCCGCCGCCCTCATCGCCGTGATTCTCTTCGGCTTCAAGGCCGGCTACCTGGATCAGCACGAAAGCGTGTTCCGCCGCTCCCGCTTCGATGGCGAGAGCGTCGAGGGCGTCCAGGTTCCACTGCGAGTCAACTTCGACGGCCAGATGTCGCTGATGGGCTACGACCTCGACGCATCGCCCGGCCGGGGTGAATCGCAGGATACGTGCACCGTCAAGGGGGACGGACTGGTCGAACTGGCCCTGTACTGGCGCGCCCTGCAGCCGCTCGACGGGGACTACAGCATCGCCGCCCACTTGGTAGACGAGGAAGGCTGGCGCCACGGCCAGGAAGACAGCCAGCACCCGGCAGGCTACCCCACGTCGCGCTGGGACACGGCCACCTACGCGCGCGACGTCCACCGGCTGGCGGTCTGGCCGGGCACGCCGCCCGGCGCGTACACGCTCCTGGCCAGCGTCTACGACGTGCGCACCGGCCAGAGCCTCGACGTGCGCGACGCCAGCGGCGTCCCCATCGGCACCACCTATTCGCTCGCCTCCGTCCAGGTGACCCGCCCATCTCATCCCCCCGACCCCGACAGCCTGGACATCGCCCATCCCATCCAGGCCGACCTGGGCGGAGGGCTGCGCCTCCTGGGCCTCGATCCACCGCCCACCAAAGCCAACGCTGGCGACCTGCTCCCCCTCACCCTGTTCTGGCAGGCCACAGACGCGCCCGCCGACGACTACTCCGTCCGCCTCTTCCTCGCCGCCCCCGACGGCACGGAGGTCACCCAAGCGCCCGGCCTCCAACCTCCAACGGACCGCCGGCATCCTGCCGGCATTCCCACCTCCGCCTGGCTCCCCGGCGACGTCTTCCGCGACGGCCACCGCTTCCTCGTCCCCGCCGCCACGCCCGACGGCACCTACTCCCTGCGCATGGAACTGCTTGACCCATCCGGCCTGCCGCTGGCACCCGCCGCCTCACTCATCGACGTCCGCGTCCACGCGCCCGAGCGAACCTTCGACTCGCCCGCGGCCCAGTATCCGCTGTCGGCCACACTCGACGGCCAGGCCACGCTCCTGGGCTACGACCTGAGCGACACACGGCTGGCCCCCGGCCAGACCTTCACCCTCACCCTCCACTGGCGTGCCGAGGCCACCGCCCCCACCAACATGGTCGTCTTCGCCCACCTCCTCGACCCCGCCCAGCGCATCCAGGCCCAGAGCGACCGCGTGCCCGTCGCAGGTTCCCGCCCCACCACCGGCTGGCTGCCCGGCGAGGTGCTGCGCGACGAACACACCCTCACCCTCGTCCCCGATGCGTCGCCGGGCGAGTACGTGTTGGAAGTGGGCATGTACGATCCGGCGAGTGGGGAACGGCTCCCCGTGATCGACCGGGACGGCACCCGCGTGGACGACCGCATCTTGTTGCCCACGCCGATCCAGGTGGAATGAGCACATTGAGCGCCACAGTCCGCAGGCAGGGGAGATGGGTAGCGATGATTGGCCATTGGCCGGTGGTCGTTTGCCTGCTGTGTCTGGTGGCCCTCACCCCGCTTCTGCGCACCGACGCGCCGTGCACGCACGATGGACCGCTGCACTACTTCCGCGTCGTGGCGATGCGCCACGCACTGAAGGACGGCGCGCCATCAGAATGGCGCCTTTGTAGGGGTGACGGCATGCTGTTCTCGCGCTATCTGCCGGACCTGGCCTTCGGCTACGGCTACCCGTTCTTCAATTACCGGGCCCCGGTATCCTACTACCTGGCTCTGGCGCTCTACCTGGCCGGGATGGGCCTCCCGGTGGCCTTGAACCTGGTCTACGTCCTGGGCATCGCCGGCTCCGCCCTCGGCGCCTACCTGCTGGCCCGCGACCTGTTCGGCCCACAGGCGGGCTTCGTCGCCGCCGTCGCCTACGCGTACGCGCCCTACCAGTTCCTCGACGCCCTGCAGCGCGCCAACGCCCCCGAATCGCTGGCGATGGCGCTCCTTCCGCTCATCCTGTGGGCCTTCCGGCGACTGCTGCTCACGGGCAGGCGACGCTGGTTCGTCGCCAGTGTGACCTCGCTGGCCCTTCTCTACCTGACGCACAATATATCCAGCCTGCTCTTCACGCCCTTCCTCCTGGCGTACCTAGCCGTGCTATGGTGGGTTCATCGCCAGGAGACACACTGGGCGATGGCTCTCGCAGCGCTGGCGCTAGGGCTGGGGCTGGCCGCGTTCTTCTGGGCCCCCGCGCTGCTGGAGAAGGACTACGTTCAGCTCTACAGGTCCTACAGCACGCGCAACAACAACTTCCACTACAACTTCATCTCCCTGGCCGAGGTATTCGCGCCGCCGGCAGCAGCGGACACCGCACTGATGAACCCGCCCATAGACGTGCATCTAGGGCTGGTGCAGACAATCCTGGCCGGGATTGGACTCGTGGCGGGCCTCATCCGCGCGCGCCAACGGGGGCGGCGTGCGGGATCCGGTATAGACACGCGGATCCACATATTCCTTGCCCTCTCCACCGTCCTAATGATCTGGATGAGCACGCGTGCCTCGCTGTGGTTCTGGGAGCACGTGCCTCTCCTGCCGTTCGTGCAGTTTCCGTGGCGCTTCGTGGGACGCGCAGCGCTTCCCGTCGCCCTGCTCGCCGGCGCCGCCGTGCCGGGCGATGCCGACTTCACACACGGTGCAACGCGCGCCACGTCCCGCATCTCCCGCGTCCTGCCACTCGTCGTGGTCGCCAGTCTCGTCGCTTTGCTGATCCTGTCCGCCCTCCCGGCCACCTACCCGCCCTACGGCTACTGCGCCGCCGACGCCCACCCCACCATCGGCGACGTCTTCGCCTACGAACGGGAGTCCGGACTGGTGGGCGTGGACCCGGAGGGCTCCTACTTCCCGGTCTGGACCAAGAGCCTGCCCGAGGGATCGCCGCTGGAGCAGCAGTACGCGCGAGGCCAACCAATCGCCCGGTTCGACGAAAGTGCCTTGCCCGAGGGCGCATCCGCGATAGAGGCCGGCTATGGCCCGAACCAGGCCCGGGTCGTGCTGCAGAGCCCGTTCTCGTTCCAGGCGCGCTACCTGGCATTCTACTTCCCAGGTTGGCATGTCACCGTGGACGGCGAGCCCATCCCCACGACGCCCAGCGAGCCCGAGGGGCTCATCACCTTCGAGGTACCGGCCGGCAAGCACACGATCACCGTCCGTTTCGGCTCCACGCCTATCCGCACAGCCTTCGCCTTGCTTTCTTCCCTGAGCCTGGTTGTTTTCGCGACGCTTGGCTGGAGGTTGGAGGGTGGAGCGTGGAGAGCGGAGAAGGAAAAGCGGGCAAGGATGCCCGCGGTCCAGGGCGTCGGGAGGGTAGCGGAGGAAGAGCGGGCAGGGATGCCCGCGGTCCGGGCCGTCGGGAGGGCAGGGGAAGAAGATCGGGCAGGGATGCCCGCGGTCCGGGGCGTCGGGAGGGTAGCGGAGGAAGAGGGGGCAGGGATGCCCGCGGTCCGGGGCGTCGGGAGGGTAGCGGAGGAAGAGCGGGCAGGGATGCCCGCGGTCCAGGGCGTCGGGAGGGTACAAGAGGAAGAGCGGGCAGGGATGCCCGCGGTCCAGGGCGTCGGGAGGGCGGAGGGGCGGTGGGTGCTGCTCATCCTGGGCCTGCTGCTGCTGGCGTTCAAGCTCGGCGTGGTTGACCGCACCGAGACGCTCTTCCGCCGCTCGGCGCTTCGGCCCGACGGCTCCCTCTCCAGCGCCCAGCAGCCTCTGCAGGTGGACTTCGGCGGCCAACTGGCCCTGATCGGCTACGATCTGCCATCCTCCCCCGTCCTGGGAGTGCCCAGGCGGGCGTTCGTGCTCCGCGCCGACGAAATGCTTGAGGTGATCCTGTACTGGCGCGCCGTGCGCCCGCTCGACGGCGATCACATCATCTCACTGCAGCTCGTGGACGACGAGGGGCAGCGCTACGGCCAGGTTGACGCCGGTCACGACAGCAGCGGCTGGCAGACAGATAGCTACGCCCGCGACGTGCAAGAGATGGACATCTGGCCGGGCACGCCGCCCGGCGAGTACACGCTCCTGGCCGGCGTCTACGACGTGCGCACCGGCCAGAGCCTCGATGTGCGCGACGCCAGCGGCGTCCCTGTTGGCACCACCTATTCGCTCGCCTCCGTCCAGGTGACCCGCCCGTCCCATTCCCCCGACCCTGACAGGCTGGACGTCGCCCGTACTGCTCAGACCGACCTGGGCGGAGGGCTGCGCCTCCTGGGCCTCGATCCACCGCCCACAGAAGCCAACGCCGGCGACCTGCTCCCCCTCACCCTGTTCTGGCAGGCCACAGACGCGCCCGCCGGCGACTACTCGGTCCACCTCTTCCTCGCCGCTCATGACGGCACGGAGGTCACCCAAGCGCCCGGCCTTCCATTCTCCAACATCCAACCTCCAACCCTCTATCCCACCTCCGCCTGGCTTCCCGGCGACGTCTTCCGCGACGGCCACCGCTTCCTCGTCCCCGCCGCCACGCCCGACGGCACCTACTCCCTGCGCATGGAACTGCTTGACCCATCCGGCCTGCCGCTGGCACCCGCCGCCTCACTCATCGACGTCCGCGTCCACGCGCCCGAGCGAACCTTCGACTCGCCCGCGGCCCAGTATCCGCTGTCGGCCACACTCGACGGCCAGGCCACGCTCCTGGGCTACGACCTGAGCGACACACGGCTGGCCCCCGGCCAGACCTTCACCCTCACCCTCCACTGGCGCGCCGAGGCCAGCGCACCGGACGCAGCCGACGTCGACCGCGGAGCGTCGGGATCAATGCCCGCCGCCGGCCTGGTCGTCTTCGCCCACTTCCTCGACCCCACCCAGCGTATCCAGGCCCAGAGCGACCGCGTGCCCGTCGCCGGTTCCCGCCCCACCACCGGCTGGCTGCCCGGCGAGGTGCTGCGCGACGAACACACCCTCACCCTCGCCCCGGACGCGTCGCCGGGCGAGTACGTGTTGGAAGTCGGTATGTACGATCCGGCCAGCGGGGAACGGCTCCCCGCGCTCGACCGGGATGGCACTCGCGTGAGCGACCGCATCTTGTTGCCCACGCCGATCCAGGTGGAATGAGCACATTGAAGACATCCGACTGCCAGAAAGGCGAGCACGGATGCTCGCGGTCCGATAAGCCTGCCTTCACAGATCGGCTCCGCCAGCTGGGAAGGACCCTCGCCGCACCGATCGGCGCTGTGGCCCTGTGCCTGGCGGCGATCCGGCCCTGGTTCCGGCTGGAGGCCGTCTGTTCCGACGATTTCGCCTTCCACCTGCTGCGGCTCGTTCAGCTCGACGCGCTCGTCCGTCGGGGCGTCCTGTACAGCCGTTGGGCACCCGACATGGCCCTGGGCTACGGCTACCCCTTCTTCAACTTCTACGCGCCGCTTTCGTACTACGTGGCCGACGCCCTCAGCCTGGTCGGGCTGGGCCTGCAACACGCGCTCATCGCGACCTTCGCGCTGGCCACGCTCGCGGCCGGGCTGGCCGCCTACCTGCTGGCAAGGGACCATTTCTCACGCCGCAGCGCGCTCATCGCGGCCGTGGCCTACGCCTACGCCCCCTACCTGGCCTACGACGCCTACTTCCGGGGAAACCTGGCGGAGACCGTCGCCTGGGTCTTCCTACCCCTGGCGCTGTGGGCGATGGGACGGCTGGCCCGCCGGGGCGACCGGCGCTACGTGGCCGCCACGGCACTGGCCTACGCCGCCGTGCTGCTGACCCACAACGTCTTCGCGCTCATCTTCAGCCCGCTCCTGGCCGCGTACGGCCTGGCGACCGCTTTCGCGCTCCCCCCGGCACAGTCGTGCCGCCAGGATGGCGGCGGTCCGGCAGGCTCAAAGTCCACGGACGCAGGTCCAACGTCCGCGGACGCAAGTTCAATGTCCGCCCCATCGCGCCGCCGCCACCTGGCCCTCACGTGCGCGGCCCTGCTCCTGGGGATGGGGCTGGCCGCCTTCTTCTGGCTGCCGGCGCTGGTCGAACGCGCGTACGTCCACAGCGACCGGCTGCTCGTGCCGCCCATCTTCGTCTATTGGAACAACTTCATCCGCCCCAGCGAACTCCTGGCCGGGCCGCGCGTGGTTCACCCAGACCTGCTGAACCCCTCGCCACCCCGCGCGCTGGGCCTGATACCCGTCCTGATGGGGTTGCCCGCGCTCATCGGTCTGTGGCGCTTCCGCGACCGGCCCCGGCGCTTGCAGGTCGCCTTCTTCGCTGCCACGCTCGTAGGCTACGCCTGGCTGACCATGCCCAGCAGCCGCGTCGTGTGGGACAGCCTGCCGCTGCTGGAATACGTCCAGTTCCCCTGGCGTCTCCTGGGCCCGGCGGCCCTGTGCCTGGCCATGCTGGTCGCTGCGGCGGCGGAACTCCTGCCCCGGGGCTGGCGCGGTTCGGTCCCGCTGGCAGTGGCCATCGCCCTCATCGCCGGCGGAGCTCTCTTCTGGCTCGAACCGCGCTACTGCCCAGACATGGGATCGCCCACCGCCGCCGACATCGCCCACTTCGAGCAGATCACGCACACGGTCGGCACGACGGCCAAGGGCGAATACCTGCCCCGAACCGTGGCCGCGATCCCCGAGGAACCGCCAATCGCGGCGCTGGACCCATCCAGCGTGCCTTCCGGGACCACGATCACACGTCATTACCGCCGCGCCGTGGGGGCGGAACTGGTCATCGAGGCACCGCAGCCCTTCACCGCGGTCTACAACGGCTTCGATTACCCGGGCTGGCGCGTCAGCGTGGACGGTGCGGCCGTCCCGGTCACGCCCGACGAGCCCTACGGGCGCATCACCTTCCCCGTGCCGGAGGGGCAGCACCGCGTGTCCATCCGCTTCGGCGAAACCCCGCTGCGCCGCGCTGCCGACTGGGCCTCGCTGGCGTGCCTGATATTGGTCGCGGGATCTCTCCTCTGGCCAGTCGCCAGGCCAGGCAACCGGCGGGTGGCCGCATTCGGACCTCCAACCGTGGACGGTCGGCCCGTGTCGTGGGCCTGGGCCGCGTGGGGCCTGGCAATCCTGGGCACCGCCATGCTGCTCCAGCACGCGAGCACGCCCCTGCGCCGGCCCGGCCTCCAGGGAGACACCCTGCCCAACCTGGATGTGGCGATGAACGTGCCTTTCGAGGGCGGGCTGACGCTGCTGGGCTTCAACCAGGAGCAAGCGACGGTCCCATCCGGTGACGATCTGGTCCTGGATCTGTTCTGGACACCCTGGGAGCCGCCGGCGGGCCACTACAGCCGCGCCATCGTGCTCATCGGGCCCGCAGGGCTGCGCTGGAATCCCAAGGACACGCTGCCCCCGCGCAGCTTTCGGGAGCCACCCGCGACGTACGCCTGGCCCGTCGGCTCGTACGTCCAGGACACCCACAGGGTCGAGACCGAGCCAGGCACCCCACCCGGAGTCTACGAACTCAGCCTGGCGGTTTTCGAGCGAGAGACGTTGACCGCCCTGCGCGTTCTGGAGGCCGATGGCCGGCCCGGACAACCGGCACTGACGATGGGCACAATCACCGTGACCCGGCCTGAGCGCAGTCCAGACCCGGCCAAGATCGCGACGCAGTATCCGGTCAAGGCCGATCTGGGACCGCTGACGTTGCTGGGCTTCGACCTGGACCGCACCGAGGCCGCTCCAGGGGACCCCTTCACGCTCAGCCTCTTCTGGCTGGCCAACGGCTCCCTCGAGCGTGAGCCGGACCTGTCCGTGCGCCTGGGACTTCGCGCCGCGGGCAGCGCGCCGGATAGCGCTCCGGCGCTCACCTTTGACCTGCCGCCCACGAACGAACCACATCCCACATCCACGTGGCAAGCGGGCGACGTGTGGCGCGGCCAACACTCGCAATACCTACCTGCCAGCCTGGAAGACGGCGACTACACCTGGCGCATCACGCTGCTGCCGACAGGCCAGTCCATCGATTTGCCACCGGGCCTGCACGTCACCGCCCCCGTCCACGACTTCGCGGCCCCACCTGTGGACGTGGCCGCGGACGCTCGCCTGACCCGCGCGGATGGCGCGGGCGACATCGCCACGCTCGTGGGGGCCAGGCTGGAACCGGCAACCGGCGACCTCGCACCCGGCACGCCGCTCACAGTGACGCTCGTGTGGCGCGCGGAGGCGGAGACGCACACGTCGTACCGCGTGTTCTTGCACCTGACAGCACCCGGCGGCGCGCTTGTCGCCCAGTCCGACGGTATCCCCGCCGGGTGGACCCGCCCCACCACCGGTTGGCTGCCGGGCGAGTACGTCCTGGACCGGCACGTGCTCAACGTCCCACCGGACGCACAGGCCGGGACGTACACCCTGGCCGCCGGTCTTTACGACGCGACAGGTGCCCGCCTGATCCGTGCGGCCGGAAGCGACACGGTTCCGCTGGGCACGGTCATGGTACAGGGGATGCAATGATGCGATTGCTCATGAATATCAAAGGGCGCGGAAACCGCGCCCCTACAACACCCGACATCCTATTCGGGCTCGTGCTCATCGTCGCTTGCCTGGTTCGCCCCTGGCGAATCACGCAGATTCCACACACCCTGTGGGTAGACGAGGCGTGGTTCTCACAGCGCGCCCGCGACGTCGTGCGAGGCATCAACTTCATCCCGATCGCGAGGCCCGGCCTGGGCGTGGGCGACTCGCCCATGCAGGTCTACCTAGCGGCGTTTGTCCAGTTGCTAGGGCTGCCCGCGGCCTACTCGTCGCGGATCGCATCGTGTCTCGTGGGGATGATCACCGTGGGTATCATGTACCCGGCACTGGCCACGATATGGAGAGAGGAACACGGCGAGGAGACGGCTCGTTGGATGGCCCTCATCGCCACGAGCGTCCTGGGCGGCCTGTTCGCGCACATCTACGCCAGCCGCATGGGCAACCAATACGCCCTGGCCCCGGCATTCGTAGTCATCACCATGTGGCTCGTGTGGAAGGCGCTTGCCAACGAACGCACGGACGGACGCCCCCGGATTGAACGATCCGCCTTGTCGGGCATCTCCTGGGCGGTTGGAGCAGGCGTGGCCCTGGGCCTCAGCCAGTACACCTACGAGTCCACCCGGGTGCTCCCCATCTTGGTCGGCGTCTTCGGGCTACTGCGCATCTTGCAGGCAAACCGGACAGGCGGTGGCCGAAGGCGAACCGCCGTGAGGGTGGGCATCATCGTGGCGACCTGTATCCTGGTTCTCGTGCCCCTCGCCCTGGTGTACATCCAGGATCCTGAGGTATACGTGCTCCACATGCGGGAATGTTCGTCAGGCATCCTGTCAGGCGCACCGCTCGAGGTGCTGGTCAACGTGCTCAAGAACTACGGGCGCGTCTTGGGAGGCATCAGCCTGCGCGGCGACGTTATGCCAGGCCGAAACCTGGTAGGCCGGCCCATGCTGGACCTATTCCTCTCGCTGTTGTGCTGGCTCGGCGTCGGCGTAGCCCTGGCAAGGATCCGCAGATCGCCTTCGAGCCAGTTGCTTGTGCTGTGGCTGGGCACCATGCTCCTACCCTCCGCCCTTTCCGACCAGGCGCCCGCCTCCAACCGCATGCTGGGGGCTGCCCCCGCCCTGGCCGCGCTGGTCGCGTTGGGTATGGCGTGGCTATGGAAAGAACAGATCCCGAGGTTGGTCCACAGCCACGGCGAACGCGGCCAGCACGCACGCCTCGTCCAGCAAGGCGCGGGGGTCCTGCTGGCCGCCGGGTTGGTGTTGAGCCAGGCCGAGGCGATTTACGACTACTTCGCCCACTGGGCGACAGACCCTCGCCTGTTCGACGCCCTGAGCATGGGCCCCAGGCTCCTGGCCGACCGCGCGCTTGAGCTGGCGCAGACAGATCAGGTCTACCTGACTCCGGCCTCCGACCCGTTCATCGAGCCTGTGTACGACCTTCTACTGGAAGGTAGCATCCGCTCCACCGGAGCAGAAACCAGGTTTTTCGGAAAAAACCTGGTTTCCGTCCTGGACGCACACCCCTGCCTGCCCTACGTGGACCACCCGACCCGCCCCGTGGACTACGGCGTGGTCACCGTCGCCGATCACCAGAGCCTGCCCCGCCTCAAGTCCGCGTACCCGAGCGGCCGCGAACTTGACGCGATCATGCATCCGGATGGATACGCGTACGCAGTCGTCTTCCAGGTACCCGCGGGCACGCCGGGTCCGGTACCGCAGCATCCGGCAAGAACTGAGTTTGCGGGAGGGCCGACGCTCATCGGCTACGACCTATCACCGGCGTCCGCGCACCCGGGAGAGGTGCTCCACCTCGTGCTCTACTGGTCGGCAACGTCCGCTCCAATGGACGATCTGGTGTCTTTCGTCCACGTCGGCAAGGGGAGATACAGTGACCCCCTGATTGCCAACCACGATGCCCAGATCTGCGGCCACACCTATCCGACCTCGCGCTGGTCGGCGGGGGAGGTCATCCTGGACGAGCATCTGCTGACCGTCGGTGATGACGCAATGCCGGACACCTACGACATCGCGGTGGGCGTCTACCGGGCGTCGGACCAGACGCGGCTCGACGTCACGCAGTCCGAGCATCCGGCGCAAGACAACCGGGTGATGATAGGGACGGTCACGGTCGTTCGATGAGAGGACGAGCGAGAAGGAGTACCACGGACGGGAGAAATGCACGATGAAGAGACGGAGACCAGGAGACACGGGGACAAGGTGACGGCGGTCAAATCTCAAATCCCGAATCCCAAACACCAAACCCCAAGACAAGAGGAGACGAGAGACCTGACAGGGCGGATGCAGACACCCGTCGGAAAACCTGTCAGGTCTGGGGGGAAAGCAGGTGCGGGGGTGCACTGGGCGGTGACGGCGATTGGGCTGGCACTGGCCGTGCTACCGGCCGCCCTGCCGTACTTCGGGGACGGACTGCCACGGACGAACGACGCGCTCACGCATCTGTATCGGACGCTGCCGCTCGAGCGGGTGATCCGCGCTGGGCGTCTGTGGCCGCGTTGGGCTCCAGACCTGGTACACGGCTATGGCTACCCGGTGTTCAACTTCTTCCCGTCGCTCTCGCACTACGTGGTCTTTCTGTTCCACGTCGCCGGGCTGGCGTTGACGAACGCCTATCGCGTCGCCGGGCTGGCCTACTTCGTCCTGGCTGCCTGGTTCGCCTACCTGATGGCCCGCGACCTCTTCGGACCGGCCGGCGGCTGGGTGGCCGCTTTGGCCTACGTCTACAGCCCGTACCTGCTCTACGACGCCCACGTGCGAGGCAGTCTGCCGGAGTGCCAGGCCCTGGCCCTTATCCCACTGCTGTTCTTCACGCTCCGACGAGCCACGGTGCGGGGCGGCCGTTGGCTGGCGGCAACGGCGCTGGTCTTCGCGGCAGCGTTCCTCAGCCACCACGGCATCGTCTTCCAGACCCTCATACCTGTTGGCATATTCTTGCTTTGGCAAGCGCGCCATCGGAATGGCCCCTTCTTGGAAGAAACCAGGTTTTTCGGAAAAAACCCGGTTTCTTTGCAGCCCGCGTGGCAAGGAGGCTGGCAGCACCTGTGGAGGCCGCTCACCGGCCTCGCGCTGGGGGTGCTGCTCATCGCTTTCTTCTGGTTGCCCGCACTAGCCGAGGTCCAATACGTGCGCAGCGGCATGATCGCCAGCCAGGGCTTCGGCCACCTGAGCAACTTCGTGACGTTGCGCGACCTGCTGAGGTGGCCACGCCTGCCGGCCGACCCGGCGCTGGTGAACCCACCGGTCGTACACGCACTGCCCCAGGTCGCACTGGCGATAGCCCTCGTCGCACTCCCCTGGCGCTGGCGGCCGCTGAACCGGGCTGTACGGCGGCAAGTGGGGCTGTGGCTGGCCGTTCTCGCCGTCTGCACCGCGCTCATCATGCCGTTCTCTCAGATTGTGTGGGACGTCGTTCCCTTGCTCAAGCTGACATACCTGCCCTGGCGACTCCTGGGGCCGGCGTCGCTGGCAGCGGCTATGCTGGCCGGGGCGGCGTTCACCACTGCGACGGCGGACAGACGCACGCTCGTGGGGCTGTCTCTCGCCACAATTCTGCTGGCGGCCGGCGGCGTCCCCTGGCTCTACCCGCCACGGGAGCCGGTACCCGAAACGCCGACCATGGCCGACGTGCTCGCCTTCGAGCAGCCCCCTCTTTTCATCGGCACGACGACGCTCGGCGAGTTCCTCCCCCGCTGGGTGGAAGAACTGCCCGACACGGGCGACCGCAGCCGATCGAGCGACCTGTGGAACGCCCTGGCTGCCGGCGGGTCACCCGACCGGCTGGTCGTCCCCAACGGCGTGACGGCGCGCCAATTGACGCCCCAGCCCCTCGACGCCACCTACGACATCCACGCGGATAGCGCGACTACGCTGACGTACCGGCAGTTCTATTTCCCCGGCTGGCGCGCGACGGTCGATGGCGAGCCAATCGCGTGCCGCCCCAGCCACCCCGAGGGCCTGCTGCTGCTCGACGTACCGGCAGGCACGCACGTGCTGCGCGTGACCTTCGGCTCGACCTGGCCGCGCACCCTCGGCTGGGTGCTGAGTGGCCTGGGCGCGCTGGCGCTGCTAGGGGTTGTACTGGCCGCCTCAGTACCATCACCGCTGCGTCCGCGGCAACCCGCGTCTTGGGACTTGGGACGCGGATTGTTCCAATCCGTCGGGACTTGGGATTTGCCATCATCCTGGCTGCTGACACTCACCGGCCTGGCACTGGGGGTCTGGCTGTTCTTCGACACGGTAGACACGCCGCTGCGCCGCGACATGCTGTCGCCCGATGGGTTGCGCGGCGTCCAGCACACCCAAAGCGTGGACTTCGCGGGCGAACTGCGGCTGCTGGGCTACGAGCAGTCGGTCGAACACATGCCAGCCAACGGTGACGTGACCCTAACCCTATACTTGCGACCTCTGCATCCCATCGGAGCCGTCTACGACGTGGCCGTGCACGTGGTGGACGAAAACGGTCTGGCGTGGAGCGCGGGCGACGCAGTCCGCCCGGCTGACTGGCGCTTCGTGCCGGGCACCGATCGCTGGCCTCTGGATGGCTACGTGATGGACACCTCGGTCCTCCGATTGGTGGACGGCACGCCGCCCGGCGAGTACGCGTTCCACGTGGGCCTGGTGCGACACGACACCCGCCAGACTGTCGCCGAGCATCAAATGGGGCGGCTTGTCGTCACCCAGCCCTACCGTGGGGACCGTCCGCTGGAGGCAGGGATGGAGCCCGCTCCAGAGACACACACGTGGGCAGGCCTGCGCCTGCTGGGCAGCGGCACCGACCGTCGCGAGGCAGCGCCGGGCGATCCGGTGCGCGTCACGCTGCTGTGGCAGGTAACCGAACCCGACGCCACCGGCTACCCGGGCCAAGTCACGCTGCGTCTGGCGACGGATGAGGGGGAGGCGATACTCGCGCAGACAGTGCCCATCGCCCAGGGCTACCCCCCCACCCGCTGGCAAGAGGGCGACCGGCTGCGCACCGAGATCTTGCTGCGCCTGCCCGCACGCACACCTGCCGGCAAGCACTCCTGGGAGGTCCGGCCAGGCGCGGACGTTGATCGTGCGTCCGCAGACGAGCAGACAACCTACCGCACGATTGCGACGCTGGATGTCCGCGTGCCGGAGCGTCGCTGGAGCGCCCCGCCGTTGGAGGTACAGACCAACGCATCTCTGGGCGGCGTGACCAACCTGCTGGGAGCCGACATTCAGCCCGCATCCCGCCACGTCACGCCCCCAGCGGACGTCACCGTGACGCTGGCGTGGCAAGCCGACGCGGAGACGGCGACCAGCTATCGGGTCTTCCTGCACCTGATGGGACCGGACGGGGAACTGGTGACCCAGTCGGACGGGGAACCGGCGAACTGGACGCGCCCCACGACAGGTTGGCTGCCCGGCGAGGTCGTGATGGACAAGCGAGTCTTGCACATCCCCGCCAACACGCCACCGGGCGAATACACACTGCAGTGCGGCCTCTACGACGTGGCGACGGGCGAGCGCCTCCCCGCAGACGACGGCCGCGACGCCGTCCTCCTGGCGACGTTGGTCGTGGGCACACCGTGAAGTTGGGACAGCGGTGAGCTGGTACGTTGGTAGATTGGTACGTTGGTAGATTGGTAAATTGGTAAAAGGTGCTCGTGCTGAACGCGATCATGGACGAGTGAGGACGGAGGAGACAAGAGGCAAGGAGCAGGAAGCAGGAAGCAGGAGGCAGGAGGCAGGAGGCAGGAGGCAGGAGGCGGGACACGGATTCACGCGGATGTGCGCAGATAGACTTGTGAGATATAGCATCTGTATGTATCCGTGTAGATCTGTGTCCATTCTGTGGAGGCAGGAGGCCACTCGTGCGGTTTGCGCACGGGGCTCGCGTGCGGATGCGCTGATTTGCTGACTTGCTGATTTGCTGATTTGCCGACTTGTGGTCTCTGCGCCCGAGACAAGAGGAGAGATGCAGAATATGCGTATCAGACGCGCGATAATCAGTGTTTACGACAAGACCGGGCTGGTGGACCTGGCACGCACGCTGGTCCAGCACAACGTGGAGATCGTCGCCAGCGGCGGCACCGCGCGCGCCCTGCGCGAGGCCGGGCTGAGCGTGCAGCCGGTGAGCGACCTGACCGGCTCACCGGAGATCCTGGGCGGCAGGGTGAAGACGCTGCATCCCGCCGTCCACGGCGGCATCCTCTCGCGCCGGACGAGCGCTGACGAGGGCCAACTGAGCGGTCTGGGCTGGGGCGAGATCGACCTGGTGGTGGTCAACCTGTACTCCTTCGAGAGAACCGCAGCAAACCGCGCAGCTTCCCACGAGGACGTGATCGAGCAGATCGACATCGGCGGCGTGGCACTGCTACGAGCAGCGGCCAAGAACTTCGCCCACGTGACAGTCGTCTGCGACCCCGCCGACTACGTGCCCGTGTTGGCCGAGATCGAGAGCCACGGAGCAATCTCGCCGGAGATGCGGCAGCGGCTGGCGGTCAAGGCCTTCGCCCGCACCGCCACCTACGACGCCGCCATCTGGCGCTACCTGTCGAGCAACGGGGACCTGCTGCCTGACCCGCTCGTGCTCGGCCTGCGCAAGCTGGCCGACCTGCGCTACGGGGAAAACCCGCACCAGCGGGCGGCGCTGTACGCCCCGCCGGGCGTGGAAGGTCCCCTGGGCGGCGAACTGCTGCAGGGCAAGCCGCTCTCGTACAACAACCTGCTGGATCTGGATGCGGCGCGGCGGGCAGCGGAATCGTTCGAACGGCCCACCGTCGTCATCGTCAAGCACCTGAGCCCGTGTGGCATCGCATCGGCCGACAGCCTGGCGCAGGCCTTCCCGCTGGCCCTGGCTGGCGACCCGGTTTCGGCGTTTGGAAGCGTCATCGCCGCCAACCGCCCCTTTGACGGCGCTACCGCCGGCGCACTGGGCGATCTGTTCGTCGAGGCAATCGCCGCACCCGCGTTCACCGACGAGGCGCGGGAGCTACTGAGCGCCCGTACACGGTGCCGGCTGGTGGCGCTGAACAGGGCGCTCATCGACGCGGTCGAGATGCGCGGCATCCGAGGCGGGTTGTTGATCCAGGAGTGCGACCCGGGCGACCAGGCGGACTGGCAGGAAGTCACCCAGCGTGTGCCGACCGAAGGAGAGATCGCGTCTCTGGATTTCGCCTGGCGAGCCGTGGCCCACGTCAAGTCCAACGCCATCCTGCTGGCACAAGGCGAGGCAGCCGTGGGCATCGGCGGTGGCTTGCCCAGCCGGGTGGACGCGGTGCGGCTGGCGGTGGCCAAGGCGGGTGAGCGCGCCCACGGCGCGGTGCTGGCCTCAGACGCCTTCTTCCCTTTCCCTGACGGCGTCGAGCTGGCGGCGCAGGCCGGCGTGACGGCTATCGTCCAGCCCGGCGGCTCGGTGCGCGACCGGCAGGTGATCGAGGCCGCCGACCGGCTGGGGCTTGCGATGTGCTTCACCGGCGTGCGCCACTTCCGGCACTGATATCCGTTCGTAGTGAGCTACGCAGCGCAGCGGAGTAGCGTCAGAACGGCACTCCGGCAGACCTGCGGCCGGATGTCTGCATCCGCCCTCACTACGAACCGGGCGGACATCGCGTTCGTAGTGAGCTACGCAGCGTAGCGGAGTAGCGTCAGAACGGCACTCCGGCAGACCTGCGTGCCTTACTACGAACAACCCACGCGGTTCGTAGTGAGCTACGCAGCGTAGCGGAGTAGCGTCAAGACGGCACTCCGGCAGACCTACGTGCCTCACTACGAACGGGCGACCAGCGCAGTAGCGTCTCACGGCACTGGTAACACCTACCAATCCCAACCTTTCCCGTAGTCCCCAATTGGATAGTCTCTCCATGTTTGCATGACCCACTCCTTGCCGTACTCTTCCACGTACTCTTCTATGCTCGACCAAGGCCACGCTGTCATCCGATCCACGTACCCGTGTTTGATTGGATTCTCATGCAAGTAGTTGACCGAGGCCCAGTGATGTCGCTCGCTGCGAATGAACCGGTCACTGAAACCACACCAGACCCGGCGCCCACGCTGGTGGTGCCAACCGTTAACGGTAGTAGCAACCCGGCTGTGCAGCAACCGCAGAACCTTACTCACGATGTTCAGGTCTTCTGTCCCCAGCAGAACGTGGTAGTGATTGGGCAGGAAAACCCAGGCATAGTACGGCAACTCGGCCTCACTGAAGGCGCTTAGCACTTCATCAGCCAGCCAGGAAAGATCGCCAGGGTCTTGGAAGATGGGCCGGTGCTCGAAGCAAGCCGCGGTGACGAGATAGTCACCGCCTACACCTCGGAAGTGTGGAGGCGCATGCAAGGGAAAACCACGCACCCGGCGCTCGTCAAGCACTCGTTTTCGCTCTTGAGGCGTCATCTTGCGATAGTCATACATAGTGTTCTCCCTACGGCACTCTGGCGGACCTCCGTGCCTCACTACGAACCTGGAACGGGCATCGCGCTCGTAGTGAGCTACGCAGCGCCAGCGAAGTAGCGTCAGAACGGCACTCCGGCAGACCTGCGTGCCTTACTACGAACAACCCACGCGGTTCGTAGTGAGCTACGCAGCGTAGCGGAGTAGCGTCGGAACGGCACTCCGGCAGACCTGCGGACGGATGTCTGCATCCGCCCTCACTACGAACCTGGACCGGACATCGCGTTCGTAGTGAACTACGCAGCGCAGCGGAGTAGCGTCAGGACGGCACTCCGGCGGACCTGCGGACGGATGTCTGCATCCGCCCTCACTACGAACCTGGACCGGACATCG
>CAZYSK010000084.1:0-24636 GCA_964649415.1 uncultured Anaerolineales bacterium
GAGAATGAGCTTTGGCGACAGCCCGGTTGGAGACAAGCAGGAGATGATCTCTTTTATTCACTCGGCGGTTGACCGTGGCATCACCTTCTTCGATACGGCTGAAGTGTACGGCCCATTCACCAACGAAGAACTTGTGGGGGAAGCGCTCGAGCCGTTTCGCGGACAAGTGGTGATCGCCACCAAGTTCGGGTTCCAACTCAAACCGGATGGAAGCCCCGGCTGGTTGGGTCTGAACAGCCGCCCGGAGCGCATCAAGCAGGTCGCCGAGGAATCGCTCAAGCGGCTCAGGGTCGAGGCCATCGATCTGTTCTATCAACACCGGGTTGACCCGGAAGTGCCCATCGAAGACGTGGCGGGGGCAGTCAAGGAACTGATTCAGGAAGGCAAGGTCGAGCATTTTGGGCTTTCTGAAGCAGGAGCAGAAACCATCCGTCGCGCCCACGCCGTCCAGCCGGTCACGGCAGTCCAGAGCGAATACTCGGTGTGGTGGAGAACCCCTGAAGAGGACGTGCTGCCGACCTGCGAGGAGCTCGGAATCGGCTTTGTGCCGTACAGCCCCTTGGGCAAGGGCTTTCTCACGGGAAAGGTCGACGAAACCACGACCTTCGCCGACAACGACATCCGTGCCCGCATTCCCCGTTTCACGCCAGAAGCAATGAAGGCAAACTGGGTCTTGGTTGATCTGGTTACCAGAATCGGGGAGCAAAAGGGGGCGACACCGGCTCAGATCGCGCTCGCCTGGCTGCTTGCGCAGAAGCCGTGGATTGTGCCCATCCCCGGCAGCCGGAAGCTGGAGCACCTGGACGACAATATCGGCGCACTTGCCGTCGAACTTACGTCAGACGATCTGCAGGAGATTGAGAGCGCCCTCTCGAACATCACGATACAAGGGGATCGGTATCCCAAAGAGATGGCGAAAATATCCGGTCGCTGAACAAAGCATCGCGTGCAAGGCAAATATGAAGGTAAAGGAATAATCGGATAACCAAAAGGAGTTCAGAAATGCAGAAACGTAAACTTGGAAACAGCAACTTGGAAGTTTCGGCTCTCGGGCTCGGTTGCATGGGAATGAGTTCTGCCTACGGCCCGGCTGCCGACAAGCAAGAGATGATAGCCCTTATTCGGGCAGCCGTGGAACGCGGTGTCACGTTCTTTGATACGGCAGAGGTCTATGGTCCGTTTGCGAACGAGGAGCTTGTTGGCGAAGCGCTTGCTCCCGTCCGCGATCAGGTCGTGATCGCCACCAAGTTCGGATTCGATCTTGATCCCAATACGGGATCACGTTCGGGCAGACTGAATAGCCGCCCAGAGCATATCAAGCAGGTAGCTGAGGCATCGCTGAAGCGGCTCAGAACGGATGTGATTGATTTGTTTTATCAACACCGAGTTGACCTGAATGTGCCCATTGAGGATGTAGCAGGAGCGGTGAAGAACTTGATTCAAGAAGGCAAGGTGAAGCACTTCGGTCTTTCTGAGGCGGCGGCTAAAACGATCCGTCGCGCCCACGCCGTTCAGCCGGTCACCGCGGTCCAGAGCGAATACTCGCTGTGGACGAGAGATCCTGAAGCGGAAGTGCTGCCGACCTGCGAGGAACTCGGGATCGGCTTCGTTCCATTTAGCCCTCTGGGTGCTGGTTTCCTCACCGGGAAAATCGATACGAACACGACATTTCACAGCACTGATTTCCGCAACATTTCTCCTCGCTTCATGCCGGAAGCTCGGAAAACAAACCTGGCCCTGGTAGATCTGCTGAACCAGGTTGCAGCACAAAAGAAGGCCACGCCGGCTCAGATCGCACTCGCCTGGCTGCTCGCCCAGAAACCATGGATTGTTCCCATTCCGGGCACGACAAAGCTGCATCGCCTGGATGAAAATATCGGGGCAGTGAGTGTTGAACTGACGCCCGATGATCTGCACGAGATCGAAGAGGCTGTTGCAAAGATCCAGATACAAGGAGCTCGGCTCCCCGAAGCCGTGCTGAAACTGACTGGTCGCTGAGCAAGGTAAGGCGTGCAAAGAATTCAGACACGCGCGCTCGGCGCCAGCGTGACGTTTGAGCCCGGTGCTCGGACAGCATGGCACACCCACCCGCTGGGCCAGACCCTGATCGTGACGGCTGGCTGCGGCCTGGCCCAGCGCTGGGGTGGCCCTATCGAAGAGTTTCGACCGGGGGGCGTGAGCTGGTTCTCGCCGGGTGAGAAGCATTGGCACGGCGCTACGGCAACCACGGCTATGACGCACATCGCCATTGTGGAACAGCTCGACGGCAAGACCGCCGACTGGATGGATAAGGTCGGCGACAAACAGTACCAGGCCTGATTAAGGGCCGAATACAAGGAAGCCAATCATGAGCAAAGTCTGGTTCGTCACAAGCGCTGGCAGTGGAATTCTTCCGAGCGGCCGCATGATTTCTCGCTGGTTGCCCAGGTCACCGTAGAGATCCGCACAGGACAGCAGCGTTTCGTTGGTCGGGGGGACTCTCCCAGCGTCATATACGTCGTGCCCAACCTGTTCAACGCGTAGGCTAGAGCTTCCAGACGGCCGAGGCCAAGGCGGTCTATGGGGCGATTCTGGAGAACGGGCCACTCAAGACGGTACGCTTGCGCCGACAGCGCCAAGAGCCGATTCGACCGGGCGCTGACGGAGCTGCAAGTCGGGCTCAAGATATTGCCCACCGGCGTGGTCCACACCGGGGCCTGGAAATACGCGTTCACCTACGAGATCGTGCAGCGCTGGTTCCCCGACCTGCCGGAGCGGGCGCGCCCCATCCAGCGCGCCGAGGCCCGCCGCGTGCTGGTGCAGCGTTACCTGGACAGCATCGTCGCCACGGACCGCAAGATGATCGGCAAGGTGTTCCACGTGTTGAAGTGGACGCCGAGGGAGTTGGAGCGCGCCATTGCTGCGCTTGTTGAGAAGGATGTGGTCCGCGAGATTGAAGTTGAAGGGCTGGAAAAGCCGCAGCTCGTCTCAACACGTGGCTTGACATGACCCTTGATTGGGAATCTTCGACCGACCACGAGAAGGTAGTCTCCCCTACGTTAATGCAGGATGGGAGAAGAAGAGACCGGCAGCGATCACCTTGTCCTGGCTTCAGGAGGTATGTAGTTGTTAAGCCACACTGGGCTCACAACCGCGCCATCAAGTCCGCCAGCCCATCCGCACTAAAGCCGGGGGACTGACAATACCGAATGATGGTCTGCTCCCGTATCTCGACCCGACGAACAGCCTCAGGGATGTCCCGAGCGATCTCCAAGGGGATCTGAATTACGCCATGGATATCGGCTAACAGCAGATCGCCCGGCTTCACCAGCAGACCTCCCACCAGCACTGGTGTATCAAAACTCACCAGGTGCACGTAGGCGTGGGACACCACGACGCTGCCCGCCCAGATGGGGAACCCGAATGCCTCGACCTCGTCCACGTCGCGGATGCCGCTGTTGGTTATCGCTCCAACGCATCCCAGCGCCCGGTGGATGTTGGCATTCACCTCGCCAAAGAAAGCGCCGATGATCGGTGGATTGTCCAGATCCGCCACGACGGCGACCAGCGGCCCGGGACCGCTGGCCTCGACGTAGCGCCAATAGTCGGCCCGCGACGCCGGTTCCTCTAGGCCAGGCCCGTGGGCAGACACGGTGCACGCCGTCACCGCGTAGCCAATGACGGGCGGCAATGTGGGGAACATCTGCCGCACCTCAGGCCCCATATAACCCGCGTTGCGGGACCGCACGTCCAACGTCTCGATCGCGTTGGAGACGGCCGGCGTGGGGATAACGCGCAATACCTCCAGTTCCTCGACGGAAAGGGGACTGTCTATCATAGGACCTCTAGTAGCTCGTGGACGCGCTCGAACCCGCACTGTCCGCTGGTAAAGACCGGCACCCCAAAGTCGGCCACGGGGTCAGAGTGGGAGAAGAGGAACACGGACATGGAGAGCTGGGCCAGCACAACGCAGCCAATCTTCTCGCGGCTCAGCCGGTCGCGGATCAGATGTGCCAGGACTCGATTGTGCCCCAGAACATCGCCCGCGGCTAGCCGTTCCCACGCTCGTTCGACCGTCGCGCCGGTGAACGTCACCTCCCGACCCAGCTCCTCGGCGGTCTCGCGCAGCAACGCCTGCGTGTTCTCGACCGTCGGGCCGTGGGTGGCCACGACCAGCACCCTCCCGCCGTGCGTGACAGCTCGCTCCATCATGGGCCGGTCGATCTGCACCACCGGCACGCCATACGGCTCCAGGGCAGCCTCGACCTGGCGGTAGGCGCGGTTCATCGTCGAGCAGGTGATCAGCACGGCGTCGACTGCGGCCAGTTCTACCAAGTCCCGGGCATAGCGCACAAAGGCATCGATGTTCGACTGCGGCGGGCAGGGCCTCCCTTCGGCGTGAGCCTGCATGAAGCTGATCTGCACCGCCTCGTTGCCCACGTTGATCAGATGGACGCCGGGAAGATACAATCGTCCGAAGTAATTCGACCACAGGGTGACCCACGACGCTCCGTTGAGCACGCCTAGCCGCTTGCCCAGCAGTTTGGGAGCACCCCCCGGCTCCGGTCCCAGGTGGGCCACCCCCGTCACGCGCAGATAGTCCGAGAAAAGCCGCACGGGATCGAACGACGCAAGGTCCAGAGTCGCCATCACAATTTCCCCTTGGCCTCGAGAGCCTCCCGAGCGGCCAGGGCGATGTCCTCTGGGCGCATACCGTGGTGAGCCAGCAACTCGGAGATGCCACCGCTTTTGATGAAACAGTCCCGGACGCCAATGCGCCGCAGGACCGCTGGGGCGTGCTCGCCCAGCACCTCGGCCACCGCACTGCCAAGTCCGCCGATGATCGTGGCATTCTCCGCAGTGACCACCGCCCCAGTCTTGAGCGCTGAAGCAACGATCAACTCGACGTCGATCGGTTTCACCGAGGCGCAGTGAAGCACCTCGGCCCAGATCCTCTCTTTGGCTAGCATATCGGCCGCCTCCAGGCATAGGCTGGTCATCATCCCGGTGCCGATCAACGTCACGTCAGAGCCTTCCAGCAGCCGCTGGCCCTTGCCCCAGTTGAACTCGCAGTCGGCGTCAAAGATGTCGGGGAGCGTATAGCGCGTGATGCGGAAGTATATCGGCCCCTCGGTCAGCACCGCAGCGCGCATGGCGGCGCGCAGTTCGTGATTGTCGCCAGGATCGGCGACGCGTATGTGGGGCAGTGCGCGCATATTGGCCAGGTCCGTCACGGCGTTGTGCGACGCTCCCGCCCGGCTGGTGGGAACACCCACGTACGAGCCCGGGATCTTGACGTTGAGCTTGGGGTAGACGATGCTGATGCTGATCTGGTCTAGCGCCCGCTTTGTAGCAAACACGGCAAAGGTGCTGGGAAACGGGATAAAGCCCTGCGTCGCAAGCCCAGCCGCGATGCCAAACATGTTCTGCTCGGCGATCCCGCACTGGATGAAACGGGTGGGAAAGGCCTTCTTGAAGTAGACTGTCTTGCTGGACGTGTTCAGGTCGGCGTCGAGCACGATCACGTTGGGGAACTCGTGCCCCAGCTCGACCAATGTCTTGCCAAACGCCTCTCGCATCTCCTCGGGCATATCCATCTACCTTTCACTGCAAGCGGTCGATTTGTCCAAACGGCTGTAGCCCTCCTCTGGCCGGCCGTAGTTGCAGGCCAGTTCTCGCAGCATCGCGTCTGCTACCTCAGGCGGAGGATGGCTGGTATGCCACTTGTAGTTAAACTCGGTCTCCCTGACACCCCGGCCCTTGACCGTGTGAGCGATGATCGCAATGGGCTGTCCCTGGACACACACGCGGCGGGCTTGATGCAATACACCGAGCACAGCCTCGATATCGTGACCGTCTACCTCCAGCACTTGCCAGCCAAAGGCGCGCCATTTATCGACGAGTGGCTCTATGCTCATAAGCTCCCACACAAAGCCCTTGGCCATCACCTTGTTGTAATCTATGATCGCGATCAGGTTGTCCAGGTGGTAGTGAGCCGCCGACATAGCCGCCTCCCACACCTGACCCTCGTTGCATTCCCCGTCACCCAGCAGGCAGTAGACGCGATTATAGGGGTTCTCAAGGAATCGAAATCCCAAAGCCATCCCCACGGCGATAGAGAGCCCCTGTCCCAATGGACCACCCGAGGCTTCCAGTCCAGGCGTGCGCCTCATATCCGTGTGAGGTTCCAGGCGACCACCGAGCTCGCAATAGGTGTAGAGCTCCTCGATCGGAAAGTAGCCCCGCAGAGCCAGCGCGGCATACAGCGCGGGCACGGCGTGCGCCTTGGAAAGCACAAAGCGGTCTCGTTGGGGCCAGTCGGGAACGTCAGGATCGTTCTCCATTGCGCGGAAGTAGAGACAAGCCAGGATCTCTGCGATGGAGAAAGATCCTCCGATGTGACCCCAATGGCCACAGGTAATCATCTCCACACTCAAGCGACGGATCTGGTAGGTAATCTCCTCCAGGTGCGTGATTTCGTCCGAACTAAACCGCATAAGACCAACTCCAAGTCTGTTTGCTGACGGATGGACCCACCGATTCGCGAGCGCAGCTACCCTTCCAATACGGTGACACGGATGATCCGGAAGCAATAGTGAGCGTCTAGCCCTTCTCTGGCTCCTCCCATACCGCCCACATCCATAGCGCTGCCCCCCATAATCGTCACTTTGGAGGAGGGTGGGATGTCGAAGTGGGCGGAGCTCAGACCAGCCTCGCGCCACGCCTCATCGACGCCCCTGCGCCACAGCTTTGCGTTCACGTGCTGACCCCACAGATTTTCCTGCTTCATCTTGATCCCCGTGCGCGGGTACTTCCACTCGATCGGCTCGGCGTTCAACATCACAAAGCCAGGAGCCGTGCAGGCGCTGCCGATGATCGTTACGCCGACGATGGGCCTGTCTTCCGTGACCGTTATCGCTCCGAAGGGTGGATAGTCCAGCTCGACGCCATCGACGTTGTACTCCGCTCCCAGGTCCTCCCGGCCCAGCTCTACGACGATATTCGGGTAGTTGAACGGGGCCCAGTATTGATAGGTGACCGTGGTCAGCTTCTCCCTGGTCTGCGGGGTCTGGTTCTCGTACAGCCGATTGACCTCCCGCTCCAACTCGGTCCTGGGCAGCTTGCCACCTGGCTCGGCGGCGAGTCTGTCTGGATTGTAGATACGCGCGCGGATCTGCTCCTCTGTCATAGTTGTGCCCTCCTTCTGCGTGTTGATGGTTCCTGACGGTTCACCGAGGCCGCTATTCCTCCACCACGGTGACGCGGATGGTCCGAAAGCAGTAATGGGCGTCCAGGCCTTGGGGCTTACCGGCCAGGCCGCCGACGTCCATGGCACAGCCTCCCATAATCGTCACCTTGCGGGAGGGTGGAACGTCGAAGCGGGCACAGCTCAGGCCGGCCTCCCGCCAGGCCTCGTCCACCCCCCTGTTCCACAGCCTCACATTTACGTGCTGGCCCCACAGCTTGTCCCGCTTCATCTTGATCCCCGTGCGCGGGTACTTCCACTCGATCGGTTCGGCGTTCAACATCACAAAGCCGAGAGGGGTACAGGCACTGCCGATAACCGTGACGGAGATGATGGGCTTGTCCTCCGCGATCGTGATCGCGCCGATGGGTGGGTAGTCGATCTCCACACCGTCGCCGTCGACCTCGGCCCCTAATTCTTCTCGCCCCAGTTCCATCACAACGTTGGGATAGTTGAACGGGGCCCAGTATTGGTAGGTGACCGTGGTCAGCTTCTCCCTGGTCTGCGGGGTCTGGTTCTCGTGCAACTGGCGGACCTCCCGCTCCAGCTCAGTGATCGTTGGCCTGCTACCCGGCTCGGCCGGAGGTCTGTTTGGATTGTAGATACGCGCGCGGATCTGTTCCTCGGGCATAATCGCGTCCTCCTTGTTCATCCCTCAAAAGCGCTCTATTCAAAGTCAGTGAACTGCCAGAGATCACCTCCGGCAGCAAGGACCCACACACTTCGATCCACGGCAAAGTCCGGCGATGGTGCTAGGGCCACGATAGGTTGCCTGTCCGGCCCACCGCTGGGCTGCTGCCAGTTCTGACCATCGTCCCGTGAGACGAACACACCCCGGCTCGTGCCTGCTATGACCGCTCGGCGATTGGCTGTCCCGCCAACGACCGCCAGAGACAGTATATGCGCGACGTCGTCCGGCAACCTCCGGGCTGCCCAGGCGTCGATCTCGTCAACCAGCGGGCAGAACAGCTCATTCCCAGCCGCCATAAAGACCTGATCGGAGGGCTCGCGCGGGCTCACATCGCCTTCGGGTACAGCCAGCACGCTCCAGGGGGCCGCACGCGTCTGCTCCCACACCTGATTCCATCGCTGGCCATCATTCGTCGACCGCCACAGTCGGAAAACCGTTCCCCTCCTCACCGCAGCGGAGGTGCTCACGAGCATGGTGTGGTCGCCCGCGGAGCCGGGCACCAGCGCTAGGGACACTATTTGCTGTCCAGCAAACGGCATCTCCAGAGCCGTCCACGTGCGTCCGCGATCCAGCGATCTCAGGAGTTGGCGGCTGGTCGTGCACGCCCAGACGACCTGGTCCTCTGGGAAAGCAAGCGAGAAAGCGATAGCGCAGATGTCGTTGGAGACCTCCCCTGACGCTACAGTTTCCCAGGATGTCCCCCCATCGCGCGAGCACAAAATAGTGCCGTTACCCCCAACCAGGACAAGCCCATCACCCGTGAAAGCGGGCGATACCGCCAGGCACCTGACACCAACCCCCTGGAACACGTCAGCGCCCAGACGCCTCCAACCCTCTCCAGCATCATCGGAGCGCAGGAGAAGCCCTGGTTCTCCTGCGGCAAAGAGCACGGAGGTGGCTGATGGATCCGCGGGCGCAGCGATTTTCGTCAATAGGTGAGCTGCCAGACCCTCTCCGCTCCATTCCCACGCCGCCTCCCGTTGAGCCGGCTCCCCGCCGGCTGGGCCCAGATCGAGGCGCAGCACACCTTGATTCTGGACGCTGGCAAGCAGGAATCTCTTTCCTCCACTGATCACCTCGGCCAGGGCCAGCACGGGCAACTCCGGCCCGTCCAACCGCTCCCAGGTCGCGCCGCCGTCCCGAGACAGGA
Organism: uncultured Anaerolineales bacterium; assembly: GCA_964649415.1. Taxonomy (GTDB): domain Bacteria; phylum Chloroflexota; class Anaerolineae; order B4-G1; family B4-G1; genus CAZYSK01. Next base: position 9,067 of record CAZYSK010000084.1, read on the forward strand.
GCACCCCGTGCCGGGCGGTTCCCGCGTACAGCGCGTGATCCTCCTCGTACGTCCCAGAGAAGGCAATGCAGTTGACGATCGTCCCTTGAGTATGCTGCGTGGGCTGCCAACTGCCCCCACCGTCGAGTGAGCGCCATACGCCGTGCCCCTCCGTGCCCAGGAACAGCGTGTCATCGAGTGCGAAGCATGGCGAAATCCCAACTGTCTGAGGAGCCAGTCCCTCCAAGCCTTGCCCCCGCTCTTTCCAGGCACGAGCAGCGTTGGTGGTTCGATAAAGGCGATCGCCCGCGATGGTGAAGGCCGTCCCGTCCACGTCCCAGGCGGGGGATATCGCCAAATCCCATATCGCCATATCACGCAGGCCAAAGCTAGCCGCCTTCCAGTGACGACCTCTGGTGGTGGATCGATATACCCCATCCTCAAGCGTACCGGCGAGGACGACGCCATCTTCAGAGAACGATGGCGAGACGGCCAGGACGTTCACCGTGACGTCTGGAAAATCCAGCGGGCGCGAATCCCAGGAATCCCCGCCGTCTGGTGAAAAGATAACCGCACCTGGTGCCCCTCCAACAAATATGGTAGGTTCCTTCGGGTACTCGGGAGCGAAGGTGACGCACGTCACAGGGAACCCTGCCACCCCATCACCGACTAACCGCCAACCCCGGCCGCCATCGGTGGAACGGTGCAGGCCGACCGCTGTTCCGGCCATAACCAGCTTCTCCGAATGATTGTCAGAAGGAGACGCCAGCGAGAATACGTTGCCGCCTCGGAGGATAGGCCCCCTGTGCTGCCAGTTTGTCACATAGTCCTCCTACGCCAAAATGCTCTCCCACAGCCGCTCAATGCCGGCGGGAAGTCCCTTCTGTCCACACTCAAAGCACGGCCCCCTGGTCGAGCAGCGTCTTTTGCACCAGGGCGACGTCGAGATCGCGCGGCATCCGGTCCGCCTTCGCTGCCAGGCCCGCGGCAACGCCTGCGGCGTGCCCGGTGCAGGCAACCGTCGCCCCACAGTGGATAAAGCTAGCAACCGATTTGCCGGTGACCAGCAGGCCGTCCACTTTATGGGGCAAAAGCGCGCGGTAGGGAATCTCGAAACCTCGGTGCTTGGAGACCACGTCCCAATCGTGTCCAATGGCACGGCCTACGACGTCGTCGAAGTGGACCCCCTCAATGAGATCATCCCTGGTCAGGGTATACTCCACCGCTACACAACGGGCGAAAGCGCTCGATACGTGGGTCGGCGTGTACAGCAAGCGCGAGTTCTGAAAGCCAGGGATATACTCGCGGTACAGACGGTTCGTGAGCCAGTGGACCTTGCGAATGTCGGCGACCACCTCCGAGAACTCTACCGGGTCAAGCAGGTTTACTGGCTTGCGCGACCTGCTCCACTGAATGGCCAGGCCGTCCCCCTGATATATGAAGGCCAGATAACCCTCAGGCGAATCCAGGTATCTCCGGCCCACGGCCCTGTACTCCGGGTTCTCCTGGACGGCCTTCCACCGGAGCTCTCGGAAGCCACTCAGGTTGACGCAGTTGCCGAGCCGAACCATCTCCTCAACCTGCTCGATCTCCATTTTGGGCGGGTCCTTTTCCCACCCGCCCGCGGCGATCCATTGGTCCGGACGTTCCCGCATGTAGGCGAGCGTCTCCTCGAAGTTCACGTTGCACACCCGCGAGTGAGCGCCCGTGTAGCCCCCTCTGCCAAGGTGATTCGACGTACCTGTAAAGACTCCGTCCAGGTCGTTATAGTTTTCGAAGGGGCACCCCGCCCGGTCAGCCACGTCCCCATGTCCGGTGGCGTCGACCACGACCTTTCCCCTGACGCCAAAGCGCTGCCCCCGGAACTCGATAAGAACGCCTACGATGCGATTCTCCTCCATCATCGCGCCGGCCACCGTGCTATCCAGGAGCAGCCTCACACCTGCCTCGTCGCACATCTGGTGCAGCGCAAAGCGCAGCGACTGCGGCTCGACCGCCGCATCCCGCCAGCGGAGAACGCCCTCGACCTTGTGCCGGGCGGCCGACCCGTTCCCAATCATCTCAAACGGTTTCTCCCCCCCCTCAGGCGGGGGAATCTGGCCCGGAACCGTCTCCCACAGATAGTCGCATCCCCCCAACTCCGCCGTCCTCAAAAAGATCTCCCGGGTGATCCCTCCCACCACCCAGTTCAGATTCGCGTCTATGAACTGCCAGGGCGAGATAGTGAAGATGTCGCCGGCCTGGCCGCCGAGCCATCCATCCCGCTCGACGATGACCGCGCTGGCGCCGACGCGCGCCGCCCCGACCGCAGCCGCCACCCCGGCCGGTCCACCACCTACCACGACAACGTCCGCCTCCAAGATGACGGGGAGCGTCTTCCAGGATTCGGTCCAAGTTCCCCGCTGTATCATATCTTCTCCTTAATCGTGTCCTGTCAGAGCACAGCACCCTGGCCGAGCAGTGTATTCTGCAGCAGGGTGACGTCAAGCTCGCGTGGCGTCCGGCTCGCCCTCGCTGCCAATCCCGCGGCAACGCCTGCGGCATGCCCGGTGCACGCAACAGTGGCCACACAGTGGATGAATTCGCCCGCCGATTTACCAGTGACCAACAATCCATCCACCCCTTTAGGCAGAAGCGCCCGGTAGGGAATCTCGAAACCGCGGTACTTGGCGACAACGTGCCAGTCGTGTCCAATGGCGCGGCCCACGACGTCGTCGTAGTGAGTTCCTTCGGTCAAGTCCTGCCTGGTCTGGGTGTACTCCACCGCTACACGCCGGCTGCTCGCAGTCCCCACGTGAGTTGCCACGCCCAGCATATGCGAGTTCTGAAAGCCGGGGATATACCCACGGTACAGGCACTGCGTGAGCCAGTGGACCTTGCGAATGTCGGCCTCTATCTCCGAGAACTCGACGGGATCAAGTAAGTCTATCACCTTGCGAGATCTGCTCCACAGGTCGACCAAACCATCCCCGTGGTAGGAGAACACCAGGTGGCCCTCGGGGGTTTCCAGGGTCTCCGCTCTCCGTCCCACGACCCGGTACTCCGGGTTCTCCTGGACAGCCCTCCACCGGAGCTCGGGGAAACCGCTGATGGTGACGGTGTTGCCGAGCCGAACCATCGCGGCAATCTGGTCCGCAGTCGCCTCTGGGGCACCTCCCCAGCCAAGTCGCCACTGGTCCGGACGTCCCCGCATGTAGGCGAGCGTCTCCTCGAAGTTCACGTTGCACACCCGCGAGTGAGCGCCCGCATACCCGCGCGAACGTGTGAAACCCTGCCGCGCCAGCGTCGTATAGTTCTCAGCATAGCATCCCGCCTGGACCGCCACGTCCCCGTGTCCGGTAGCGTCGACCACGACCCTTCCCCTGATGCCAAAGCGCTGCCCCCGGAACTCGATAAGAACGCCTACGATGCGATTCTCCTCCATCATCGCGCCGGCCACCGTGCTATCCAGGAGCAGCCTCACGCCTGCCTCGTCGCACATCTGGTGCAGCGCAAAGCGCAGCGACTGCGGCTCGACCACCGCGTCCCGCCAGTGGAGAAGGCCCTCGGCCTCGTGCTGGGCAGCCCACCCATTTCCGATGACCTCAAAGGGTTTTTCCGCCCCTTCAGGCGGGGGAATCTGGCCCGGAACCGTCTCCCACAGGTAATCGCATCCCCCCAACCCCGCCGTCCTCAAAAAGATCTCCCGTGTGATCCCTCCCACCACCCAGTTCAGATCCTCGTCTATGAACTGCCAGGGCGAGATGGAGAAGATATCAGCGGCCTGGCCGCCGAGCCATCCATCCCGCTCGACGATGACTGCACTGGCGCCGACGCGCGCCGCCCCGACCGCGGCCGCCACCCCGGCTGGTCCACCACCCACCACGACGACGTCCGCCTCCAGGACGACGGGTGTCGTCCTCCGGAATTCAATCCAGTTTTCCTGCCGCATGTTCACTTCCTCCATCACCTAGAAATCCGAGACCACTTTGCGCAAACCCTCCCCGTTCTGTCTGAGCCACTGGTAGAGGATCGCGATGTCTGTGCCTATGCAAAAGTGGCGAACGCCCAGGTCAAGGTAGTACTTCGCCTCGTCCACGCTCCCGATCTCAGCCCGTGGCGGCACCCCCATTCTCAGACAAGTCTCAATGACCTGGCGCTCGACTTTCTTGACCTCCGGGCTGTGCCGGGCCCCGGGCCTGCCGATGCTCATCGAGTAATCCGTCGGCCCCCACTGGATCATATCAATCCCGTCCACCGATAGGATCTCCTCCAGATGATTCACAGCCGATTCCTTCTCAATCATCATGACGACGACCACATCCCTCAGTGCCTGGACATAGTCGGGACCCCCACCGTACCCCATATACGTCATGCGGCGCGTGGCGGCCCCGAAATAGCCGCCATCCTGGGGTGTGTCGGGGCGGGCGACGCACACACATTCACGTACCTCCTCGATCGTGTGACAGTCGGCGAACAGGACGCTCTGGAATCCCGAGCCCACCGCTCGCTGGGCGAGAAATCGGCTGGGCACCTCGATCTTGATCATCGCTGACATGTCAGACAGCTCAACCGCCCGGCAGAAGTTGTCGAGGGCATAGAGGTCGAAGGGCGCGTATTCTGCCACAAACTCGACATAGTCAAACATGCCCGTATGTCCAACGACCTCCACAATGGATGGCCATGTGCTGTGAAGGTGGGTACCGATAGTGGGTTGACCAGCGTTCAGCAGATCTCGTAGTTTGTTGTGTCTCACAATGATGACCTCCCCGTCTGACTCCACGTCGTCTGAACTCTATGTGTTTGCAAAGTTTGATCCCATGCTCATCCATGCACGCGCACCTAGACACCGGGATCGTCAGCGAACTGGGTACGCCTGGCGCAGGCCAAGCAGGGACCGGCCCTGCTGACACCCAATCCATGGGCCGCTAAAAGCCGCCTACAAAGCCTGCGCGTGGCGGCGTGAGGCGATCTCCGCCAATAGGAGATAATATCCCTTCAGGAATGCGTTTCTGAAAAGCTGCACCGGCCCGAAGCCTGCAAACTCCTCAAGCGACAGCTCATCCTCATTGTATGCCCTGCGAAAGTCTACGAACTTCTCAGAGAGCTCATTGATGACCGACTGTGAAGTTTCCACGTCGATACGAGAGACAACCGGCGTACCAGCGTCTATGATCTCCTGAGCTGTGCTCCAGTTGATAGTGATGTGCACATCGCCCCCAACCATTTCCGTGAAATGGTGTGTGCCACGCGCGCCGCCACCGAGCATCGTGGTCTCGTAGCCTCGCTCCTTAAGCATCCGGTATTCCTTGCGGGCGACGGCGCATCCGGCCTGAGACAGCACTTTGGGGGAGATGTCGATCCCCTCGCGTTCCGCCACCTTGCCCAGATACTCGTCAAAGATACCCGTGATGTGCGTGACGAAAAAGGGTGGCCGGTTACCCGTTCGCTCGACCGCTTGTTGGTAAAGCTCGCACATGGTTATAGCCTGGGCCATTGAGAAAACCTCGGTCGCGCATATGGGGATATTCCCCTCCACACACGCCTCGAGTGCTTCTACCCCTCCCTCTATGACCGGGATCTTGGCCATGAAGTTCGGGCCCAGCGTGCGGTTGTGGAGCGCACCCCGGATGACGGCTACCGGATTCTCGTCATTCCGCGGATCATCCTGCATCGTGACATATCCATACTTGCCCGAGCTCTGTTCGTGAAGAGGGCGGAACCTGGCCATCACCCGCGCGCCCGCCCGCTGATAGACGCGAGTAGCTGCCACGTCGTCGTCGTGGGTTGTCACGATCACCTCATCAATGACCCCTCGAATATAGTCCGGATCACTCACGAGCAGTTTTGAGCAATAGGCTGGATTGGTGGTGCAGTTTACGGCGCCAGCCGCGATTGCCCGATCCACGTCCGCCCCCGAGGGATTGTTGATCCACAACCTTGTGGGGGTCTCTGCTGTTATCCGGTGGAAGTATCCTGATGGCATCACAACCTCCCTATCCCATAGCATCCGAGAGCGCTCGGACCCATATCCTCAGCGTATCTTTTCAATAAACCGGGGTAGGGGCAGGTCTTGTACCTGCCCAAGAGGACGACCACGAGGGTTCGCCCCTACATATCGGGATGATACTCCTCAGCTATGGTTCCAGGTCTACGCCCCGCAACGTTCCTCTGCCGTCTCTTTTCTCCAGCCCTCCCATCCTCTCCGTGAGGACGATGGAGTCTGTAGTCAGAATCATAGCCGCGGTGCTGGTGGCCTTCTCCAGAGCCACACGTACGACCTTCGCCGGGTCGAGTATGCCTCCCTCTATCGCCGGGATAATCTGGCCTGACAAGGCATCAAACACGTATCCACGGCCCTGCATTTTTACTTTGGCCGCGATGGTGGACCCCGGGTAGCCCGCGTTGTCGGCAATCTGCTGGAGGGGGGCGGTCAACGCCTCTGCAAGAATGCGCACACCGGCCGCCTCGTCAGTCCCCTCGGTCACCTCTGCCAGCGCCTCGAGCGCCGGTATGCAAGCCATATAGGCAGCGCCGCCACCGGGCACGGTTCCCTCTTCCAGTGCACACCGCACGGATTCGACCGCATCGTCGGCCACAGTTTTCCTGATCTTGGCCTCCTCTTTGCCAACTGCCCCCACCTTGAGCACAGCGACGCCGCCCGATAGGTTAGCCAAGCGGCGCCGCAGCTTATCCCAAGTATTGCTCTTTTCCTGCCGGTCAAGGGCATCCATTTCGGCTCTTAACTGCGCCATCCGCTCCCGGATTTCCCTCGGTCTTCCTCCAGCCCCGATGATTGTAAAGTCACGCCGTGTGGCCGCAACTCGCCGGGCGCGTCCGAAATACTGGGCTCGAAAGCCCTCCATGCTCAGACCCGCCTTGTCATCGATCAGCGTCGCGCCGGTGACGACCGCCAGATCCTGCAAGATCTCTGGCCGACCGATAAACGACCCAGGAGCCTTGATTGGTACACAAGATAGTCTACCCTGCCGGTGATTGAGCAGCAAGGTGCCCAACGCCTCGCCTTCAACCTCCGGGGCGATGACGACCAGGCTCTCAGCCCCAGCCTCAAGTGCGGCCCTCAATACCGGCACAATCTGCGCGGCAGATTCGAGCTCCGTGGTCGTCAGGGCAATCAGGGGTTTCCTCATCAATGCACGGTGGCGTGCGTTGTCGGTCACAAAGTCATAGGACGCCAGCCCACTATCCCAGCGGACACCTTCCACGTACTCGCGGTCCATCCCCAGGCCGTAGTAGTTCTCGACCACGATCGTACCATCCACGCCGACGATGTCGAACACCTCTGCGATCAACGCTGCCAGGTCTGAATCGCCCGTCGCTGCCCGAGCCAGCGCAGCAATAGATTCTTCTGAACCCACGGGCTGTGCCATAGCCGCTAACTCACTTACGGCCGTCCGAACGCCCTTCTCCAGACCCCGACGTATGATCATCGGGTTGGCACCGGCCGCCACCATGCGGGCGCCACCCCGAACCATCGCACGCGCCAGCACTGCCGCGGTCACGCTGCCGTCGGCTACATCCTTTCGCACGTGCCAGGCCAGGTGACGAATCATCATGGCCCCGGCGTTGACGTACCGATCGGGTATCTCAATGACCCGTCGGGCGACGATGGACCCCTGGCTCACTAGCTCTGGTGCACCCTTATCGACGATAGGATCTATGGCAACGACACGCCCCAGTGGGCCGAGCGTGACAGCCAGAGTGCCCGTCATTATCTCAACGCCTACCTTGAGGGCCTCCCGCGCCCGAGGGGGCAATAGAACTCCGCGCCGCCGGTCTTCGCCTCTCGGCTCCAGCGACGGCCGTCTCGGGCGATACTCATCAGCCATGGTATGAACGTCCTTCCTGTGTGCGCAGCCCTACTTCAGACCGGTCAACGCTATGCCGCGCACAAAATACCGTTGCCCGACGATGAAAAGCAGGATGATGGGCAGAGCCATCATAAGGGCTCCGGCCTGGGCCCAGTGTATGGGGATGTAGACCCCTGCACTGGTACCGACCACCAATTGGCTAAGATCTGCAAACCCTGCCGACAATGTACGCTTTGATTCAGACGCCGTGATCATAGCGGGCCAAAGCAGGGTGTTCCAGCGGCCCTGAAACTCGAACATGAATATCGTAGCGAGCCCCGGGGTAGCGAGAGGCAACATAATTCGTGTAAATATCCCCAGTTCACTGCAGCCATCCACGCGGGCCGCGTCCTCCAGCTCAGCAGGAAGCGTGAGGAAGAACTGGCGCATCAAGAACGCTGCGCTGGAACCGTACAGGGCAGGCAGCATTAGCCCGGCCCAGGTATCGTAGAATCCCTGCCCTCCATGACCAAGAATGTCATTTCCGCCGGCAAGGGGAAAACGAATCATCTGGTAGAGGAGAGGCACCACGGTAACCACGGTGGGAACCATCATCGAGGCCAATACGATAGACCACAACACTTGCTTGCCCGGGAACCTCATCCGAGCGAATATATAGCCAGACAAAGCCGCGTTGACGGTGACAACGGTGCTCACAACTCCCGCGTAGATGAGTGTATTCAAACCGTACTCGCCTACGTGTATGTTGGACCAGGCCCCTTTGTAATTGGCCAAGGTCCACTCTGACGGCGCGATTCTGTAAGGGAGGATCTTGAGCGTGTGGTCTTGTATGGACAGGTACACACTGATAAGAAAGGGCGTCAACGTTATGACCAGCCCCACGAAGATCATGAGCCAGACAGCTACCATCCCCACAGACCTGCCTACTTTTCCAGGCCATTCTGGTTGTCTCAACGCGGGCTTTCGCTTGCCGTTGGCGTTCATGCTTGACCTCCTGCTGTAGACACCCCTGTACCCACGTGCAACGCTCCGTCTGCTCCGGCAAGACGCCAGAACTCGACACCGTTGTCATGAAGAATATGTCTGGCCACTTCCAGGGCCAAGTCCACATCGAAATAGCCGCGATCCACCAGATCGGCTAGAACATCGACAACCAACTCCCTGGCCATGGCCAGCGAGGCATAGCTGTGTTCCAGCAGGTTGTGGTCCCCCCCCCACGCAAAGATCTTGTTCATAGGGACGGTCTCGATCCAGGACGTGAGCGCCGCACGATAGGCCGAGGGCGATATGTGATGCAGCCAGCACCCGTCGATGTAAACGTTGGGGAAATACTTGGCCATGAGTCCAGCGTGGACGCACCAGGGATAACCACCGTGAAAGAGATCGACCCGCAGATCCCCGTGCCTGCGGAGCAGTCCCGTCAGCAAGGTCGGACGAGCGTCCTCCAGGACGTGCCTGGTTCCGGTCTGGATACCCGTGTGAATCTGGAGCGGCACGTCGGCCTCCACGCATAGCCGGCACAGCCGGTTCATCATGTAATCCTGATAGATCGCCTTCTCTGCTGGCGACGCCATGAGCAGCCCGCTCTTGAAAATGCGAGCGGCGTTATCTTTGGGGGGATCAGAATACTCGATACGCCGATTATAGGCCAACCCAGATTTGAACCCCGCTGCCCCGTCTTCCACGCTTCGGTGGAAGAACCCGTCAAAGGCCGCCAACCAATGCTCAAAGTCCACCCCGGCGTACTCGTCCAGCGTCTCTGCCAGTCCGCGCCCCTCGTGAATGAACTGGTCCAGGCGGGCGATACGGAGCAAACGGTGATCCCCGCTGTTCAGACGCTTAAACTCCGCCGCGCCGATCTTCCCGTCCAACACGGTGGCCACCACTCGCATACGGCGGCAAAGGTCTGCGCCTTTGCCTCGATGTTCTTGACTGTAGCGGCGAATCCGTCCCGAAGCCTCACACCACCGCTCGGAAAAGACGTCGTCTTCTGTGATTCCAAACAGGTCGTTCAGCCCTCGCAACAGGTATCGAAAATAGGAGGTATTACGTACCTTGTTCAGGAACGGCCGAAGCACGTCCCACGCATCCTCCGCCCCGTCTGGAATCCGCGGATCGTTCAGGTAATCGAAAAGGCCAGGGGGTTTGACCAAACCTGCTACCGCAAGGTCGTCTCTGAGATAGTGACAGGAGAGATAGTACGGCAGGTCAAATTCCTCACCGTGATCCACGCTGAACGACCGCCACGCATGTTCGTGGTGATTGATCACAGGCATGTCCGCAATTGCGCTGGTGATCTCTTCCCGGCTGTCGCGATTCATAATGCACTACCCTTCACTTTGTCCGGCACTCGAGCTATCTTCCAGACTGTAGGCTACCGATCGCGGTCAATACTGCACGTGCTCCCCGCCGATCTTGAAATTCACCCACGTGAGCAACATAATAACCGCAAAGAGAAAAAGCGACAGTGCGGAGGCATAGCCAAGGCGATGGTATACGGCGGCGTTCTGATAGATTGAGAACACAGCCGTAGTCGTCGAATCGAGGGGACCTCCGCGCGGATCATAGGTCATGACCATGACGGTGTCGTACACCTGCAACGCGCCGATGACTCCGGTGACGAACAGGTAGAAGGTCACCGGCCTGAGCAAAGGCACGGTGATGTTAACCACCTTCTGCCACCAATTCGCTCCATCGATGGCGGCAGCCTCGTAGAACACGGTCGGAATCCCCTGTAGCCCCGCCAGGTAGATGATCATCGTGGAGCCAAACCCCTGCCAGACCGCCGCGATGGCCAGAGAAAGCAAAGCCGTGGAAGGATCGTCGAGCCAGAACAAGGTTGGCAGGCCTACGGCTTCTAGTACACGGTTGAGCAAGCCATACGTAGGATGAAAGAGGAACTTGAATATGAACCCGATGGCAACACCTGAAGTCAGGGAGGGCAAATAGTAGACCGTGCGCAGCACAGAGATGCCCCGGATCTTGCGGTCCAACAGCAGCGCGAAGAACAAGCCCATGATCATCGTGGCCGGCACCACCATCGCAGCGTACGTGAAGGTGTTCTTCCACATCTTCCAAAACAGCTCATCATCTATCGCTTCCTGGAAGTTGGCCAGTCCGACCCACTCGGTGCTCTTGGCCACAATGGAGAAGTCAGTGAAAGCATAGCGGAAACAGTTGATCATAGGGATGATCGAAAATAGGATCAGGGGAATGAAGGAGATCGCTAAAAGCGCAAGCGCGGCTCGGGCCTCACCGCGATTGAGCTCCCTCAACCCCGCCCTGATCCTTGCAGGCCACGTAATTCGAGCACTGGTCTCCATCTTGCTGCCTCCTCACTGTACTAATCACGTTGTGGCCGTGCCGATTCCAAGACTGACGCGGATCAACAAGCTGCGGGAATGACTCGCACCCATTGAGATCGGGCAACGAGTCATCCCCGCGCCTTATACTGCCGAAGACACTACGCCCACTCCTCCACGATGCGCTGCACGATTGTGTCGGCTTTCTCCTTCAACCAGTCCAGGATCTCCTGGTCCGGCTTGATCTCGAACAGCATTTGCTCGATCATCCGAACGCAACCATCCTCCATGTAATCGACATACCCAACGTGCCGACGGGGCGGGGAGGTGCCATAGTCGAGCGCCGGCAAGTAGGCCGTCTCGCTCACCAATGGCTCGCTGGCAATCCAAAAGTCAGGAGATTCGTTGATAGATCGCCTTCCTGTGGTCATCCAGCACTTTTGTAACTCGTCGCCGCCTGGATCTGGAGACATGAACTGGCCCGCGTAGTGGTCGTCCCGCGAGTAGAGCTCCATGAAATCAACCGCCACGTCAAGCAGGTCGCTGTCCGCGTAGACGCCGGTTCCCCGGCAGTCCATATTGGCGGACCTGATGCCCGCGGGGCCCATCATAGGAAGCATGACGCCAAGCAGGCCCTTCTCGACGAACTCTGTATGCTCGGCCCGGAAGTTGGACATGTCCCAGGGGCCACTCTCATCTATGCCGAGGTAGCCCTCTACAAGCTCATCCTCAACCTCGTCCGGCCAGGGATCTCCCCCTTTGAGCGGGTATACGCCGTCCCGCCGTACCAGGTCGATGGCGAACGAGATCGCCTCCGCACTCTCGGGGCTGTTGATCGTGCACTCACCCAGGGCCTCATCGGAGGGGTCAAAGTCGTGGCCACCATTCTGGGTGATGAACCGGCCACTGAGGATCTCGTAGGTACCGTGACTGGGCTTGATTCTCTTGTACCCCGCTCGAACCATGTTGCCGCTGGCGTCAAACTTGGTGAGCTTGATGCAGGCATCCCGGAAGTCCTCCCAGTTGTCGGGCGGATTCTCCGGATCGAGCCCCACCTCCGCGAAGGTCTCTTTGTTGTATAGGTGGCATTTGGTGCCATAGTATGCGGGGTACTGGAAGAGCCTGCCCTGGATCGTGCAGAAATCCTTCACCGGCTCATACAGGTCATCGTAGACACCCCAACTCTTCACCGGTTCCATCAAGTCATGCACAAAACCAAGATAGTTGAAGGTGCCCTCGTTGTCTTCCAGATCCATAACATCCGGTGGCTGGCCCGCTGCCTTGGTCTCCACAAACTTTCGCGTAACGTCACGCCAGTTGACGAACGTCTGCGTAGGTTCCAGGCCAGAGTGTTTCTCCTGGAGCTCTGGGAAGATCTTGGTCCTTACGTAGTAGCAGGCTGCATACTCCTCAGGCCAGGTCCTCCACACCCTGAAATCGGTGCGCTTCGCCTCCGGTGCTTCGGCCTCCTCCTCCCCGCCTTCCTCGGGCTCCGGCTTAGGCGCACACGAGGCCACCATGGCCGTGGCTGCTAGACCGGCCGACAAGCGCAGGAAGTCTCGCCGACTAAGTTGCTCATTCATTGCTTATTCTCTCCTTTTCTCACTCCTCAAAATACTTGTTGGTCGAACCCACTTGAGAATCGCGGAACTCGTCTGCACGGACGCTCAGCAGAATTCACCCCAGATACCACATCACCCCCTTTCCTGACACCCTATGGAAGGCACCCCACCAACGCCACGGAATCCCAATGATACGCGAGCTGTTGGCTCTACACCCTCAAACGACCGCAGGATTCTCGCACAACAAGCTCGTGCCCGATAGTAATCTTCTTGGGAGGTTGTGCGCTGTTGCAGATCAAATCCAGTAAGAGCTTTGTAGCCTCCAGGCCAAGATCGTAGTAGGGAACCCTTATGGTCGTTAGTGGCGGAGACAGCGACACCGCTGCCGGAATATCGGCACACCCTACAACCGAGATGTCCTCGGGTATCCGCAGCCCTGCCTCCTCAATTGCCGAATAAGCCCCGACAGCTAACAGGTCACTGGCAGCGAAAATGGCGGTGGGCCTATCTCTCAAGGCCAAAAGCTTGGCTGCCGCCTCGAAGCCGTGTTCCTCATAGTAGTCTTTGGCCAGACAGATCAGGCTAGGATCTATGTCGAGCCCACGCGATTCGAGAGCTTTGAGGTACCCCTGATACCTGTCTCTTCCGTGCACGACGTTCTGTGTAGAGATCAGCCCAATTCGCGTGTGCCCAAGCTCGATCAGATGGTTCGTAGCCCTGATTGCGATTTGCTCGTCGTCCACCACGACACAGTTGATGGGCCTGTGCGGCGCGTAGCGCTTGATGACCACATAGGGAAACCCAGTCTCAAGCAGAGGGATCAGGTACTCGTCCTCCAAGTCCCCTTCCAACCGCAAGAGGAATCCATCATACGCCATCTCTTCGATCATAGATGAAACTAACGATTCCACGCTGTCCTCCACGTGGACCACGGAGAAGATGGCGCTGCTCTCCCACGTGGCGGCTGCGATACCCGCTATCAGGTCACTGAAGAAGTAGCTTCGTTCTCGCCATGCCGGTTTCTCAAAGCCCACGACGATCAACAGGATTCTCCTGCGGATCTTGGTTGACACAAACGTGCCAAGCCCGGCCCGGCGGCGCACGAGGCCTTCCCTCACTAACTCCTGCAACGCACGCCGAACGGTGGTGGAACTGACCTCATGCTGTTCGCAAAGCTGCCGTTCAGATGGCATCAACACGCCTGGCTGAAGCTCACCTTCCAGGATTTGACGCCGTAGCGTGTCCTTCAGTTGCTCATACAGGGGTTTGGCAGACAGACGTGTAATGGACATAGAGTGTCCCCCTCTCTTCCCTAACTCACAACAGTGAGAGTTCCACCTAATGTTGAGCGTTGGAGTACACTACCTCCCGCTCCATGCAAGACCACAAGTGTAGAAACCGGTACCGATGGACGGGTGAAATCAGCAGATGTTGGAGCATCCACCGCACCGCGATTCACCTCACGGAACATTCAACGCACGGTAACGACAACACGTATAGACGCTTGCCCAGCTATCACACGCAGCGAAGGCCCATCCGCGCCTTGGAGCTAGTTCAAGAATATCACCAGGTGGCCGCGCAGGAAGATGACGAAACCCAAGAGATCTAGAAGTGAACCTAGTATGCTCTTAACACCTAGTACACTAAGTATACCATACCGGAGTCCGCTTGTCAAGTTCTCCAACCGAATTCGGTCACAATTCCTGACGTCCCATCGGAAGGGCGGTTTTCCCGGAGTAAGTGGTCAGTCCACCCCAAGAGAACTCGGTTTTCGGCCTGTTTGGGGGATACTGCGTCCCATGATTCGCGCTGGTAGGCCATTCATGACCAGGTTTTTGCTCGCCGGAACTGTTCACTTGACAGACGACCAGTCATCTGGTACACTAAGTATACTAAGTGCAAAGTCTGGTCAACCGATGACATTGCTCGAAACCCTATCCGCCGCGAACTCGGCGGTCGAGTTCGACTTTCCATCTTTGTGATCTGGCTAGCGACGGGCAGTCAGTGCTTGTGCGACACGCCATGCGACTGGGGCGCAGCCTCAGAGAGACGGGGGACGCGATGAGCGCATAGCGTGCCCGTCGGTCGTGTGAACAGAGCACACAACATCAGTAAAAAGGGGGCAATGCAATGGCAGAGCAACGGAAGCTGGAACGAGACGAGCGGGGCCGGGTAACCACCATGAGTGAATTCCAGAAGCCTGGGGAAAAGCGACAGGCAGCTCTCAGGCTGGTGGGGGTTGCCAAGAAGGAATACTGGAGTCCGTTTGATGACTATGAGAACGTCGAGGTGTGGGGTGGCTTCGCCATAAACGAAAACTACAACGAGAAACTGCGCGAAGCAGGGGTCCCACAGATAGACGAGAAACGACGAAAATGGGGACTGCCGCACATTCACGGACTGGAAATCGAACGTGATTTGGGTTACATCCGTATCACCGAAGAGAAACCGATTATCGCGGTAGCAGTTATGGGGTCAGGCTGTTCCATGCCCGCCTATGTGGTATGCGAGTATCCTGAGCCTGACCTTACCATGGAGGAACCAGATCGTCGCGGGCCGTGGAGGGGTTTCAACATTCAGAACTTGCGGCGGCAGCGCGTCGAAGGAATGATGAGCCAACACCAATGTTCAGCGGTGCGTACCTTCGGGGGAGATATCGTTACGTACGATCTGGACTTTGAACCGAGGGTACGTGAATGCTCGGCCCGTTTTGAAATCGAGCCAACCACGACGGTGACGATTCGTGGGGGCAGCGAATTGAGATGTCACTTCTCATTCCGTATGATCCGCGTATACTTTGAGATGGGAGTAGTTTGACACTGTCACGTTAGCCTATGCTGGGAATTATGCTATGAATTTCCCTGGACTTTGTCCAAACGTCATTTGTCCGTGATTCCAGGACACAGCATCAGCTCG
>CAZYSK010000085.1:0-24299 GCA_964649415.1 uncultured Anaerolineales bacterium
CCTTTGTCAAATCGCACAAATCAAGTGCGCTCACAATTCCAGAGATGCACCCATCTCATAAGGAGTTATGGCACTTGCGATGGCGGCTGAGCAGGCATTCCTGGAGTGGTTGAAATCCTCATATCCGCGCGACGAAATATCGGTAAACCGCTATGAATTCCCCGACATCATTCGGGTAGACCACAACAATGAAACGAGGATAGGATATGAGGTGAAGTTTAGCCGTAGTGGACGTTTAATGATCCACCGATTTCGTGAAGTACTGTACCGCGGGTACTATGAGGCTAGCGAAGGCCAGATTGACGAATTGGTGCTTGTTCTAGTCACTGAAGGAAGCGAAAACCTAGAAGAAATAAACCGCTCGCTCCAAAGCGGAAGACTCAAACTGCCCGAGAGAACTTCTGTGCTGATAGGTTCAATACTCGTTGACCAAGAAGATGAGACTATTGCTGAATTCAAGCCAGGGCCATTTCAGCAATCTCTGTTGTAGAAACTTACCACCCAAGCTATAATCAGCGGGCTTATCGTCCATTCCGCCGCCGCTCCTGAACCGTAATGGACGCTCCAATGACCCATACGACCTCGACCTCACCGACCGCATCATACGCCAAGGTCGCGCCATCGAGAGCCTGACCACCATCGATCCCACCGGCCCGTTTGAACGGATGATTGCCGGGCTGCTCGTCGCGGCCTACAAGCGCAAGCTGCGGGGTATTGGGAACTGAGCACCGCCAGCGTTTTGCGCACATTCAACGCGAAGTAGCCAGAGGGCGTTCCCATTAGCCTCACAGGGCGGACCCATGAGAGAACCCAGGCGCATCGGCAAGTACGAGATCATTGAGGAGATTGGCCGTGGCGGCTTCGCCGTGGTGTACAAGGCGCGCGACACCTCTCTCGACCGCATCGTCGCGCTCAAGGTGTTGCACCCCCATGTCGCGGAGAATCACCTGTTCGTCCAGCGCTTCGAGCAGGAGGCCCGCACGGCTGCCTGGTTCGACCACCCCCACATCGTCGCTACCGATGAGGTCGGCGAGGAGGCCGGGCAGCACTACATCGCGATGAACTACCTCGCCGGCCACGGGTTGGATCAGCGGCTGGCCGAGGCTGGGGAACCGCTGCGGCTGGAGGAGGTCGCTTCCATCGTGGCCCAGGTGGCCGACGCTCTCGATTACATCCACCGGCGGGGGTCGGTTCACCGGGACGTCAAGCCCTCTAACGTGATGTTGAGTGACGAGGGGCACGTCACGTTGCTTGATTTCGGCATCGTGCGCGCCGCCGACGGTACGAAGCTGACCACCACCGGCGAGATGATGGGCACTCCCCAGTATATGTCCCCCGAGCAGGTCGAGGGGAAGCAGATCGACCACCGCTCCGACGTCTACGCCCTGGGCGTGATGGCGTACCAGATGTGCACCGGTCGTGCCCCCTTCGACGATGTCTCGCCCCTGGTGGTGCTGCGATTGCACGCCGACAAGGCACCACCGCCGCCCCGCGCGCTGAACCCCGACCTGCCGGCCCCGGTAGAGCGGGTGCTGCTCAAAGCCCTGGCCAAGCGGCCGGACGAGCGCATCCCGAGCGCCGGGGCCTTTGCGCAGGCGTTGCAGGAGGCTCTGGCGGGGGCCGAGCAAGCTTGGCAGCGGGAGGCGCAACTGGCCGAGAGCTACACGCGGCTCCGGGCGGCCATCGCCAGCGAGGATTGGGACGCGGCCGAGGTGTATTGCCTCGAGATTCGGACCCTGGAGCCCGACTACCGTGACGTACCGGAATTGCTGAACCAGGTCCGCGACGCGCAGGTCGAGCAAGAACAGCGTGAGGAGCAAGCCCGGCGGGAGCTAGACCTTCGGTTGGCCCGGCTCTACGAGCAGGCGCAGACCGCCTTGCGGCGGGAGCACTGGCAGGAGGCCCAAGCACGCTGCAACGACATCGAGTGGCTGGCCGACGACGACTACCGGGATGTGCGCGAACTGCGGCGGCGGGCCGTGGCTGAGTTACAGCGGGCGCAGGCTGACCAGGAGCGACAGGCAAGTCTGGCCCAGCTCTACGAGCGCTTGCGGGCCGTCGTGGAGGGGGAGGAATGGGGCGAGGTGCTGACGCTCGGCGGGCAGATCCGGGCGCTGGACCCGACGTACCGCGACGTGGCCGAGCGTATGGAGCAAGCGCGCCGGGAAATGCGCCGCGCACGGCGCGGGCCGATGCCGGCCTGGGTCTGGGGCTTGTGCGGCCTGGTGTTTCTGGGCGTGCTGGGGTTGGGGCTCCCCTTCGTGAGCCGATGGGACGAGTGGGTCGCCTCGCGGCCGACCGACACGCCGACCCACACGCCAGCCGCGCAGCCGACTGAGATGGCGCCCACAACAAAGCCGACCGAGCCGCTGTCCTTGGCGCCGGTGCTTACTCCAGGCGCCACCCAGGTACGTGAGGCTGACGGGATGGTCATGGTCTCCGTGCCGGCCGGGGAGTTTGAGATGGGCAGTGACGACGAGGGTGTGGACTACGCGCTGCAACTGTGCGATGAGTACTATGGTGACTGCGAGCGAGGATGGTTTGAGGATGAGCAGCCGGCGCACACGGTGGCTTTGGACGCCTTCTGGATTGATCGTGCCGAGGTAACCAACGCTCAGTTCGCCACCTTCCTGAACGACTGGGGCAACCAGGAGGAAGGCGGGGCGACCTGGTTGCACGTGGAGGACGAGGATTGCTTGATCGATCAGGTGGACGGCGAGTTTCAGCCCAAGAGCGGCTACGCCGACCATCCGGTGTTTCAAGTCACCTGGTACGGGGCGGCGGCCTACTGCGAATGGGCGGGGGCGCGTCTGCCGACGGAGGCGGAGTGGGAGTACGCGGCGCGGGGACCGGACAGCTGGCTGTTTCCCTGGGGGAATGATTTCGACGGAACCAGGGTGAACTATTGCGATGCCAACTGTGGATATGATTGGGCCGACGAGACGGTCGATGGCGGATATGCCCGGACCGCGCCGGTTGGCAGTTTCCCCGCAGGGGCCAGTTGGTGCGGGGCGCTGGACTTGGCAGGCAACATCTGGGAGTGGGTGGCGGACTGGTACGACTCCGATTATTACGAGCGTTCGCCTTCTCGGAATCCTCCAGGACCGGAAGAGGGAGAGTCTCGGGTGCTGCGCGGGGGCTCGTGGTTCAACGGTCCTAACCTCGTTCGCTCCGCCATCCACGCCGAGGCTCAGCCCGCCAGCTGGAGCATCCACAGCGGGTTTCGTTGCGCCAGGGGTTCTGAATAAGCTATCTGTCCACTGTCCGCTGCTAGCTGTAAACTGAGAGCGGGGAAGCAACCCGCCAAGGGTCGCCTCCCCGCTTCTGCCGTTACCGCTCCCTCAGTTCGCCCAGATCGCGGTGCTCCTCGTACCGATCCCCGCCGCTTCCTTGAAGCGTTCCATTTCCTCGACCTTCCTCGCCTGGGCGTCGTAGACGGCCTGCTGCGCGTCGCCAGGGCTGTCTCCTAGCTCGGCCTCCATCCTCGGCGTAGGTGCGCGGATCGGCGTCCGCCAGGGTATCCGCCCGTGCCTGGAGGGCGAGGCAATCCCCGTTTGGTTCACCGAAGTGTAAGGATGATGGTGATTCCAAATCATGCCCCGTCGCCCGGGATTGCCGTGGTGGTAGGGGCGAGGCAATCCCCGTTTGGTTCACCGGAATGTAGGGATGATGGTGGTTCCAGATCATGCACGGTCGAGGGTGATGGTCCAGGGATTGCCTCGCCCCTACACGACCAAGGAGGTGGAGGGCAATGGGAAGCACGATTCGATGATCTTTCCAGCAGCTTTCGCTGTTATCGCCCCCTTCAGTTCGCCCAGATCGCGGTGCTCCTCGTACCGATCCCGGCAGTCTCCCCGAATCTCCGGGCCTCATCCACCTTGGCTTGCTGCGCATCGTATACGGCCTGCTGTTCAGCCGTTGGGTTGTCACCCAGGGCTTCCTCCATCAGGGCCAGGAGTTGGACGTGGTACTCGTACCGGTCCTCGGCCATCTCGGCGTAGGTACGGGACTGCTCTATGTCAGCCCCCGCCGCCTTGGCCTGGATCTCCAGTTCGTGTACCACCCGAGGGTCCGTGAGGTCTGCCATTATGCGTCCACGTCAAGGGAATTGTGCGGCACAACTTGGCCGGCCTCGATGATCTTGTGTACCAACTGCGATCCGCCGCCGACGATGATCCCAGTCAGGATCAGTCCCATCAGTTCAGGGATGACATCCACCGGGAAGATATTCAGGCCAGCGAAGAAGCTGATTGCGAAGCCTACGACCAGGGCCACGTACATCAGCCACCAGCGATCCAGGGTGGGCAACTGCTTCTCCAGGGGCTTACCCAGGAAGTGTTCCACCAGGGTCTCGACCAAGAAGGCCAAGAACAGTGCTACTGCGATATTCGTGAGAGTCATGCTATTCCTCCTCTGAGTTTGGGCTCTGGGCGATTGCCCAGGCAGTGACAGTCATCGTCTGGTCATTCAGCGCCCGGATGCGCTTGCGCACCACGCGCACTAGACCAGCCGCTCTCCATCTCTTCAGGCGACGGCGCATTGTGTTTTCGCTGACATCAAGCTGTTCAGCCATCTCCGCCGTCGTCATAGCCTCGCCCTTGGCGAAGCCGGTCATTTGGTCCCGGATCTCCGCCAAGAGACCGGTGACCGTGAAGTGGAAGGGTTAGCGCTTGAGACCTTTAGGGTTTAGATTGGCACGCTGTGCAGCACGGCATTTTGCTCGCGATAAGGTCATTTCGGAGGGCTTTGATACGCTGCACGCAAACCCTAAAGGTCTGGAATTCGCCTTGGATCCCGAATGGGAGTGAAATCGAAACAATCGGCTTCGTTCAACACTCGATTGTGCGGCGGCTGGCAGGTGGGTCGCTCGACGGTCATTCTACGAGGTTGGCCTACGAGGTTGGGTGGATGGATTTGTTGATTGGGGAAGTCCGGCCGGAGGACAAGATAGGGCGCGAGAAGGCCTAGCGGATGGGAGCGGCAACGCGTGTTCTCCCGACGTGGCTTTCACCCCACCACCGTCGCCGCATTCCTCACGCGCTATTTCGCCAATCCCAGCCTGCCTCTTCTAACTCGACCAGCGCAGCAAACCGCCCGCCGCGCCGGATCAGATCGTGCGGGCGGCCCTGCTCGACGATGCGCCCACCATCGAGGACGATCACCCGATCGGCTTTACGCGCCGTGGAGAGGCGGTGCGCCACGGTGATCGCCGCGCGCCGCCGCCCATCGTCTCCCTGGATCGCCGCCCGCAGCGCGGTGTGGAACTCGGCTTCGCTGGCGTTGTCCACCGCTGCCGTGGCCTCGTCCAGCAGAAGCACCGCCGGACCCCACACCAGCGCGCGCGCCAACGAGAGCAACTGCTGCTGGCCCTCAGAAAGCTGCACGCCCTTGCCGCGTCCGACGCCGCTCAATAGCGTGTCGTAGCCCTGAGGCAGCGCGGCGACGAAGCGATCCACTCCGGTCATGTGCGCAGCGCGCTGCACTGCCTGAAGCGGCGCGGAGGAATCGTCGAGGGTCAGGTTGTCCCAGACCGTGCCGCCGAACAACTGCACGGCCTGCGGCACCACGCCCACGACGCCGCGGCGCTGCGCGTCGGAGAGCGCGCGCGGGTCCAGCCCGGCCACGCGCACCTCGCCCGACCAGGGGGCGTACAGGCCGGCGAGCAGATGTACCAGGCTGCTTTTCCCGGCCCCCGTCCGTCCGACCAGGGCCACGTGCTCGCCCGGATGCACGGCCAAGTCAATCTGGCGCAGCACCGGGTGGCCGGCCAGGTAGCCAAAGGTCACGCCGCGCAACTCCACCGCTGCTTCCGTCCCCGGCTGCGCGCCGTCGCTCGCCGATAGGGGGGTCTCCGCCGGGATCTGCAGCACCTGCACGATCCGCTCGACGCCTGACAGCGCGCTCTGCACCGTCTGCCAGTCTTCGCCCAGGTTGCGCACGGGGTCGAAGAAACGCTGGAAGAGTATGATGAAAGCGACGATCGTGCCCATCGAAAGCCCCCAGGCTTGACCCAGGCCAGCGGTGCCGCTCCACAGCAACAGGGCCACGCAGAGGGCCACCAGCACCGTCAGGGACGGGGCATAGTACATGTTGTAGGACTCGGCGCGCCAGAACGCGGCGACTGTCTGGCGCAGGGCGCGCCGGAAGCGGGCCACCATGGTCTCTTCGCGGCTGAAGGCGCGCACCACCTCCACGCCGGAGAGCGTCTCTTGCAGGTAGACGTTGAGCAGGCCGATGGCCTGTCGCCGCTCGCGCTCCGCGTCGCGGATGTGGACCTGGAAATAGCGCGTGGCCAGGGCCAGCGGCGGGAGCAATAGCAGGGCCAACAGGGCCAGAGGCAGGTTGAGCGACACCATCGCTGCGAATGTCGTGGCCAGTTGCACCAGGCGGAGAAGCAAGCCCGACACGCCGGTGGTGAAGAGCGTATCCACCGTTTCCACGTCGGCGGTGCAGCGGCTGATCACGTCACCCAAGGGAGTACGGTCGTAGTAGTCGAGCGGGAGGCGCTGCAAGTGGGCGAACAGGTCCACACGCAGATTGCGGAGGGCGTGTTGCGCCACCCAGGCGGTCAGGTAGGAAACGCCGAAATGGACGATCTCGGCCAGCACCGCCGCTGTCAGGTAGAGTAGGGCTAGAGCCAGTATCCCGTCCGGCCGGCCCAGCGTGAGATGCTCGTCCACAATGCGCTGGAGCAACAGCGGTGGGATGATGGCCAAACCCTCGAACACGAGCACACCCAGAGCGATGAGGCTAATCTGCCCACGCCAGGGGTACAGCAGACGGCGCACCTCACCTCCGGCAGAGATATGGGTGGACGTGGCTCGAGCGTTCATACGACCGACTCCGGCGCCTTGACGCGCTGCTGGGCACGGTAGATGCGCGCGTACAGGCCGCCCGCAGCCAGGAGCGCGTCGTGCGTGCCCTGCTCCACGATGCGGCCTGCATCAAGTACGACCACCCGATCGGCCAAGGGAAAGGCGGACAGGCGGTGGGAGAAAAAGACCACTGTCGCTTGCTGGTCAATCGGGGCCGCCGGACCGAACGCCTGGCGCAGCGCGGCGACGATCTGCGCCTCGGTGTCGAGGTCGACCGCCGAAAACGGGTCGTCGAGCACGAGGAGACCGGGGCGGGCGGCAAAGGCCCGCGCCAGGGCGATGCGCTGCCGCTGCCCGCCGGAGACGCGTGTGCCGCGCTCGCCGATCTCGGTGTTCAACCCGTTGGGAAACGCCTGCGCGTCTTCTTCGAGCGCAGCCAGGCGCACCCAGCGGGCCAAATCATCGTCCGCGCCGTCGCTTGGCCCCGCATCGGAGAGGGTCATCTGAATGTTATCACGGACGGTGCCGGAAAACAGGAAAGGATTCTGGGGCAGATAGCCGATCCGCGCCGCCCGCTCGGCAGGGGAGAAGGCATCCAGGGGGGTGCCGTCGAGCAGTATCCGTCCCTCTTCGAGCGGATAGAGACCCAACAGGGCACGGGCCCACGCGCTCTTGCCACAACCGACTGGCCCGGTGACGGCTACGAATGCTCCGGCAGGGACGTCCAGGCTCACCCGGTCGAGCGCGACGGCGTCGTTGCCCGGGTAGCGAAAGGTCACGCCCTGCACTGAGAGCGCGACCGGGCGCGGGGGTCTGCCTGGCAGCGGCGGCACGGGACGGTCGAGACCGGGCACGTAGGCCGTGCGTAGCGTGGAGCGCAGTGTGTTTCGCTCGTCCAGGGGCGGGGCCAGCAGCGGCTGCAGCCGCGCGTAGGCCGCAGCGCCGCTTTGCACTGAGTTGAACAACTGCGGCACGCGGTGTCCGCGATTCACAAAGCGGGTGTAGAGATCGAGATAGGCCACGAGCGTGCCCAGGGTCATCACGCCAGCGGTCACTCGCTGCCCACCCAGCCAAAGCAGGAAGACCACGCCACCCAACATCAGCGAGCGATAGACCGGCTGCAGGCCGCTGCGCAGACGCACGACGGCCAGGTTGGCCGCGGCCAGGCGCTCGGAGAGGACCGCGGCGCGGGCCACGGCGGCCTCGACGCGGCCAAAGAGGCGCACTACGTGCAGGCCGGTCAGCCGCTCCTGCAGGAAGGCAGTCAGCGCGGCGCTGGCCTCTCGCGAGGCGGTGGTGCGCGCGCTGACCCAGCGGCCCACCGCCTGGGCCAGCAGCATGCCCAGCGGCACGGGCAGGAGTGTCAGCAGGGTCAAACGGGGGTCGTAGGCCAGCATGCCGGCGACCAACGAGAAGGAAAAGAGCACCGTGTCCCACGTCTCGGTGGTGATCTCTCTCACGCCGCTGCCCATCACCTCTACGTCTCCGATGATGCGCGCCATCAGGTCGCCGATGGGAGTGCGGTGCAACCGTTCGAGCGGCCAGGCCAGCACGCCGCGCAGGGCGTCGGCGCGGACGCTGGCCACGATACGCCGGTGGCCTACGCGCAACCCCCAGCGCTTGACCAGCCGCGCGCCCTGGTAAAGGGCCATTCCGCCGGCGTAAGCCAGCCCAGCCCGCAGGACTTCGGCTCCTGTACTCCGGCCTGTGCTCCAGGCCGTGGCTGTATCGATGGCGCGGCCGAGGAGAATGGCGGGCAACACCACCGCCGTGTTCATGACGATCCCGCCGAGGGAGCCGATGAGCAGAAGCCTGGAAACTTGTTTGAGATAGGGCCAGATGGCTTGCAGAAAACGCCGGATCGAAGGCGCCGTCCCTGGTTCGGGGTATCGTGGATTTGGTGGGGGTGCTCTCCGGCGGGCGTTGGGTGGCATTTGATACCTGAGGGTCAAGAAATGGCCTGGCGGATGCTCTCGTAGTTGCGAGCGGTGGGCATGACGAAGATGCCTTTGCCGGCGGCAAGTTCTTGCCACAATTCGCCGACTGTACGCTTTTCCTCGGCGTCTGTGTAGAGGTGTTCACCTTTGTACTCAACGATCAGATAGCGCCCGTCGGTCAGTTCCGCCACGAAGTCGGGGTAGAACTTGTAGGTGGACAGTTGGAACCAGAAGCCGCGCCGGTCAAGGTTGCGAACCCAGTGTTTGACTTCACCGAGCATGTCTATGAAGCGAGCACACTCGAACTCTTCTCCCTCGCTTTTTAGCTCCCCAACGGCCCGATAGTAGTGCTTGTTCCAGTCGTAGTGGCCTTCGTAGTACCAGTTAGCCGGGTATTGATCCGGGGAGAAGCGGAACGCGTATTCGGGGGAGACTTCTATCTGGGGGCGCATCTCCAGGCTCAGACAACGCTGGAATCCCTCTCGCTTGACGGTTTGCCGGTGGTGGGCGATCTGGGCCTGGGCTGCTTCGCGCAGGCGGAAGCGGTCGCGCACGAGTTGATCGATGGGGATGCCACGCTCGTCTATCAGGTGGTCAATCATGCGGCGCAGGAAGAGGCTGGACTGGGACTGGGGCACGTCGGGATGGGGGATGTTGCGATCAAGCCAAAGGGCGAGTTCTGTGGCCGTCCATCCCGTAGCGTGGTCGAGGAGAGCCAGTTGGGCGTGAAGGTCGCTGATGAAGCGCCGTCCGGGTTCGCTATTGTACTCCCTCATGACGCGCTGCTTCAGCTTTCCCTCGTCGCTCAGGTAGATTTCGATGCCCATTCCAGCCTGTGGGGTGCCGGCGTATGCCTCTTCTGACAACGCAGGATCGCATTTCGCCAACTCCCATTCTACCGGCAGAAAGCTTTCCTCGAACAGTTCAAGTTGCCCGTCTACGAGGATAGCCAGCCGGGGAATCTCGAAGGGTACTCCCTGCTCGGCCGGTACAACCCTCTCCTCGACGGCCGATCTGAAGAGCGGCAGTATCTCCTGGACCGGTACTTTGAACGCTTCGCGGGCCTCGTACCGCTCAAAGCCGTTGTCTACCAGAGCATCCGTGAGGGTGGCCGCGGTGCTGGCGAAATCGTCCGACGTGACGAACGCATACGACTGGTTGAGTTCTGGTTGTTGCTTGCGACGGGCGTAGGGCAAGCGCAGAATCCGCCCCAGAATCTGCTCCACGGCCCTGCTGGATCTGATCTGCGCCACGGAGCACAAGACATAGGCGAAGGAGCAATCCCACCCCTCGGCTATGGCCCTCACGGTGAGAATGAAGCGGATCTGACAGTCCCGATGGAACAGGTCTATGCCTTCGATCTCTCTCTGATCGCCAGTGGCTATGGCGATCTGCTCCTTGGGAATCTTGAAGTCTTTCTGCAACGCCTTCTGAAGGAATTCCACGGTCAGCGTCTCTTGCCGGCTACTCTTGGGTTGGGCCTGTATGAGCAGGATCGGGCGCAGGTTTTCCTCAGAAGCGTCCGGCTCCTGGCGGGCCAACGCCTCCAAATCCGCGCGCTGCTGAATGGCGTGTGCCAGTGCTTCCTCCCAGTTGTCACAGGCTCGGAGCTTGATGGGGAGTTTGATCATGGCCTCGGCGTACAGTTGCGCGGCGGACGCGTGGGCCAAGACGTTGCTATCGGTGGCCGGGGTGGCGGTGAACTCTACGATGGCGGACGGCGCGAAGCGAGACAAGGTCTCAAAACTGAGGGCGGTGCGGGCGTTGTGGGCCTCATCGACGATCACGAGTGGACGGTGCAAGCGCAGGAGGTTGGCCAAGGAATAGAGCACTATGCCATCCGACTCGTCAAGGCCGGCCGTGGTCCCGGCGGGCAGAGCGGCGAAATGGTCCATCAAGGTGCCGTTGTTCTCGTACACCTTCAGCCCCTCCGTGTCTTCCCGGCGGAGGGCGGCCAGCGTGCTGACGATGACGGTGATGCCGCCTTCAAGCGTGGCACGCGATACGAAGAGCGCCTCGCGCACATCCATGACCACAGCGCGGCCGTCGAAATCGGCGTCGAGAACCTGCCGATAGGGATGTTGGCGGTCGCGCAGCGCCTTGAGGGTTTGCTCGCGGATGGCGTTGGTCGGCACCAGCCACAGCACGAGGGGGTAATCGCGCCGGAGATACTCCCGGGCCGCGATGCCGACGCTGTGACAGGCGACCAGGGTCTTGCCGCCGCCGGTGGGAAGGCGGATGCAGACGTAGGGCAAGCCGGGCAGATCGGGCACAGGTTGGTACTGGCGGCGCTGCATGTGGTAGAAGGCCACATCGGCATCGTCCAGTTCAACTGCGCTGCGGAAGTAGGCGGCCAGTTTGTCGAGCACCTGGTGCTGATATTGCTTGAGTTCGAGCATGGGCTATCGGGTGGTTACCTCGTAGGGAATCTGCTTGAACACGATGTGGTGCTGCTTGAGCGCCGTGGCGCTGAGGGTGCAGCCATCGGCATAAACGACGACCGGGCCGGCGTGATCCCCAATCTGGCGGAGCGTGCGGGCATCCAGTTGGCTGCCGCCACGGACGCCGTTGAAGAGCAAGTAGTAGGCTGTGTCGCGCAGTTGCCCGATGAGGGGCGAGTCCGGGGACGGGGGGCGGGGCAATGGCTCGCCGGTCTCGGTGAAGTAGACGTGGGCGGCCAGGTCATTGAAGGACACCTGTGGGCGGATGGCGCCGGTTTCATCGAAGAGCGGGGGACCGAGGGTGCAGTAGCGGAAACCGCCGCCGAGCCCCTGTTTGAAGCCTTCGATCTTCGTCTTGCCGTAGAGGACGATGCGCCCGTGCTCAATACGACGCTCAAAACCGTCGTACTCATCCTGGTATTCTTCCTTGATCGCATCCATCTGCTCCAGGATTTCGGCCGATTTCTTGAAGGCCGTCACGGTGAGTTTCTCCTCGAACAGTGGAGTCCTCTCCGTTCCTGTGAATTGATAGCCCTCGACGGCGCGCTGCAAGCGCTGTGCTGTAATCGTGCGGGCAATGCCGGACTCCAGTTCGACGAGGATGAAGCGCCGATTTCCTCCGTCTTCGTTGTTCATTTGCAGCACAGCATGCCCCGTCGTGCCACTGCCGGCGAAGGAGTCCAGAACGATGTCACCGGGGTTGGTGGCGATTTGCAGGATGCGCCGGATAAGGCGGGTGGGTTTAGGGGTAGGGAAGACTTCGCCTGCATCAGACAGGATGCTTACCACCTCTTTTTTGGCCTCTTGCGTATTACCTACCTCCTGGTGAAACCAGATGGTCTGCGGCACAACGCCTTCCTGGACTTCAGACAGAAATCGCTTCAAACGAGGGACGTTGTTGCCGTCTTTGCCCCACCAGATGCGCCTATCCCTATCGAGTTCTTCAAGCGACTCCTTTGACACTCGCCAATAGGTACCCTTTGGCGGACCGGGGATGACACGGCCGGACGGACAGGTAATCGGGTAGATGCCCGAACTGTAGGGATTGCGGGCTGAAAGATCGCCGGATGTCCACGGCCCACGTGGGTCATTGTCAGGGTTACTGTACCGTCTGTCTTGTGCTGCCGTCCGTGGTAGCAAGTTGCGTTGCCATCCATCAGCATTCTTGGCGTAGACCAGGATGAAATCGTGGTCCGCCGAGAGGTGTCGAGCCGAACTCTTCGGGGAGAATATCTTCTGCCAGATGACTGTCGTCACGAGATTGTGTCCCCCGAAGATTTCGTCGAGAATGGCGCGGGCATGGTGGATTTCGTTTTCATCAATACTCATCCACAGGCTCCCATCATCGCTCAGCAGCTCCCAGAGCAATCGCAAGCGCGGATACATCATACACAGCCACTTGTCGTGGCGGCTGAGGTCATCGCCTCCTACAACTCTGCCCAGCCAAGCACGCATGTACGGGCTGTTAACGCTGTCGCTGTACACCCAGTCCTCGTGGCCGGTGTTGTAGGGCGGATCGATGTAGATGCACTTGACCTGACCGGCATAGTAGGGCAGCAGGGCTTTCAGGGCCTCGAGGTTGTCGCCTTCTACCAGGAGGTTGCCGTCGCCGGAGTCGCCGGCGGATAGCTCGCCGTCGCAGCGCAGCAGGCGGTAGGGGATTTGGTTGTGGTGGTTGATGACGGCTTCGCGGCCGATCCAGTTCAGGGTGGGCATGGGTTGCTCCTCGGTGGGTTGGGGAGTGGGTTTGATTGCGGATTTAGCGTTGCTTCCACGATCATCAATAGCCTGTCTGATTTGCGGAGGTTAGCAAGAGCGGTGCAATTGAGGCTCGTATCTTCCCTATGCCGTCGGTGCCGAAGGCCCCCTGGCCCAGAACGCGATGGATGCGGTACTCGAAGAGCCGTTGATTGGGAGCGAGAGGCATGTCACCGGCTCCAGCGGCCGGCGATGGCGTGGAGGTCAGGTGGCAGGTCGTTGCGCACGGCCTCCGCCAGGTAGTGCCTCAGGTCGCCGGCGGACAGGCGAAGCACGTGGAATACCTGAGGGTGTATCAGGCTGGAGAGCAAGGTCTTGCCGTCTATCCAACGGTGTACGCCGTCCAGTGTCTGGCATGCCCCGGCAATGCGTACGGCCTGCTCGTCCAGGGCGCGCTCGATCTCTCGCGCGGCAGGCAGCCCGCGCGCCCAACTCCGCAACTTCTCAAGGATGAAAGCCCGGTTAAACAGGCGGTCGGGCTCGCCAGGCCGGAAGAACGACAACAGCCGGATATGCCGATTCCAACCGTCAATCAGGTAGTTCGCCGCCGCGTAGAAGCGCAGTTGGTGCGTCCAGGCAAGTAGCGCCTGTTCGACGTGCGTGGGATCTGTCCACTCTGGCTCGCTGCGAGCGACGGCGGGCAACCGGGCAACCGTATCGGCAATGGCCTGTGGCTCCAGCAGGTAGTTCTCGACGGCGTAACGACCGATGACGCAAACGCGACTATCAGGCGCCAGACTGCGCTGCACGGCCTCGTCGCTGTCAAAATCCCGATCCACGACACCGAAGGACAGGATGCCCTTTTGAGTGTCATCGCACACCTTGCGTTTGACCGCGGCCTTGCCCCCGACGTCAACAAACCGGACGCCTTTCTCAAGTGGGAACCAGACGCGCCAGATCGTGTCCGCGTTGTCCTCCACGTACACGACTGTGCTCGCGCCAGCAAGCATATCGTCTGACGCAGTCACTGGCCTTTTCTCCACCCAAAGACGTCGTCCAACAGGATCAACTCGTGTTCGTAGACAGAGCGGGCGACCTCCTCGGAGTGGGTGGCGACGATCATCTGCGCGTCGTACTGCCGGCACAGATCGGTCAGCGCATCAATGAGGCGGGCCTGCCACCCCGGGTGCAGATGGATTTCCGGCTCGTCAATCAGCAGCAGGCTGCCCCGGCTGATGCGGCGCTGGACCTCCGCCAGGAAGAGCAGGATCTGCTTCTCGCCGGAACTCAGTTCGTCCAGGCTGAACTTCTGACCATTCTCGCCCACGACCTGTACGCGAAAGGTCGTCCTGCTCACGCCCGTGATTCTCTTGCGCGTCAAGAAGCCGTTCACAACGTCCAGGAACTCCTGGAAGGTCGGGTATGCTTTCTCCTCTTCCTCCGGTGTTTCCGGTTGCGGAAAGTGCTCCCTGGCATAGAGAGCGACGATGAAGCTCTCCAACGATCCCTCCCATTTCTGGCTGTCGGAAAAGCGCCACACCCACGCGTGCTCTCTGGTCTCGGCGATAATCTGCCCTTTCTCCTTAGCCGCCAACTCACGCTGTTCCGAAGGGAAATACAACGTGGTGGGCCTCTCTGCTTCCATCCACTCTCGTTTGACAGGCCAGTCCAGGGATATGAAACTCCCTGGTTCATCGCTGCGAACAAAATGCCAGGTATTGACCGCATCGCCGGTTAGCGCGATCAGATAGGGTGCCTCAATCTGAGATAGCCAGTGCTCGGGTCCGAGGGCCACGACGAGCGACCATCCGGCCGGAACTGCATACGGCGGATGGGGATACGACAGAGTTGGCATGTCGTGCAGTTCGAGCCTGGCCCGAACCCGACTGGGCATCAACCACGTTCCCAAGGGCTTTTCTGGCCTGGACACGATCAGATGCATCAAGGTATAGATTGTGTCCAGGATGGTGGTCTTGCCAGACCCATTACTGCCGGCGATGACGGTGCGGGTACGTATCTGCTCCGTGACCGGGTCAAAGAAGTCCAGGTCGATGGGAGGCAATCCCCGCACATTCTCCAGGTAGACGGATTTGACTCTCATAGCTCCTCACCTCTTCAACCCGCTGTAGTGATGCAGCAGACGGCCTTGAAACACCGGTTCACCCATCAGCGCCTCGGTGATTGCCTCTTCCCTGTCCTCCTACCGCCCAATCTGCAACCTACCAACGTAGATGGATTATACTCTGAGGTCCTGAGCGGGTCAAATGTAGGTTCGTCGACTAGTGGGGCGGCGGGCGGCGAACGTGAAACGTCGAGCGTCAAACGTCGGGCGTCGGGCGTTGTTGGGTGCTGATCGGGCGGGGATGTGCGCTTGCTGGGGGCAGGGTAGCGCTGCCTTGCAGGTCGCGGTCGAGCCTATCGAGGTCAATCAGCAGGGCGCGGTGGTCCTGGGCGAGGGAGCGGGGCTGGATTGGCAAGAGGGGTAGTTTGACCCGATCCCTGAGCGGGCTCAGTCGCCCGCCAGCAACCCCTCAGCGGGCACACCGACCCATCCCGCCAATACCTCAGCGACTGTGCAAGCGGTGACGGCCAGGCCCGCGCTCAGGTCGGCGGGCGCACTGATCGTGGGGATGCGGGCGCGGGCGCAGGCTTCATCCAGCAGATCCAGCGCCTTGTCGGGCAGATGACGGTCTGGCAACCAGCCGACGGAGAGTTGCACCGCTGTCTCCAGTGCCTCGTCAGCAATGACCACACCGTGGTGCGCTTCGTAGCGCTCCTTGATGACCTGAAGGATCTCCAGCGCTTCCTCCGGTGTGGGCTCCGGCACCCACACCGGCTGGAAGCGACGCTCCAACGCCGCGTCCTGCGCGATGTACTGCCGGTACTCGTCCGGTGTGGTCGCGCCGATGACCCGCAGGTCGCCCCGTGCCAGCGCGGGCTTGAGGATGTTGCCCGCGTCCAGCGCCCCGCCCTCGACCGCGCCCGCCCGCAGGATGGTGTGAATCTCGTCAACGAACAGCACCACGTCACCTGCTTGCCTGCTCTCTTCTACCAGTCCCAGGAGCCGCTCCTCAAACTGCCCGCGGTACGTGGTGCCGGCGACGAGGGCCGCGGTGGGCAATTCTACCAGCCGGGTGTCTTTCAGTTCGTCGGGAACGCGATAGGGATACACAAGGAGATGCCCAGTGATTGAAGTGGCGGATGGTAGCAGTCAGTGGGTTTACTAGCTCTCGCTTCCGCCAGGTTTGCTTACGCGCGGGCGGATTTGGACCATATCAATGTTCTCTGCGTCGTCATCCACAAAAACTGCCTGACCCGTACGCGCAATCTGGTTGATATATGTCTTGATTTCGTTCTTCATATAGTCCTTGGTCAGGCGATTCAGCGCGGTTTTGTCGTCGCGAGTAGTCAGGGCGTGAGAGATGATGACATCGCACTGAGACAAGACCTCGCCGTCAATCGCTGATGGTTGTTGAGATGCAACGACTAGTGACAGCCCTGGTTGACGCCCCTCCTTTACCCAACGAATCAACTCCTCCTTGCCCAGGGCAGATTTGCCAGCCGGAACGAATTGATGTGCCTCGTCAATCAGGAGCCAGAGTTTCTGCTTTTCAGGGGCGAGGCCTAGTTCCTCCCGACGTCGGGCAACGCTGCGCTTCCTGAACAAGTCACGGCACAGAACGGAAAGAATCAGTCCACGTCGGCCATACCGCCCAGAGTCTATGATGCTCAGATCCAAGATATTGATAGAATGAGGGTCTAGAACTTCGGAAAGTTCATGGTAGCGGTCAGTAGCAAAAATGCCCCATTGCTCTGCCATCTCCAAACGATTGACTAGAGCATCTATAGTGCGCTCGTTTGCCCTGGGATCCACCTCAACTTCTCCAGTAATGTCTGCGATAAAGTAGACTTCACCATGCTTGCGGCGGCATCTATGGACTGCCTTAGTCAGAGCAATCCCCATTGGTTCGTTGATAGTGGTGCCAAAAGAATCGCACCAACTCTCTGGTGATACATCTGCAGGATTTACGGCTAACGATTTGAAGTCTACTCCGCGCCGTTCCATCTCTTGCACGATGTCAAAGCCACCATAGCGTTCAACAGGGTCACCCGGTACTAAGACCTTCGTTGGCAAATCGCGTGGGCTATCGCCCCAGTCCCAAACAGCCTTTTCTTGTTCAGTATTTGGCAATGACATTGTATGAAAAATACCCATAGGATCGACAACCAAAATAATCGCGTCTGCCGTGCGATGCAGTTCCTCAACAATCACTCCCATCGTGTATGATTTGCCGCTGCCCCGCTTACCGCAAATCAGAATCACCCTGGATTTACTAGCATCAATATAAACATCGTCTTCTGTGTCTAGACTGCGCCCGATGAAGAGATTGCTCATTTGTGAGACCCCCAATAACTGCTTACCTATCGTCGTGGCTCAATCCGGATGATTACTTGGTTTTTCTTGAATAGGCTTTGCAAATCATCCATAACCTGTTCAAGCTGAAAGTCCGGGTTGTCTGCAACAAGTTTCAGAATGACCTGCTTGAGCTCTACCCCGCGCGTCGAGTCCGCTGCGTTCTCCTGGATGATACACAGCAAGGTGTTCTCGCCCTCGCCCTCCAACGGGCGTTTGGTGATAAAGGTCTGCACAGTGGTTGCCATCTCCACCAAGGTATCACGGAGGTCCGTAATACTCTCAGTCAATCTCTCAAGTCCTGTGTCGTCACTGAGAGTCTGGATCGTAACCGTATTCTTGAGTTCACGTGCCTTTGCCAAAGCGGTGCTGACAGCATCTGCAGACAATGTACCAGAAACCTGTTGCACTCGTTCAGCGTAAATCACCTCGTTCTGCAACTGCTGATATTGCTGCTCATACTGCGCCAGTATTCCTTGGAAATGCTCAACTGCCTCTTGGCGTAGATTTTCCCTACCCTCCTCTGGTGAGACGTATGGGTCAAAGTTGGTCTTGAGCATTGGACGCTCATCGCCCACGTGACGTAACGCATTTTCCAACCCCTGTTTTTCGGCAAGAAAATCTTCACGCCTCTTCCGCTGCCAGTCCCCGATCCTCCGCTCCAGTTCGGCGACATCGTCGAAGAAGATTTCGTGGTCTGACAAGGCATCCAGCGGTGCGTCCTTGAATTTTTCAATAATTCGGTGCCAGATTTCCTCTGCAGCATTCAGGAACTTGACCTCATCAAACGAAGCCTTTGCCGTGACCGCATCCTGGTGCACCTGATTGCAGCGTTGCAGCAATTTTTTCCAGGCACGCAGGTTACTTTGATTCGCACTTATTGCGGCCCGTTGGTTAGACAACTGTTCCAACTGTTCGTGAAAAGTGGCATGGGTTCTGACCAGTTCCACCAGGTAATCTGATCTCGCTTCTACTGGCTCCAGGTCTGACAAACTCTTCTCAACACCCTGAGCCAACTTCTTATACTTGCCAATTAACTCATCGTATCGTTTTCGCAATCTCTGCCGGCTATCCTCCAGGGCTCCACTCCAAGGAGCCTGACCCCCAGCGATTGCCACGGTCAATTCATTTGGCACCCCAGCGCTGAGCAGAGGCTGCACTTTGCTTTTCTCTGCTCGTAGCTCTGCTAATAGCTTCTCTGCAGTCTTGGTTATGTATTTTCGCAGACCAACCTCAATACTCCGTAACGTCGTATTAAGTTCCTCGGCATCCTCTGCTTTTTCGAGTTGTTGCGCACCGGTCCTGATTTGCTCGACTCTGGATTGATATCGCTGCGGGTCGAAGTCTGTAACGACTTGTAGACTTTCTATCTCAACTTCAATGGCAGTCAATCCTTCAATAAGTGACTCTTTCAAATCATCCACCGAGCGAATTAGCTGCTCAATTGAATTGGTATCCGAATTGTATGTCGCATACTGCCTGGCACTCAGCAACTTTATGGCTAAGGCAATTTCCTCTCGTCTGTAGCCCTGCTTCTGACCAATTTCGAACAACTCCAACACAGGCAGCAAACGGATAGTTCCCTCTGACCGTTGATCCGCATACGCAGAATCTCGGAGTAGCTGTAATATCTCCTGTTCCAGTGGATGCATGACAAACCAGATCTTGGCACCTTCACTTCGGCCTTTTCCCCACTCAAGCTTTGTTATTGTAGATAGGTTCTGAGTAACGAGTGTTTGCACTGTTTGCCTACGAGTCTGTCCGAACAGACGTGCTACGTAGTCCTTGGTAGTATCCAGGGGCTCCTTACCTCGGGCGACACTCGGGGTCACCCTGGGATCACGTAACGCTTTGACATAGGCCTCAACATGTTTCTGAAACTGAGCACTGCTGATTAGCGTCTTGTAGTGGGGATATAGGGCCGTGCACATCTTCTGGAAAACGGCACGAACCAGTGCATGGCCTACATCCTGTGTCCCCAAACGAGTATCCACCTCTAACTCATTTCCCAGCAGGCCTTGAGTGGCGTATTGCACCAATCTTTCCTTAACGATACGTAATTCTCCAGTTTTTTCGGGCGCAGGTATCTTGTCATCTATATCATCCAAGTATTGAAGCAGAGCAAGCATAAACAGGGGCGTCATTCTCTCTGGTGGATACAAATCTGGCAAGCGTGGAATGTTGAGCGTGGTGGAAGGTTTGCGCATCAGATTCAGTTGGAAGACAACTTCACTGGGAGGATGATTTTCTAGCGCGAAGAGAACATTGCTAGTCGCGTCGGTGTCAGTTCCGTAGTCCAACTCAAACGCAAAGTTGATATTCCCATGCCCCTGGCCCCATGTGGGAGCTGTGGGTTGAGGAGAAACAAGCAAGGTGATGGTAACATCACGACAAGGGTACTGGAGCGAAAAAGAACCTTCTAGCTCGTACAATCTGGCATCCTTGCCAACTACGGGTAAACCGCTTTTCCATTGCCACTTGTCCAGTTGAGCTTTCGTACCCGCCTGAAAAACTGCTTCTAAAACGTATTTGTGAAACGCCTGCATCGCCGAGCGCGCGTGAGCGCGGTCAGGGGCATAACTTCGCACAAAGTCATCGCGCACTAGCCTGACATAGGTTGGTTCAATCGACACTTCCTCTTCCAACAGGGAGCGAAGGGTATATCCTTCAGCACGCCGATAGATGATGTCACCATAGATTGGCGACTCAATTAGCTGGTCAAAAGCCACGGACAACCCTTGAGTTTTGATAATCTCCCTCGAACATCCCAACGGAAAAGCGGCCAGCAGCTTGATCGTGCGTTCGTACTCTGGCTTGGATGCCACCAATCGGTTTTCCAGGGCCTTTCTAACTGCTCCAGAGAATGCGCCCTGTTCCTCAAACGAAATCTTGTTTTCAAGAAAGCCATTTACTAGATCAAGCGGACTGTATGGACGTAGAGCCACCTCATAGTGCTTGACGGCTTCCACCATCGCATTGATGACCGTGCGAGGGCCTGCCCCCAAGTCACCTCGCATGGCGATTTGACCGATAGCATCCAGTGTATCCGCTGTGATAGGAGCAAACTTCTGGCTTTGAAAATCAAAGACTTCAGCGTATTTCTCCCACAATTGTCTGGGGAATTCCCGACCATAGATAGCTTCCACACGCAGATACAACGAAGACTGCCGCAGACGATGAATAATGTCTGGGCGCGTTGTGTTAATGGTAGCCTCCAAGGTATCTGGCATGGTGAAGATGAGAGCTAACGATCCTACCTGAGTGGGAATCTTGTCTGCAAAAGCAAAGAGATCAGATTGAAAATCCTTTATACTCGTATATTTGTCCGCAGTTTCCTGTAACTCGTCCACAAAGACAACCAACCCGGCAAAGCCTGCCTCAGTACACAAGGCGCAAACATCCATCAAAAATGCGATGACCCGAGCCGGGGTGACGCCCAAGTTGATTATCCCGGCTTCATACGCTTCTCTGGCTTTATCTATGTCCAACCCCAGATTTGCCGCTTGTTCCTGCAAAGACTTGTCACGATATTGCTCGTAGATTCGGCGTAAATCAGGAATAGACTGACGTGGCCCCTGACTAAACTTGTATTCTACCCAGGCTGTCACCGCTTCCAGAATGTCCGACAGTTTTAGCCACTCAAATGGCGGAATGCTGAGCATGCCGTGTCTCTCCTGCATCTCGCGCCAGATGTGAATGGCAGTACTGGTTTTCCCATAGCCGTAAGGACCGACAATAGCCCCCACGGAGCAGTGTTTATTCTTGGCAATGTTACGTTTCAAGGTATCCACGTACTTGCTCGTATCCCCCAACGACATGTGGGTCACCGCGTGCGCGTCATACGTTTCTTCCACGTTCTGTGGGGCGTTTTTCAACCCGTCCCATGGGAAAGTATTGATAACAGGGTCTTTGCTCTTGATCGGGGATAGTTTGTTGATGTCTATCATGACTATTCCTCCAAATGCTTCAAGCAATCCCATAGATTCCGGTGGTTGCCTTCAGGGATTATCATCTCCAACTCACGATACAAGGTTGCTTTGACGATCTGAATGTCCTTGTCTGTTACAGCAAGGTGCAAGCACGGGATGTCATCTTGCGCTTTTGGGCGTGTGAGAATGATGACTTGTCCAATGTTCCACAGTTGCAACTGTGACCGTAATGACCTGACCGCACGCCGGCTGGGATCATAACCATCCAAGACAACAAGCGGCTGCCCCTGCCAGGATTGCCAGGACGGATCACTTGCGTCGGCGTATAGCGCTCGCTTTTGTTTCTGCAGCAGCCACCCCAGAAACGTCTTGCCAGCGCCTGACACGCCATAGATATTGACCACGTAATAGGGCGGCTCCATGAACTTGCTCAATTGCATCCAGACTTCTCGCTGCGAGTCGGTCAGCCAGTTTTCGGTCAAGTTGGTCTTTATGAGATCAAGTGTCTTAGAGTACTTACTCACAGTCGCTCCTCGGTGATTCTGCCGGCTGGCAGAAGACGCGGTAGGACCACTATCCGGCCTGACGCCCGTGATAATCGATTCATCAAAGCTCAAATGACGCCTGGTCTCTGCACTAGTAGTCGCCTCATAAGGGCATCTCAAAACCAGTTCTCGCTTACTGGAAAGCTTGTCGTAGGTGTATAGCAGACGGGAGTCGTCATCGAAGACCAAGAAGGGATAGAGTGGAACTAAACTGCCGTTCGCTGGCTGATAGAGATAAACCTGACCGGGCGTCACCGGCCTGTCTCTCTCTAATTTGAATGGAAACAAGGAAGTGCCAGAGTTCAGATTGGTGCCATAGTAGACGAAGTGTGGATCCCACCACTCAACACGGTCTATGTAGACCACATGTTGTTGATGAAGAATAGAAAGCTCTGCTAGCCACTGAGAGATGGCCGATTCCAGTGCCTCAAGGACTCTCCTGGCCTCACGGAGAGACAGACTGCCGTGGCCAATCTTGTCGTTTCGGAACTGGACCACTGAATTGAAAAAGTGAATCAGCTTGACTCTCCGTGGTTGGGACACTCCTGTAATCTGGGCTAGCACCCGATTGGCCTCAAAGACGGAATCGTTTCTGCAAACCCGGTTGGGGTCGGTAAGCAGAAAAGCCGTGTTATTAGACCGCAACGCCGCATCAAGCAGTCTAAGAAGTTTGACCCAACTGCCCAGACTGGGCCTCTCCAGTTCGGAGCGAGACTCCTCGACATTGGGATCTGGCAACTCGTGGTAGATATAACTGGACAAGCCAATGAGCACCAGGTAGTGAGAGATTCCCTCAAAGAGATCAATCAGCTTGAGCACGCGCTGTCGTGCTTCGTCCTCCAGACACATTGCCTCGTAAAGCTTGGCAATGGGCAAGGGATAAGACACCCTGATTTGGTCCACGGCACTCATCTGATCTCCTGTTCAGGTGATGCCTTTAGGGGGCGTGGCTCTGGAGGTGTGAATGGCGCAGCTTCAGTTATCATCAAAGAAGTGCCGTACAGCGTTTCCTTGCGTTCCAAAGAGGGGAAAGTCAGGCTACATATTTCAGCCATGGGCCAGAATTGCTCCGGCGCGAGCATGCACACCTTACACACTGCTTCAATCAGCACTTCATCCATCAACAAGGAGGTACCAAATGGTAGACCCTTTGCCTGGTACTGGAGCTGGATCGCCAAGAAGAGCAATTCCGGGCTGCAGTTTTCTCGTTTCCGACTCGACAGCGGGCTGTTTGGATCGGCCATATCCTTCTTGATCAAGAAAGGAGGTTCCATTGCTGCAAGCCACGCCATCACACTGCGAATAGACAAGACATCGAAGGAGGGAGCTTGCTCCGGAAATAGCAAGTTTGCTTTTTCTACTGTGTCTGCCATCAACTTCTTTGGTACAATTCGGCTGGGACTGCTACCCCACATCACGTCACAGACCTCTTGATAGACCCAAGACCAACCCCACTGAAAATCCGGCGATCGTAGCCACGCGCTATAGTAAACCCAATGTGCAAACTCTATAGCCAACGATGAGTTAAACTGTAGCTCATTTAGAAGATTCTCTCCGAATTCACTTGGACTGTACCGATAGGCCTGGTTTTGTTCTCTGACCCGATCTAGAATACCGAGAATGTACCAGGATTGCGTAAGGTGCCTGATTCGCCTTCCGCTGTCACTCAGCCCAACCGTAGGAGTGATTTTCGCCAACTCACTACTGGTGAAGGTAGCCTCTGACTGAAAAAACGGCAGCACTCCTCTCAAGTACATTGGTTTGTCAATGCTCCATAGTTTGAAGCTCATTCAGGTTTTCTCCTTGACGATAGATGCTTCTTGCACTCACCAGTACCAGGGAAGTTGGCACAAAGGATGAATTCACTGAGTGGAGGACACTGGAACTTCCTCTCCATATGAGAAGTCCAGCTCCGCCCCGTCGTCAACCAGTACGTTCGTCGAGACGTCCACTAGCCGGGCATAGGCCAACAGGCTGATTCAACCTATTCATCGTTTGCCAGCTTTCTACATTATACATCTTTCAATCGCTGGCAACAAACCGCAGCCAGCGGTGCAGGTTCAGTCTGTTGGCCCTGGCCTCCAGTGCGGCGATCACTCGTTCTCGGTGAAACATCAAACCTCCACTCGACTAATGCCGTTCTCTTTGACCACCCGCACCACGTTGTCGGTGTCCCGCTCGAATGTGTCGTCGTGGCTGATGACATAGACCGGAAGCAGCCTCTACGCTTCCTCTAGCGCCCGTCTCGGGTCCGTGTCCAACGTCTCCAGATCCACCAACGATGCCTCCAGCGACTCATCCTTGGAGCGGGCCGCGCCGGTGAAACGGGCACGGGCGAAGAAGGCGTAGTAGACCGTGATGAGTGGCAGAACTCGCTTAGGCTGGTAGGTCAACTCGTCGCGGAAGGAGGCGATGAAGTGGAAGTAGAAACGGAAGTAAGGAGCGCTAATGTGGTAGCGCCCCCTTTGTGAGCGTATCACGGAGGGGACAAAGGGGTGAGGAAAACGGGGGCAGGCGTTC
>CAZYSK010000086.1:0-19742 GCA_964649415.1 uncultured Anaerolineales bacterium
ATTGGTAGATTGGTAGATTGGTAGATTGGTAGATTGGTAGATTGGTAGATTGGTAAATTGGTATATTGGGGGTTGGAGGCCGGAGGGCAGAGTGCGGCGGTGGGTGATCGGCCCAGGGCGGCCCTTGCGGCAGACAACTGCGAGGCTCTGATGAGGAGATGCATACCGTGCAGGATTTGACTGAGTCTTTCGTCGAGCTGATTCGCCGGGCGTCAACTGATTTGCCGGCGGACGTGGAGGCAGCGTTGCGCGCTGCTCAGAGCCGGGAGAAGCCGGGCTCGGCTGCGGCAGGGGCGCTGGCGACGGTCCTGGAGAACGTGGCGCTGGCCCGCGCCAACTCCACCCCGATCTGCCAGGACACGGGCGTGCCCATATTCTACATCGACTATCCGGGTGGGATGAGCACAAGCCCTCTGCAGGCTCAGATGGAGGCCGCGGTAGCGGAGGCTACCCGGCGAGCCTATCTGCGGCCTAACGCGGTGGACGCACTCACTGGCCGCAACAGTGGGGACAACCTGGGGGTGGGCTTCCCAACCTTCCATTTCGAGGAGATGGGAGTACCACGGATGGGAGAAATACACGATGGAAAGGGTGAAGCGGGGCGTCCACCCGGGGTGCGGGTGAGTTTGCTCCTTAAGGGGGGAGGGAGCGAGAACGTGGGCGCGCAGTACAAGCTCCCTCACGTATCGCTGAAGGCCGGGCGAGACCTGGAGGGAGTGCGCCGGGTCGTGCTGGACGCGGTCTATCGCGCCCAGGGGAAGGGATGTGCGCCGGGAGTGTTGGGCATCGCCCTGGGGGCTGACCGGGGCACCGGCTACGTGCATGCCAAGGAGCAGCTATTCCGCCCGCTGGATGACACGAACCCGGTGCCGGAATTGGCCGCGCTGGAGGAACGACTGCTCCACGAGTGTAATGAGTTGGGCATCGGGCCGATGGGTTTCGGTGGGGTGACTACTGTCTTGGGCGTCAAGATCGGGGCCTATCACCGGCTGCCTGCCTGTTACTTCGTGAGCATCGCGTATATGTGCTGGGCCTGCCGGAGAGCAAGGTTGACCGTGCGCGGTGGGGAGGTGGATTGGAACTGATGGCCACTCAAGAGCTGACGATACCAATCTCCGAGGAGGCGATCCGCGCCCTCCACGTCGGTGACTCGGTGCGATTGTCGGGTGTGATGGTCACCGGGAGGGATGCGGCGCACAAGTACATGGTGGAGCACTTTGTTCGGCATGCCGGCAGGGTGCTGGAGAACGAGGACGCGCTGTATGCGGAACTGCAGCAACGGCTGAGGGGCGGCGTCATCTACCACTGTGGGCCGGTCGTGCGCCAGCGAGTGGGTGGATCGGTAGGTGGTGAAGAGGGAGAATGCCGGTGGGAGTTTGTTGCCGCTGGTCCCACCACGTCGATCCGGGAGGAGGTGTACGAGCCAGAGATCGTCGCGCATTTCGGGCTGCGTGGCGTCATCGGCAAGGGCGGTATGGGGCCGGCCACGCTCCGGGCCTGCCAGGACTATGGCGCGGTCTATTTCCACGCCGTCGGTGGGGCTGCGTCTCTCATCGCCAGTGCTGTCAAGGATGTGATCTCGGTTCACAAGAAGGATGAGTTTGGCGTGCCAGAGGCCCTCTGGGTTGTGCGGGTCGAGGGCTTCCCTGTGGTGGTGACGATGGACAGCCATGGGCGGAGCATCCACGACGAGGTCGAGGCGGCGTCGAAGGCTGCGTTGGCGCGACTGGTTGGCGGAGGATAGATGGAGCGCCATCGGAATGGCGCCTATGAGACGTGGATGGCGGTTGGAGGTTGGAAGATGGCGGTTGGAGGTTGGAAGATGGGGGATGGGGGCGGACGCGGACGCGGACGCGGACGTCGCGGGGGCGGTCCTAGCAACTCAGGGGCGGAATTGAAGCTATGGCGTACACCGCTGGATATTGAGAAGTTCCAGGCACCGCACGGCGAGATGCACATCCTGAAGGCGCGCTGCAAGGGATGTCAACTGTGTGTGAAGTACTGCCCGAGAGACGTGCTGGAGATGTCCGACGAGATGAACGAGAAAGGCTATCACCCTCCCCGGGCTGTTCATCCGGAGCAATGTGTCGCCTGCCGGCTGTGCGAGTTGCTGTGCCCAGAGTTTTGCATCTTCGTGGTGGAGGTGCCCGAAGTGTCGTCTGAGGTGGAAGGGAGCACCACGGATGGGAGAAAGACATGATGAAGAGGGACGGCGAATCCCAAATCCGAAACCCCAAACCCCAAAGCCCAATGACAAATGGACAAATCAGCAAATCAGCAAATCAGCAAATCAGCAAATCGGCAAATCGACAATGGTGGGTGGGTGGGAATTGCACGCTGCCTGTAGGGGCGAGGGTGCGGACGCAGACGTCCGCCTTGGAAGGGCGAGGGTGCGGACGCAGACGTCCGCCTTTGGAAGGGCGAGGGTGCGGACGCTGCCGACGTCGACCGCGGACGGTGCCGACCGCGCGCCATCGGAATGGCGGCAGTCGGGGGCAGACGGTCGGGCGTCCGTTCTTTGGAGGGGCTGGGGTGTGCACATTGTACAGTGAGGAGGGGGAGTGACAGTGAATGAACGCGGCGTGATGGAGGGCAAGTTCTTCCTTGATGGTGACACGGCCATCGCGGAGGGGGCGATATGCGCTGGTTGCCGCTTCTTCGCTGGCTACCCAATTACACCTGCCACCGAGGTCGCCGAGCGCCTGGCGGCTCGGCTGCCAGAAGTGGGCGGCGTCTTCATCCAGATGGAGGATGAACTGGCCTCGATGAATGCAGTGGTCGGCGCAGCCTGGGGAGGCGCGCGGGCGATGACCGCCACGTCTGGCCCCGGCGTGTGCCTGATGTTGGAGAACATCGGCCTGGCGATCATGACTGAGACGCCATGCGTCGTGGTCAACGTCCAGCGCGGCGGCCCCTCAACGGGCTTACCGACACTGACCAGTCAGGGCGACATCATGCAGGCCAGGTGGGGGACTCACGGCCAATACGAGGCGATTGCGCTGGCCCCGGGTTCCCCGCAGGAGGCGTTCGATCTGACCATCCGTGCGTTCAACCTGGCTGAGCAGTACCGCACCCCGGTGTTCTTGATGAGCGATGAGGCGGTGGGCCATATGACCGAGCGGGTAGTCATTCCTTCGGCGGACGAGATCCCCATCTATCCGTGGCGCAAACCGAAGGCCCCGCCTGGCCCTGACTACCTGCCGTATGCACCGGAAGAGGACGGGGTCCCGCCCTTCGCGATCGCGGGTATGGGCTACCGCATCCACATGACCGGCCTGACACACGACGAGCGGGGGTATCCGGCGACAACGGCTGCGGCTCAGGCCAAGCTCATCCCGCGCCTGATTGCAAAGATTCGGGATAACCGGCGCGACATCATCACGCTGGTCGAGGAGCACGTTGAGGACGCCGATGTCGTCGTCGTTGCTTATGGTACATCTGCCCGCACGGCGATGCTGCCGGTGCGTATGGCGCGCGAGGAAGGCCTGCGCGTGGGGCTGCTCAAGCTGGTGACGGTCTGGCCTTTTGCCGAGGACCGTATCCGCCAGCTAGCGCCCCGTGTCAAGGCGTTTGTCGTGCCGGAGATCAATATGGGGCAGATCGTGCTCGAGGTGGAGCGGTGCACGGGTGGCAAGGCGGACGTTATCCCGGTTACTCACCCCGGTGGCGGAATCCACGAGCCAGACGAAATCTTGGATGTGATCCGGAAGGCGGCTCGGAAATCCCAAACCCAAAACCCAAAATCTTAAGGGAGTGAACTTGATGAGCGCGGAACCGATACGCTCTGAACAAGATTCGCATTCGCTTGCGGCCGATGATCTCACGGGTGTGCCCACCCTGGCCGAGATTGGACGTCACCCGATGGACGCTCTGTTGCGCACGGAGCGGCTGCCGCATATGTGGTGCCCTGGCTGTGGGCTCGGCACGGTGCTAAGTTGCTTCGCCAGCGCGCTCATGCGCTCGGGACTCGACCTGGACAAGGTGTCGGTCGTTTCTGGTATCGGCTGCTCGGGCCGAGCCGCGGGCTATCTGCGCCTCGATGGTTTTCACACGACGCACGGGCGCGCGATTCCCTTCGCCACAGGGCTCAAGCTGGCGAATGACGAATTGAAGGTGGTGGTGTTCTCCGGCGACGGTGACCTGATTGCCATCGGCGGGAATCACTTTATCCACGCGGCGCGGCGCAACATGGATCTGACGATCATCTGCGTCAACAACTTCAACTACGGGATGACCGGTGGCCAGGCGGGTCCGACGACGCCCACCGAGGGGCGCACGAGCACGTCGCCGCGGGGTAACCTGGAGCATCCGTTCAGCATCCCCAACCTGGCCGCAGCGGCCGGGGCGACGTACGTGGCTCGCTGGACCGCCCTTCACGCCCGCCGGTTGGAGAAGTCTATTCACAAGGCGCTTCTGAAGCCGGGTTTCAGCGTGGTGGAGGTTGTCTCCCCTTGTCCCACTCTGTTCGGACGTTTCAACCGCGCCCAGTATGGCAAGGATATGATGGCATACTACCATGAGAATGCCACCATCCGTCACGACGTCAAGCCGTGGGAGGTGGACATCGAATTGGCAGGGGAGATTATCTGCGGGGAGTTCGTGGACATCGAGCGGCCTACCTTCCAGGCTCGGCTCCGTGAGAAGTTTGGAGAGTTGCACCCTTCAGAGGAGTTGCAGTTGCTGCATCGCCCGCCCGTGCATCTGGAAGCGCCCTTCGGGGACGCGTTGGGGGGGGCCGAGCTACCGCCGCCGGCGGAGGGCGCTGCTGCCCGACTGGAAGAGCCTGTCTCTGAGGAGGCGTGCGTCGAGGGAGCGGGTGGGCGTCTGGACGTACGGCTATGC
This sequence comes from uncultured Anaerolineales bacterium, assembly GCA_964649415.1. Lineage (GTDB taxonomy): Bacteria > Chloroflexota > Anaerolineae > B4-G1 > B4-G1 > CAZYSK01. Next base: position 4,843 of record CAZYSK010000086.1, read on the forward strand.
GGGTTTGGCGGGCAGGGGGTCATCCTCTCCGGCAAGATCATTGGCGCGGGAGTCGCTTTGTACGACGGGCGAGATGTGACCTTGACCCAATCCTATGGCCCCGCGTCCAGGGGTGGGGCTTGCAGCACCGCCTTGGTCATCTCTGATAGTGCTATCCTGTATCCGCACGTCACTCATCCCTGCGTGATGGTGGCCATGTCCCAGGAGGCCTACACGACCTACCACGGTCAGTTAGCCGAGGGCGGGGTGTTGTTGATTGACACCGACCTGGTAGAGCCTGATCCGGACGCCGGGCAGCCGGTTATTCCTATTCCGGCGACCCGCATCGCTGAGCATAGCTTGGGCCGGCGGATCGTGGCCAATATCGTGATGCTGGGGGCGTTGACCGCGCTGACTCAGGTGGTTTCCGAAGAGGCGATACGTCAGGCCATTCTCGACCGGGTGCCCAAGGGAACGGAAGAGCTGAACATAAAAGCGTTTCAGATGGGCTATGACTACGGCCGGGAGCTGACAGCGGATCAGGTAGGAAGTATGTTGGAGGGCGGAGGTTAGTCAAATCTCAAACCCCAAACCCCAAACCCCAAACCCCAAATCCCAATGGGAGATGACAAACCAGAAACCAGGTTTTTCATACGATGTCGCGGACGCAGCGTCCGGATCGCCAAAAACCTGGTTTCATGGTGCGGTCGCGCGCCATCGGAATGGCGCCTTTGGAGGTTGGTCGCGCGCAGTGGGTGGGGGATTATCGGTAGTGCAGGTTCTGCGCTGCCACGAAGCTGAGTCCGTGCTCCGTCAACGCCCGGGCCGTGCGGTTGACGGAATCGTGCTTGTCCAGGTAGTTGCGCAGCATGAACGGCATCTGGCCCGCCTCTTCGATCTCACTCTTCTCGCGGAAGTAGTCCAGGATGTCCGATGGATGCTCTCGCGTCACCTCGATCTCTGGTGGAGCGCCTTCGTGCTTAGCCGAGATATTGCCCACGTGGTCGGCGATCTCCACCAATTCCTCGAGCCGGTCGTAGGGCTGCCGCACGATGGACTTGTAGGTCTCAGTGATGTGGTGCTCGAAGCGCACGACGTCCTCAAACCCCAGGTCGCGCCGAATCTGGGCGGTGATTTCCATCGTCTCATTGTTGACCGAGTTGGACCAGTTGAAGCCGATGAGCGGGCTGGTGCCGTCGGCGCGTGAGAAGAGCTTGGCACCCAGCAGGGTCCAAAGCGCGGCGTAGGGGTTGTCGTTGCCCATGTAGACCGAGATCTTGAACTCGTTGTCTACGCCGAGCTTGTGCAGGAGGTACCCCAGGAGCACCGTGCCTGGATTGATGTTGAGCACCTGTGTGACGCCATACGTGGTGTAGTAGTGCAGGAATTCATCGAGCCACTTCAACGCGTGGTCGTTGGGCTGGCCGACCCCGCCGAAGTATCCTGTGATGGTCTCTGGCCCTCCCAGGTGGACGTTGGACCCATCGGTGCCTTTGGTGTCCAACGTCTCGACGTAGCTGGCGCCAACGATCTGCATAGCTGCAGCCACGGCGAGAATATCGCCATCGGCTTCTTGCTCCTTCATCCGTCTGACCCGGATGTAGCGGCCGGGCATCAACTCACCCTGCTTGATGGCCTGCTTGGCCTCCTCAATCAGGAATGGGAAGTACTGGAGTGCGCTGATCTCCAGCGTCACGGCCAGGTCTTCTCTGGAGTCAGACACGGTGACCGCGCCTTCACCTAGCACGTTGCGGTGATAGTCCGCGATGCTGATGAAGGCTCCTCGGTCTCGCTGCTCTGTCAGCCAGTTCAGGTCTTCGACGTAGGACGGGGCAACCTTCTCCAGGCGAGCCATAAGGTCCGGGAGACGGCGGGCCTCCTCTGCCTTGCGGTTGATCTCCTCGGGTGTCCCGTACTTCTCGACGACCGCGAGGAAGGCGTTGATCGCCTCGGTATTCGGATCAAGCAGCAAGGCGTTGATCTCGTCCACGCACGACGTGGAGATCTCCAATAGGTCTCTGAGATTGTCGGCCATGTCACACCTCCTTGAGTGATGCCTCCATGATACTCGTTGTGAAATAGCGCGCAAGTCTCGCCGGACTGGAACAATCCGCCCCTGCCCCTACGTGCGGGTTTGACAACGCCGTGCTTGCGGTTACAATGGCCCGGTGATGCAGAATTGGAGGTTAGAGGTTGGACGTTGGAGGTTGGAGGGCAAGGGGCGCTGGGTAATCCTCGGTGTGTTGTTGTCTCTTCTGACCGCTGGCTGCCTCGGGCGGCCATCCTCCGCGCCTGGCCAGGCTTCGTCGCCTCTCTCGACCCCGGGCGCGGTCTATCTGCCGATTGTCGGGGTGCGCAGGGCGCCCTTTGATGAGGAAGAAGTGCGCGAGCCGACGTCTGAGGCGGAAGAGGCAGAAGTGCTACCTCTTCCCACTTCTACGTCTGCTCCTTCCACGCCCCCACAGCCCCATACGCCCACTCCCCCACTGCCCGGTGCCCCCACACCTTTGCCGCCTCCTGTCCCCAAGCCCGGTTACGGTGTCCAGGTGCATCTGCTCGCCGGTGATATGGAGCAGACGTTGGGTTGGGCGCAAGGGCTCGGCGTGGGGTGGGTGAAGCAGCAGGTAGAATGGCACACGATCGAGCACGGGCCGAATGACTTTGAGTGGGAGCCGCTGGACCGTGTCGTCGAGGCGTGCGACGGTTATGGCTTTCAGTTGTTGCTGGGAGTAGTACACGCCCCGGACTGGACCCGCGCCTCGGAACTGGAGAGCGGCCCCCCGGCGGACTACGCCGAGTTTGGCCGCTTCATGGGGCAACTGGCGACGCGCTATCGGGGCCGTGTGGCGGCCTACGAGCTGTGGAACGAGCCGAATCTGGCCTGTGAGTGGCGCGGAGACCGGCTGGATCCAGCCCGCTTCGTCGCCTTGGTGGCGGAGGGCTCGAAGGGCGTGCGGGCTGTGGACCCCGATGCGCTGGTCATCAGCGGCGGGCCGGCCGTCACCGGCATCAACGACGGTGTGGAGGCGATTGACGACCGCGTCTTCCTGCGCGGGATGTACGAGGCTGGCATCGCCCAATGGGTGGACGGTATCGGCGCTCATCCCTATGGCTTTGCCAATCCGCCCGACGAGAGTTGGCGGGACCCGGTGCACGTGGCCTCGAGCCACAACAATCACCCCAGCTTCTTCTTCTGGGACACCCTGAGCGACTACCATGCTATCATGCTCACCTATGGCGACACCGAGCACCGGATCTGGGCTACGGAGTTCGGTTGGCCCTCGGTCGAGGGTACGGAGCGCCCTCAGAATGGTGTCTCGGACGTGACGGTGGAGCCAGTCGACACGACGGGCTGGGAGTACGCCCGCGAGGTGAGTGAGAACCAGCAGGCGGATTACGTGGTGCGCGCTTACCAGATGGGGGACGAGCAGGTCTGGGTGGGGCCGATGTTCCTGTGGAATCTGAATCTGGCACCTGTCTGGGGGTCTGGCGATCCTGTGACTGCGTACAGCTTGCTGAGGCCGGATGCCTCCTACCGCCCGGCCTACGTGGCCCTGCGCCTGGCCGAGCCGCTCAGTCCATAGTCACGGCGAGAAAATCCCTCGTTCGTTGTTCGTTCGTAGTAAGCGCGGATGGGTACATCCGTTCGCAGCGCAGCGGAGTAGCGTCTCACGGCACTCCGGCGGACCTGGGTGCGGAAACCGCGCCCTTACGATGAACGGAGGGCGCCTCGCCGTAGACCGGCGGGCCTTGATACGAACGGGAGACGGCACTCCGGCGGACCTGCGGACGGTCACGGCTCGGGGGTCGGGGTAGGCGGCATGTACCCCTCCTCTGCCTCGGGTGGCAGGGAGGAGAGGGGCAAGCCATAATATGCCTCCACGACCTGGCGCACCAGCGGTGCAGCCACGGTGGTTCCTTCGCCGGCGTTCTCCACCAGCGCGACGATAGCGATCTCAGGATTGTCGGCCGGGGCGTAGGCGGCGAACCACGAATGAGGTATCGTGTCAGGCCCGCCGACCTCGGCCGTACCGGTCTTTCCTGCAACAGGGATGTTCAGCCCGGCGAAGCGGTTGGCCGCGGTGCCGATCGCTCTGGTCGTCACGCCGAGCAGAGCTTCTTGGATAGCAGCCAGATGTTCTGGACTGATGGGCAGAGTGCCGGTGGCCTCCGGCTGGGCCACCTGCTCGGGTTCGCCACTGCCTTCTGAGCCGATGCGCTCGATGATGTACGGGCGATACAGTGTGCCGCCGTTGGCGACCGCGGCTATCATGCGCGCTACCTGCAGCGGCGTCACCAGCAGATACCCCTGACCGATGGCCAGATTGACCGTGTCGCCTATCCACCAGCCCTCGCCGATGGTGTTGACCTTCCAGTCTGGATCAGGCACCAGGCCGGCATCCTCGGTCACGCCCTCCAATCCCGTCAGTTCGCCGAATCCGAAGCCCCGCGCGAATCGAGGGAGCACGTCCTGGCCTACCCCGTCGAGTGTCTGACCGACGGCGTAGAAGACGACGTCGCACGAGGCTGTAAGGCCGTCCTGGAGGATGATGTCGCCGTGCCCATCGGTTTTCCAACACGTCTTCCGCGACGCCGGCCCCAACCCTTCCCAATAGCCCGGGCAATAGAAGGACGTCTGCTGGGGATCCATCCCTGCGTCTTCCATAGCTGCTGACATGGTGACGATCTTGAAGACGGAGGCGGAGGGATACGTGCCCTGGGTTGCGCGGTTGAAGAGCGGGCGGTGTGGGTCGGCCAGGATTTGGGAGCGACCTACCGCCCCGGCCGGCCCGATGAAGACGTTAGGGTCGAAGCCCGGCCCGCTGCTCAGGGCACGTACTGCGCCGGTGTGCACGTCGAGCACGACTATAGCCCCTTTGCGACCGCCCAGGATGGTCTGCACCTGCTCCTGGAAATCGCGGTCGAAGGTGGTGTATATGGCGCGGCTGGGCACGATCTCGCGCTCGGCCAGCGTGGTGACCTTCTCCCCTGTCTCTGTGACGATGGTCAGCGCGCCGCCGTGCTGACCGGCCAGGATCTCCTCTCCCCAGGCCTCCAGTCCGGAGACTCCCACGCGCTCATCGCCGCGGTAGCCGCGAGCTCGATAGTCGTCCAACTCCTCGGCCGGTACGGGCGATACCCAGCCAACGACGTGCGGGGCGACGTTGCCATGGGGGTAGGTGCGGCCTTCTTTCTCGTCACGGTAGATGCCGGGGATGGAAGCGAGTAGCGCGTTGTGGTCCACGCTGACCTCGGCGGGGATGTCGGCGATGGGGACTTTCCAGTCGCCCGGGGAGGCCACGTAGCGCCCACGGATCTCGTCTGGAGGCAACCCTGTGACTAGCGCGAACGCTGCCAGGACGGCGTTCTCGTCCTCGATCTGGCCGGGGACGACGCCGATAGTGACGATCTTGCCCTCGGTCGCGAGTCCCAGGCCTGCCCGGTCGTAGATGTTGGCGCGGACAGGAATGGTGTAGTCCATCCAGAAGTAGTTGCCGCCTGTCGGTCCGCCTGCCGGTCCGCCTGCCAGTTGTGGCCAGATCAGCCCGGCGTCCCAATCTACCCACCACTGGCCCTCGTGCCGGCTCAGGCTCATAACCGTGTCGGTGATCAGCGTGCCCACCAGCGCGGTGTCCAGCGTGATCTGGAAAGAAACGCGGGCGTGGTCGTCCTCCTGCAAAGCTGACTGAAGGTGTGTGGTGACGGTGAGTACCGTGGCGGTGGCGAGTGCGTCCTGGTAGCGCTGGGCGAAACTCTCGGTGTCTATAGCGGCCTGGCTGGCCGGGGCAAGACGGTCGTACATACTTGCGTAATCGCCCATCTCCCACGCATTCAAGAAGGCAGCGGCGGTCGCGTCGGGTGAGGGCGCAGGCGATGTTGGTGTATTGGTAGGTTGGAGGGTTGGAGGGTTAGTAGATTGGGGGATCGGGACCACGGTTGGCGAACTGCTGCAACCCGCCACGAGGATTGCGAGTAGGAGCATGTATCTGATCCCACGAACGGTGGTGCTAGATTGGGAGGTTGGAGAGACGTTTGTCATTTTATCATTTGCTGTCATCGGTGACTCGTCTGGAAGAAATTGCCTGGGCGCTGATCGCTCACCTGTTCAGGATGTCGTCTATCCTTTCAGGATGGTTGGATGGACCGTGCAGACGTGCTCTGTGTGGGCCTGACAGGCAGCGGGGACGTCTCGGGGTGGCTCAATCCCCCAGGCGCGCAGGCACCGGGTGAGGTGGCAGAGGGGCAGCCCTATGACGCTGGCATAGCATCCGCGGACATTGGCCGTGCGTCCGTGCAGCGCTGCGACGGGGTGAAACCCGGCGTGCTGAATGGCGTAGGCCCCGGCCTTGTCCATCGGATCGCCGCTGGCGACGTAGGCGGCGATTTCAGTATCGGTGTAGGTCCGCATGGTCACCCAGGTCTCGGCCAGGTCGGTTAACGTGCGGCCGGAGCTGGGTTCCAGGAGTGTGATTGCACTGTAAACCGAGTGAGAACGCCCGCGCAGGCGGCGTAGCATCGCTTCCGCCTCGCCGGCATCGCCTGGCTTGCCCAGCAGTTCTCCGTCCAAGGCGACGACCGTGTCACAGGCGATGATGCGGATTTGGAGGTTGGAGGTTGGAGGTTGGTGGTTGGTGGAGGGAAACCGGGTCTCTCTATACGGATGGACGCACGGCCCGTGTCCACGACGTTCGCGAACGGTGCCCAACCCTGGCCTCCGGGCGGCTGCGTACGCCTTGGCGCGACTCAGCCGCACAACCAACTCAGCAGGTGGTTCGTTGATCTGAGGAACCTCGGCCACGTCGGGCGAGGTTACCCGGAAGGGCAGCCCCAACAGCGCCAGCAACTCCCGGCGGCGAGGGGACTGCGAAGCCAACAACAAGGCCTCCATGATCTCTCTCACTTGACTCCTGTACTTGACAGCAAACAGCCGCTGGTTATACTGTTTTGGTCAACCGCGGCCAGCCGGCGTCGAGGCTATCCTGGTGGCAATCGCCGCGGACATTGTGCGCATTGCGGACGTTGATCGTGCGCCATCGGAATGGCGCCTTCGTAAGGATGATCGTGCGCCATCGGAATGGCGCCTTCGTAAGGATGATCGTGCGTCTGTTCGCGCGTCCGTCGGCGCGCGCAGTTCAGGCTATTGTAGCATACCCACTGGAGTTAGAAAAGGTGCCGGATGGCTTTCCAAAGTGTGCGGCGTGAACTTCCTGACGCATCCCGCGAGCGTTTCTACCGGCAGGCAACCTGGATTGCCGTCGGAGGCAATGTCGTCTTGGCGGTGGCGAAAGGGACCGTGGCGTGGCTATCTGGCAGCAGCGCGGTGCTCTCGGATGCGGCTAATTCGTTCTCGGACGTGCTGTACAGCCTGATTATGGCGACGGGCCTGCGCCTTGCCCGGCGGCCGGCCGACGAGGGGCATCCTCAAGGGCACAGCCGCTTCGAGCCGCTGGTCGGCCTACTCATCGCTGTTGCCATGGGTGTCGCGGGTGTCATCGCCATAAGGCAGGGGATCCGTCACTTCCTCTCCGGTGCGGTGGCGATCGAACCGGGCTGGCCTACGGTTGCGCTGATAGGTAGCGCACTCGTCAAGGTGGTGATGTACCTGCTCGTCCGACGCGCTGGATGCTTGGCCCGCAGCCCCGCCATCGGTGCCAGCGCGCGCGACAACCTGGCCGATGTCTTAACCTCCATCGCGGCGCTGATTGGCGTGTGGGGTTCTCGCTTCGCTCATCCGCTGTTTGACCCGGGGGCAGGGATAGTGGTCTCGCTGTGGGTCTTCCGCGCCGCTTGGGATATTCTGCGTGAGAACGTGGGATACCTTACCGGCCGGTGCGCGCCCCCGGAACTGGTGGCCCAAATCATCGCCGCTGCCTCGGCCGTGCCTGGTGTCATCGGCGTTCACCAGGTGATCGCAGACTATGTGGGGCCGCAGTTGCGCGTGGATATGCACGTTGATATGGATGGCGGGATCACCCTCCGTGAGGCTCACGCCATCGCCGACCAGGTTCAGGAACAGGTCGAGGCGCTGCCGGCGGTGGATCTGGCGTTTATTCACGTGGAGCCGGCTAGCCCATAGTCGCCAAGGCGGCCTGCAATTGCTCGATGGTCTTTCTGAGTGCTACGGTGAACTCCGGCGGGAGCGGGTACCCCGTCTGCGTAGCTTCCTTGAGCGGGATCTCAAGTGCATAGGCCAGGGAGGCCAGCGCGTCGTAGCCCATCGTGGCCGAGTCGCCTTTCAGAGAATGGGCAGCGCGGTAGGCGGCCTCCAGCTCCTGGGGCTTGATCGCACCTGCTTCCAGGCGCTCCAGTGTTCGCCGCAGGACTCCCATGTGCTGACGTGCTTCTGTGATGTAGATTGCCTGATATACTGATCGAGCGCCATCGGAATGGCGCCTTCGTAAGGATGATAGGTCCATCTTCAAATCCAATCTCGACGTGAAAGATCAGGGACACAGGGCTCGCCCGGCCTGGGGCGTCTGTGCACCGGTCCATCCATCGGGTTGCAGCGCCAGCGCTTCTGCGAAGGCATCGCGGGCAGTGACGCAATCATCCATCTGTAAGGCGGCCTAACCCACTCCGTTGTGAGCGGCGGCGGACTGTGGAGCGAAAGCGAGGACGGCGGCGAAGAAGGAGCGCCATCAGAATGGCGCGTTTGTAGGGATGAAGGAGCGGGCCTGGACGTAGTGCGCGGCTCTGTAGTGTAGCCACCCGGCGATCAGGGCTGCCTGCTGAGCTTGCTCCGAGAGGCCGGATGGTGAATTGCTTACACACGCAGACGGTCCCTGACCCAGCCCAGCATGGGGGTCATTTCTTCGCCTGGCTCTGGCAGCCGCTCGGGCCGGGTGAGCGCAAAGGCGAAGTCCTCGATCCGGGCCGTGACCTCGGAATCGGGATGCCCGACTATCAGGGGAACTCCCCGATTGAGCGATGGGATGAAGATCTCAGGGGAAAACGGCAGTTCCAGGTCTATCGGCCTACGCAGGGCTGACTCGATTCTCTTCCGGGGCAGGCCGTGGCGCTGGAACGTCCAGTTAAGCACGAGTTTGATCTTGTCATCGGGATAGCCGAGGCTGGAGAAGACGCCGAGTGCTCCGGCCGTGGCTCTCACTGATGCGATCTCGGGTGCCAGAGTGAGCAAGACGTGATCGGCGTGATCGAGGGCGGTTAGGGTGATCTCCTGGAAATCGCTGGTCAGATCTGCTACCAGATGCGGGTAGAGATCCTTGAGCATGGGCAGAAGGACGTTTACATGCCCGGCGGAAACCGTCTCTGCCTCCTCGGGGTTCATCGGGGCCGGCAGGATGCGTACGCCGGTGGGGTGCCGGATCAGGGATCTCTCCACTATCTCTTCGTCCAATTCAGCCGGCTCACGGCGACCCAGGTTTTCGATGCCAGCCTTGGAGCGGGAGTTGAACATGAGAGCCACCTGGCCCATGGTCAGCGCCAGGTCAAGCAAGGGAACGTCGTTGCCCCACAGTCCGGCAACCGCCACGGCTAGGTTCGCGGCCAGGGATGTCACGCCGACGCCGCCCCGGAGGCTGAAGACGGCGATGAGTTGCCCGGTTTGGCTAAGCGCGTACTGCGCCCCCTGTGTCCGGCGGAGGAGTACTTTCAGGCGGGCGAACAACTCAGCCGTGTCCACGGGTTTGACCAGGTAGTCATCGGCCCCGGCTTCGAAACCGGCCACCTTGGCCTCAATGCCTCCCCGCGTGGTGAGCATGATGACGGGTGTGTGGGCACTGGTCGCTATCTCCCGCAGCGCGCGGCAAACCTGATAGCCGCTCATACCGGGCATAACCACGTCGAGGGTGATGGCGTCGGGCTGCCAGGTTGCGGCTAGTTTCAGCGCTTGCTCTCCGCTGTTCACCGTTTGGACCTGATAGCCTGCCCCTTGCAGCGCGTCGCCAACGACGCGCGTCTGAAGGGGACTGTCGTCCACAACAAGGATCTTGTAATTCTCGGGTGTCACTGATTGCTTCTCCTGTCTTGTTCTAGTTGGCTCGTAGCGCCCGTCCATGCGATCCCCCGCTTCAGCGGGGCGTCCGGATCTGACGCGCGCCGACGGCGCGCGCCATCAGAATGGTGCCTCTGTCACGATGATCGTCCTTCTCTGTTACCAAGGGCGAGCGACTCCAGTCGCCGCATTTCTGCGAGCAGGGATTGTGGCGTCAGTGTGATTTTGCGCATCAAGCCCTGAATGTGATCATTGAGCAGCCTGCGCTCGACTCCATCGACGTCTCTGGCGGTCAGCACGGTGACCGGGATATCGGCCATCTCGGCGTCGGCGCGGATCTTCTCCAAGGTCTCGAAGCCACTCATGCCTGGCATCATCAAATCGAGCAGGATGGCATCGGGGTGTTCGCGACGTGCCAGGTCCAGGCCTTCCTTGCCGCTGTACGCTGGAACGAGGGTGCATGGCGCTGCACGCAGCATGTCTTGCAGCAGCGGGACCAGGTCGGGGTCATCGTCGACGACGAGTACCTTGAAGCGCTCCCGCGTGGGTTGGGGTGTTTCCAGCCGATGGAGCAGTTTCTGTAGGTCGTCCCGGTGTACGGGTTTGACCAGATAATCCACCGCGCCCATGCTCACTGCCAGTTCGGTCTGCAAATCGCTGTCCTCCAGTGCGGAGATCACCAGCACGGGGGTATCCTTGACGTTGGGGTCGGACTTGAGGGCGAGCAGTATATCCCAGCCGTCTCGATCGGGGAGCCCGATGTCCAGTGTGATCAGACCGGGCCTCAGTTCACGCACCCGCTCTACTGCGCCCGCACCGGCGTAGTGCTGAACGGGGACGTACCCTTCCTGGCGCATGTAAAGGGCGAGGAGATTGCTGAACTGACGATCATCCTCGATGATCAGCACAGTCTGCTTGGCCGAAGCGTCCGACGATGGCGTGCCCGAGTCCAGCCCGGCCTCCCCGGGTGATCCGGGTTGTTTTGCCGGCGGGCCGGCGAGGGGGAGCAGGAAGGAGAAGGTCGCGCCCTTCTGGAACTCGCTCTCCACCCAGATACGACCTCCGTGCATCTCCACCAGCCGCTTGCTGATGGCCAGCCCCAGCCCGGTGCCGGTCATCTCCCGCGTGGCGGTGCCGTCGGCCTGGCGGAATTCCTCGAAGATGATGCCCTGATCCTCGGGCTTGATCCCGATGCCGGTGTCGATCACAGAGAAGAGCATGGTCGCCGGATCGGCCAGGCGACACGAAAGGGTGATGTTCCCCTCGATGGGAGTGAACTTGTGGGCGTTGCTGAGCAGGTTGAGCAGCACCTGCTTGATGCGAAAGCGGTCGGCCGTGAGGGCGGATGGATTCTCTGTCGCTTCTATGGTGAGTGTCTGAGACTTCTTCTCGATCAGGGGGGTGATCGTTGCCCGTACCTCACGGATCAAATCCGCTACCTCGAACGTGTCCGGTGCCAGTGTCATGCGTCCGGCCTCGATCTTGGACAGGTCAAGGATGTCGTTGATCAAGGCGAGGAGGTGTTCCCCACTGGCGTGGATATCGTGCACGCATTCCTTTTGCTCGGCGGGCATCGGGCCCACCAACTCGTCCAGCAGCACCTCGGAGAAGCCGATGATGGAGTTGAGCGGGGTACGGAGTTCGTGGCTCATGTTGGCGAGGAACTGGTCCTTGAGCCGGTCGAGCTCCTTGAGACGGACGTTGGCCACTTCGAGTGCTTCGGCGCGCTCTTGCAGCTCTACCCGAGCGGCCTCGACTTCTTCAAACAGCCGCGCTCGCTCGGTGAGCACAGCCAGGTTGTTGGCCAGGGTGCTTAGCAGGCGCTGGTCGTCTTCGGTGAACGCATTGACCTGAGGGCTCTCGACGTTGAGGACGCCAATGACCCACGGCCCGGCGGCCAGAGGCACGCACAGCTCGGAGCGCACGTCAGAGGCCACCTCAATGTAGCGCGGGTCGAGGCGCACGTCGGGCACGAGGGCGGGTTCGCCGTGCCGGGCGACCCAGCCAGAGATTCCCTGGCCGGCCGCCAGGCGCAGGTCATCGACCATCTGCGGCGGGTAGCCGACGCTGGCCACCATGCGCAGTGTGTTGCTCTTCAGATCGAGCAGCATGAGGGTCACACGCGTGCCCACCATATCGGCGGCCAGCGCCTGGGCCGCGGCCTGGAGGGTCTCTTCCAGGCCGACACCGGAGGAAGCTGCCAGCGCCACGTCGTGGAGCAGGCGCAGTTCCCGCACGCGCTGGTGGGTCTCCTCGAAGAGCCGGGCGTTCTCCAGCGTGGCAGTGGCCTGGTGGATCAAGGTCTGGCCCGTCGTGATCTCGGCTTCTGTGAAGCGGCGTGAGCCTCTGCTGTCCCATATCTGGGCGAAGCCCGACACGCGTCCACCGCTTATCATGGGCAGGATGAGCGTGGCGCGTGCAGACCCCCCGTTTTCTCCGAAAGGCCCGGTTTCTTCCGGCGCGTCGTCTGGCGTCATCTGCAGTGGGCGACGGTGGGCCAGGTCCTCCACGGTGATAGGCACGTCCGCCAGGGCGCTGGTTTGGCCGAGTGTTGAAGCTTGTTCGTCTTGGGCGGCATCGGAGGCGGCGTAGTGGGCGACGACGGTGGCGGTGGGGGTCTTGGCGATCGTTGCGGACACTGAGCCAGATGCGCGATCCAAACCTGCTGCGTCCGGCACGAGGGCGGTATCGTCCAGGCTGTATATCGTGATGCTGGTGCCGTTCAATATCTCGCACAGCGTGCGGGCCACGTAGGGCAGCAAGCGGCTCGCGTCGAGCGTGGAGGAGAGGGCCATACTCACGTCATGGAGCAGCGTCGCCTCGCGCAGTTGCGCCCGCGTCTGCTCGTACAGGCGCGAGTTCTCGATCGCCAGCGCCACCTGGTGGGCGAAGGCGAAGGCCAGACGGGCCGACTCCGCGTCGTACGTATCGGGTTGGTGAGCGCCCACCGCCAGCATGCCGATGACTGTGTCTCGGGAGATGAGTGGCAGGCCCAGCCACGAGCGCACCTCCGCCGCCGACTCCATCGGACGTCTCGCTTCAGCGGGGGCCTCGCGGCGTGCATCGGCCACGATGACCGGAGCGCGATCGCGTACCACCCGCTGCACCAGGGCAAGGTCTTCCAGGGACGCGGTGACCGCGGACATTGTGCCGGCAGGATGCCGGCGGTCCATACACCGTGCATTGGTGGAGGTTGATCGTTCGTCTGTCCGTGCGTCGATATCCCTGCCTTTAGCGGGAGGTTGCTCCATGCCTCGGGATGCGACGATTTGACAGCGGTCCCCGTGCTGCAGACCGATCGAGGCCACGTCGTAGGGCACGACGCGCTGGAGTTCATCCAGGACGCGGGCCAGGAGCTTGTCGAGGTGCAGCGTTGTGCTCAGTGCCTCGGCGGTGTCCAGCAGTGTCTGGGCAACCTCGCGCTCGTGCGCTACGTCCCGGAAGAGGCGGGCGTTCTCCACCGCCACGCCGATCTGCTGGCCGATGGCGATCAGCAGGTCGTAGTCGGCCTTGGAGACCGGGTGGGGCTTGGTGTCGAAGAGGCAGAAGGTGCCCAGAGAGCGACCCTTGTGGACAACCGGCGCGCCCGCGTAGGAGCCCAGTCCGGCCTCCAGCAGGTTGTGCACGTCTACCGGTCCACCCTCGTGCAGGTCTTTCAACTCCAGGGGCTTGCCCTCTTGGTATACATAATCGCACAACGTGCCACATAGGCCGTGTTTTTCCAGGCGCTCGATCAGCGCTGGAGGCAGGCCCGAGTGACTGACAAGTGCGAGTGGTCCCCGCTGAAGCGGGGCGTCCGGTGAAGCGTGCGGTGAAGTGTCCGGCGAGGCGTCCTGCCGGACAGCGGGATTCGCTGCGAGAGCGACCAGCCCACCGGCGAAACCCAACGCCTGGACCGCCGATGAGAGGGCCTTGCCCAGCATGTCGTGCAACTCCAGCGAGCCGGACAGCGCCTCGGCGACGGCGTTGCGGGCCGTCAGTTCCCGGTTGTGGCGCTGCAGCGCCTGGTCGGCGAGTATCCGCTCGGTGATATCCCGCTTCACGGCGGCGTAGTTGACGATCTCGCCCGAAGCACCCTTGATGGGGAACACAGTGGCTTCCTCGTGGTATAGGCTGCCGTTCTTGCGCTTGTTGATGAATACCCCAGTCCAGGTGCCTCCAGCGGAGACCGTGTCCCAGAGCTTCTCGTAGAAGCCGCGATCCTGATGGCCGCTTTTCAGCATGCGTGGGTTCTGGCCCAGCGCCTCCGGTGCACTGTATCCGGTGACTTCCTCGAAGAACGGGTTCACGTACACGATGTCCCCGTTCAAATCGGTGATGACGATCAATTCGGAGGCCTGTTCGATCACTGCCGCCAGGCGGGCGAGTTCCACCTCCGCGCGTCTCTTGTCCGCCAGCAGGCGTTGTTGGTTGACCACCCGCTCGATCACGGTGGGCAGCAACTCCAGGTATCCACCATCTGTGTCCTTGACGATGTAGTCGAGGGCTCCCAGCTTCATGGCCTCTACGGCGATCCGCTCATCGCCGCCGCCGGTGACCATGATGGTGGGCGGCAGCGGACCCTGCGAGGTGAGGGTGCGGATCACGCCCAATCCATCTTGGACGGGCATGGCCTGGTCTATGGCCAGCAAATCGTATTCGCCTGCGGCAGCCATGGCCAGCCCCTGCTCTCCATCGTGAGCGACATCGACGACGTAGCCCACGCGTTCCAGCTTCTTCTTGAAGAGACGGGCTAGCCCCGGATCGTCCTCCATGCAGAGGATACGGATTGGTTCGGACTCTGACGTTTTACCTGTCATGGGCAGGCCTCCCCTTTAGCGCTCGAGAGGCGGATGTTGCTGACCGCCGCGGCCGGTGCGTCCGCCCCGCAAACCTCTAGAGGCGGACATCGCCGACCGCTGCGGTCGGTGTGTCCGCCCCGCAAACCTCTAGAGGCGGACATCGCCGACCGCTGCGGTCGGTGTGT
>CAZYSK010000086.1:19842-23711 GCA_964649415.1 uncultured Anaerolineales bacterium
CCGCTTCGTCTGGCATCGTGACAACCGATAGGAACAGGCCGAGATGGCGGATCGCGTCCGAGAACTCGCGATAATCCACCGGCTTGGTGACGTAGACGCTGCAGCCGAGCTCGTAGCACCGCGACACCTCGCGAGCGTCGTCGGTGGTGGTCAGGATGATCACCGGGATGCGTCTCGTTCGCTCTTCGGCCTTCATGCGCTTGAGCACCTGGTAGCCATCGAGCACCGGCAGGTTCAGATCCAGAAGCACCAACAGCGGTGAGGCGCGTTCGCTGCCAGCATACTCGCCCTGGCTGAGCACGTAGTCGAGGGCCTGTTGGCCGTCGCTGGCTATGATGATGTTATTCGCGACGTTCGAGCGGCGTAGGTTCTTCTCGACCAACCGGGCGTGGCCCGGATTGTCTTCCACAAGGAGAATGGTCACTTCTTGCGTTCTAGACATCGTCAATTCCTTTCACGTCATCAACCTTACAAAGACGCCATTCCGATGGCGCGTCATGCCCCGCTCGGAGCGGTCCGCAGTATCTCTGCTGGCTCTTCTGCATGGCAATTGGGGATGGTGAAGACAAACGTCGTTCCCACCTCTGGTTCGGATTCGCACCAGATGCGCCCGCCGTGGCGATGGATCAGGGTCTGCGCGCAGGGCAGGCCGAGTGCCTCCCCCGGGACGTCTTGCTTGCCAGCGCGGCGGAACGGGGCGAATACTTTGTCCATGTCTTCCTCCGCGATCCCCCGTCCGTTGTCGCGGACGGAGAACGTGGTGCTGTCGGGGGTGCTCTCGGCGGCGATCTCGATCTCTCCGGGGCGCTTGCCGTCGAGATAGGCGATGGCGTTTTCCAGCAGGCTGCTCATTATCTGCTCCATGGCGCTGCGATCGGCGACAACGTTGGGCAACGGACCGATGCTTATCTTCACGTCGCACATCTCGATCTGGGAGGCCAGCCTCTGCAGGACGGCCCGGACGACTGCATCGACGTCAACTGACTCCAGGCGGATCGCGCGACGGCCCAGGCGGGACAGCTTCAACATAGCGTTGATCAGGTGGGCTATGCGCGTCACGGACGAGTCGATGAAACCCAGGGCCTCGGGTACGTCGTTCTCCAGCAGTGCGGTCACTCTCTGGCGCTGTCTCTCATCCAGGCTCGGCAGCGCCGCGATCACCGTGGAACCGAGTACGGCCAGAGCGGCGCGCAGCTCGGAAGAGAATCCCTGAAGGTTGACCAGCGGCGCCCGCAGGTGATGGGTGAACGTATAGGTGAATTGCCTGATCTCTTCGTTGCGTAGTTCTAGGTCAGCGGCATACTGCCGGAGCAGTTCCTGTGCCTGCTTGCTCTCGGTGATGTCGGCTGAAACGACCAGCACGCAGTTGGGGTTGTCCTTGATGGCCAACGGCATCTTGGTAGATTGGAACCATCTCGTCGTGCCGTCGGGCAGTGTGAAGGGTTGTTCCGGGATGAACTTGGGTTGCTGAGTTTCAATGACTTCGCGGTCGGTTTTCAGGTAGCTCTGGATCTCCTCCTCGCTGGCGTTGGCTATTTCGATGTAGTCGCGTTCGTTCCTTCCGACCATATCCTCCGGCGTTGGTCCGTATAACTTCGCCGTCTCCTCGTTCGCCAGGATGAAGTTGCCATCCTGGTCTTTGACGAAGATGCACACCGGAGTTGCGTCAATGACTTGGCGCATCAGGTCCTTGCTTTCCCGCAATGCCTTCTCCGTTTTCTGGCGTTCTGCGATTTCCCGCTGGGCCCGGTCGTACAGCCGGGCGTTTTCGATCGCGTTGGCCAGTTGATCGGCCAGCGTTTGCAGGACTGCTGTGTCCTCTTCTCCAAAGGCCTCCGTTTCCGTAGATTGCACGTCGAGTACCCCGATCACCTGTTGTTTCACCTTCAAAGGCAACGCGATCTCGGTGCAGGTGTGTGGTGGGGCGGTTGCATGTGGATCCGTGGATTCGTGTTCTGCCGCAAGTCCCGCATTGTGTGTGGTGCGCCATCGGGATGGCGCCTTCTTAGAGATGATGGTGCACGGTTCGCCGGAGGCGGCGACCCGGCCCACGATTTCGGCATCACCCACTTTCACCTTGTGTCCTCGCGCTGGCATGCGCTGCCCGCGTTCGCCTTGTGCATCGGATGCAGCCTGCAGCACTGCCCACTCACCGGTGGAATCCAGCAGGAAGATCTCGGTATGTAGGAGACCGAGTTGTGTGTTGACCAGGGCCGCGGCCCGAGGCAGGAGTTCCTGCACATCCAGCACCGAGTTCGCCTCTCGGGCGATGATGGCGGTTGCCTCCAGGTGACGAGCACGACGTTGCAGTTCGCCGGTCCGTTCGGCTATCCGCTTCTCCAACTGTCGTTTGTGCTGCTCCAGTTCGACTGCGTAGCGATGGGCGCGTTGGAGTCCCTCGCGGATGCTCTGCACGGTGAAGTGTGTCAGGATGGTCGTCAGGCCCAAGGTCGCGGTGAACGTGATGGGATAGGCGACGTTGATGGTCGTGACCGCGGGAGATGCCGTGAGTACGCCACTGGTCTCGGCGAGAAAGAGTGCCAGCGTAGCCAGTATGCTAAGCAGGCCGCATATCACTGATGCACGCATGCCTAGGAGCATGGCAGCGATGCCGATGATCAGGAAATAGCCTGTGAGACTGGGGTCGCGCACGCTGCCATGGGCGTAGATCAGAACGGTGATGCCTGCCCACAGCGTGAATGACAGCAGTATGCCGGTAGCACGTACGTGGCCGCGGTGCAGGAGGAACCGCAACCCCAGAACCATCGCCACCAGTCCTGCGCCGAGTGTCAGGACGAAAACGATCTCGGTCTGCTTAATTGGAATCAAAGCGGCGGTTCCCAGCACCGTGGCCGCGAGGATGGCGATCAACATCAGGTTGGTCAATCTGGCGGTGCGTGTCTTGTGTGAATCGCCCTCAAACACTGGCCCGGCGAGGGCTTGTCTGATTCTCTCAATCATATTGCCATATTGCCTCGATCATCCTTACGAAGGCGCCATTCCGATGGCGCTCGATCATCCTTACGAAGGCGCCATTCCGATGGCGCTCGATCATATGCTTGGTCCGCGGGAGGTTCTGTGTAGAGATTTCTTGCCGTTCACCCATTGTCTGGTACTGTGACCACGGACAGGAAGAGTCCCAGTTGGCGCACTGCCCTCGAGAACTGCTCGTATTCCACCGGCTTGGTGACGTAGACGCTGCAGCCGAGATCGTAGCACCGCGATACCTCGCGGGCATCGTCGGTGGTGGTCAACACGATCACGGGGATGTGCTTCGTCCTCGTGTCTGCCTTGATGCGCTTGAGTACCTGATAGCCGTCGAGCACCGGTAGGTTGAGATCCAGAAGCACCAAGAGCGGCGAGGGATGGTCGCTGTTGGCGTATTCCCCCTCACCGAACAGGTAGTCGAGCGCCTGTTGGCCGTTGTTGGCGGTGATGATCTCGTTCGCCAGGTTCGAGCGGCGCAGGTTCTTCTCGACCAACCGGGCGTGACCCGGGTCGTCTTCTACCAACAGGATCGTTACCTCATGTGTTTCAGACATCGTTCATTCCTTTCGTGGGCTGATTGGGGATGGTGAAGCTGAAGGTCGTCCCCACGCCCGGTTCTGACTCGCACCAGATGCGCCCGCCGTGGCGACGCAAGAGGGTCTGCACGTAGGCCAGCCCCATGCCTTCGCCCGGCACGTCCTGCGTGCCGGCGCGGCGGAACGGGGCGAACACCTTGGCCATGTCTTCGGGCGCGATGCCGCGCCCGTTGTCGCGCACGTGGAACGTCACCTCGTCGTCGCCGGACGCAACGTCCGCGCGCTGGGCTGTGATCTCGATCACGCCCGGGCGGTTGGGGTCGAGGTACTTGACGGCGTTGCCCA
>CAZYSK010000087.1:0-23674 GCA_964649415.1 uncultured Anaerolineales bacterium
GCCCAACTGGACCGGGACGTCGTCGCGCCGGATCAGATCCGCACCGTGATCCGCGCCTTCCGCGACCGGCTCTTCACCGACATCTTCCCCGACCGCGAGGAGGTGCCCAAGACGCTGATCTTCGCCAAGGACGACGCCCACGCCGAGGAAATCGTGCGCATCGTGCGCGAGGAGTTCGGGAAGGGGAATGACTTCTGCCAGAAGATCACCTACAAGACCACGGGCAAGTCGACCGACGATCTGATCGCTGAGTTCCGCAACAGCTACTTCCCGCGGGTCGCCGTCTCGGTCGACATGATCGCTACCGGCACCGACGTCAAGCCCATCGAGATCGTGCTGTTTATGCGCCGGGTGCAGTCGGCCCCCTACTTCGAGCAGATGATCGGCCGGGGTACGCGCGTCATCACAGAGACCGACCTGCAGGGCGTGACGCCCGACGCCCGTCGCAAGACTCACTACGTCATCGTAGACGCCGTCGGCGTGGTGGAGCATCCCAAGATCGACGTGGGGACCATGGACTGCAGGCGCTCCATCGCCTTCGATCAGTTATTGGAGAAGGTGGCGTTCCGCATGGCGGACGAGGACGATCTCGCGTCGTTGGCGATGCGACTCTCGCGGCTGGAGAGCGAGCTCACCGACGACGAGCGCCAGGCCATCACCGAGACCAGCGGCGGGGGCTCGCCGCGGGAGATGGCGCACGTGCTTCTGGACGCCCTCGACCCGGACCGAGCCCAGGCCCGCGCCCAGGCACTGGCGGGCGACCGGCCGCCGACGGCGGAGCAGGTCGAGGCCGCCCGGGGGGAGCTGGTCGAGCAGGCCATCGCGCCCTTCGACAACCCCCACCTGCGCGACCTGCTGACGAGCGTCAAGCGGCGCACCGAGCAGACCATCGACGTGGTGAGCCAGGACCGCGTGATCGAGGCGGGCTACAGCGCGGAGGACACCGAGCGGGCACGCAGGCTGGTTGATTCGTTCCGCGACTTCTTGGAGGAGAACCGGGACGAGATCGCGGCGCTGCAAATCCTGTTCAATCAGCCCTACGCGCGGGAGCGGCTGACCTTCGAGCAGGTCAAGGAGCTGGCGCAGCGTATCGAGCAGCCGCCCCACGCCTGGACCACCGAGGCGCTGTGGCGGGCCTACGCGCAACTGGAGCAGGACAAAGTGCGCGGCGTGGGCGCCAAGCGCGTGCTGACCGACCTGGTCTCCCTGGTGCGCCACGCCGTGCTGCTGGATGACGAGCTGGTCCCCTATCCCGACCGGGTGCGGCAGCGGTACCAAGACTGGCTGGCGGCTCAGGAGGCCGAGGGGCAGTCGTTCACCGCGGAGCAGCGCTGGTGGCTGGACCGCATCGCGGAGACAATCGGGGTCAACCTGGGCGTGCGGGCCGAGGATTTCGGGTACGGCGAGCTGTTCAACCGCGGCGGGTGGCACGCCGCGCGGGAGCTGTTCGGGGAGGGGCTTCCCCAGTTGTTGGAGGACTTGAACGAGACGTTGGTGGTTTAGCGAGGTCAGCGATGACGAAAGCAAAGATCTTTCTGGTCGGCGAAAGCGAAGACGACCTGGTACCGATGGAAGAAAGCTCATACGTCGAGGAGGCACACCTGCAGGAGCTCCTGGTGCGCTACCCCGATCTCCTGCCGGGCGATCAGATCACGCCCGACGCCCCCCGACGCTGGCTGCTGGTGGCTCGCGAGATGGCCGTCCCGGGCGACGATGCAGAGGAGACGGGCCGCTGGAGCCTGGACCATCTGTTCCTGGATCAGGACGGCATCCCCACCTTCGTGGAGTGCAAGCGTGCCTCCGACACCCGCGCCCGTCGCGAGGTGGTGGCGCAGATGCTGGATTACGCGGCCAACGGCACCGCGTACTGGGGCATGGACCGGTTGCGGCAGGCCGCCGCCGAGACTGCCCAGGGACAGGGAAAGAATCTCGATGAAGAGATCCTGAGTTTGGTCGAGGGTGAAGATCAGTTGGCCGTCGAGGCTTATTGGCAGACGGTGGAGGACAATCTGGAGGCCGGTCGCGTCCGCCTGCTGTTTGTTCTCGATCGAACGCCCAAAGAGCTGCGCCGCCTGGTCGAGTTCATGAACGAGAAGATGGCCGACGTGCAGGTTCTGGCCGTCGAGATCAAGCAGTATCTGAGCACCGATGGGCAACGCGCCGTCGTCCCCCGCGCCCTCGGGGTCTCCGCCCGCCGCGGGAGAGGGACCGAGTCGCGGCGGCGCCCCATCGATCGCGAGACGTTCCTGAATAGCTGCGCGCCGGAAATTGCACCGTTCTTCGAGTACGTCCTGGATCAGGCTGCAGAAAGAGGGTATGAGATCAGTTGGGGTACAATCAGCTTCTCTGAGCGCGCATACTTACCAAAGGCTGGACAGAAAGCTAGCTTCGTCTACGGCTATCATTCAGGGACGTTCGATTTCTATTTCTCGCATTTGAAGATGATGCCCGAAGAGGAGCGCCAGGCTATACGCGAGGAACTGATGAGCTTTGGGCTTTTCAGGGAAAGTGGCAACTACACGTTGACTGCCAGGTTGAAGGAAGAGAATCTGCCTCTGGCCCGAAAAGTCTACGATCTGATTCTGGAGAAGATAGACGCCATCGTGCAGACGTATTGACGGTCACCTGTCGTGACGCTGCCTCGGCGAGGAATTCCCCGAGTTGACGGTGGGATTGAACGAGAAGTTGGTCAAACGACAAGGTAGGCACATAGAACTGATATGACAGACGGAAGAGCGGACGAACAAGCCAAGCAGCGAGTCAGCAAGCCAGCGAGCGAGCAAGGCGATGTGTTGCAGGAAGGATGGGCTTGGACGACATTGGGAGAAGCCTGTACGATAATCTTAGGGCAATCACCGCCTTCTAGTACCTATAACACGGAAAGCATTGGTTTGCCGTTTTACCAAGGAAAGGCTGAGTTTGGAAATCTTCATCCAATCCCTGCTAAATGGTGCTCAAAGCCTAAGAAGATTGCCGAAGCTGACGATGTCTTGATTTCTGTACGCGCTCCTGTGGGGCCAACAAACATCTGCCGTGAGAAGTCCTGTATCGGACGAGGCTTGTCCGCCATCCGTCCCAAGGGTGGGATGTCCTATCTGTACTTCTTCTATTTCTTGCGTTCCATTGAGCAAGACTGGGAAAGCAAAGCAACGGGTACGACGTTCTCGGCCATCACAGGAGATGTCCTAAGGGGTCAGCAGATTCCCCTCGCCCCTGTCCCCGAACAAGACCGTATCGTCGACGCCATCGAGACCCAGTTTACTCGCCTGGATGCCGCCATCGCGGCGCTGGAGCGGGCGCGTGCCAATCTGGAACGCTACCGCTCCTCCGTGCTGCAGGCTGCCTGCGAGGGCCGCCTGGTGCCCACGGAGGCGGAGCTAGCCCGCCGCGAAGGTCGCGAGTACGAACCCGCCGACGCGCTGCTGGCGCGCATTCTGGCCGGGCGCCGCGCCAAGTGGGAAGAGGCACAATGGGCATACGAGATCGAACGGGCCAAGACGAAGGCGGCCCAGGCCGAGCGCAAGGCCGCCGGCCTGCCCCACCACATACGCGACCTGGAACCGGGGGATTGGCAGCACCGCACGCCGGAGGAGTACGAGCCCTATCTGCCCAAGAGCGACAGGTGGAAGCAGAAGTACGACGAGCCCGAGCCGCCGGATATGGAGAGCTTGCCCGTGTTGCCGGAGGGGTGGTGTTGGGCAAGCTTGGCGCAACTCTCGTGGCAGTCGAACTATGGCACATCACAGAAATGTCGTCACGAAGCAGCAGGCCCCCCCGTTCTCAGAATTCCAAATATCGTCAATGGGGGATTCAACCTCCAGGATCTAAAAATGGCGACCAATCCTGACGATTTGAATGAACCCGACACCTTGCAACCTGGTGATTTTCTGATTATTCGAACGAATGGGAGTCGCGATTTGATTGGACGAAGTGGACTAGTAAAAGAGGAGTTCGCCACGCCCTACTTCTTTGCCTCTTACCTCATCCGCTATCGCACAGTTAAGGTCGGCGGCTGGCTTTCTGCTATCTGGGATTCTACTCTTATGCGGCTACAGCTTGAATCCAGAGCCGCAACTACGGCTGGACAGTACAATCTGAGTATTAGCCGTCTAGACCCTCTGCCGATACCTGTTCCTCCTCTTGCAGAGCAACGCCGCATCGTCGAGGAGGTCGAGCGGCGGCTCTCTGTCGTCCAAGCGCTGGAGCAATCCATCGAGACCAACCTCACCCGCGCCCAGCGGCTGCGCCAGGCCATCCTCAAGAAAGCCTTCAAGGGCCGGCTGGTACCCCAGGACCCGGACGACGAACCGGCATCCGCGCTGTTGGCGCGGGTCAAGGCGCAACGGGGGGCATGATGGGCTACAATCCGCAAAGACACCACCGCCGATCCATCCGCCTCAAGGGATACGATTACACCTCGCCGGGCGCCTATTTCGTCACCATCTGCACCCAGGATCACGTGTGCACGTTTGGCGAGGTCGTCGAGGGCGACATGCGTTTGAATCCCTACGGGCGGGTGGTGAACACGTATTGGTCGCGCATCCCGCGCCATTTCCCCCACGTGACGTTGGATGCCTGGGCGGTTATGCCGAACCACGTCCACGGCATCATCGTCATCACCGACGCCCCATCGTCAGGCGATACATCGTCGCCCGTGGACAAACGTGGTTGTGGGCGTAGGGGCGAGGCAATCCCCGTTCGGCCCACCGTAATGGAGGATGGTAATGGTCCCACAGCATGCCCCGTTGAGAATGATGATGCTGGGATTGCCTCGCCCCTACAAACGTCCCAACATGCGTCCCGCCACCCAACCCCGCCGCCTCACCCCCGCGGCGCGCCATCGAGATCGTTGGGGGCCATCGTGGGGAATTTCAAATCCATCACCACCCGCCGCATCAACGGCATGAAACACACGCCCGGCGGGCAAGTGTGGCAACGCAACTATTGGGAACACATCATCCGCAACGAACGCGCCTTCCAACGCATCCGGCAATACATCGAAAACAACCCGGCGCTGTGGGAACAGGACCAACTGCATCCCGACGCGCCGCCGAATCCATTCAACCCAGGATCGCGCCTATGACCAGTCAATCCGCCGCCATCGTCATCACCAACGCCCCGTCGTCGAGGGACCCATCGCCGCCCATGGACAAACGTGGTTGTGGGCGTAGGGGCGAGGCAATCCCTGCATCACCACCCGCAACGAGACATGATTTGGAATCCAAACCCTCCTCCATTTCGCTGGACCATACGGGGATTGCCTCGCCCCTACAAACGTCCCAACATACGTCCCGCCACCCATCCCCACCGCCCCACCCCCACGGCGTCCCATCGGGATCGTTGGGGGCCATCGTGGGGAATTTCAAATCCATCACCACCCGCCGCATCAACGGCATGAAATACATCAACCAAGGACGGTACCTATGACCACCGAATCCGCCACCATCGTCAAACGACTGTGGAACTACTGCAACGTCCTGCGCGACGACGGCGTCTCCTACGGCGACTACGTCGAGCAACTGACCTACCTGCTGTTCCTCAAGATGGCCGAGGAGAGGGAACAGCAACTCGGTCAGGCCTCGGCCATCCCGGAGACGTACAGTTGGGCCAGTCTCAAGGCACGGGAGGGCGCAGAGTTGGAGCGTCACTACCGGGACGCGCTGCGCGAGCTGGGCCAGGGTGCCGGGCTGATCCCCGTCATCTTCCGCAAGGCCCAGAACCGCATCCAGGATCCCGCCAAGCTGCGCCGCCTGATCCAGTTGATCGACGAGGAGACCTGGACCGGGCTCGATATCGACGTCAAGGCCACCGTCTACGAGGGACTGCTGGAGAAGAACGCCCAGGACACGAAGTCGGGGGCCGGGCAGTACTTCACCCCGCGCGCCCTGATCAAAGCCATGGTCGACGCCATAGCGCCCCGGCCGGGCCGCACCATCTGCGATCCCGCGGCCGGCACCGGCGGCTTCCTCATCGCGGCCCGCGACTACATCGCCAGGCACCACAGCCCGCTGGACCGCGACCAGTGGCAGCATCTCAACCACGAAGCGCTCCACGGCTGGGAGATCGTGGATAACACCGCCCGGCTGTGTGTGATGAACCTGTACCTGCACGGCGTAGGCGCCAACGGCGGCCCTGGCGAAGATGGGCATAGCCCCATCCACGTGGACGACGCCCTGGCCTCCCATCCCGGCGAATACTTCGATCTGGTGCTGACCAATCCGCCCTTCGGCAAGTGGAGCAGCGTGACCTACATCACCGAGCAGGGTGAGATCCGCCGCGAGGCCCAGGCCGTGGTGCGCGAGGACTTCTGGACCTCGACCAGCAACAAGCAGCTCAACTTCCTGCAGCACGTGTACACGATCCTGAAGATGCACGGGCGCGCTGCCATCGTGGTGCCCGACAACGTGCTCTTCGAGGGCGGCGCCGGGGAGACGGTGCGCCGCAAGCTGCTCCAGACCTGCGACGTCCACACCCTGCTGCGGCTGCCCACCGGCATCTTCTACGCCCAGGGGGTCAAGGCCAACGTGCTGTTCTTCGACCGCAAGCCGGCCCGCGAGGAGCCGTGGACGCAGCGGCTGTGGATCTACGATCTGCGGACGAATAAGCATTTCACCCTCAAGCAGCACCCGCTCACCCGCGAGGATCTGGATCACTTCGTCGCGTGCTATAATCCGGAGAACCGCCACGAGCGCGAGGCGACGTGGTCGGCGGACAATCCAGACGGGCGCTGGCGGGCCTATGACTACGAGGAACTTGTGGCCCGCGACAAGGCCAACCTGGACATCTTCTGGATCCGCGACGAGTCGCTGGAGGAGACGGCTAACCTGCCCGAGCCGGACGTGTTGGCAGCCGACATCGTCGAGGACCTAGAATCGGCGCTGGAGCAGTTTCGCGTCATCGCGGAGGATCTGGGGGCGTGACCTGCGAGGATGTAGTGCACGAACACGTCCTTCGTCTGACCAAGGCGGCATAGCGCCCCCACCACAGGGCCCTGGAGATCACGCCCATACCATCCTTCTGCAGCTCCCGGCTGAGCGTGTCCTGCAGCCCCTCTCCACCCGGCGGTAGATGCGGACGTGGTCGGGCTACTACGTCGCGGATTCGACGCTGGTCTCAACCGGTTTCTCGAAGGTGATGAACCACGAGAAGGCAAAACTGATCACCATCAGTACCGGAGGGACGATCGTCATCAGGAAACGGGCAGCAGCATCTGGCCGGGTTCCGGGATTATCACCGCTCTCGAAACCGTATAGTCGAGAGACCAGGTAATATGCAGCGCCGGTGAACAGTCCACTCAGCCGGTTCATGAATCCCAGGGCGTTGGCGATGATGCCCTCCCGCCGCAGGTGGTGCTTCTGGGTGTCCTCGTCCATGACTCTTGCGCCGATCAGGTCCATGGTGGTGATTACTCCGGCAAAGCCAAAGCCGACGAAGGCCGAGAAGATGATGGATGTAAGCAGCGAGTTGGCGAAATAGAGCGGGACGAAGGTCACTGCCAGCGTGATCAGGGCCGCCCGCCAGACCGGCATCAGGGTGAACTTCTTCACCAGCCAGGCCCAGACGGCGACACATCCGATGGCGACGAGCAAAACCGCAGCGAGCAGGAAGGTGGACTGCCCGCTGGAAAGCCCGAGACCATATTCGACAAAGAACGCCACCGAGGCCAGCACGAGCGACATGGCTGCGCTGTAAAAGGCGTTGACGAGACCCGCGATCCAGAATTTCCCGTTGGTCAGCAAATCCCTGAGAGCCTTCCACAGCCTGGGTCTTGCCTCCTCGGGCTCAGGATCCCTTTCCCGGCAGGTGAAGGTCATATACAGGATGACCCCGCCGCCCAACAGGCCGTACAGGACGGCAGTCAGGCCGTATCCGAGCATATCCGTCACCACGGGGGTCAGGGCGATGCTGATGATCATTCCCACCAGCATGAACGCCTGCCGCAAGGCGTTGGTTTTTGCCCGCGCCATGTCATTCGGAAACAGTTCCGGGAACAGCGCCGCATAGTTGGCGTTGAGCACCGAATCCAGCGTACCCGTGAGGATGTAGAAGAGCATGCAATATGCAAACACCGAATCGCCCGCAAGGAAATCTGGCAGATTGTAGAAGGCGATGAAGCAAAGGATCAACAGCGGTGTGCCGATCGCCAGCCAGGGGCGCCGGCGGCCCCAGCGCGAGCGCGTCCGGTCGGAAAGGAAACCGTAGATGGGATTGTCGAGCGCATCGATGAACGTATAGATCAGCATCATCAATGCCCATTGCGTTGCGGTCACCCCCCTGTCAAGCACGTAGTATGTGAACGCAAAGGTCTTGAGCATGTTGATGGGGATGGATGTGCCAAACATGCCGATGGCATAATTGAAGGATGTCGCACGTGGTTCGTTCATCGGAGAGACCTCCTTGAGTGCATTCGGGCTCAAACGCAGGTTTCGGTGTCGGCGATCGCGGCGATCTCAGCGATCGCTGGGTTCAAACGCATTATGGTAGAAGTCGCACTGTTACACAGAGATGCACAGAGGGGACGCAGAGATACACAAAGAAAAAGACTCTGAGGATCTCTGTGACTCCTCTGTGTGGCTCTGTGCAAGAAACGCGTCACTTTTACCGTGATGCGTTCAAACTCATTATACCCACACTCCGCACTTTGCGGAAGGGGTCACCTGCCGACCTGGGCCGCATGATGGCCCGGCGCACCAAATCCAGCCATAATCCACGTTAACACTGCCTTAACATCCACTTAACAAAGACGTGCTAGGATATGGGTTACGCTTATGAGACAATCACCTGGGCAAATCGGCCCAGTCACTGGAGGAAGGCATATGACAGAGAGAACCATCGCACTGGTGGCACACGATGGCAAGAAAGCGGACATGGTGGCGTTCGCCACGTTCAACCGCGAGAAACTGAGCAGCTTCAACCTGGTAGCCACGGGCACGACCGGCGGCCTGCTGATCGAGAAAGTCGGGCTGAAGGTCGAACGCGTGCTGTCGGGGCCGCGTGGCGGGGACGCGCAGATCGCCGCCCGCGTGGTGCAGGGCAAGATTGACGCCGTGATCTTCTTCGTAGATCCCCTCGACAAACATCCCCATGACCCCGACATCCAGACGCTGTTGCGCGCCTGCAACGTACACAACGTGCCCATTGCGACCAACGTCGCCACGGCCGACCTGATCATCTCCGTGGATTCACTCTGAACGGACGGTGGCGAACGCTACGAGAAGTCGCTCGAGGGTATTGTTGCGGCGTAGCGGTAGAGGAAGTGGCGTGCTGCACCCCTGCCGCGCGGTGCAGCATGCCAAAAACCAGGCCAAATCAGCGCACCTTCACCGCCGTGCCGCTGGCCGCGACCATGAGCATGCCCTGGCGGATGACCTCGTAGTCGATATCCACGCCCACGACGGCGTTCGCGCCCTTGCGCTGTGCCTCGGTGGTCATCTCCTGAAGGGCGATGTCGCGCGCCTTGCGCACCTCCGCCTCGTACTCGGCCGAGCGCCCACCGACGATGTCGGTCAGGCTGGCCATGATGTCACGGCCGATGTGGGCACCCAGGATAGCCTCGCCCATGACGACGCCCAGGTATGCCTCGATTGGACGCCCCTCAACGGTCGGTGTCGTGGTGATGATCATCTTATGACTCCTCCGTTTCCGGTTCCATCTCCATCTTCTCGACGACGATGGTGCAGCGCGTCACCAGGGCCGCGATCGCGCCGATGGCGGCCAGTTGCGGCGCGAGTATCGCGCCGACCACGCCCAGCGTGAGGGGCATGTCCACCAGGATCCTGCCGTCCTCGTTCTTGATGGCGACCCGGCGGATGTTGCCCCCGTGCACCAGCTCCTTGACCTTGGCGATGAGCATATCGCCGCTGACCTGGAACTCCTCCGTTCGCGTTTCTCGTTCACTCATTGTGCCACCTCGCTCTGCTTATGCCGTGTTTGGTTACTACACTTCATTACGTCGCAGATGCAGCGCGGTTGCACACGACTAGGTGGGACGCACTTCGGAAAGTGCGTCCCACCTAGTCAATGCTGGCGTACACAGCCTGCCGGTCGATATCGCCGGGGAGCGGGCCTACCGTGCTCAGCTTGCGCTCGGCGATCTCCCGCGCAAACATCGCGCAGCGCCTCAGGGAGTTCCCGTCGAGCATGGCGACCAGAAACCCCGCCCAGAAGGAATCGCCCGCGCCCGTGGCGTCGACGACCTCGACCGGATGGGCCGGGATGTGCGTGATCTTCCCACCCTCCGAGAGAAACACGCCCGCGCCCCCCGCGCTGAACACGACGACTTCAGGCCCCATGCCGTGAAACAGCTCGATGTATTCCTCCGTCGTCTTGCCAGGCCCAAACAAGCGCGTGGCGTCATCCAGCGAGGGCTTGGTGATCGTGGCGTAGCCCATCGTGCGGCGCAGCACCTCGTGCGCCTCCTGCCGGTCCGGCCATATCAGAGGGCTGTAGTTGGGGTCCAATGAGATGATCTTGCCATGCTGGCGCGCCAGGTGGAAGGCCTTCTCCACCGCCAGGCGGCAAGGCTCGCGCGACAGCGCGAAAGTCGAGGCATGCACAACCCGGGATCGCTTGATCGCATCCTCGCTCACCTCCCGCGGCTCCAGCCGGTAGTCGCCCTCCCGGAAAGCCTCGAAATCCGCGGTGCCCTTGCTGCGCGAGATGAAGACCACGCTGGTGTGCACGCGAGGATCCATCACCAGGTAGTCGGTGAGCACGCCGGACGATCGCAGCTCATCCTTGAGAAACTGGCCGAAGGCACCGCTGCCGGTCTTCGAGATGACGGCCGCCTTGCCGCCGAGCTTGGCCACGTACACCGCGATGTTGGCGGGTGAACCGCCCTGGTATCTGCGAAACGTGTACGCGTTGCGCAGCGAGTCCATCTCCTCCACGGAGATGAAGTCGATCAACGTCTCACCGACCGCTAGAAGGTCCAGATCTCCATCTGGCGTGCGGACACCCACGCGCCTCCCCGGACTGGGGTCGTCCTGACCGCTCTGCTTTGCGGGCAAGGATGCCCGCGGTCCGTCACCCACCCTGGGACCGCGGCCATCCTGGCCGCTCTGCTCTGCGGGCAAGGATGCCCGCGGTCCGTCACCCACCCTCGGATCGCGGCCATCCTGGCCGCTCTGCCTTGCGGGCAAGGATGCCCGCGGTCCGTCACCCACCCTCGGACCGCGGCCATCCTGGCCGCTCTGCTCTGCGGGCACGGATGCCCGCGGTCCGTCGGACACCCTCGGATCGCGGCCATCCTGGCCGCTCTGCTCTGCGGGCAAGGATGCCCGCGGTCCATCACCCACCCTCGGATCGCGGCCATCCTGGCCGCTCTGCCTTGCGGGCAAGGATGCCCGCGGTCCATCACCCACCCTCGGATCGCCCGGACGTCTGCGTCCGCACCATCCCTGGCCGCTCTGCTCTGCGGGCACGGATGCCCGCGGTCCGTCGGGCACTCGCGGTCCGTCAGGCACTTCCCTCTCCCTCCATAGCCTGCGCGTCCAGGCGGCGGTACATGGCCTCACGGTCCACCAGGCGCTCGATGTGGCCTACCACGCGCAGCTTGAGCGCCGCCACCTGGTGAGCGAAGCGGACACAGAACGGCCACGGCTTGCCGTCGAGGCGGGCCACCAGGAGCGCGCCCCAGAATGCATCGCTGCCGCCGATGACGCTTTCCACCTCCACCATGGGTAGCGGGCCGACGCGCTCCACCGCATCACCGTCGGAGACGGTCACCACCCCGCCGCTCCGGGTGAAAACGACTACTCGAGCGCCCAGGGCAGAGAACTCGCGCAGGCAGGCGGCCTCCACCTCGGCCTCCTCCATGTTGGGGTCGAAGAGCCGTCGCCCGTCCCGCAGCGACGGCTTGACGATCGTCACGTACGGCAAGACCTGGGCGATCACTTCCCAGGCCTCCTCCTTATCCGGCCAGACCCGAGCGCTGTAGTTCGGGTCGAAGGACACCAGCTTGCCAGCGCGATGGGCCAGCCGCAGCGCGCGGCGGATGGCCGAGCGGGCTGGCTCCCGCGAAAGGGCAAAGCAGGAGGTATGCACGACTCGCGCGCGCGCAATCAGTTCCTCGGATACGTCGCGGATGTCGAGCAGCGCGTCGGCCCCCCGGTTGACCTGAAAGTCGGGCAAGCCGATCGTGCGCGTGACGAACGTACTGGTGGTCGGCAGCGCATCCGTGCGCAAGAGCGCACCCGTGTCGACGCCGTGACGCTGAAGTTGCTCCTCCACGAAATCACCGAACGCGCCGGTACCGACCTCGGACAGCACCGCCGAACGAGCCCCCAGCTTGGCGACGGTTACGGCCACGTTGGCCGGCTGTCCGCCCAGGTAGCGACTGAAATGCTCTGCCGTGCGCAACGACGTGGCCCGCTCGTGCGAGATGAAGTCCACCAGCGTCTCGCCGACCGCCAGCACGTCGAGCGTCAGATAGAGGTCGCACAGTTCATCGAGCGCGACGTCGTTTTCCGGGTCTGGATCGCGGAAGTAAGGATGGATGCGCAGCAGTCGATCGGGGCGGCGCGCCGATGGATCGGCCGTCGCTCGCTCAATCGCGTCGAGGTAGCCTGCTGCGGTGCGCTCCCACGTGTACCGGGAGCGGACCCGCCCGTAGCCCGCCTCGGCGTAGCGCCGCCAGCGATCCGGGTCGATGACCAGCGAGAACAGGGCTGTGCTGACCTCCTCG
Source organism: uncultured Anaerolineales bacterium (assembly GCA_964649415.1). GTDB lineage: Bacteria > Chloroflexota > Anaerolineae > B4-G1 > B4-G1 > CAZYSK01. The sequence continues at coordinate 12,686 of CAZYSK010000087.1, forward strand.
AGGTCACCCGGGTCGACCAAGACGCCGTATTCCTCGTCACCCTGGCGCAGGCTCTCGCTGGGACCGCCGAACTTGGTGACCACCGCCGGCAGACCGGCTGCCATGGCCTCCAGAGGCGCCAGGCCAAAGGGCTCGTAGAGAGCAGTCAGGGCGAAGACAGAGTTGCGGCGGGCGAACAGGCGATAGCCCGCCGCCAGTTCACGCTGGCCCCGAAGGGCAAACATCGACACCTGGCCGCGAAGCTGCGCCCGATCGATCACCGCCATCAGGCTGTTCAGCACGGCCCGCTCCGTGTCTCCCACCCCGTGAGAGTCTGTAGGAGCGGGGGTTCCCCGCCCTTCACCGAGCGGATCCTCCAGGTTGCTCGTCACGATCACCAGGTTCGCCCGCCGCCGGAGCTCCGAACTAGAGGCGAAGGCCTCGACCAGCCCCAGGTGGTTCTTCTTCGGATCGAGACGGCTCGACGCGACGATACAGGGCAGGTCCAGCCGCTCGGGCAGGAGGTCGCGCTCCAGCGCAGCCCTGATGCGGTCGTGGACGTCGCCCTCGGCCTCGTGACGCGCGTCGCGGTCGAAGATCTCCATGTTCACACCGGGCGGCACCACCACAAACCGGGCGTCGTCGGTCCAATCCACCGCACCCCGGTAGGCATTGTGGCTGTACTGGCTGAAGCGCTCCTGCAGCGTGCTGGTGACGTTGACGGCAGAGCGATTCATGGCCAGGCGCTCGGCCACGATCCGCCGCGCGAAGTGATAGCGCTCGTCCATCGTCTCTACAAAGGCGTCATTCTGATGACGCTCCATATCAGCCGCGTTCGCCCGCGTGACGTGCAGCTTGTCCATCTTCTGCGCACCCAGGGAATGAGCCGTGAAGGTGAAAGGCACGCCGGTCTCGGCCGCGATAAGCGCGCCGCAGAGCCCGCCGTCCCCATAGTGGGCCGTCATCGCATCCGGAAGACCGCCCTCGTCACGATAGAACGCCAAGATGCGGGGCATCCAGTCTCGGACCAGGTGCGGCCACAGCAACTCCTTGCGCAGGAAACCCTGGGGGCCGGCAGGCAGGCGGACGATGCGGACGTTGGGCGCGCCAGGGTAGGCGTCAAGCGCGCCGGCAAACTCCGGCCACTCCGGATCCACAATCTGACGGGTCAAGATGTCCACCCGGTGGCCCATCTGCCCCATGGCCAGGGCGACCTGCTTGACGTATACCAGTTGCCCGCCGAAATCGGGGTGTTGCGTCCAATAGCTATCGGCGGCGTCGAAGTTCCCCTGGGGGTTCAAGAAACCAATGTGCACCGTTTCCTCCTACAAAGACACGCCATTCCGATGGCGCTCATTCCCTCCTACAAAGACACGCTATTCCGATGGCGCACGTTCCCTCCTACAAAGACACGCCATTCCGATGGCGCACATTCCATCCCGTAGAAACGCGCCATTCCGATGGCGCACCGTCTCCTCCTGTAGGTCCCCACAACAATCACGGCTCCAAACCGGTCCGGATTCGAGCAGCCGCTCGTTTCGGGTCCCCGTGGCAGATCCACAGGCCAAGCTGTTCAAAACCGCCGGTCTCCTGGGTGTAGGGCAGAAACTCGAAATACAGCCCCGCCCCAGGTCCGTTATGCGTCACCACGTTGAACGCCACCTCCCTGCCCATCCGCGGCATGATCCAGCAGAGGGCCCGCGTGGCATCGTGCCAACCCTCCGCCACTGCTGCGACCTCGGCCCTGGACAACTCGTGGAGATGCCGCTTGCCGGCGTCCTTCACCAGGAGCATCATGGCATAGGGCCGGCGCATGAAGTACGGCACCAGCAGCACAGCGGGCCCGTAGTCCCGGACCAGAAGATCAGGGGGATTATGGCGCATCAGAAACGCGGAGAAGACCTCGCCCCGGTCCGCTTCGAAGCGCTGGTCGGCCAGCAACCGCCCTGGAAGGACGTTGCTCCACGCGATCTGCTGGTGGCCATGGGTCAGGGATCCGCCAACGAGACGGCCAAAGTTCTTGATGATCAGAACGAAGCTGCGACGACCAGGCTGCCCCACCCCCGGCTCGGAGGCAGGCGACAACCCGGCGGAGTCCTTCAGAAGCGCTCGCTCGAGGGCCGCCAGGCGCTCCATCACGACGACGCAATCCGCGAGCGGCATGTTATGCCAGTCCCGGTCGTGGAGCGAGGAGGTCCACTGGAGGAAATGCAGGCCGCGCGCACGTGGCGGCGAGGCTGCCGCGCCGGTCGCCCCGTCCTCGCCCAGCGGGAACAGGATCGGATACAGATTCTTGTTTATGAAGGTGAAGCCCTCGCTCAGGTCGGCGACGTCAATGACCCCGGTGGTACGGCCCTGGCACACAGCGCACGCGGGCGTGTTCGCGGGAGCCCTGGACGAAGGCTGCGGATAGTCGTGCGGCCTCCGGGCACGCGACGCGTTGAACAGAATCCGATCCCCGTTTCTGGGGTCGGCCTCCCAGTGACCGTCGGGAAGGAAATCCGCGAGCCCGTCATCCCCTCGAAACAGCCCGATGAGCTCCGATAAGGGGAGCGTCTCGACGCTCTCGGCCTGAAGGATGCGGGACAACGCCTCGCGCTCAATCCGCTGGCTCATACGTCTCCTCGTCGCCACCCTCGGGTGAAACGCCGATCTGATTGAGAAAAGCCGCCACCCTGTGGGGCCACGTGAAGTAAGGAATGGTGATGTGATAGGCGTTTGTCCCCATCTCCCTCCGCAGGTCGTCGTCGGCCAGGAGCAACTCTATGGCGGTGGCGAAACCGTCCACGTCGTCGGCCTGGACCGCGACTGCCCCCTGGCCCCACCTTATGGGGTGGTGTTCCCCGGCCAGGCCTGGCCGCCCCGCTTCGTCCAGCACCTCGACCTCATCCCCCAGCAAGTACTCGCTCACAAAGGGTATCAGATGGCTGCCCACGACCGGGACGGCCGTGGCCGCGGCCTCCTGCGCCGACATGCCAAAACCCTCCATCACGGAAGGGGTGCAATATACATCCGTCACCGCGTATACGGTCGGCAGCAGCGACCAGATAGAGCCCACGACCGCGACGCGGCGCTGTAGACCCAGGGAGCGGATCAACTGCGCGAGGTCCCTGGCCAAGTCCCCTGCGTTCTCGTCTATCGAGACCACGAGCAGGCTATTGGGAATCCGCCGCCGGACGAGGTCGAAGGCCCTGATCAACACGTCCTTGCGCTTCGTCGCATCTGTGCGACTGATCTCTGTGACGATCCTGCATCGACGCACTTCCTCGGGCGACAGCCCGGACCGCTGGCTCAAGAACCGCCAAACGTCGTCCTCGTCCGAGACCTCACGGGGGTGGAAACGCTCCGGGTCCACACACGGCGGGAGGAACGAGATCATCCCGGCGAATCTGTAGTCTTCCTCCAATGACTGCCCGATCTTGGATGACGTGGCGACGATACCATCCAGCTCTCCGCCCGTCATCAAGCTGCTTTCGATGGCGATACGCTCGTCAATACGCAGGCCAGGCCACTGCTGGGGTGATACGTTGCGCTTCTTGATGGCACCCAGCGAATGGGGAATCCAGACGTGCCTCGCCCGCTGCGGCAGCGCCCGATTGTACAGCGCCCCCAGTTTGGCCCCATCCCAATAGTGGGAGATGATCAGGTCAACGTCGACATCCATTGACCGTTTCAGCGACTCAACCAGGTGGGGCATGCGTTCATCCATGTCCTCTTTGCGGACGAAATCGGGCAGGCCATCCTCCAGGTACAGGATTCGCTGGTGTCCGCCCCGATAGTGCACCCCGCCGCGCAGTTCGCCGGTGACCGGATGGGGATAGCCCCCGCGGTTCACGATCGTGACCTTGAAGCCGAGTTCTGCCAGGGCCGCGGTGAACTGGTTCACGAACGCGTTCTGCCCACCCGTGTCTGGCAAGCCAGGGATGACGCGCCACTGATGGACGCCGTGATTGGTGATCATCAAGATGTGTCTCTTGCGCGAAGCAAGAAAGGTCCTGTGGCGCGCCTTCACGCTCTCTCTGCGCCAATCCACCGACAAATTACCATTGCTGGCTACCTTCACCGGCAGCGGATCGCTCAACTGGCCCACGAACGTGCCATCGGCCGCAAACATATGCGAGGCCAAGAAGCACCAATCACCATCAGGCCCTCGCACTAGTTTGCCTGCATAGAGTGAGCCGATCTCGTCGCCGACCAGAAACTCCTCGGTGGCAAACCGGAACGGCCCCAGGGGGTCATCGGCGACCAGGTAATGGGTGCCGCTTTCCGGTTCGATGCCGATTCGCTGGCGGCGATGGCTCGAATGGACGTCGGCAACCGCACAGAAGAGCAGGTAGTAGCCCCCGTCGATCTCTACGAGCTGCGGCACCTCCATGTGACCGAAATCGCCCGGATCGATGAGCGGAGGTAGTACGTCCCAGTGGACCAAGTCATCGGACCGGGCATGTCCGATCACACCGCGGCCATCGGGCGGGCCGTGGTTGGCGCGGGCCGTGATGAACGCGTGGAAATCTCCCGCCTCAGGGTGACGGAAAACCCAAGGGTCGCGCCAGGCTTGCTCGTGCCACAGGTCTGGATCGAGCGACTCATACCAGCGTGGGTCAGCGACGATGATCGGGTTCGCCGGGTGCCGGTCCCAGTGGATCAGATCGTCCGATGTCGCCAGGCCGATACGCTGCACCCGTCCTTTCTCGGCCAGACTGCCCCCGGTATAGAAGAGAAACCACGTCCCTTCGTGCCGGATGATACTGCCGGTCCAGGTCGTGTAGTCGTCCCACGCGCCGCTCTCGGAACGGCTGGGACGGAGCGCATCGGGCAGTATCTCCCAGCGACGCAGATCTTGAGAGACAGCGTGGCCGATGGAGACGTTCCAATGACGCAGCTTCTCATCCTGCAGCGCGCGAGAGGCCTGCAGGTAGAAGACGTGATAGTCGAGACCATCTTGGGCCAGCCAGAAGTCCCACAGCCACTTGTCAGGAAGTCTCAGTGCCATAGCCAGCGACCAGCTCCCGTCAATCAAACGGCCGGGGCGGGCAGACCCCGCCCCGTCAGGCTTGCCCCGATCTCAGAAACTCACCGGCCAGATCAATTAGGGGGTATACCTATCCCTTGATACCCGTTGAGGCCACGCTCTGCACGAACCACTTCTGGAATAGCAAAAACACGATCAGGACTGGGATAGTGATCATCGAGGCAAATGCCATGATGTCACCCCAGATCTTGGGATCCAACCCAAAGAACTGTTGCATCCCGATCATCAGGGGCCGCACTTCCGGTCCACGAGTGACCATCAAGGGCCAGAGGAAATCTCCCCAATGCGTGAGGAACTGGAGGATGGCCACGGTGGCAAAGACCGGCCTGGATAGGGGCAGCACGATCCTCCAGAAGATACGCAGGAGACCCGCGCCATCCACCAACGCCGCCTCCTCGAGATCTTTGGGCAGGCCGATGAAGAATTGGTAGAACAGGAAGATCGAGAAAGCATCGGCGACGAAGGGGATGATCTGCACATGGTAGGTATCAAGCCACGAAGTCGCGCCGCCAAACCAGGGCAGGCGGTTCACCAACAACAACAGCGGCACGGCCACCGATTCGAAAGGAATGATGATCAGAGCGACGACCACGGCTAACAGGAAACCGCGCCCCTTGAAGCGCAGGCGAGCCAGAGCATAGGCCATCAAGCTGTTTATCGTCAATCCCAATAACACCGTGCCCCCAACAATCAGCACCGAGTTGAACATCAATTGGCCGAAACCCAACTGGTCAAACACATCGTAGTAGTTCTGTATGCCTAATTCGCCACGAGGCACGAAAGCGTACAGGGTGCTCATGTCGGTCAGCACCTGCGTTTCGTTGTTCTTGATGGATGAGACGAACATAAACACGATGGGGAACAGGAAGAAGACCGCCAACAGAGACATGACCAGGTACGTCAGTCCATCCCGGAGCCCTCTTCGGATACGATAGCCCAGGCTATATGGGGTAGTTGTAGTCGTCATGTCAGTCCACCGCCCTTTCTTCACGCAAGAAGTACCGCTGGAGCATGGAGACACCCAACACAATCAAGAAGAAAGCGATGCTGGCCGCGGAGGCATATCCGACCTTAAGCTGTCCCCAGCCCTGATGCACCACGTGGACAATGGTAGTCATGGAGGCATTCTGGGGCCCGCCGTTGGTCATCACCTCGACCTGGGTGAACAGCTTGAACGCCAGGATCGTCGTCGCCAGCACAACGAAGATGGTGGTGTTGCGGAGTTGAGGTAGTGTGACACTGAAGAACTGCTGCAACGTGTTCGCGCCATCCACATTGGCTGCCTCGTAAAGCGAATCGGGGATCTCTTGGAGACCCGCCAGGTAGATCACCATCTGGAAGCCAACGCCCTGCCAGATGGAGAGGAGCATGATGGCCGGGAAGACGAGCTTGGTGTCTTGTAGCCAGTCGTAGGGCCCCAGAGCGCCGAAGGTGATCGTCTGGATGAACGCGTTGATCAACCCTTCCCCAGGGTTGTAGAGAAAGGTCCAGATGATGGCCACCACGACCATCGTCGTCACAACGGGGCTGAAGTAGATGGTGCGAAAGAGGTTCATTCCTTTGAGCTTCTGATTGACCAATATGGCCAGGAGCAGTGCCAGCGAGGTCTGCACCGGCACCACTACGGCGACGAAGTAGAAGTTGTTGAGTAGACCTCGTAGAAACGCTTCGTCCTTCGCCAAACGGACGAAATTGCGAAAGCCGATTAGCTGGGTAGGGAGGTTGGGGTTGGGGATCAGTCGCTGATCGGTGAAAGAAAAACCAATGGCCATCAAGAAAGGAACGATGAGGAAAACGACGAGCAGTAGCATCGCCGGCATTGAGAAAACCCAAGCCATGATAGATTCTCTGCGGCGACGGGATATTGGGGATTGCACAGTGGACATGATTTTCCTCCGCGGTAGGTCGTCGGGGGCGCTGAGCGCCCCCGACGATTCATTGGACACACTGCTTCTTACGGCGATGGATACCCCTGGTTATCCTCGATGTCTTGGTCGATCTTCTCCACCGCCTTGTCGAGCTCTTCCTGCACGTCCGCGCCGGCCACGATGTTCTGCACGACCTCGGCATAGGCAGACGTGATCACCGGGTACGCGGGCGTCACGGGACGCTCCAGCGCCACCCCGCCCTCCAACTGCTGCACGAAGACGTTCAGCGGCCCGCCCTCGGCGTACAGTTCCGACTGCGCGATAGCACTCTTGCGCGCCGGCACCGCACCGTTGGCGTTGGTCATGCGCAGGATCTGCTCGGGTTCAACCAGGTACTGCAGGAACTTCCAGGCGGCGTCGGGGTGCTCACAGGAGTTGGTGATGCCCCAGTTCCACGAGCCCATGCCGGTGACGGCCTGGTCGCCGAACTTCGGCACCGGGATCAACACCACGTCGTCGCCCAGACCCTCGCTGTGCGGCGTCCACATCCAGTGCCCCACCCACGAGAGCGCCGTCTTCTTCTGAACATAGAAGTCTTCATCCCCGGCCGGCTCGGCGATGGCGTAGCCGTCCTCGAACAGGCTCTGGAAGAACTCCATCGCCTCCACCGCCTCCGGCCCGTTCAGCACCCCCTCCGCGCTCTGATAGTCCGTCCGGTCTATCAGATCGCCACCGAAGGACTGTAGGATCGGCGAGAAGCCGTACGTGAACCACTCCCCTGCCCCGTAATTCATCTTGAAGTCTATCGCGTACTCCACCTCGGGCAGCGCCTGCAGCTTCTCCAGCGCATCCACGAACTCGTCCTTGTCCCAGGCGTCGTCGATGCCTGTCGGGATGCGCACCCCTGCCTTCTCCAGGTACTCCTTGTTGCCCCAGATCGCCAGGCCGGAGTCAAACGTGCCCAGGCTGTAGAGGTTCCCGGCGTAGGTGCCCTGACTGATGATCGAGGGCAGGAAGTCGTTCTTCAGGTCGGTGGACACGAAATCGTCCATGGGTCGCAGGTAGCCGGACCAGGCGTAGTTGTACAGAAAGGGACCGTCGAAGTCGAGCAGGCAGGGCAGATCGTTCGCCAACGCAGCCGCGTTGACCTGATCGTTGTACGAACCCTCCGGCAACTGCACCGCGTCAATGATGACGCCGTACTGGCGGGAGTTGAAGTCCTCCACCTGGGCGTCGAGCACGTCCCGTTCCTCGCCCTTGCCGGAGTGGAACCAGACCTCGACCGTGACCGGCTCTACCGCCTCGGCTCCAGGCACCGGGTATCCCTGGTTATCCTGGATGTCCTGGCCGATCTTCTCCACCGCCTTGTCGAGCTCCTCCTTCACATCCGCGCCGGCCACGATGTTCTGCACGACCTCGGCATAGGCAGACGTGATCACCGGGTACGCGGGCGTCACGGGACGCTCCAGCGCCACCCCGCCCTCCAACTGCTGCACGAAGACGTTCAGCGGCCCGCCCTCGGCGTACAGTTCCGACTGCGCGATAGCACTCTTGCGCGCCGGCACCGCACCGTTGGCGTTGGTCATGCGCAGGATCTGCTCGGGTTCAACCAGGTACTGCAGGAACTTCCAGGCGGCGTCGGGGTGCTCACAGGAGTTGGTGATGCCCCAGTTCCACGAGCCCATGCCGGTGACGGCCTGGTCGCCGAACTTCGGCACCGGGATCAACACCACGTCGTCGCCCAGACCCTCGCTGTGCGGCGTCCACATCCAGTGCCCCACCCACGAGAGCGCCGTCTTCTTCTGAACATAGAAGTCTTCATCCCCGGCCGGCTCGGCGATGGCGTAGCCGTCCTCGAACAGGCTCTGGAAGAACTCCATCGCCTCCACCGCCTCCGGCCCGTTCAGCACCCCCTCCGCGCTCTGATAGTCCGTCCGGTCTATCAGATCGCCACCGAAGGACTGTAGGATCGGCGAGAAGCCGTACGTGAACCACTCCCCTGCCCCGTAATTCATCTTGAAGTCTATCGCGTACTCCACCTCGGGCAGCGCCTGCAGCTTCTCCAGCGCATCCACGAACTCGTCCTTGTCCCAGGCGTCGTCGATGCCTGTCGGGATGCGCACCCCTGCCTTCTCCAGGTACTCCTTGTTGCCCCAGATCGCCAGGCCGGAGTCAAACGTGCCCAGGCTGTAGAGGTTCCCGGCGTAGGTGCCCTGACTGATGATCGAGGGCAGGAAGTCGTTCTTCAGGTCGGTGGACACGAAATCGTCCATGGGTCGCAGGTAGCCGGACCAGGCGTAGTTGTACAGAAAGGGACCGTCGAAGTCGAGCAGGCAGGGCAGATCGTTCGCCAACGCAGCCGCGTTGACCTGATCGTTGTACGAACCCTCCGGCAACTGCACCGCCTCGATGACGATCTCGTCCTGCATCGCGTTGAAGTCCGTCACCTGGGCATCAAGCACGTCCCGTTCCTCGCCCTTGCCGGAGTGGAACCAGACTTCCACAGTGACTGCCTCAACCTCAGGCTCTTCGGCAGGCTCGGCCGGCGCTTCAGTGGGCTCGGCCGGCGGGGCTTCGGTAGGCGGCGCTCCGCAGGCCACCACCAGTGTGGTGACGATGACCAAGAGACTCAAGAGCGACCATAGTATTCGCTTCTTCATCTGATATTCCTCCTCACTTTTCTGCTAACACGTTGCGCAATTTGTCGAAGCAATCGGAGTCGCAAAACACAGTGTTTGGGTTTGCTCAATACGTCACCTCCTTGATCCGGTTTGGGACTGCTCAACTGTCAATAGTCTCTCTCCTTTCCGCTGTTCTCGTTGGAACCGGTTCCAAATCCAGATGGCGACAGACAACACACAAGCCACAGCTTCTGTCCACTAGACAGGCGAGGCGGTGGTATCTCGAACGACTAATTCAATTGGGAGCAAAACCTGGCGGGGAGTTGGCGGTGGGGCGGCAATGGATTCAAGCAACAGCTTGACCCCCTCGACCCCTGAGATGAAGAGAGGTTGATGTATGGTCGTCAGGTGTAGGTACTCGGCGATTTCGATGTCATCGTAGCCAATGACGGACAGATCCCCAGGCACTGCCAGGCCCAGGTCCCGAGCTGCCTCCAGCACCCCCATGGCCTGGGTGTCGCTGGCCGCGAAGATGGCCGTGGGCGGATCCTCCAAATTCATCAACTGATGAGTCATCTGCCGTGCCTGTTCGCGGCCGTGTTCATCGGCAAGATGATATTCGGTCCGAAAAGGAATCGCGTACTCGTCCAATGCCTGGCGATAACCCTGATAGCGATAGCGACTAGAGGTGAAATTGAAAGGCGTCGTAAGAGGGTCGCTGATGTAGGCCACCTTGCGATGGCCCAATTCGAGCAAGTGGCGGGTGGCCATGGCTCCCCCCTTCACGTCGTCTATCATCACTCGACTCAGACAGGTGGGGGAATCGTTGATCAGCACAGCAGGCAGGCCAGCCGCAGCGAAACGCTCGACGTACTCGTCACTGGGTGGGAAGGCGACGATCAGGAGGCCATCAACGCGCCGGCTTGTGGGTATTGCCTCGAGGCAACGATCCCGCTTCTCGGGGGTCTCCACGTTGTAGACGAGAAGATCGTATTCTGTGTCAGCGAGGGCTGCCTCCACCCCCCGCAGCCGCTCGACGAACGAAGGACGGGTGAAGAAAGGAGCTGCGGCCCCGATGGTGAGCGTCTTGCCGAGAGACAGCCGGCGCGCGAAGGGGTTGGGCACGTAGTCCAACTCCTCCATCGCCCTCAACACCTTCTGGCGGGTGGCCTCGCTGACCTGGGGGCTGTTATTCAGAACCCTTGAGACCGTACCGACTCCCACCCCGGCCTTGCGGGCCACGTCCGAAATAGTCGCGGTCACCCTGCCACTCCTTTATCGTGGAACCGCTTCCATTATACCATGAAGGCATCCCTGTGTCAAGACCTGACAAACCTACAAACCTACACTGGCCTAGGTACACAGCACGCATTCCCCGCCACGTGGCAGAACGTGAGGACTCACATATACGCCTATAGTATATTAGCATATCCACTTGACAGATATCCTACAACATGATACAATAGTGTCGATTCGATTCGCCACAGGG
>CAZYSK010000088.1:0-22993 GCA_964649415.1 uncultured Anaerolineales bacterium
CGAACTACCCGCCCCGTTCGTAGCGAGCTACGGAGTCTGCGGAGTAGCGTCCCACCACGGCACTCCGGCGGACCTGCGTGCCTCACTACGAACGGGAAGCCCGCTCGTAGTGAGCTACGGAGTCTGCGGAGTAGCGTCCCACCACGGCACTCACGGCACTCCGGCGGACCTGCGTGCCTCACTACGAACCAGGAGCCAGTTCGTAGTGAGCTACGAAGTCTGCGGAGTAGCGTCCCACCACGGCACTCCGGCGGACCTGCGTGCCTCACTACGAACTGCCCGCCCCAGACTTCCGAGGTCTAGGTCATAGCTCCAAGTAGCAGAAATCGTGGCTTCCGCAAGGTACTAGACGGATTGAGTGACCTACTGGAGACCTCGGAAGTCTAGGTGATACTACGAACTGGAAGTCTCGTATGCCTGCTCGACAGTCCCCACCAGGTGCTTCCACGCGAACCGTTCTCGCACGTCCCGGGAGGCAGCCCGACTGATCCATTCCCGTAGCTGCACCTCCCTGAGCGCGTGCAGCACCGCCTCCACAAACGCGGACTGGTGGCCGGGAGGCACCAGCCAGCCGGTCTCGCCGTGTCGGATCATCTCCCGGTTCTGTCCCACTGCCTCGGCCACCACGGGCACGCCAGCCGCCAACAGGTCCAGTAGCTTGACCGCGCACTTGGCCCGGTTGACCAGCGTATCTTCGAACGGATATATAGCCACGTCCGCCTGGGCGAAACAGGCCGGAAGCCGGTCCGCCGGGACCCAGCCAAGGTACGTGACGTCGTGCGTGGCGCGCGGCGTGTCGTCCGCGGTGCCCGGCTTGTGGCGCGCGACGCTAAGGCCCGATTGAGCCGCCAGGCGAAGCAGTTCCTCCTCCTCCCCGAAGAGCCCCTTGCCCACGACGAGCAACCTCACCTGCGGCACCTGCTCGCGCACACGGCGCAGTACCTCGACGACGCGGGAGATCGGAAACTCGAAGAAGCGCGTGTACAGCAGGATCACGGGAGGCCGAGGAGTGGACGCCGGATACTCGATGGCGGCCACGCGATGCTGGAGGGTGGAACCTTTAGGTGGGGGAGAGAAACCAGGTTTCTCGGAAGAAACCCGGTTTCTGGAAGGGGTTGGGGCCTCGTTCGAGACGCCGTTGGGCACGTAGAACACGCGCGCAGGCGGGACACCCAATGCCCAGACCAGGCTCTCCAGCGCGCGGCTGGCGACGGTGACCGCGTCGGCGTGCGTGAGCCCCCATCGCTCCTGCCACGCAAAGAAGCGACGCTGAACCGGCGTGTAGCCGCCGATCTCGTTCCAGCCGCCAGGGCCCTCCCAGTCGTCGGCGTCGACCACCAGGCGCGGGCGGCGGGCGCGTGGCAGGCGTGAGACGAGCGAATGGGTCAGGCCGCTGTAGGCCTTGGGCTTGAACAGATGCAAGACTTGGGGCTTGAGCGCCAACGCCCGGCGGGCCAGGCGGACGGCGATGAGAGCGTGGAACAGCAGCGGAATACGCGGCGGCAGGGCGACGTTCTCGACGCGGACGCCGTCCTCCTCCCAATGCTTGCCGGCGTCCTCCGGGTTCTGCCAGGGCGGGAGTAGAACCGTCACGCCGTGGCCCTGTGAGGCCAGCGCCCGGGCCATCGGCAAAGCCCGCACGCCCATCGTCCCTCGGGGTCGTAGGCCGAATGGCCCTACCATGACGACTTCCATGTTCCACCTCAGAAGCGGCCAGTGCCCGGGAGCCTGGCCCTGGCTCTCACATTGCCGCCAACGCCACCTTATGTCATGTATACATTATACGCCATCGACGCCAGCCTGCAACCCGGCGGCCACACCCGCCACTTAGCCCAGTATCGCCGCCTTTAGCCTGGATCCGCTGACCTCGCGCGGCGGTATCCCCTCGCGCACCGCCCACGCTGCGGCGACACCCGCGGCCTCGCCGATGCCGGCCACGACCGGCATGACGCGCAGCGAGGAGTGTGCCTCGTGCGTGGCGCTGACACACCGTGAGCCGATCAGCAGATTGTCCACGTTTTGTGGCACCAGACAGCGATAGGGCACCTCGTAGAACTCGCCGGGGGGCAAGCGCCGAATCACCGTGCCCTCGCCCGTTGGACTGTGGATGTCCACGGGATATCTGCTGCGAGCAATGCCGTCATCGAACTTGGCCGCTTCGATGACCTCGGACACGTCGAGCACGTACTCCCCCATCACCCGCCGCGACTCGCGCACGCCGATCTGTGCTGCCATCTTGAGCAAGTAGGCGTCCCTGAAACGGGGCGAGCGCCGCTTGAACAGATCCAGCAGCTCCGCGACCTGCCGGCGACCTTCTAGCTCGGCGGCGGTCAAGTCCCACGTGTTCGTCGCATCGCGCTTGACGACGCGCGTGGTGTTGAAGTGAAAGATGTGGGGCACCATCGTGCCGAAGACGAGGATGTCTTCGCGCGGGTTGTCCACCTCGCCCGCCGCCTTGGCCGAGAGGTAGATCTCTGTCAGCTCCTGGCGGAGTTGGCCAACGCTGGGCTCGCCGGCCACGCCGCCAATGCGAAAGCAAAGCGTCATCGGCTGGCACAGGCCGTCCCGGCGGCGCCCGATCTCGACCGGCGCACCGGCCTGCGCCGCCAGATCGCCGTCGCCGGTGGAATCCACGAACACCGTCCCGGCCACATCGGTCCGCCCCGACTTGGCCATCGTCTGCACGCGGGTGATGCGCTGGCCATCCATCTGCACGCCGACGAGCGTCGAGTGCAGCAGCAGGTCGACGCCATGATCCTGCACCATCTGATCGAGGACGATCTTCATCTTCTCATCGTCGAAGACCTGATCGTCCCGTGCCAACGCGTCCGCGTCCCGCAGACGATCCAGCAGTTCGTTGAAGACAGCGGATGTCAGGCGCTTTCCCCCGATTTTGTAGGCCATAAATGGGTTGACCAGTCCAGCGGTCGCCATGCCGCCCAGGAAGCCATAGCGCTCAATCAGCAGCGCCGACGCTCCCTCTTTGGCTGCGCCCACCGCGGCGCAGATCCCACCCGGCCCCCCGCCAACGACTACGACATCGTGCCTGTCCTGCACTGTCCGTCTCCTTTCTGTTGTAGTCCCAGAAACCCGGATTCGGGCACACGCATCACTCCACCGTGACGCTCTTGGCCAGGTTGCGGGGCTGATCGACGTCGCACCCGCGCCGCACGGCCAGGTAGTAGGCGAGCAACTGCAGCGGTATCACGTTCACCACGGGCGAAAGCAGCGGCGGGGTCGGCGGGACGCGGAGCACGTGATCGGCCTTCTCGGCGATGTCCTCATCCCCGTCCGTCGCCAGGGCGATCACAATGCCATCCCGCGCCTTGACCTGTTCAACCTGGCTGATCATCTTGTCGTACACACGATCGCGCACGGTAATGGCGACGACCGGCATGGCCTCGTCAATCAGGGCGATGGGGCCGTGCTTCATCTCCCCGGCCGGGTAGCCCTCGGCGTGGATGTAGGAGATCTCCTTCAGCTTGAGCGCTCCCTCCAGCGCGATGGGGTAGTTGATGCCGCGCCCCAGGTAGAGGAAGTGCTCCCGGTCGTTGAACAGACTCGCCAGCCGCTCGTACTCGTCGCCGTGCTCCAGCACGCGCCCCACCAGGTCCGGCAAGCGGGCCAGGCCATCCACCGCGTCCCGCAGCCGCGCGCCCGTCAGCGTGCCGCGCAATTCCCCCAGGTAGCAGCCCAACAGGTAGAGGTCCACCAGGCTGGCGGTGAACGCCTTGGTCGAGGCCACGCCGATCTCCGGGCCGGCGTGCATGAGGATGTAGCCTTCGGAGAGACGCATCGCCTGGCTGCCCACGACGTTGACGATGGACCACTGCCGCGCGCCCCTGGCCCGCGCCTCCTCCATCGCCGCCAGCGTGTCCACCGTCTCCCCACTCTGAGTGATGGCCAGCACGGCCGCGTCCCCGGTGACGATGGGGTCGCGGTAGCGGAACTCCGACCCATAGTCCACCTCGACCGGCACGCGGGCCAGGGCCTCGATGATGAACTTGCCGACCAGCCCGGCGTAGGCCGACGTACCGCAGGCGACGACGATCACTTTCTCCAGCGCCAGCGCCTCCTCCGGCGCCAGCTCCAGGTGCTCCAGCCGCACCCGCCCGGCCTCGAACTCAGCCCGGCCGCGGATGGTATCCGTGACCGAGCGCGCCTGTTCGTAGATCTCCTTCTGCATGAAGTGGCGGTAGGTGCCCTTCGCCGCCGCCACGGGATCCCAGGGGATGGTGTACACCGACGTGCCGACCGGCGCACCCGCCAGCGTGCTCACCTGCGCGCCCTCCCGCGTGACCACGGCCAACTGCTGATCCTCGAGGAACACCATGTCGCGGGTGTGCTCCATAATGGCCGGTATGTCGGACGCGACGAAGGTCTCGCCGTCCCCCACCCCGACGGTGATGCCGCCCGCATTGCCCAGGCGGGCCGTCACCAGCCGGTCGGGCTCACGGCTGCTGAGGAAGACGAAGGCACTGGCCCCCTGGATGTGGGTCAGTGCCCGGCGCACCGCCGTCTCCAGCTCGGCGCCGTCCGCCATGTACCCCTCGACCAGGTGCACCACCACCTCCGTATCGGTGTCCGAGGCAAAATGCCGCCCCTCGGCCTCGAGCTCTCGCCGCAGATCCAGGAAGTTCTCGATGATGCCATTGTGGACGACGGCCACCTCGCCCGTGGCACCGATGTGGGGATGGGCATTGCGGCGACAGGGCTCGCCGTGGGTCGCCCAGCGCGTGTGGCCGATCCCGATCTGGCCGCTGAGCGGATCCTCCGCCACCAGCCCCAGCAGGCCGGCCAGCTTGCCCACCTCGCGCCGCACGCCGATGGCGCCATTTGCCTGGACGACGGCCAACCCGGCCGAGTCATAGCCCCGGTACTCCAGGCGCTTCAATCCCTCGAGGACGATGGGGGTCGCGTCACGCGGCCCGACGTAGCCTACGATTCCACACACGGTTCACCTCCCACAGGGCACGGTGTTTCCCAGACGCGCAAGCCGAAACGGCTCAGGTAGATGGGAATACTCTGAAAAAGCGGGTTCTCTGCCTCAATCGCACGGATCATCGCCCGCTTGGCGTGGGACACGGGTCCACACAGGATCGCCAGCGAGCCGCCCTCGCCACCCGCGCCGTTCACCTTCCAGCCGAGCGCACCGTGGGCGCGGGCGATCTCGATGACGCGCTGGGCGTGAGGGCTGACCAGGTCGGGATGCAGGTCTCGCTGCGCCTCGGTGTTCTGGACCATGGCCCGGCCGAGCGCGACGAAATCGCCGGCGTAGACCGCATCGCGCGAGGGTCCGGCCGTGGCCCGCAGCGCCTCGATCTGCCTGGCCGCCGGCCCGACGTGCTCCAGGTCGCGAATGACCTTGTCGTGCACCTGGGACGAGTGGTGCGACTTGCCCAGGTAGATCAAGGCCAGCCGTCGCTCCAACTCCCACCAGGTGCTGTCCGGCACGCGGATCTGCGAGACCGAGGCATAGGGATACCGGAACATCTGGATGTAGTTGATGCCCCCGTAGGCCGCGCAGAGCTGATCCTGGATGCCGCACTGCTGTTTGAGCATGTCCACCTCGATGGACTGCGCCGTGTAGGCGACCTCGTGGGGCGACAAGCGCCCGGGGGTGAGGCAGTCCAGCGCCCCGACGAGCGCGACGGTGACGGCGGCCGATGTGCCGGTGGAGGCCCCGGCCGGGGCCTCGGAGTAGATGGTCACCTGAAAGGCGACGTCATCCGGCACGGCCATGCGCTCGATGGCCGCCTCCAGGAGCGGGTGGCGGTCCCAGTCAGGGCTGGCGGGATGGCGCGCGTAGCGCTCGCCGTAGTTCTCGGCGTAGATGATGATGCGCTCCTCCTGGCCCTCGAAGGGGCGCACCTCGATCTGGACCTCCGCGTAGGGGTAGACGCCGATGTTGAAGATCTCGCCATGCTCGGCGAACCAGGTATCGGTCCACCCGCCGTTATCGCAGATGCGTATGGGGGCCACACTGTTGATGGTGCGCAATGGCGATGCCTTTGCTTGCATGATTGCCTCTCAGAGTCACAAGAAACCAGGTTCTTGGCGAACCAGAAACCAGGTCTTTCGGAAAAAACCTGGTTTCTTACTGTGTAATCACCCGCCGCCCCAGCGCATGCCCCACGTCCTGCGGCCGCAGCCCATCGAGAGACTGCCCCTCGGGCCCACCGAACATCGCCGGCGGCAGGCACACGACTTCGCCCAGGTCGTCGTGGGCCCTCAATTGGGCCACCACATCCTCGGCGGTCAGCAGCCCAGCCACGGTCACCGTGTCGCCGAAGAAGCGGTTGACCACGGGGACGACGTCGACGCCGTCCAGGTGGGCCACGGTTCGGCGGAGGACCGGCGCGAAGAGCGTGCCGGTGACGAGGGTCAAGAAACCAGGTTTTTCGGAAAAAACCTGGTTTCTGCGGGAATCGGGGAAAGAGTCCAGGAAGCGGCGGACGAGGCCGACGCCGTTCTCGGTCAGGTCCAGGTCGTCGTAGTGCCCGGCGGGGGGGACCTCCTCACCCAGGCGGAGATACCACTCGTCGGACAGGTAGGCGAAGCTGGCGCCGAGCCGCTCCCGCAGGCGCGCCTGCCAATTGCCGACACGCTCGAAGACGGCCCGCATCTCGGGCTGCGTGTGCGTACGGCAGGCCCCACGATGGAAACGCGTCAGTCCCACAGGCACGACGCTGACCGAGCGCACCGCCGGATGGAGCCCGGCGAGATCGCGTATCGACCGGTCCAGGTGCGCGCCGTCGTTGAGGCCGGGCACGAGCACGATCTGCGTGTGGACATCGACGCCCAGGCCGGCCAGGCGGCGGAGCTGGGGCATCACGTCGGGCGCGGAGGGGTTGTGCAGGACGCGGCGGCGCAGGTCGACGTCGGTGGCGTGGACCGAGACGTAGAGCGGGCTGAGATGCTGCTCGCCGACGCGCTCCCAGTCCGGCTCTTCCAGGTTGGTCAGCGTGACGTAGTTGCCGAAGAGGAAGGAATAGCGATAGTCGTCGTCCCTGACGTACAGGGAGCGGCGCATGCGCGCCGGCATCTGGGCGACGAAACAGAACTCACAGCGGTTGTTGCAGCGGCGTATCCCGTCGAAGGTGGGATGCGCGAAGTCTAGCCCCAGCGGCTCGTCGTACTGGCGCTCGACGTCAATGACGTAGTCCCGCCTGCCCCGGCGCACCTGCAGCGCCAGGCGTTCCTCGGCCCCGCAGAACCGCACGTCAATGACGTCCCGCAGGCGGCAGCCGTTGATGGCGACGAGCTCATCCCCGGGCCGCAGGCTGGCCCGCGCGGCCAGGCTGCCCGGGGCGACGGCGGCGATCAATCCCGCGGGCATGCGCGGTCCTCAATCAGCCGCTCGACCTCGGCCAACACCTCCTCGACTGCCAGGTCGGTCGTGTCCACGACGAAGGCGTCGTCGGCGACGCGCAGCGGCGAAACGGCGCGGCGGCTGTCAATCCTGTCCCGGCGGCGCATAGCGGCCAACACGGCGTCGTAGTCGGCCTCCTCACCGCGCGCCCGCACCTCCACCCAGCGGCGCCGGGCCCGCTCCTCGACGCCGGCGTCCAGATAGAGCTTGAGATCGGCGCCGGGCAGGACGACGGTGCCGATGTCGCGCCCGACCATGACGACAGAGCCGGCCGCTGCCACGCGCCGCTGCTGCGCGACGAGCGCGCGCCGCACGCCGGGATAGGCGGACACGGGCGAGACGTTGGCGTCCACGCCCGGCGTGCGGATGTCCCAGGTGACGTCCACCCCATCGGCAAGGACCGTGTACTGGCGACCATCGTCCGCCGTGGGCGGCGTGACGTCGATGAGAAGCCGCTCTGCAAGCGCGGTCACCGCCGCCTCATCGGCGATGGGGACGCCGCGCGAAAGCGCGGCCCAGGTCACGGCCCGATACATCACGCCCGTGTCGAAGTACAGGTAGCCCATGCGCCGGGAGAGCAGCTCGCCGATCGTGCTCTTGCCCGACGCGGCGGGGCCGTCAATGGCGATGGTGGACGCTCTCGGGCTCTCGTATCCGCCCGGTCCAGACGATTTCGGTGGTCTCGACGATGTCAACGCTTCCGTTTCCGTTTCCCTTTCCTCCTCTTGATCCTCTGCACGTCCTGGCGTTCCCGCTCAGTCAGGTGTCGCCACTCGCCGGGCTTCAGGTTGCCGAGGTGCACCGGCCCGATGCGCACGCGGATCACCCGGTGAACCGGACAGCCCAGCATGGCGCCGACGCGACGGATCTGGCGCTTGCGGCCCTCCCGCAGCACGACCCGCAGCCAGGTGTGCCGCACCTCGGCGCGAAGGACGGAGACGTCGGCCGGCGCGGTCCTGCGACCGTCCAGGAAGACCCCCTTGCGCCAGCGCTCGAGCGTCGCCTCGTCGGGATGGCCCTCCACGTAGACGCGATATTCCTTGGCGTGCTCGTAGCGCGGATGCGTGAGCCGGTTGGCCAGGCCGCCGTCGTCGGTGAGCAGCATCAATCCCTCGCTGCGCAGGTCCAGCCGCCCCACGGGGAATAGATGCCCCGGCAGCGGCACCAGGTCCAGCACCGTCGTCAGGCGGCCCGAGCCGTCCCCCTCGTCCGAGAGCACGCCCCGGGGCTTGTGCAGCGCCACGTAGGTATACCCGCGCTTGACCGGGATGGGCTTCCCATCCACCGTGATCCGGTCGCGCTCCGGGTCGCCCTTCTGGCCCAGCTCGGCGACCTTTCCGTTGACAGCTACCCGTCCCTGGCGGATCAGCTCCTCGCAGGCGCGACGGGAACCGAAATCGGCACGGGCTAGAATCTTCTGCAGGCGTTCTTCCATAGGTGTGACTCCTCGGGGTTCGGCGGTATTATAGCGCAGGTGGGCGGAAGGGGCAAAGCGTTACGGGGCGACCGGTGGGGGAATTCTGCCCCGAAAGGCCGAAAACCCGAGAGGCAACTTGCCAGTGTGGGGTGAGAGTACTATAATGGTGCAACACAGAGCGCTTCGCTGCAATTAAGAATACCTCTCCCGGACCGGCGGAAATAGCGCTCCTTTCGGCGCGTTATTGACACCCCCTGGGCAGGTTCAGCCGACACAAGGAAAACGGCATGGCAGAACTGGAGGATTTGAAGCCCGGCGTCAAAGTCAAGGGAATCATTCCAGGTCAGAGCGTGTCCATCGTAGACGTGAAGTGGCACGGGGCAGCCGCCATTGAACTCTTCTACAAACGGGGAGACGGTCAACCCGGAACGCAACTGCTTTACCGGGACGACGAAGCCAGTCTGGAGGTCGTCCAAAACGGGCGGACGTGGAGCTTCAACACCGACGGCGATCGTTTCCGGCTGGTGGCCGAGGCCTACCGTATCCATCTGGCCCACCTGTTCGACCCTGTGCTCGCCGTCCACACCTCTCTCATTGAGCCTCTGCCCCACCAGATCACCGGCGTCTACGGCGACATGCTGCCCCGCCAGCCGCTGCGTTTCCTGTTGGCCGACGATCCCGGGGCCGGCAAGACTGTCATGGCCGGGCTGTTTATCAAAGAGCTGGTCGTGCGGGGCGACGTCCAGCGCTGCCTGATCTGCGTGCCCGGCAACCTGGCCGCCCAATGGCAGGACGAACTGTGGTTCAAGTTCCAACTCCATTTCGAGATCATCACCCGCGAGACCTTCGAGACCGCCGTCAGCGGCAATCCGTTCCTGGAAAAGGACCGGGTCATCATCCGCCTGGACCAGATCGCGCGGGACGAAGGCTTGAAAGAGAAGCTGCAGCGGACCGAGTGGGACCTGGTGGTAGCGGACGAGGCGCACAAGATGTCGGCCCATTTCTGGGGCGGCGAACTGGAAGAGACCAAACGCTACAAGCTGGGCAAGCTGCTCCGGGACATCACCCGCCACTTCCTGCTGATGACGGCCACCCCTCACAACGGCAAGGAAGAGGAATTCCAGTTGTTCCTGGCCCTGCTCGATCCCGACCGCTTCGAGGGACGTTTCCGCGAGGGCGTGCACCAGGTGGATGTCTCCGACCTGATGCGCCGCATGGTCAAGGAGGATCTGCGCCGCTTCGACGGGCGACCCCTGTTCCCCGAGCGCCGGGCCTACACCGCCAGCTACCCGCTCTCGCCGGGCGAGGCCCGCCTGTACAACGCCGTCACTGAGTACGTGCGTGAAGAGTTCAACCGAGCCGAAAAACTGTCTGACGACAAGCGCAAGGGCAACGTGGGCTTTGCTTTGACCATTCTCCAGCGTCGCCTGGCTTCGTCGCCCGAGGCCATCTACCAATCGCTGCGCCGTCGGCGCGAGCGGCTGGAGAAACGCCTGGCCGAAACACGGACCGCCGGCGTCCCGCCGGCAAGCCAGCGGACCGCCGGCATCCTGCCGGCAAGCCAGCAAGATGCCGGCGCTCCGAACTGGTACGCCCCCGACTACCTGGACGACCTGGACGACGCCCCCGCTGAAGAGGTCGAGGCTGTCGAAGAAGAGGTCATCGACAGCGCTACCGCCGCATTGACCATCGCCGAGTTGGAGGGCGAGATCAAGACTCTGCAGGGCCTGGAGACCATGGCCTACCGGGTGCGCCACGGCGGCGCCGACCGCAAGTGGGAGGAGCTGGCAACCATCATCCAGGATCAAGAGCGGATGATCGATGAGAACGGCCAGCGCCGCAAACTCATCATCTTTACCGAGCACCGCGACACCCTCACCTACCTGTGGGAGCGCATCGGGACCCTGTTTGGGCGCGACGACGGGATGGTTTGCATTCACGGAAGTGTACCCCGCGAGGAGCGCCGTGCGATAGAGGACCGCTTCCGCAACGACCCCGACGTGTGTTTCCTGCTGGCCACCGACGCCGCCGGCGAGGGCATCAACCTGCAGCGGGCGCACCTGATGATCAACTACGACCTGCCCTGGAACCCCAATCGGCTGGAGCAGCGCTTTGGGCGCATCCACCGCATCGGCCAGACCGAGGTCTGCCACCTGTGGAACCTGGTTGCAGGGGAGACGCGCGAGGGATACGTCTACGAGCGGCTCTTGCGTAAGCTGGAAACCGAGAGCGAGGCGCTGCAAGGGAAAGTGTTCGACGTGCTGGGCGCGCTGTTCGAGCGCACCCCCCTGCGCAAGCTGCTGCTGGAGGCCATCCGCTACGGCGACCGGCCCGAGGTACGCGCCAAGTTGGAGCAGACGGTGGACAACGCCGTGGATCGAGAGCGGGTGCGAGAGCTCCTAGAAGCCCGCTCGCTGGTCACCGACAGCATGGACACCACGCAGATCGTGCGCATCCGCGAGGAGATGGAGCGTTACGCCGCCCGGCGCTTGCAGCCCCACTATATCCGGTCTTTCTTCATGCAGGCCTTCCAGACCCTGGGCGGTTCCATCCGCGAGCGGGAACCGGGCCGTTATCGCATCAGCTATGTACCCGCCCGCATCCGCAACCGGGCCAAGGAGTTAGGCACGACGGTGCCCGTCTGGGAGAAATACGACCGGGTGTGCTTCGACAAGGAGCTGATGAACCTGACGGGGCTTCCCGACGCCGATTTCTTATGCCCCGGCCACCCGCTGCTGGACACCGTCACCGACCTGATGCTCGACCAACACCGCGAGGTGTTGCGCTCCGGCGCAGTGTTGGTGGATAAGACCGATCCCAGTAACTCCCCTCGTGTCCTGTTCTTTCTAGAACAGAACATACAGGACGCCGGGAGCGGCTCCAACGGTGACAAGCGGGTGATCTCGCGCGAGGTGCATTTCGTCGAGAGCGACCAGGCGGGAAAAGTCTGCGCTGGCGGCTACGCCCCCTACCTGGATTACGAACCGGCCACGCCCGAGCAGTTGGCCCAGGTGGAAGGCGTGCTCGAAGCGGAATGGCTGGCCGGGGAAACGCTGGAAAGCCAGGTGCTGGCCTACGCCATCGAGAACCTGGTGCCGCGCCACCTGGCCCGCGTGCGCGAGCGCCGCGAGGAGTGGATCGACAAGACCCTGGCCGCGGTGCACGAACGCCTGACCAAAGAGATCAACTATTGGGACAAGCGGGCCGCCGCACTGCGCCAGCGGGCAAAGGCCGCTTCCGCATCCGAGGCTGACGAGGGGAAAGGCCAGCGGCTGCGCCTCAACGCCGACCGGGCGCAGCAGCGCGCCGACGAGCTGGCCGCCCGCCTGGAGCGCCGTACCGAGGAACTAGCCCTGGAGCGGCAGATCTCGGCCACGCCGCCGGTAGTCATCGGTGGGGCGATCGTGATCCCCTTTGGCTTGCTGCTGGGCGAGCGCACGCCGCCCGAGTTGGTGGACACGCGCGTCACCGAGGCCATCGCCATGCAGGCGGTGATGGGGGCCGAGAGCGCATTAGGCAACCACCCCCGCGACGTAAGCGGGGACAACCTGGGCTACGACATCGAGAGCCTCGACCCGCGCACAGGCCGCCTGCGTTTCATCGAGGTCAAGGGACGGCGCGCCGGGGCCGGGACGGTGAGCGTCACCCGCAACGAGATCCTGACCGGCATCAACTCGCCGGAGCAGTACATCCTGGCGCTGGTGGAGGTGGCGGACGACCAGGCCCGTCCGCCGCGTTACGTGCGAGAGCCTTTCAGCAAGGAACCGGACTTCGGTGTGACCAGTGTGAACTATGACCTGAAGGAGCTACTGGATCGCAGCTTCCCACCGGCTTGATATTAGGACGCAGATGAACGCTGATTCTCACAGATTTTCTCCGGTTGATCTATGTCGATCTGCGGCCTACCAGCTCTAGTGGAGAGCGGACTCAACTTGGCGAAGTCTGGATCGGACATGGCACGAACGCTCAATCTGTAGTATAATATACATCAGGATATGTATTCTGTTCTTGGGAGGGTGGACGATGCAAAGGATAATAGGCGTAACCGAGCTACAGCGCCGTTTCCGCTCCGTCTTTGACCAGGTAGCCAAGGAGAAGATTCCCTACGTCCTGACGCGCGGCAGCCGGCCGGAAGCGGCTCTCATCTCTTACGAGGAGTTCCTGCGTTTCCAGGAACTGAGAGAGCAAGAGGTGCTGACCCGATTCGACCGCCTGGTGGCCCGGATGGCTGAGCAAAACGCCGCCATCGGCGAGGAGGAGATCGCCACCGACGTGGCCGCTGCCTGGGCCGAAGTGGATGCCTGATGCGGGCCGTCGTCGATACCAACATCCTCGTGCGGGCTGTGATCAAGCCCCACGGCACCGTCGGCCCGGTGTTGATACGCTTGCGCCGGGGCGACTACACCCTGCTCTACGCCCAGTCGCTCCTGGAAGAGCTGATTGACGTCCTCAACCGGCCGCGCATCCGCGACAAATACCGGTTGACCGACCAGGATATCCAGACGGTCGTCGGCCTCATCCTGTTGCGCGGGGAGGCGGTGACGCCGATGGAGCGGATCACGGCCTGCCGCGATCCCAAGGATGACAAGTTCTTGGAGGTGGCCGTGACCGGAGAGGCCGACGTGATCGTCAGCGGGGATGAGGATTTGCTGGTGCTGCACCCTTTCGGCAGCATCCCCATCCTCCCGGCGGCCGAATTCCTGGAGATGTTGGACGTTGAACAGCAATGACCAATACTTGGCAGCCCACTTGAGAAGGGACGAGTCTTGGAATGACAGGTGCTAATTGCTAGGTGTAGCGAACTGCGGGAACGCGTGGAAGTGCTCATAGCTATTCAGGAGGCTATCAATGAAGATCAGCACCATCCTTGACCAAATTGACTTAGGGGCTATTGCCCTACCCGAATTTCAACGCGGCTATGTTTGGAATCGAAACCAGGTGCGTGGGCTGATGCACTCTCTTTACTGCCGGCATCCCGTGGGAATGCTCTTGGTCTGGGTGACCGCGACGGAGAGGGCATCGGCGCGGGGCGATGGGGCGCTCCAGCCGGGCTTTGTGGAACTGCTGCTTGACGGTCAGCAGCGGGTCACGTCGCTCTATGGCATCATTCGTGGTAAGCCGCCCCAGTTCTTTGAAGGCAATGATCGTGCGTTTACTGGGCTCTATTTCAACTTGGATGAGGAGACCTTTGAATTCTACGCCCCGCTCAAGATGAAGGATAATCCTCTTTGGATTGATGTGACAGAACTGATGCAGCAAGATTCAGGCGAGCTCGTCCAGCGTTTGGCGACAACAGCTGGCCTCCAGGCCAAGCTGCCGATATACATTCAGCGTCTGATGGCTGTTGAAGGGATACAAGACGTTGATCTGCACGTTGAGCAAGTAACGGGAGAGGACAAGACTGTCGATGTAGTGGTAGATATCTTCAATCAAGTCAACAGCGGAGGTACCAAGCTTTCTAAAGGTGATCTGGCTCTGGCCAAAGTCTGCGCCGGATGGCCTGAAGCCCGCGCTGAGTTGAGGGCACGCTTGGATAAGTGGCGCAGGGCAGGCTTTCACTTTCGGCTGGAATGGTTGCTGCGGTGCATCACTACGATAGTGACTGGACAAGCTCTTTTCTCCGGCTTGGATGATGTCGATATGCCCGCTTTTCAGACGGGAGTTAGCAGGGCGGAGGATGCCATCGACAAATTATTGACGATGATTTCGGGACGGCTAGGACTAGACCACAATCGTGTTCTTGGCAGTCGCTATTCGTTTCCCCTGATGGCGCGGTATTTGACTCAGCGTGGTGGTAACCTGCTTGATTCGAGGGAGAGAGATAAGCTGCTCTACTGGTATGTCCACACATTCCTCTGGGGGCGCTATGCCGGCTCCACTGAGAGCAGACTCAACCAGGACTTGGCTGCGATTGAAGAACTCGATGGAGCGCTTGATCGGTTAATTGACCTGCTACGCCAGGATCGGGGAGACCTTAGGGTGCGCCCAGATGACTTTGGAGGGTGGAGCAGAGGAGCGCGTTTCTATCCTCTGCTGTATATGCTGACTCGCGTGAACCACGCACAAGACTGGGGAACAGGCATCGAGCTGTCGGATCAGATGCTGGGCAAGCTAAGCAGTCTGCAAGTGCACCATGTTTTCCCCAAAGCTCTGCTCTACGAGCACGAGTATGATCGGCGGCAGGTCAATGCTCTAGCGAATTTCGCTTTCCTGACCCAGGAGACCAATTTAGGAATCTCCAACCGAGATCCAGGCGAATACCTGCCAGAATATGCCAATAAACACCCTGGTGCGATCGAGTCACATTGGATTCCAATGGACCGAATGCTGTGGCGAGTTGAGAACTACACCGGTTTCCTGGCTGCCCGTCGCGAGCTCTTGGCCCAGGCAGCCAACGACTTCTTGGATAGCCTTGCTAAAGGATCAGTCCCTGATATCGTCGCAATTGCGGAATCTGTCTTAGAACGTGCGCACGAGCTTGTTCCAGGAACTGTAGCGACTGACGAGGAGGAACGTCTCATCCGGGAATGCAATCAGTGGGTAATGGAACAGGGATTGCCAAGCGGCGAGTATATGTACGAACTGGCCGACCCGGCGACTGGTGAATCACTGGTCATCATTGACCTCGCCTGGCCCGAAGGATTGCAAGAGAGGTACAGCGAGCCGGTGGCCCTGTTGATTGACGAAGGGAAAGAAACCAGAGAAGCAGTGAACCAGGCAGGGTATCGGTACTTCACGGATGTGTATGAGTTCCGAGCGTATGTTCAACGTGAGATATTGGCCTTGCCTGAGGTGGGTGTGTGAGGAAGAACGTCGCTATGACCCACCGCAAGAAACTCATCGAAGTCGCCCTGCCCCTCGAAGCCATCAACGCCGCCAGCGCGCGCGAGAAGTCCATCCGCCACGGCCACCCCAGCACGCTGCACCTGTGGTGGGCGCGCCGACCGCTGGCCGCCTGCCGGGCCGTGATCTTCGCCTCGCTGGTGGACGACCCCAACGATCCCGACGCCCCACCTGAATTCGTCCAGGCCTGCCGCGAGCTGCACCGGGGCAGGAACGCCGCCGAGAATGACACGCCCCGCCAGCGGCTGTTCGACTTCATTGAGACGCTGGTCAAGTGGGAGTCCACCACCGACGAGGACGTACTGGAGACCGCCCGCCGCCTGATCTGGCTGGCGACCGATGGAAATCCACCACCGCTGCTCGACCCATTCGCCGGGGGCGGCTCCATCCCGCTGGAGGCCCTGCGCCTGGGTCTGGAGGCGCACGCTAGTGATTTGAATCCAGTACCAGTCATCATCAACAAAGCCCAAATCGAGATCCCCTCCCGCTTTACAAATATACCACCGGTTAATCCCCAAGATCGCTCTGGTACGGCAAAGGGTGCGAGTTGGAACAATGCATCAGGGTTGGCTGCTGATGTACGGTATTACGGGAAATGGATGAGAGAAAAAGCGTGGGAAAAAATCGGGAGCTTCTACCCAAAAAAGAATGGTGAGACTGTAATTGCCTGGATCTGGGCACGGACAGTCAAGAGTCCTAACCCGGCAGTGAACACGTACGTTCCTTTGACAAACACTTTCTGGCTTTCTAAAAGGAAAGACAAAGCATGGGTCAAGCCCATAATAGACAAGAACAATCGTGAATACCAGATTCGCATCGTTCTCGGAGCCCCCCCCGATCCTGAGGCCGTGGATGCAGGTACAAAGGTAGGCAGGGCAACCTTTGCGTGTCTCCTGACTGATGTGCCGATCACAGCAGACTATATTCGGGCAGAAGCACTCGCAGGCCGAATGGGAAGAACTCTGTTAGGCATAATCACTGAGGGAACGAAGGGACGCAACTACCATTCTCCTGATGTTCATCAGGTTGACGTAGCAAACTCAGCACACCCATCCTGGAAGCCCGACATCGCACTGGCTACTAATCCCAGGCATATGTCGCCTACAGCGTATGGACTGTTACACCATTCCGATTTATATACAGAGCGCCAACTCACAGCTCTGTCTACCTTCGCTGAGTTGGTGGAACGGGTGCGTACGCAGATTCTGAAAGACGCCATTGAAGCTGGCATTCCAAATGATGGAAAATCCCTTCGAGACGGGGGCAGTCAAGCACAAGCATATGCCGAGGCCATTAGCGTCTATCTCTCGTTTGCCATCAGTAGGGGCGCTGACTATTGGTCATCTCTGGCTATGTGGGCAGATAGTTTTATTGCCCATACTTTCTCGCGAAACGCGTTGCCGATAGTCTGGGACTTCGCTGAAGCTAACCCTTTCAGCGAATCTACTGGTAACTGGTTGGGGGCGATTGATTGGATTGCACGAGTCATCGATAAGTTCGTGTCTGGACCTGCAGGCACTGCATCTCAACGCGATGCAGCTAACGCCAAGTACCAGGCGGCCGCGGCCCTGATTTCTACGGACCCGCCCTACTATGACAACGTCCCCTATGCGGATTTGGCTGACTACTTCTACGTGTGGCTAAGAAAGAATCTTGAGAACGTATATCCAGAGATTTTCAGTACGCTCTTAACACCAAAAGAACCAGAAATCGTGGCTGATGCTGACCGCTTTGGTGGGAAAGAAGCTGCACAGCAGCACTTCGAGAATGGTTTGCAACAGGCGTTTTGCCGTATGCGAGACGCCATATCGCCCAATTATCCCTTAACTGTGTACTACGCCTTCAAACAGTCTGAGAGCGAGACGCAGTTGGAGGATGCTGGGAGCATCATCGTTAGCAACACAGGATGGGAAACCATGTTAGAAAGCCTAATCCAATCAGGCTTCGTTATTTCCGGAACATGGCCCGTGCGAACGGAAAGAAGTGGTCGTATGAGAAGTATTGGCTCTAATGCCTTGGCTTCCTCCATCGTCCTTGTCTGCCGCCCCCGGCCCGACGACGCTCCAATGACCTCCCGCCGCGATTTCGTCAGCGCCCTGCGCCGGGAACTGCCCGTTGCCCTGCGCGAGATGCAGTCGGGCAATATCGCCCCGGTGGACCTGGCCCAGGCCTCCATCGGCCCCGGCATGGCCGTCTACAGCCGCTACGCCAGGGTCCTGGAACCCAACGGCGACCGGCTCACCGTGCGCACGGCTCTGCAACTGATCAACCACGAGCTGGACGCCTACCTGGCCGAACAGGAGGGCTACATCGACGAGGATTCTCGCTTCGCCGTGGCCTGGTTCGAGCAGTACGGCTTCAACGCCGGCGAGTTCGGCGTGGCCGACGTGCTGGCCCGGGCCAAGAACACCAGCGTCGAGGGGCTGGCCCACACCGGACTGCTGGAATCGGGCGCGGGTAAGGTGCGGCTCCGACGCTGGGACGAGCTCGACCCGGGATGGGATCCGGCCACCGACGAGCACCCGACGGTGTGGCAGGCCACCCACCATCTCATCGAGCGGCTCAACACCCACGGCGAAGACGGGGCGGCGCGGCTGCTGGCCAAGATGCCGTCGGACCTGGCGGCGCAGGCGCGGCAACTGGCCTACCGGCTGTACTCGATCTGCGAGCGCAAGGGCTGGGCCGAGCACGCCCGCGACTACAACGCCCTGGTCGTCTCCTGGGGGGCCAGCCAGGAGCAGGCACGGGAGTTCAAGGAGCAATATCAACAAGGTAAGCTGTTCTAACTGGACCGCCGCCATCCTGGCGGCTCTTTTTGCCGTCGGGACGACGGCGGTCCAATCGGGTCAAACCTGGACCGCCGCCATCTTGGCGGCAATTCAACCGCCTTGACAACACTCTGACTACAAAGACCATGCTCGATTCCAACACCGCCGAAACACAATCCACTGGCCCGACACACAGAGGTTGGCACTCTCGCGGCTATGTTCCTCACTTCGACCATCCCGACCTGGTTCAGGGCATCACCTTCCGACTGGCGGACTCGTTGCCGGCGCACGTGCGCGCGTCTATGGCCGAGGAACTCAAGAACGCCGACGGTTCGACCAGACGGGCACGCATGGAAGCATATCTGAATGCAGGGTATGGATCTTGCTACCTGCGCGATCCCCGCATCGCCCGCTTGGTGGAGAATGCGTTGCTGTATTTCGATGGCGTACGGTACCGTCTGATTGCCTGGGTGATTATGCCCAATCACGTGCATGTGTTGGTTGAGATGTGTGAGGGCTACCCGCTGGGCAGCATTGTGCATTCGTGGAAATCGTATACGGCGAAGGAAGCTAATCGAATTCTGGGACGCACCGGTCCGTTCTGGTTTCGTGAGTATTTTGATCGCTATATCCGCGATGACCGTCATTTCGCTAGAGCCGTACAATACATCCACAATAACCCGGTCGCCGCTGGCCTGATAGACATGCCGGAGAAGTGGCGTTTCAGCAGCGCTAGCCGGCTTCGTGAAGCGGAGTGACGGCAAGAAGAGCCAGCAGGATGCTGGCGGTCCGGGGCGGCGGCAAAAAGAGCCGGCAGGATGCTGGCGGTCCGGGGCGGCGGCAAAAAGAGCCAGCAGGATGCTGGCGGTCCGCGTTGGCGGCAAGAAGAGCCAGCAAGATGCTGGCGGTCCAATATAGCCAATACAATCCAAGGCAGAAGGAGGACAGCATGGCACTGAGCAACAGGGAACGTGTTGGACGGGTCTTGGAAGCGCTGCAGGATGGTTTGAGGCCGTTCATCCTGCGCGAGTACCGCACGGTCTACACCCCCCACGGCTCCGTCAACGAAATGGATTCCGTCCTCGCCAGTCCCAGCTATCCGGGCCTGCCGGACGAGGCCTGGGCGGACGACAAGGCCCTGCTGGCGGCGCTGGATACACACGCATGCCTGCACCTGATGTGGCGGCGCTGGAACGAGGTCTTTCAGGAGAAGCTGGGCCATGTGGGGCGCTCCTACGTCAGCGAGATGATCGAGGCGCGCAACAACTGGGCGCACCAGGCCGCCTTCAGCAACGACGAGGCCTACCGCATCGCCGACACGGCCGCCCGCCTGCTCAAGATGGTCAGCGCCCCGGAACAGGCTTCCGACGTCGGTGATATCGCCCGGGGATTGCTCCGGCAGCGCTTTGAGGCCGAGGCCGAGAAAGCCAAGAAGGAGACCGTCACACCAGAGGAAGAGGTGACCACGCTGGCGGGACTCAAACCATGGCGTGAGGTGGTCCAGCCCCACCCGGACGTGGCCAGCGGGCGCTACATCCAGGCCGAATTCGCCGCCGACATGTCACAGGTGCTGGCCGGGACCGCCGAACCCGAGTACCAGGATCCCGTCGAGTTCTTCCGCCGCACCTACCTCACCGAGGGGTTGCTAGCGCTGCTGGTATCCGGCGTCCGGCGTCTCACCGCCCAGGGCGGCGATCCCGTGGTGCAGCTCCAGACCGCGTTTGGGGGTGGCAAGACCCACAGCATGCTGGCCCTGTATCACCTGTGCGGCGGCCAGATCAGGCTGGGCGATTTCCCCGGCGGCGAACGCATCGCTGCCCAGATCGAGGATGTTGATCTGCCCGAGGCCAACGTCGCCGTGCTGGTCGGCACCGCCCTCGACCCTTCCAAGCCTCGCGAATACCCCAACGCCACCGTGCACACCCTGTGGGGGGAGATGGCCTACCAGCTGGGTGGACTGGAAGGGTACAAGCTGATCGAGCAGGCCGACCGGAAAGGGGTCAGTCCCGGCTCGGACACGCTCAGCGACCTGCTGTACCGGTTCGGCCCCTGCCTGATCATCGTGGACGAGCTGGTGGCCTATGCCCGCAACCTGTATGGCGTGGACCGGCTGCCCGCTGGCTCCTTCGAGTCCATCATGACTTTCGTCCAATCCCTCACCGAGGCGGTCCGGCGGACGCAGGAATCCATCCTGTTGGTCTCGGTGCCCGCCTCCGACATCGAGATCGGGGGGGAGGCGGGACGCGCCGCGCTGGAGTCCCTTTCCCACACCATCGGGCGCATCGAGTCGGTCTGGAAGCCCATCACCGCCACCGAGAGCTTTGAGATCGTGCGCCGCCGCTTGTTTGCCACCGAGGTTAACTACGCCGCTCGCGACGCCGTAATCGTCGCCTTTGGCGATATGTACCGCAACGCCTCCGGCGAGTTCCCCGCCGGCGTCCCCGAGCGGGACTACCTGGATCGGATGCGCGCGGCCTACCCCATCCATCCGGAGCTTTTCGACCGCCTCTACCAGGATTGGTCCACGCTGGAACGTTTTCAACGTACCCGTGGCGTGCTGCGCCTGATGGCCGCCGTCATCCACCAGCTCTGGACGCGTGGCGACCAGTCCCTGCTCATTATGCCGGGCACGGTGCCCCTCGACGCCACGCCGGTCCGCAACGAGTTGCTGCGCTACCTGCCCGACACCTGGCCCGCCGTCTACGACACGGACATTGACGGCCCGGCTTCCCGTCCCTTCGTCGTTGATGGGAACGTCCCCGCCCTGGGGCGCTACAACGCCGCCCGGCGCGTGGCGCGCACTACCTTTATCGGCAGCGCCCCCTCCGTGGCCGGGCAGCAGGTTCGTGGCTTGGAAGAGATCCGCATCCGCCTGGGATGCGCCCAGCCGGGCGAGCCGGCGGCTGTGTTCGGCGACGCCCTGCGGCGGATGAGCGGCCAGCTCACCTATCTCTACACCGATGGGACCCGTTACTGGTACGACACCCGTCCCACCGTCAACAAGCTGGCCCGCGACCGCGCCCAGAGCTTCCCCGCAGAAGAGGTGGACGCTGAGTTGGTCAATCGGCTGCGGAGCGTCCCCAAGAACCGGGACTTCACCGCCTTTCACGTGGCCCCTCCCGACACCTCCGACGTGGTCGACGAGGATCGTGCCCGCGTCGTCGTTCTGCATCCGGCGTTCACTCACAAACGTACCAACGGCAAGAGTCCCGCGATGCGGGAGGCTCACCGCTTCCTGGAGAGCCGGGGCAGCGCCCAGCGCCTGTACAAGAACATGCTGGTCTTCATCGCGCCCGACGAGAACGAAGCTCAGGCCCTCCGGAGTGCCATCCGCGATTTCCTGGCCTGGCAATCCATTCATAATGAGCAGGATGAGCTGAACCTGGACGCCCAGCAACGCAGGCAGGTGGCCTCCAGCCTGGACAAGATGGACGAGACCGCGGATTTGCGGCTGCGGGGGACCTACAACTGGCTCCTGGTGCCGATACAACCCGATCCGCTGGGTCCCATCGAGTTCCAAGCCAGCAGGATCAGCGGCGACGACAACTTCTACGACCGCGCCGCTCGCAAGCTGCGCAACGACGGGCTGCTGATCTACGAATGGTCGCCCGACATCCTGCGGATGGAGTTGGACCGCTACATATGGAACGAGGAGCGAGGCTGGGAGATTGGGTTGAAGCAACTCTGGGAGTATCTGGCCCAATACTGCTACCTCCCGCGCCTGTTCGACCACCAGGTCCTGGTCAAGGCGGTCAAGGACGGCATCGGCCGCCTGGACGCGCCCTTCGCCTACGCCACCGGCAAGAGCGAAGAGGGTCACCATACCGGACTGGTCTGCCTGGAGTTGGGGCAGGTGTATTTCGATGACCACAGCCTGCTGGTGCATCCGGACCACGTGGTCAAGCCGCCGGAAGTCCAGTCAACGCCACAGGTAACCACTACAACCATAAAAGAGGGGCCTGACGACGGCAAGCCGGTCGAAGAAACCGAACCTAAGAAAAAGGCTCTCTCGCGCTACTACGGTCGGGTCGATCTCGACCCACAGCGCGTGCACAAGGACATGGGTCTGATCGTCGAAGAGGTCGTCCAGCGCCTCACCAGCCAACTCGGCTGTGAGGTCGAGATCACGCTGGAGATCAACGCCCAGCGACCGGAGGGGTTTGACGAGAGCACCGTCCGCACCATCAGCGAAAACAGCCGCACGCTGAAGTTCGAGCACTATGGCTTTGAGGAAGGATAAGGCTTTCTTTCCCCACATAGTAGCGGGGCCTGGCCCCATGATCGCCGCCTCCATCCTATGGGGCCAGTGCCCGGCTGGGAGAGTCAAGACTACGAGCCGTTCTACGACGACGAGGATGGGCTGATCGCATACATATCCTTGGACGCGGATAAACGCTGATTGCCACAGATAGACAAAGAGATCGACGTCTATCAGTGTCTGTCTGCATTGATCCGCGTCCTGCTACTCCTACTTGGACACAGATTGCCGCAGACAAACGAAGAGATCAGCGTCTATCAGTCGCCGTTCCCCCGAGAAGGGTGAGCGTATCACGGAGGGGACAAAGGGGTGAGGAAAACGGGGGCAGGCGTTCG
>CAZYSK010000089.1:0-22740 GCA_964649415.1 uncultured Anaerolineales bacterium
CATGCTGACGGTGACGAACAACTCCGGCGGCGGCCAGCCGGTCTCGATGGCCAACATCCGCGCTACCAGAGAGGTACTGCACCGCCACGGCATTCCCTTCTTCCTAGACGCGTGTCGCTACGCTGAGAACGCCTATTTCATCAAGTTGCGCGAGCCCGGCTATGCCGAGAAACCTGTGATCGAGATCGCGCGCGAGATGTTCTCTTACGCCGATGGATGCACGATGTCGGCGAAGAAGGACGCCCTGGTCAACATCGGCGGCTTCCTGGCGATGAACGACGAAGCGCTGTATGAGCGTGTGTGCCAGGAACTGATCCTGCGCGAGGGGTTCCCCACCTACGGCGGGCTGGCCGGGCGCGATTTGGAGGCGATAGCGCGCGGGCTGTGGGAATGCCTCGACGAGCAGTACCTGGCGTATCGCATCGGGCACACCCGGTACCTGGCTGACCGTCTGGTCGAGGAGGGGGTTCCGATCCTGGAGCCGCCCGGCGGACACGCGGTCTACCTGGACGCCAAGCGGTTCCTGCCGCACATCCCCCAGGCTGAGTTGCCGGGTCAGGCACTCACCTGTGCACTGTATCTGGAGGGGGGCATTCGGGGTGTGGAGATCGGGAGCGTGATGTTCGCCTGCGAGGACCCAGACACGGGCGAGATGGTCTACCCGGCGCTGGAGTTGGTGCGTCTGGCGATCCCCCGGCGGGTCTACACGCAGGCGCACCTGGACTGCGTGGTAGAGACCTGCACGCGCCTGTATGAGAAGCGCGAACAGATCCGGGGCCTGCGCTACACCTACGCGCCGCCTCTGCTGCGGCATTTCACGGCCCGGTTTGAGCCGCTGTAGGGGCGGGGCTGCCCACCCCTTGCGGATACACCCCTTTTGCATTATCATAGGCCCCTATGACCGATCGGAACGCACAGCACGCCATTGATGTGCTGAACCTGCCTGCCCGCGCCCGCAACGCGCTGGTGCGGGCGGGTATCAAGACAGTGGAGGACCTGGCGTCCCTCAGTGCCGTCGAACTGCTGGCGATAAGGGGCTTCGGCTCCACCTCGCTGGCGCAGGTGCAGGAGCGGCTGGCTGCCTGGAAGCGGGAGCATCCGGCGGATGAAGCGCCATCGGAATGGCGGCATCCGTCAGAAGAGGCGGCGCCGGAGTCCTGGGTGCGGCAACCGGGCTCCTACCAGGGCGGGGTGGATGAATCAGGTCCGTACGAAGATCTCACGCTCCTGCCGGGCCGGCAGGTGCTCCACGCCACTTGGCTCCCGGTGACCCCCGGCCAGCTTTTCCTTTGGGGCGAGGGGAGGGCCATCCCTCGTGCTGCCTACGATCTTAAGGAGGCCTCCGATAGTCCGAGGGGGCAATCACAGATCTGCCGTCATCCATTTCACGTGCCGCCTGCCGGGTTGCGCGATGCGCTACCCGGTCTGATCCCAGACACTGCGGAGGAGGCGTACGCGCTGGCCCACCTACCGGCGGCGGACCATACCCCCCAGCCGAGTCCTCAGCTCATCCGGGATCTCCTGGCCGACGAGCCCGGTGAGCCGGAGGGGCTGGGTGTCTGGCGGGTGGACGGCCTGGCCCTGCCCCCCCTGGATGCGCTGGCTTTCCTAAACGACCTGCCCCGCGCTGAGGACCTGGCCCCCCGCGTCGCGTTGGGTGCCGACTTGATCTTCTGGTCACTGGCGGGCAAGCTCGCGCTTGAGCTTCTGGCCCGGCAGCAGTTTGCCCCCACCCTGGTCGGCGACGACGTGGACACCGGTACGGGCAGGGCTTTCCAGGCCCTGTGGGTGCCTGTCCTTGACCAACCTGGCGATCTGCGGCGGGTGGAGCGCCTGGCGCAGGCCATGCCGCCTGTGTGTCGGGCTCTCACCTCTCTCTCTACCCTCCCTCCCAGCGATGGGGAGTATGCTCCCCCTGCGTCCCGTGTGCTGCTCAAGCAGTTCCTGGGCGCGATCGTGAACGTGGCCGTGCGGGCCTGGGCCCCGCCATTGCTTCAGGTCGTCACGCAGCGAGACGATGCGGCTCTGCGAGCCTGGTTGGCTGCCTTGTTCGGCAAGCGCGCCGCCTTAGCGGCCAGCGTATCTGCACGCAAGGTGCGGGAGCTCCACGCTGAGGTTTCTCGCTGGCAGGGACGACTCCTGGCCGGGGCGGAGGAGCCGTTTCGCATCTGTTTCCGGCTTGAGCCTCCCACTGCCACACAGTCAGAACGCGAGTACGAGGTGTCCGCGTGGGTGCCTGCGGACGGCGCGGACGAGGCTGAGGCCGACTTCGAGTCGTGGGGCAATCGCGGGCTGGAGAGTCGGCCTCGTCCCTGGGCCTTGCGCTTCCTCCTGCAGGCGCGCGACGACCTCAGCCTATTAGTTCCGGCTAGTCTGGTCTGGCGGGAGCAGGGTTCCGCGCTGCGCTACCTGGACCGTCGCTTCGACAACCCCCAGGAGCGACTGCTGGCCGGATTGGGGCAGGCGGCGCGCCTCTTCCCGCCATTGGAGAGCAGCTTGCGTGAGGTTCGGCCCGAGGTCAGCCACCTGGATACTCAGCAGGCGTACACGTTCCTGCGCGAGGCGGCCCCGTTGCTGGAGGACAGCGGCTTCGGTGTCCTGGTGCCCTCGTGGTGGAAGAAGCGCCACAAGCGGCTGGGTGTGCGCACCACCGTTTCCCCCGCCGACGGCAAGGGCATCCTCAACCTGGACGCGATGGTGAATTTCCGCTGGCAACTGGCGCTGGGCGAACAGACGCTCACGCCTGAGGAGTTTGCCCACCTGGCGGCGCTCAAGCTGCCGTTGGTGCAGGTGCGCGGCGAGTGGGTCGAGCTTCAACCGGAGCAGATCGAGGCCGCTATTCAGTTCTGGGAGAAACGGGCGGCTGAGGAAGAGATGACGCTGCGCCAGGCGCTCCAAATGGGACTGGCGGAGGAGGCGGAGGTAGGCGGCCTGCCCATCGTCGGCGTGGAGACCACCGGGTGGGTGGACGAACTGCTGCGCCGGTTGCGCGGCAGCGAGCCCTTGGTTGAACTGGCGCAGCCGGAGTACCTCCTGGGCCAACTGCGCCCCTACCAGGTGCGTGGTTTCTCCTGGCTGGCCTTCCTCCATCGCTGGGGGTTGGGGGCCTGCCTGGCCGACGACATGGGCCTGGGCAAGACGATTGAGACCATCGCCCTCATCCTGCATGATCTGGAGGAGGGACATGCAGGCGGGCCGATCCTGGTCATCTGTCCGACCTCAGTCGTGGGCAACTGGGCGCGGGAGATCGCCCGCTTTGCCCCTACGCTGCGGGTAATGGTGCACCACGGCAGCGACCGGGCGAGCGGGGAAGGCTTCGCCGTCCAGGCGCGCCGGGCACACGTCGTCGTCAGTACCTACGCGCTGGCTCGCCGTGATGAGGAGACGCTGGGGGCGGTGGAATGGGCTGGCCTTGTGCTGGACGAGGCGCAGAACATCAAGAACCCTGCCACCAAGCAGACCCAGGCCATCCGGCGGCTGTCCGCCGGCTATAGGGTGGCACTCACCGGCACGCCGGTCGAGAATCGCCTCTCGGAGCTGTGGTCTATCATGCAGTTCCTCAATCCCGGCTACCTGGGTTCGCAGCGCTCATTCCGTAGCCGTTTCGCGCGGCCGATTGAGAACTACCAGGATCCGGAGGCAGCGGCGCGGCTGCGCAGGCTGGTCCGCCCCTTCATCTTGCGGCGCGTCAAGACCGATCCGAGCATCATTCAGGATCTGCCGGATAAGCTGGAGAACAAGATCTACTGCACGCTCACGCCCGAGCAGGCGACATTATATCAAGCCGCGGTCGAAGACGCCATGCGGCAGGTGGACGAGGCCGAGGGCATTCAACGCCGAGGGCTGGTGCTCTCGATGCTGCTGCGGCTGAAGCAGATCTGCAACCATCCGGCTCAGTTCCTGAGCGATGGTTCCTCGCTTTCGGGGCGTTCCGGCAAGCTGGCCCGGTTGGGCGAGATGCTGGAGGAGGTGATCTCCGTGGGCGAGCGCGCGCTGGTGTTCACCCAGTTCGCCGAGATGGGCGCGCTCCTCCAGACGTACCTGCAGGACCTGTTCAGCGGCGAGGTGCTCTTCCTGTACGGTGGAACACCGGCGAAGCGGCGCGACCGTATGATCGCTCGTTTTCAGGAGGATCGGCACGGCCCGTCGATCTTCGTTCTCTCCCTCAAGGCCGGCGGCCTGGGGCTGAACCTCACGCGCGCCAATCACGTCTTCCACTTCGACCGCTGGTGGAATCCGGCTGTGGAGAACCAGGCCACCGATCGGGTTTTCCGCATCGGTCAGACGCGGGATGTGTGGGTGCACAAGTTCATCTGCGGGGGCACGCTGGAGGAGCGGATAGACGAGTTGATCGAGAGCAAGAAGGCGTTGGCCGAGAGTGTCATTGGCACCGGAGAGGCCTGGCTGACGGAATTGGACATCAGCCAATTGCGGGAGTTGGTGACGCTGAGCCAGGAGGCGCTGGAGTCGCTGGACTGAGCTGCATACGAAACCAGGTTTCTTCCGCATAACCTGGTTTCTGGATTCGGAGAAATCGGTTTCTGTAGAGGATACGATGGCACGACGTAGATCTTCCAACTACTGGGGCTACTTCCCCCGCTCAGTCGCCATCCCGGTCGAGGGTGGTATCAAGGCACGCACGCAGCGGGGTCAGTTTGGGGAACATTGGTGGGCGCGGCGCTGGATCGCGGTGCTGGAGTCCTTCGGCTGGGATGCCCGCCTTCAGCGCGGCCGGACCTACGCCCGCAAAGGTCAGGTCTTGAACATCGACGTCCATCCGGGGCGCGTCACCGCCCGCGTGCAGGGCTCCCGGCGCAGACCCTACACCGTGCGCATTGAAATCGCGCCGCTGGACGACGAGCAGTGGGAGCGGGTGATCCACGCCATGTCTCAACAAGCGCTCTTCAGCGCTCAGTTGTTGAACGGCGAGATGCCACCGGAGATTGAGAAAGCGTTTCAGGCCGCGGGGGTCTCTCTGTTCCCCACCAGCAAGGACGTCGCGATGAGTTGTTCCTGCCCCGATTGGGCTGTCCCCTGCAAGCACATTGCCGCCGTCTACTATCTTCTGGGCGAGGAGTTCGATCGTGACCCGTTCCTCCTGTTCAAGTTGCGGGGGCGCACCCGCGAGCAGGTGACGGCGGCGCTGCGGAAGCGTCGTGCGGCCAGCGCCCCTCCGGACAGGCAGGTGGCCCCGGAGGAGGAAGCGGACGCGGCGCATCCGCCGGAGGCGGTCCAGGCGGAGCCACTAGAGGCTGACCTGGCGCTTTTCTGGGAGCCAAAGGACAGCCTGGGGGGTTTTCGCGTCGCCGTCGGGCATCCATCGGTGGAGACAGCGCTTCTGAAACGGCTCGGCCCGCCTCCGTTCTCCCGCCGCCCCGAGGCGTTCATTGGCGCGATGACACTGGCCTACGATGCAGTGACAGATCAGGCGCTGGCGCTGGCCCTTGGAGACGATCAGCCCGGTGCCGAGGAATAGCATTCGGGCGCTGCTGTCTGGGACCGGTGGCAGCGTCCGTCCCGTCCCGCACCCGCGACGGTGCTTGCTCGCGCTGCTCGTGCTGCTCGTGACCGCGACCGCAGGGGGGGGCTGTGCTCCCGATCCTCCCGCGGCGGTTCCTGCGGGTGAGACGCAGCCGGTGTTACCCTCTGTCACGCCCACGGCTCGGCTGGCGCTCAGCGCGGCTGCGGTGCGCACGCCTGTCGCGGTCTCCACGGACACTCCGGTCTCGACGGCCACGTCATCCCGTACGCCCACACCTGTACCGACGAGTGTGCCCAGTGCCACGCCGCCGCCCACCCCTACGCTAGTCCCCCCTACGGCGACGCCCATGCCTCCCACTGCGACACCCATCCCGTCCCCGACGGTCGTCGCCACGTCCACCGCGACCCACACACCCGCCCCGCCCTCCGCGACTCCCGTTCCGCCGACCGCCACACCGGTGCCCGACGCGCCGGCGTTTGCGCCTGCTCCCCCGCCTGGGCGGGCGTTCGCCTCGCTGGATGAATTCTGGGCCGGGACCGCTGAGTGGGTGCTGGAGGAGTACGACGTGGGCCTGCCGGTGGGCGAATCGGATACGGTCTACCGGGGTGGAGGCGAGTTCTGGTCCTATTTGCACGCCAGCCATCAGTCGGCCGGGGCGCTCGATTCGTGCGGCGATCCGGTGCCTTTTCCCGGCTGCGTCACGCTGTGGAAAAGCCACGACGGGGGGAGGCACTTCGCGCTGGAGAACCCCGTCTGCCTGTTCCCGTGCAGGACGTGCCCCTGCAGCCCCGCCGACCACACCCAGCAGCAGCAGTATCCACGCGTCTTCTTCGACAGCGACCGGGCTTACGTCGTCTATGAGTGGGGCGCGGGGTCCTACATGCGCACTTCGTACGATGGGCTCAACTGGTCGGCCGAGGCCCACGTGCCCGGCACCGGGCAGTGGCAGGCTGATCCGGGCACGTGTCCTGCGGGGGCGTCCATCGGCGAGCACCCTAACATCTACGCGGAGACGGAGTACGGCGACTGCCTGGTGGGAGCGCCGCCGGGCATCACCGTCGCGGGCGACTTGCTCTACGTCTTCGTCGGCCTGGGGCGCGACCCGGGTCATATGGGCTGCTACGTGGGCAGTAAGTACGCCGGGGCGGCGGGCCTGCGCCTGTGCGCGTCGAACCCGCTCTTCGGGGCAGAGTTGGGCTACGGCCCGCCGGACGTGCTGGGCGCTGAGGCTAACCCGTACTTCGAGTTCCGCACCATCTCCTCGGCCGACGTGGTTTGGGTGGGTGACCACTACTACATGGCTTACGAGGGCGTGCGCGGTCCGAGCAACCCCACGGTGGTGGACGACCAGTTCGCGCTGGGCTTCGCCCGCAGCGCCGGCCCGGCCATCGACGGCCCGTGGGAGAAATACCCCGGCAACCCGGTGATCATGGACCTGGCCAACAACTGGGGCATCGGCCATGCCGATGTCGTCATCGTTGGCCCGGCCACCTACCTCTACACGGCGACCTCGACCACCACGCGCGGACGGTACGTGTTGGTGCGGCGCTAAGGGCGAAAGCACGCAATACGCAACACGCAGCACGTATTGCGTGTTGCGTAGCCGTGGCTCGTCGAACGAGACGGAGGTGACATATGAGCTTATTCGTTCATCACATCGCCATCGCCGTGCGCGACCTGGACGCGGCGCTGGATTTCTACCGTGACGCGCTGGGGCTGGAGCTGGCCGAGCGCCGGGAGGTGCCTGAGGAGGGCGTCGAGATCGCCTTCCTGCCTGCCGGGGAGGGGGAGATCGAACTGCTGCGGCCTTTGAGCGAAGAAGGGGGCGTGGCGCGCTTCCTGGAGAAGCGGGGCGAGGGCCTGCATCACGTCTGCCTGGCCGTGGACGACATTGACGCGGCGATGGAGCGGCTGCGCGCGGCCGGGGCGCAGGTGCTGAGCGACGAGCCCCGCGTGGACGCGCACGGCACCCGCTACGTGTTCGTACATCCCAAGTCGGCCCACGGTGTGTTGCTGGAGTTGTACGAGTCGCACGAGTAGCCGTGGGTGCTAGGGGCAGCCGTCTACCGCCCGCGCCTTTGCGTGGGCAAAGGCACCCGCCCCCAAATCCCTAGGGCCAGAACGAGCACGCACGCGCCCCCCGCGAGCGACAGCCATCCCCATCCTGGGACGGCGGCGTGGCTCAGGCGTTGCAGGAGTCGCAATGCCTCCAGGCGCAGCACGTGTGCTCGCAGGGCGATCCGGGCCGCGCACAAGTAGGCCTGGTCGGTCGAGAGCAGGCCGCGCCAGAGCAGCATCGCGCCAAAAACCAGTGCTGCTCCTGATAGGCTGATTACCAGATCGCTCCAGTGGAGGCGGAAACGCGGCGCATCAAGGCGTGGGCTCACCTGGGCCATGATGCGCCCGGTGAGTTGGGGGGGCTCGGGTACGAGGGGCCAGGTCTTCAGCGCCGTCACCACCGCCTGGGCGCGGGCTAGCTCTGCCCGGCAACTGCTGCAGCCCGCCAAGTGCCGCTTCAGCGCCGCGGCCTGCTCCGGGCTGAGGTCCCCGTCTACATACGCCTGTAGTGCCGCTCGCACGTCTGTACAGCTACCAGGGTGATGGTGCACTGTCAACCTCCTGCCTCCTGCAGCCGGGGCAACGCGAACCCCAACGCGGCGTTGTCCGGGCTGTTGTCGTCTTGCGCGGCTCGTGCCTGTCCGGGCTGTGCGCCGCATTCCTCCCACCGGCGCTGGCGCTCGATCAGCAACCGGCGAGCGCGGTGGATGTGGGTCTTCACTGTCCCCATCGGCACGTCCAGCACAGCCGCGATCTCCTGATATGACAGGTCTTGAAGGTAGCGCAGTGTCAGCACCAAGCGGTACTTCTCTGGCAGTTGGGTCACCTGGGCGTGCAGGAATGCCACTCGTTCTTGGGCCTCGAAGCGCTCGGGCAAGGGGGCGACCGGGTTGGGTAGCACCTCTTCCAATGGCTCGCTTTGGACCAGCTCTCGCCGCAGGTGGGGCAGCCGGTTGAGGCACAGATTGTGGACGATGCGGTAGAGCCAGGTCGTGAACTTGGCCTGCCCTCGAAAGGTGCGCAGCCCGCGCCATGCGCGCACGAATGCCTCCTGGGTCATATCCTCTGCCTCGGCATAGTCGCCAAGCACCCGGTAGGCCACGTTGAAGGCGTATCGCTGGTGCCGGCGCACCAGTTGCTCGAAGGCGGCCTCGTCGCCCTGTTGTGCCCGCGCTACGAGTGCTGCGTCGCTTTCCTGCACATCACCTCTCCTGATGATTAGACCGTCCTGGCTGGCCCAATGTTTCAATTATAGGCGGAAAGCCGGAAACGTGAAA
Source organism: uncultured Anaerolineales bacterium (assembly GCA_964649415.1). Lineage (GTDB taxonomy): Bacteria > Chloroflexota > Anaerolineae > B4-G1 > B4-G1 > CAZYSK01. The sequence goes on from CAZYSK010000089.1 coordinate 8,818, forward strand.
CGCCGGGCGAATCCTACGCGGCACAGTGAAACATCTCGCGCCTGGGGCGGTCAAAAAGGGTGGAAAGCGAACGACTGATCGGACGAAGGAGAGCAATGATGAGGCAGACAAGAAGCACTCGGTGGTGGATCGTGGGCGGGCTGGCTCTCGTGGAGCTGCTGGTCTGCGTGGGCATTGTCCTGGCCCTGTGGACGGCGCGGGCGGGCCTCGGCAGGCTCCGGCTGTTCTACGTGGCCGACACTCACGTCGAGGAGACACTGGAGGAAGTGTTTGTCGTGGACGGTCCGGCGGTCCTGGACCTGGACGCTGACTTCAGCGACGTGACGGTGACGGGCAGCGAGGGCGATGAGGTGGAGGTGGTCGCCAGACTGAGCCTGTGGGGCACGGATGAGGCGGACGCCCGCCGCCAGGTGGACGTACAGATGAGTCAGGAGGGGAACCGCATCGTCGTCCGAGTGCTGCTCCCCGAGTCCATCTATGCCCTCGTCACCGACACCCGGGGCTCGCGGGTGGACTTCGAGGTGCGCGTGCCCTTCGAGACCGCCCTGAAGCTGGTCACCTCCAGTGGCGACGTGACGGTGCGCGATACCGCCGGTGCGATGCAGCTTGATACCTCCTTTGGCAGTATTCAGGTTGAGGACGTAAGCGGCACGCTAGACGCCCAGTCCAGCAGCGGTGACGTCACCGTCGCCGGCGTGAGCGATGGTGGCGCACTGAAGGCCGAGACGGAGTTTGGCCAGTTGGTGCTGCGGGACATAGATGCCGACAGCCTTGACACTCATTCCGGCAGCGGCGACGTTGAGCTGGAAGGGATCACACTGGCGGGGGCCCTCGACGTGGAGACCAACTTCGGCGGCGTGACCGTGCGAGACGTGAGCGCGGATCATCTCAGTGCCCGCTCGCGCAGCGGCGGGATCCTGGCGGAGGAGGTGACGCTGGACGGGGCGCTCGATCTGGAGGCTGAATTCGGGGACGTGGCCGTACGGGGCACAGACGCTGCTGCCTACCGGCTCAGTTCCGGGTCGGGCAGCTTGACGTTGGATGGGTGTGGTGGACCGCTCGACTTGCAGGCTGAGTTTGGAGACATCGAGGTGACGGACGCCACGGAGGCGGAGTTGGCGCTCAACACCAACAGCGGGGGCGTCTACTTCTCCGGCAGCTTGAGTGCTGAGGGAGAGCATCGAGTCGAAAGCGGGTTTGGGGACGTGCACCTGCTTCTCCCCGCCGATGCCGCTTTCGATCTGGACGCCGACACCGAATTCGGCTCCATTGAGACCGACTTCGCGGTGACGATGACGGAGTTCGACGCGAATCACATCGTGGGCCAGGTCAACGGCGGTGGCCCGTTGTTGTGGGTTCACACCAACAGCGGGGGAATCACGTTGGAACGCATGGCAGGCGGAAGCAATTGAGCGCTGAGCAGACGAGCACGCGGACAGACTGAGCTAGGAGGAATAGGATGCAAGAATTCGCTTTATGTGTAATCCCGATCGCCTTCCTGGTCGCCATCTTTGGCACCATCGTGGCGCTGCGCTGGTTCAAGCATCGGGAGATCATGGCCATGGTGGATAGGGGGGTTGTGCCAGAGCAGTACGCCCAGGGTATGGCCCGGGCATGGCGTCCGAAGGGGCGGGCGTTGATGGGCTGGGGTATCGCGCTGGCCGCGCTGGGGTTGGCGTTGATGATCGGCCTATGGCCCCTCGGCTTCAACCGGCCAGGCACGACGACCAGGTACCCCCTCAACTTCGGCCCCTGGATGCTGGTGGGCCTGATCCCGCTCTTCTGCGGGGTGGCGCTGCTGATTATCTACTTCGTGGTGCGGAAAGAGGAGATGTCTGCGCCGGAGCCTGCTCCATCACTGGAGCAGGCCAGATCACCGGAGTTGGCCCTTTCGCCACAGGAGTTGCCGGAGCCGTTGGAGGAAGAACCTCCGGCCAGTGCTGACTGAAGGCGGAGCGCGCGGCCTGGCCCTGAGGGTGCGCAGAACCCTCAGGGCCTGTGTCGACCCGCCCGCCGGGCGCTGCAAGGGCGGGTCCAAGCCGGTTCCTCTGGTCGTCCCCCGTGTACGCACAGGCCACCGAATAAAACCAACGCCGGTGGCGTTGAACACATGGTCACAACCTAGCGACGCGAAATGCGTATTACTAGGTGGGCCGTCCCTGTGTGAGGGTCGGCTGGACTGCATGGCTGGAAGGGGAGGAAAGGCACAATGGGAACCGACGGCAGTGCGTTGATTGAACTGCGCGACGTGGTCAAGACCTACGAGACGGGCGCGGGGGGAGTGACTGTCCTCGAGAATATCACGCTCCGCGTGCAGCCTGGTGAGTTTATCAGTGTGGTAGGGCCTTCGGGTTCGGGCAAGTCCACGCTGCTCAATATGATCACGGGCATTGACCGGCCGAGCAGCGGCCAGGTATTCGTCGGCGGTGAGGCTGTCCACGACTTGAGCGAGAATCAGTTGGCCCGCTGGCGCGGGCGGCACGTCGGCGTCATCTTTCAGTTCTTCCAACTGTTGCCCACGCTGACCATCCTGGAGAACGTAATGCTGCCGATGGATTTCTGCAACGTGCACCGGCGGCGCGAGCGCAGGAAACGCGCTTTGCGTCTGCTGGAGCAGGTAAGCATCGCAGAACATGCGAACAAGTTGCCCAGCGCCCTCAGCGGTGGGGAGCAACAGCGGGCGGCTATCGCCCGCGCGCTGGCCAACGACCCATTCCTCATCGTCGCCGATGAACCGACGGGCAACCTGGACACGAAGACGGCGGATGACGTCTTTGTCCTGTTCGAGGAGTTCGTGAGTCAGGGCAAGACGATGATGATCGTCACCCACGACCAGGGCCTGAGCGCGCGGACGGAGCGGGTGCTCCACCTGCTCGATGGTCGCCTCTACCGCGACGAGAACAACGGCAAAACGGCTTGATGAGCGTCACCTGGCGCAAGGTCTGGCGCGACCTGTGGCACAACAGGCTGCGCACGCTGCTGGTCGTGCTCTCGACCGCCGTGGGTGTGTTCGCCATCGGATTCATCTTCGGTACATCCGGTGTCATGCGTGCCCAGATGGCGCAAAGCCACCTGACGAGCAATGCTCCCCACATCGCGGTCTTCGCCGGGCGGTTAGACGGGGACGTCGTCGAGGCGGTACGGCGTGAGCCCGGTGTCGCCGACGTGGAGGGTGAGACCCGGTCGTCCTTCCGCTGGCGTCTTGAGGATGACGTCGAGTGGCGCGAGGGACATGCTATCGCCCGCACCGACTTCGAGTCGCAGCGGATGTACCCGGTCGAGCTCCTGGAGGGCGAGTGGCCCGACGGGCGCACGCTGGCGGTGGAGCGCATGACGGCGAGCTACTTCAACCTGCCACGGGGCACGACGATCGTGGTGGATGCCGGGAAACGCGAGCACCGCCTGACCGTCACCGGGGTGGTGCGACACCCGTACACGCCGCCGCCGCAGATCGGCATGGGTGAGGCGACGTTCTGTGCGACGCCGGCCATGGTCGCCTGGCTGACCGGCGAGGAAGAGGGGTTCACGGATCTTAACATCCGTCTTGAATCCTTCAGCCAGGAGGCGGCGGCGGAGGCGGCCGAGCGCATCCGGGACCGGATGGAGCGCCTGGGCGTCGGCGTGGCCTTCTACACCGTCATCGCCCCTGACGTTCACTGGGGGCAGGACATGATGGACACGGTGTTCCTGATCCTGGGGGTGCTGGGCGCGCTGTCGCTGGGGGTGAGCGCTTTCCTGATTATCAATGTCATGAACGCCACGCTGGCACAGCAAGTGTGGCAGGTCGGCGTGATGAAGGTCCTCGGCGCGACCTTCGGGCGCGTGGCCCGCATCTACCTGGTGACGGCGCTGGCCTACGGCGTGCTCTCGTTGCTCGTGGCTGTGCCGCTGGGGGCTCTGGCCGCCCACCTGCTTTCGGCGTGGCTGCTCGGGCTGTTCAACATCGTCGGCGCTGATTTCGCACTCAGGCTTGATGCGGTTGGTGTTCAGGTTGCGGTGGCGTTGGTCGTGCCCCTGGTGGCGGCGGCGCTCCCGGTGATCGGCGGCGTGCGCGTCAGCCCGCATCGGGCGATCCGCTGCCAGGGCTTGAGCAGTGGCTTCGGGCGCGGCACGCTCGATCGGTGCCTGGGGCGCGTCCGCTGTCTGCCGCGCTTTCTGGCGCTCAGCCTGCGGAACACCTTCCGCCACAAAGGACGCGCCGCGTTGACGGTGCTCGCGATGGTGATCGGCGGCGTCGTGTTCATCATGGTGTCGAGCATCTCGGCGTCGTTTGACAACACGCTCAGTGTCCTGGCCGACGACTTCGGCTTCGACGTGTGGGTTGAGTTCGACCGCCCGTATCACGTGACACGCCTGGTGGAGGCGACCGAGAGCGTGCCGGGCGTGGTCAGGGCGGAGGCCTGGGAGTACTGTAGCGCTCAACTGGCCCTTGGGACCGAGAAGGGGAACGGCGAGGATTGCGACGTCGGGCTGTGGGGCGTGCCCGGCGATTCCCAGATGTTCAGCCCGCGCGTCGTCAATGGCCGCGCGTTGCTGCCCGACGACGATCACGCGCTCTTGCTCAACAACAAGATCGCTGTGGACGAGGGATTCCAGGTCGGCGATGAGGTCGAGCTGACGATCGGGGGGCGCGAGTCAACCTGGACGGTGGTGGGCCTGGTGCTGAATATCAACAACGATCACCGAGACAGTTTCGTCCCCTTCGCTGCGCTGGCGCAGGCGACCGGCAGCGCTACCCACGGCAAGCGCGTGTTGGTGGCGTCCGGGCAGCACAGTGCCGAGAGTCGGCGCGAGTTGGTCAACGACCTGCACGATTTCTACAGCACGCGTCGTCTGGCAGCGACCTACTTCCAGAGCGCCGACGACGTCCGGCAGGTGAACCTGGCCAGTTTCGACGTGGTCGCATACCTCCTGCTGGCGATGGCCGTCTTGGCGGCTGCTGTCGGCAGCATCGGAATAGCGACCACGACGTCCATCAACGTGGTCGAGCGGGGGCGGGAGATCGCCGTGATGCGCGCGATCGGCGCGACGTCACCTGCCGTCGCGGGGATCTTCGTGGCCGAGGGAGTGCACGTCGGCATGCTGAGTTGGCTGCTGGCTGCGCCGCTCAGCTACCCTGGGGCTCGGATCTTCAGCGACGCGGTCGGTGTCATGTTGATCAACGTGCCGCTTGATTTCAGCTACTCGCTCGGCGGGTTGGCGCTCTGGCTGATCGTCGTGCTTATCCTGTCCGCATTGGCGAGCCTGTGGCCAGCGATGCGGGCAGCGCGCGTCAGCGTGCGCGAGTCGCTGGCGTACGAATAGAGAGGAATGGGCAGTGGGTACTATGTGGCATAAAGCCTGGCGGGACATGGCGCACAACAAGCTGCGCACCATCCTGGTGGTGCTCTCCACCGCCGTGGGCGTCTTCGCGTTGGGGCTGGTATTCGGCCTGTCTGGCGTGATGCGCACGCGGATGACCGAGGATCACCAGGCCACCGTACCGGCACACCTCACGTTCTGGGGCGGACCGTTCGATGACGATGTCACCGAGGCGGTGCTGGACGAGCCCGGCGTTGCGGACGCAGAGGCCCTGATGTCGGTCTCCATCCGGTGGAAGTTGGAGGGCGAGACCGATTGGCGCGACGGTGAGATGATCGCGCGCGCCGACTACGGGGCGCAGCGCATGAACCTGGTCAGCCTCCTGGATGGCCCCTGGCCGGAGGAGCACGTGGTGGCGGTTGAGCGCCAGTCGGCGCGGCACTTCGGTGTTCCGGCCGGCACGGACATCATCGTCGAGCGCGAGCAACGCGAGCAACGCCTGCACGTGGCGGGCGTGGTGCGCACGGCCGACCTCTTTCCACCCCAGATGGGCGGCGATGCCATGTTCTACGCCGACGAGGAGACCATCACCTGGCTGACTGGCTACGAGGGCTTCAACCAGCTCGGCGTGCGCCTGGAATCGTTCGACCAGGAGACTGCGGAGCAAACTGGCGAGGGGATCAAGGATCGCCTGGAACGCATGGACCTGGGCGTCGGCGGTCCCTACATCGAGGACCCCGAGGTCCACTGGGCGCAGGAGTTGCTGGACTCGGTGTTCCTCGTGTTGACGGTCCTGGGCGGCCTGTCGCTGGGTCTGAGCGCCTTTCTCATCGTCAACACGATGAGCGCTATCATCGCCCAGCAGGTGTGGCAGATCGGCGTGATGAAGGTCGTGGGTGCGACCTTCGGGCGCGTGGCGCGGCTCTACCTGGTGACTGTGCTGATCTATGGCTTGCTGTCACTGCTGCTGGCCGTGCCGCTGGGCGCTGTGGGCGCGCACCTGGGCGCGGCCCGCCTGCTCGATATCCTGAACATCGACATCGGCCCATTCCACGTCATGCCGGACGCCGCGGCCATCCAGGCTGCTGTGGGCATAGCCGTGCCCCTGCTGGGCGCGGTGGCGCCGGTGATCGGCGGTGCGCGCATCAGCCCGCATCGGGCCATCAGCAACTACGGCTTGGGGGCCGGCTTTGGGCGCGGCTGGCTGGACCGCCTGGTGGGCCGGATACGCCGCCTGCCGGGTCCCCTCGCGCTTAGCCTGCGCAACACCTTCCGCCGCAAGGCCCGCGTTGTCCTGACGCTGCTCGCCCTCACGCTGGGCGGCGTGATGTTCATCATGGTCATGAGCCTGAGCGCGTCGTTCGACAAGACCCTGGATGTGCTGCTCAACGATTTCGGCTTCGACGTGTTCGTGGTGTTCGATCGCCCGCATCACGAGGCACGCCTGGTTGAGTTGACCGAGAGTGTGTCCGGTGTGACCCGCGCCGAGGTGTGGGACGTCCAGGGTGCAGACCTGGAGCTGGGTGACGACGAGACCCTGGAGGGACAGGTCTGGGCGATAGCGGACGACTCCGAGATGTTCCACCCACGCATCGTCAGTGGGCGCGGGCTGTTGCCTGAAGACGAGCGCGCAATTCTGCTGAACAGCAGGATCGCGGCGGATGAGGGCATCCAGGTGGGCGATCAAGTCACGCTGACCGTCGCCGGGGAGGAGTTGACCTGGACGGTGGTGGGCACGATCCTCAACATCAACAACGATCAGCACGACAACTTTGTCCCCTTCGACACCCTGGCACGGGACATCGGCAACGCCAATCGGGGGTCCTTCGTTATGGCGACCTCCGAGCGGCACGATTTCGAGGCGCACGAGGAGCTGATACGCGACCTGCGCGCGGCGTACACCGCGCACCGCGTCGAGGCTGTGTACTTCATGAGCGCCGGTGAGTCGCGCAGGCTGAACCGGGCACAGTTTGACATATTCGTGTACTTGATGCTGGGGATGGCGGTGCTGGCTGCGCTTGTAGGCGGCATTGGGCTGATGGGCACGATGTCCATCAACGTGGTCGAGCGAGGGCGGGAGATCGGCGTCATGCGCGCCATCGGTGCGCACTCGGCCGCTATCGTTGGGATATTCGTGGGCGAGGGCGTGCTGCTGGGGACTTTGAGTTGGGCGCTCGCCGGGCCGCTCAGCTACGTGGGCTCGCTGGCGTTCAGCAACGTCGTGGGCAAGGCGATGTTGAACGTTCCGCTGGATTTCCGCTACTCGATGGCGGGGCTGTTGCTCTGGCTGGTGGCCGTGCAGGTGCTTTCGGCGCTGGCGAGCCTGTTTCCGGCGCTCCGGGCGACGCGGGTCAGCGTGCGGGAGGCGTTGGCGTACGAGTAGCATGCGTGACGCGGCGCCCCGCTCCGCCGCGCTGCGTGCGTGACGACGAACGGACGGAGCGGATAGGTCAGACCACGGTGCACCCCTGGAGATTCCTGGTGGTGCACCTTGCTTTTGCGGCTTGCAAGATATGGAGGTTGACGTCTATGGCGCTGTTGGAATCCGTCGGCGGTTTGACAGAGTTGGCCGGTTTAGGTACACTTGGGGGGCGGAGGTGCGCGATGACCACAAGTGAGACTTCAACCGAGCAGTCACCGTTCCTCGTAGATCCTGTTGGTCGAGAGCATACCTTGGTTGGCGAGGACATCACCATAGGCCGCGCGGTCGAGAACGACATCGTCGTCACCAGCAAACGCGTTTCGCGCGAACACGCGCGCGTGCGGCGCGAGGGCTGGCGCGTGATGCTGGAAGACATGGGCAGCACGAACGGCACGTTCCTCAACGACGAGCGAGTGCTGGTTCCTGTCGCGTTGCACGACGGCGATCGGATCGCGATCGGTGACGTGGTCTTGACTTTCCGCGACCCCGACATCACGTACCGCGACACCCCTTTCCCGGCGCTGGAGGTGGACGTGGCGGCGGGTGTCGTGCGGGTGGACCGGCGCGCGGTTGAGCTTTCTCCCAAGGAGTTCGCGCTGCTCGCGTATTTGCACACACGCTGTGGAGAGGTTTGTTCGAAGGACGACATCGGTGACGCCGTCTGGCCCGAATACCACGAGGGTGTCTACGATTACCAGATTGAGAACCTGGTGCGCCGGCTGCGTTCCAAGCTTGAGCTCGACCCGGCCAACCCGCAACTGCTGCTCACGGTGCGCGGCCTGGGCTACAAGCTCGTCGCACGTGGGTGAGTGTATTGCCACCCAAGCAGGGTGGCATCCGGTTCTGTCTGGACGCTGTATTCTGCGCTGCTACCCGTGACGCGTGAAACGTGGAAGGGCTCACGTTTCACGTGTTTCGCTAATTGGGGCCGGATGGTCGGCTGTTAGCTGACAGATAGGCAGCCCGGCCGAAAACGTGGTATCCTGTCCTCAGGTTAGGTGGATCATGAATGCTATGGACAACACCCTCCTCCCTGAGAACACGGGCCAGTCATCGCCGCGCGAGGGGGAAAACGAAATGACTCCTGCGTCTCTACAAGGTCGGACGCTTGGCAGGTATCGTGTGCTGGAGCCGCTGGGCCGCGGTGGGATGGCGCGCGTCTATCGGGCGTACCACCCACAACTGGACCGCTACGTGGCGATCAAGGTGTTGCGCTCTGACCTGGTGGAGGAAGAGGAAGGAGGCGCCGCGTCGTGGCGCGTGCGCTTCCGGCGCGAGGCCCAGGCGGTGGCTGCGCTGCGCCACCCCAACATCGTCCAGGTCTTCGATTTCGACATGCAGGACGATGTCTACTACATGGTGATGGAGTTGTTGGAGGGCGACTCGCTCAAGACGCGCCTGATCGACTACCGCGTGCGAGGCGAGCGGATGGCGTACGGCGAGACCGTGCGCGTCCTGCTCGACGTGCTCGATGGATTGGCCTACGCGCACAGCGAGGGCATGGTGCACCGCGACATCAAACCCGCCAACATCCTGCTGAACAAGCGCGGGCAGGCGGTCGTCGCCGATTTTGGCATTGCCCAGATCGTCGGCAGCACGCGCCACACGCTCTCCGGCGCGTTGTTGGGCACGTTGAGCTACATGGCGCCGGAGCAGGGGATGGAAGGGCAGAGCGATGCGCGCAGCGATATCTATTCGCTGGGTATCGTGTTATATGAGATGATGACGCAGCGCACGCCCTTCGAGGCCGACACGCCGCTGGCTGTGCTGATGAAACACGTCAACGATCCCCTGCCGCTGCCGCGCCTCATCGCACCTGACATCCCCGAGTCCTTCGAGCGCGTGGTGCTGAAGGCACTGGCCAAGCGTCCGGAGGATCGCTATCAGAGCGCTGAGGAGATGGCCCTGGCGTTGCGCGGGGCGGCCGAGGAGGCGGAGGTCGAGCTCCCGGCGCGCATCTCGTTGCCCCTGTCGTTTAAGACAGCGGATGCCCCGTCTGAGTCGGTGGCTATCTTCTCCGGCACGGCGCGCGAGAGGATCACCGACGCCCACTTTGCCCAGGACGACACGGACGCGACGTTGGGCACCCGCCTGGCGGCGGAGGGCGCGGACGTGGGACAGGCACTCCGGGGGGCGGGGAAAGACCTGCTGAACGCGATGGGGGCGATGGCACACGTGGGCATCAACAAGATGGCCACGGTGTTGCAGGACGCGGCCGAGTCAGTGCGGAGCGAGGCGCAGGAGGAGGAAGAAGCAGGGAAGCGAGCTGTAGGGGCGCGGTCCCCGCGCCCAGAGCAGGAGGCAGGCGCACAGCCTGTAGGCGAGATACCGGGCGCTGGCCTGGCTGCGCAGCGCCCGGCCCGTGGCAAAGGGGCGCGCAAGAAGGCAACGCGCGGAAAGGTGAAGGGGCGGAGGATAGAGGGTGCGGAGCGCCCACGTGCGCGGGGCCGGGTGGGAGCGGCGGTTCTGGGCGCGCTGGGACTCCTGGCTATCAGCAACCTGTGTATGCTCACCATGGCCGCGCCGACAGGTCTGTGGGACGTCTACGAGCGAGGGTGGACGATGGAGATCTTCCTGGTCGCCTGGGGTCTGTGTATCATCATGTACGTCACCTCTTCCATCTGGATGCTGCTTCCTATCGGCGTCATACTCGGCACGGGCGCGCTGCTCGCCTACAGCTCATTGACCGGGAGTTGGAGTCATTGGAGCTTCCTGTGGTTGTTTGAGACGTGGATCATCGCGGGTTCCATCGTGCTACCGATCGTGCTGGCGAGAGGCAAGGACAAAGCGCGGGGCCTGGCTCGTGCGCTGGCGCTGTTTCTTAGTCTCGTGTCCATTGCGTGGATCATCGTCGTCGGCGTGATCGTGGGAGTGGGCAGCCTGATCAGCGGTTTGATCAGCCTGATCCTTCCCTGAGATGCGTAGCAGAGAGCGAAGTAGAGACGAAAAGACGAAAGGAGATGCGTTGAATACCTTACTGATATACCCTGAGTTCCCGGACACGTTCTGGAGCTTCAAGCATGCGCTCAGGTTCATCCGCAAGCGGGCTTCCCTGCCACCCTTGGGGCTGTTGACCGTCGCCTCGCTGCTCCCCGAGGAGTGGGAGAAGCGCCTGATTGACCTCAACGTGCGGAAGCTCAGGGCCAGGGATCTGGCGTGGGCCGATTACGCGTTTGTCAGTGCCATGACGGTGCAGCGGGAAACGGCGCGCCAGGTGATCTCCCGCTGCAAGGAGGCGGGGGTCACCGTGGTCGTCGGTGGACCGATCTTCATCAGCGAGCACGAGCAATTCGAGGAAGTGGATCACTTCGTGCTAAACGAGGCCGAGCTCACGCTCCCGCCCTTCCTGGAGGATCTGGAGCGGGGGTGTGCCCGGCGCGTCTACGAGACCTCCGAGTTCCCCGACCTCCGGCAGACACCGGCCCCCATGTGGGAGCTGGCCAATCTAGGGCGCTATGCTACGATGTGTATCCAGTTCACGCGCGGCTGTCCGTTCAACTGCGATTTCTGCAATATAACGGCGATGCTGGGCCATCGGGTGCGCACGAAGAGCGCGGAGCAGATCATCGCCGAGCTAGACAGTCTCTATGAAGCCGGATGGCGCGGATCGGTCTTCTTCGTGGACGACAACTTCATCGGGAACAAGCGGATCCTCAAGACCGAGCTGTTGCCTGCGCTCATCGAGTGGCAGGGGCGGCGAGAGGGGGTCACGTTCCACACCGAGGTCTCGATCAACCTGGCAGACGACGAGCCCCTGATGCACATGATGGTCGAGGCGGGGTTCAACCAGGTGTTCATCGGCATCGAGACACCGGACGACGGCAGCCTGGTCGAGTGCAGCAAGAAGCAGAACACGAACCGTGACCTGGTCGCGGACGTCAAGCGCATCCAGCGGGCGGGGATGCAGGTGCAAGGCGGGTTCATCGTCGGTTTCGACCACGATACGCCCTCGATCTTCCAGCGACAGATTGACTTCATTCAGAAGAGCGGGATCGTGACGGCGATGGTGGGGCTGCTGCAGGCACCTCCCGGCACGCGGCTCTATGAACGTCTGAAGCAGGAGGGACGTCTGCTCAACAAGATGTCGGGCGACAACGTGGATGGTACGACGAACATCATCCCCCGAATGGACCCGGAGGTCTTGCGCCAGGGGTACAAGAGCATCATGGAGCACATCTACTCGCCTGCCCATTACTACGAGCGCGTCAAGACCTTTCTGCGGGAGTATGAGCCTCCCAAGATCAAGGTCCGCCTCGATTTCCAGCACGTCATGGCTTTCTTCCGCTCGGTCTTCCGCCTGGGCATCTTCGGGAGGGAGCGGCGCCACTACTGGAATCTCCTGCTGTGGACCCTCTTCCGCCGCCCGGCACTGTTCGCGGAGGCGGTGACGTTCGCCATCTACGGCTACCACTTCCGCAAAGTGTGTGAGATGCGGCTTTAGGACGGACGCCCCGCTTCAGCGGGGATCTCGCGTTCGTAGTGGGCGGTCATCGCCTTCAGAGGCGCTGAAGCGCCCACTACGAACTTCCCCTCTCTCCTTGTCCCCTTGTCCCCCCGTCCCCTTGTCATCTTGGGTCCCCCTGCACGCCCGGCCCATCTCGTGGCCTCGGATTTGCATAATTGGCCGACAGGTGTATACTGGTGTTGAGTCCCGTCCGGCTGCGTCGGTTGATGATCGGGGACACGGAACGGAGCCCACGATGCCGAGCCTCACACCCGAAGGGAAAGCCCGGGAACACATAGACCGCATGCTGGAGGACGCGGGTTGGCAGGTGCAGACCCGCGCCCGGATGAACCGCACCGCCGCCGATGGCGTCGCGGTGTGCGAGTTTCCCCTCACCACCGGCGAGGTGGACTACCTGCTCTTGGCCGGAGGCCGCCCCATCGGCGTCGTCGAGGCCAAGCCCGCCGGCACGTCCCTCAGCGGCGTCGAGCCCCAGGCGATGAAGTACTGCGCGGGGCTGCCCGACCTGCTCCAGCCCCTGGCCTGGCACGATCCGCTGCCCTTCCGCTACGAGTCCACCGGCGTCGAGACCTTCTTCGCCGACGACCGGGACCCAGACGCCCGCAGCCGCCGCGTCTTCACCTTCCACCAGCCCGAGACGCTGATGGAGTGGGCCGGGGGCGTGCGGGCCGGCGTGCGGATCGGCGAGGGAGGGGAACCCTACACCGCTCGCACTCAGACGCTCCGCGACCGCCTGCGCCACATGCCGCCCCTGGCCACCGGGGGCCTGTGGACGGCCCAGGTCCGCGCCATCCGCAACCTGGAGCGCTCCTTTGCCCAGGATCGGCCCCGCGCCCTGATCCAGATGGCCACCGGCAGCGGCAAGACCTACACCGCCGTTAATTTCGTCTATCGGCTGATCAAGCACGCCGGCGCGAACCGGGTGCTCTTCATGGTGGACCGCACCAACCTGGGCCTGCAAGCCTACAACGAGTTCAACCAGTTCGTCACCCCCGACGATGGGCGCAAGTTCACCGAGCTGTACAACGTGCACCACATGACGAGCAACGCCCTCGACTCGGTGAGCAAGGTGGTCATCACCACCGTGCAGCGCCTCTACTCGATGCTCAGGGGCGAACCGGAGATGGACGTCGGGATGGAAGAGAGGCCCCTGGCGACGATGGTGCACGTCTTCGGCGACGCGCCCAAGCCTGTGGTCTACAACCCCGGTTTTCCCGTCGAGTACTTCGACTTCGTCGTCATCGACGAATGCCACCGCTCCATCTACAACGTCTGGCGCCAGGTGCTGGAGTACTTCGACGCCTACCTGATCGGCCTGACGGCCACGCCCTCCAAGCAGACGTTTGGCTTCTTCCACCAGAACCTGGTGATGGAGTACACGGATAGGCAGGCCATCGTCGACGGCGTCAACGTGGACGGCTGGGTGTACCGCATCCGCACGCGCATCACCGAGCAGGGCAGCACCGTCGAGGCCGGCGAGTGGGTGGGCAAGCGAGACCGTAAAACCCGCCGCCAACGCTGGGAGCAACTCGACGAGGATCTGGTGTACGAGGCGGGCCGGCTCGACACCCAGGTCCAGACCCCCGACCAGATCCGCACTGTGATCCAGACCTTCCGCGACCGCCTCCGCACCGACATCTTCCCCGGGCGGGAGGAGGTCCCCAAGACGCTCATCTTCGCCAAGGACGACAACCACGCCGAGGAGATCGTGCGCATCGTGCGCGAGGAGTTCGGC